>CAIOAK010000001.1 GCA_903855945.1 uncultured Anaeromyxobacter sp.
CGGCCTCAGGCGGTGGTCTGCTACCGGGCTCTCCGGCGATTACCCGGACGGGACTCCCACCCGCTGGAGTTGTGCAGCATGGCTCGGCTCCGTTGGCCGCTTGCGCGACTTCCTCGGCTTTGCCGTCACGACGCACCATGGGGGCAATCTACAGCCGGATGCACCGGACGTCGCGCACATGTGGCAGCGCCCGCAGCCCATCCAGCACCGCCTGCGGCGGCTCCGAGTCCACGTTGAGCAGGGAGGCCGCCGCGGCCCCCGCCTCGTCGCGGGAGAGGGAGATCCGGGCGATGTTCACCCCGGCCGCTCCCAGGAGCGTCCCGACGTTCCCGACCACGCCGGGGGCGTCGTCGTTCACGCAGAGGATGAGGTTCCCGTCCGGCATCGCCTCCAGCCGGAACTGGTTCACCCGCACGATGCGCGCGTCCCGGCGGCCGAAGACGGTGCCGGCCACCACCGCCTCGGCCCCCGCGCCCGAGACGCTGACGGTGATCAGGCTCGTGAAGTCCTGGTGCCCGGCCACGCGCTCCTCGTGCACCGTGATCCCCCGGTCGCGGGCGACGCCCGGAGCGCTCACCTCGTTCACCGGCCCCGACTCGAGGTGGGAGAGCAGACCCTTCAGCACCGCCGCGGTGAGCGGACGCGGAGGGGCTTCGGCCACCTCTCCGGCGAAGGCGACCCGGACCTCGCGCACACCGGTCGGAGCGAGCTGCGCGGCGAGCGCCCCGAGCTTGGCGCAGAGCGACAGGTAGGGGCCGAAGCGCTCCAGGGCCTCGCGGGACATGGTGGGCACGTTGACGGCGTTTCGCACCTCGCCCCGGATGAGGTAGGCGGCCAGCTGCTCGGCGATGGCGACCGCCACGGCCGACTGGGCCTCCTCCGTGGAGGCGCCGATGTGCGGGGTGCAGATGAAGCGGTCCAGCTTCAGGAGCGGGTTGTCGGGCGACACCGGCTCCTTCTCGAAGACGTCGAATGCCGCGCCGCCGACGTGGCCGGAGGCGATGGCGTCGGCGAGCGCCTGCTCGTCCACGAGCCCGCCGCGGGCGCAGTTGACGAGCAGGACCCCCTTCTTCATGCGGGCGATGGAGGCCGCGTTCACGACGTTGCGGGTCTGCTCGGTGAGCGGCACGTGGAGCGAGATCACGTCGGCCCGCTGCCAGAGGCCGTCGAGCGACACCGGCTCGACGCCCAGCCGCGCCGCCGCCTCGGTGGAGATGAAGGGATCGTACGCCACCACCTCCATCTTCATGGCCCGGGCCCGGTCCACGACCACCGATCCGATGTTGCCGATGCCGACCACGCCGAGCGTCTTCCCGGCCAGCTCGTGCCCCTGGAAGCGCTTCTTCTCCCACTTGCCCGCCTTGGTGGAGGCCGTGGCCTGGGCGACGTGACGGGAGAGCGCGAGCATCATCGCGAGCGCCAGCTCGGCCACGGTGACGGTGGAGCCGCCCGGGCTGTTCATCACCACCACGCCGCGCCGGTTGGCGGCCTCGAGGTCCACGTTGTCGATGCCGACCCCGGCCCGACCGACCACCCGGAGGCGGTGGGCCTTCTCGAGCAAGCTCGCCGTGATCTTGGTGGCGCTGCGCACGGCGATGGCATCGTAGTCCCCGATGATCGCCTCGAGCGCCTCGGGGGCGAGCCCGGTGCGGACGTCGACCTCGAGGCCGGCGAGCCGGAGGATCTCCACCCCTGCTGCGGAGAGGTCGTCTGCGACGAGGACGCGATCGGTCACGGGAGGCTCCAGACGGGTGGCGAGGGAGCCAGGGGCTTTAGTCCCGCCGCGCGGGGGCGTCAACGTCCGGACCGCGACGCGCCCGGCGCCAGGACCGCACCGAGCGCCGCCGTCACCACCTGGTGCTTCATCCGCTCCAGCTCCTCCTCGGAGGGCTGCGGAGCGGTGAGAAGGCCCGTCACCATCCCGGCCAGGTTCATGTCGAGGACGCCGAGCACGCTGGCTGCACCCACGAGCGGGTCGAGCTCCGGACGGAAGTCACCCTCCCGCTGCCCGCGCGCGACCATCTCGGCCACGAGCCGCGTCACCAGCTCGAAGGTCTGGCGCGTGCTCCCCGCGCGGAGAACATCCGGGGTGCGCGGAACCTCGAGGATGAGCACACGCACGGCGGCCGGCGCGGTGCGGAATACATCGAGCGCGAAGCGGAGGACGGAGGCGATCTGCTCGGCGGCGCTGCCCGGCCCCTCCGAGATGGCCCGGATGGCTCCGATGAAGATCTTCCACTGCTCGTCGAACACGCTCTCGAGCAGCTCGTCCTTGTTCCGGAAGTAGTGGTAGACGAGGCCGTAGGCCACCCCCGCCTCGCTGGCCACGTCGGCGACCCGGCAGCCGTGGTAGCCCCTTTGGGCGAATACCTTGAGGGCCGCGTGGAGGATGGCGCGGCGCTTCTCCGGCTCGGCCTCGTGGAGAGGCGCCGGCTGCCCTTCTTCCTGGGGATTCCGCTGTCGGGCCACGCTTGACTCCAGAGTCAATCGAAGGCTACGCGGCCCGACCTGGACAGTCAAACGCCCCGCCGGATGCCTCAGGGCACCAGCGTGAGGCCGGTGATGGCCGACAGGTCGAGCCCCGCCGACACGCTGTAGTACCCGCACTGGGATACCTGAACCTTCACGAGTGCTTTCCAGCACTTGCAGGGTGAGTCCCAGATGGCGGCGAAGGTGTTCTGCTGCATCGCCGGGCCGGTCTGGACCGAGGTGCCGCCGCCGCACGGCGTGGCGTAGACGGTCCGCACCGAGAAGAGCGTGTCCCACTGGACGTCGAGCCCTCCGGCCACGTGGACCTTCAGCCCCGCGGTCCCCTGACCGAAGGACTGGAAGGGCACCGGCCGCGGGTCGAAGAGCGGGTCGAGCCCCGCCTTCAGGGTGGCGGACGCCGTCGACGACAGGGCGAGGAAGCCGAGCGAGAGCCGGTCGCCGCGCTTGTCGGCGGCGGCGAGGTCGAAGCGGATCTCCGTGAAGCGATCGAGGAATCCCGGGTCGAGCGACCCCCAGCTTCCCTCCGGTGGCACCGCGCCGAAGGCGAGGAACCGGGTGAGCAGGAGCCCCTGCAGTGGCCCCCAGCCCGCTGCGGCGCGGACGAAGGACTCGCCGACCTTCCCGCCGGCCAGGTCGAGGTCGATCCCCAGGTCGAGATCGAGGAGCGTGGACGAGGGAGCGTCCTTGGCGGGCCCCACCAGCCGGTTGCGCAGCGAGATGCGCATCTGGTCGAAGCCCCCCGGGATGTTGGCCGACAGGGTGCGCAAGGGAAGGCAACCCCCGCTGACACCGGAAGGAGGCCCGCGACACGGCGCGCCCGGGAGGACCGGCGCGGCATCGCGCTCGTCGTAGGCGTAGGCGGGGAGCGGAGTTCCTCCGATGGCGGTGGAGGCGCGCCATTCCACGCGCGGTTCGATGTCGTGCCGGAGCGCATCCGCCCCCGATCCGAAGGTCCGGGAGATGGAGGTGCGGAGCACCGCGCCCCCGGCGACCCATCCGCTCGCGAGGGCGGGTTGCGCGTCGCTGCCGAACAGGTATCCCGCGCCGTTTCCGGCGACCCAGGGCTCGAGCTCGAGGAGCCCTCCGAGCGCGAACGGCGCCCGGAGCTCCGCGCGCGCCCACGCGCGGGAGGCCGAGAGCCGCTGCCCCGCGGTCCAGGTGTCGCCGGTCGGCACCACCGGCCCGAACCAGCCCCGCTCGCCGGGGCCGAGCCCGTCCACGCTCTGGTCCGTGATCCCGGAGATGGGGGCGAACCGCGCCAGGCCGGCCTGTGCCGAGACCGACAGCGGACCGAGGAGCGGAACGGGGAGGAGCGTCGCCGACAGGGCCGGGAGCCGGTGGAAGGAGGGGATGCTCCCCCCCAGGAACCCGAACGGCACGACCGGCACCGACGTCTGGCCCGGGGGGCTCGCCTGCCCGAGCGTCCCGATCTGCTCGTTGTAGCCGACGTCCCCCTCGAGGAGCAGGTGCGGCCAGGCGTACCCCCCGGCCAGCGAGGAGCGGTAGTAGGAGGCGTCGCGCTGGAGCAGGTCGCCCACGAAGTCCTGCGTCCAGGCCGCGTCCCCCACCAGGAAGGCCTCGGCGTTCAGGAAGCTCCCCGGCGCCAGGCGCGCGTCGCTGCGAAGGGCGATGCCGGTGCGGACACCGCTGGCCGGCTTCCAGGCGTACGGCAGGGTGTCGTGCTGCAGGAGCAGCTTCGCCTCACCATTCACCCCTGGTACGGGTGCCCAGCGGAACTCGAGGGTCCCTCCCACGCCCTGGACGCCCGGGTCCTGCCCCTGCGCCAGGCGTCCATCGACGGTGGACGACGAGGGGCCGAACGCGTAACCGGCGGTGAAGGTCAGGTCGTAGCTCTCCCCCAGGGTGAGGAAGAAGGGCTCGGCCATCCAGAAGCCGGTGCGGGATCCGATGTCCACCATGGGGAAGAGGAAGCCGGTCTGCCGCCCGGAGAGAGGGACCTGCAGCCAGGGGAGCGGGAGCACCGGGATCGGCTCGTCGATGAAGAGGAAGCGCGGGGTGACGTAGAGCACCGGCCAGGTGAGGGTGGCGGTCTTCCCGGGCTCGATCACCGCCCGGTCGGCCCGGATCTCCCAGGAGGGGGCGCCGCCGCAGCAGTCGCAGAGCGTGAGCCTGACCTTCTCCACGGTGAAGGGCGGGACGGTCGTGCCGCCCGCCGACTCCCCCGAGGCGACCTCGGCCCGCACGGAGAGCCGGTTCCGCCCGTCCTTCTCCGCGTCGGCGACGGTCGCATCCCGGGAGAGATCGAGGGGGCTCTCCTTCGTGAAGGCCACCACCCCGCGCGCCTCCCAGGGACCGTCGAGCACGGCGTGGATCCCCTCCGCCGCGACCACCCTCCCCGGCGCGGTGAGGAGGACGTCGCCGGTGGCGTCGACCGCACCGGACGCGGGATCGTAACTCGCGGTGCGGGCCCGGAGGAGGACCACGCCGCGCCGGATCCGGACCGACCCGTCGAGGAGGAAGCGCTCCCGGGAGGCGTCGAAGGTGACGAGGTCGGCCTCGACCTCGACCGTACCGCCCGGCGCGGGCAGCGAAGCCTGCGCTCCCAGGACCTCGCCCGGCACGAGGAGCAGGAGCCCGGCGAGGAGGGCGAGTGCCCGGTCCACCCGCTACTTGCCCGGCCCCGCCGGAGAGGGCGCGGCCAGCCTGGCCGGCGGGTCGAAATCGAGGGAGAGCGTCTCCCCGTCGATGCGCTGCGACCATCCCACCCGTTCGCGCAGCAGGATCTCGAGGACGAAGCTCCTCCCGGCGCGCGAGGGGACGATCCTCGTCACCGCGGACGGGAAGTAGGAGGTGTCGAGGGGCTTCAGATCGTTGCGCTGCGAGACGCCGGTGAGCGGGAACTCCACCCGCACCACCCCCTCCCGCGGCTCGGAGGCGCTGAACCGCGGCGGCGACTGGAGGCGCACGAAGACCGTGGAGCCGGTCGGCGTGTTCCGGAACCCGACGAGTTCCACCCGGTTGGGCCGAGGCGGCACCGTCGGTTTCACAGAGGGTGGAGGGAGCGGCGTCTCCGGCGCGGCGGCGGCGACCACAGGAGCGGCCGGAGGAGGAGGCGCCACCGCGACGACCGGGGTGGGCGCCGGGGCGGGCGCCGGGGCGGGGGGTGCAACCGCCACGGGAGGGGCTGCTGCGACCGGTACGGGCGGCACCGCCACACCCGGCAGCCCCTGCACCCGGAGCACGATCTCGTTCCCGATCACGACCACGTCGGGGGGCTCCACCTCGCCCACGAAGGTGAGGGTGACGCGGGCGGTGGCGACGCTCCCCTCGCCGAAGGACCGAAGGGTCACCTCCCGCACCGCGCCGGCCCCGGCCAGGCTCGGGCTCACCCCCTGGAAGTCGCCGCCGGCCACGTCCACGACGAAGCGGGGCGGGTCCACGAGCGCGAAACTGGTGAAGGAGGGCGGCTGGGAGCCCCGGATGGTCACCTCGGCCGCGCCGGCGCTCCCGGTCACCTGGACCGCCGTGACCACGTTGGGCCCGGCCGCGAACGCGGCACCGGGGTCGAGCAGCACGAGGGCGAGGAGGAACTTGGATGCGCGCATGGAACGCTCCCCGGAGGGAGTTCGCGCGAACATAGCACGCACCTAGGCCCCGTCCCCCCCCAGCAGGGAGCGAGCCTGGCCGACGAGGTAGAGCGAGCCGGCGACGCAGACGAGCGCGCCGTCGGCCGCGGCCGCGCGCGCGCACTCGAGCGCCTCGGGGAAGCTCTCGTGGACGTCGACCTCGACGCCGAGCCGGCGCGCCAGCCCGGCGTAGCCCCGGGGATCCCGAGCCCGCGGCGAATCGGGGGCCACGAGGTGCATCCGTCGAACCGCGGGCGCCACGGCCGCGAGCATGGCCTCGTGGTCCTTGTCGGCGAGGACGCCGAAGAGAAGTTCCACCGGTCGCCCAGGGTGGAGCACCCGGAGTGCGGCCGCCAGCGCCGCCGCACCGTCGGGATTGTGGGCTCCGTCGAGCAGCACCCCACCCACCTCCTCCATCCGGCCGGGCCAGCGCGCCGACGCGATCCCCTCCCGGATCTCCGGCTCCCCCACCCGGACCCCCGCGAGGTCGAGAAGGCGGAGCGACTCGGCGGCCAGGGCCGCATTCCCCGACTGATGCGCTCCCCGGAGCGCGATCGGCCCCGTCCACTCCGCGGCGGCGACGTGGAAGGGGCTGCCGCGCCGCTCCGCCTCGTCCCGGAGCGCCTCCATGGCGGCCAGGGGCTGCGCGCGCGCCACGACGGCGGGGACGCCCCGCTTGAAGATGCCGGCCTTCTCCCGGGCGATGGCGTCCACCCGGTCGCCGAGGAACTGCATGTGATCGAGTCCGATGCGGGTCACCGCCGCCACGAGCGGCGTGACGGCGCTCGTGGCATCGAAGCGGCCACCCAGACCCACCTCGACGACCGCGGCAGCCACCTTTTCCCGCGCGAGATGGAGGAGCCCGATGAGCGTCGCGAACTCGAAGTAGGTGAGCCGGTCCGCCTCCCCGCCCCCCTCGTGCCAGGGGCAGGCGCGCCGGATCTCCTCGATGCGGGCGGCGAGCGGCTCGTCGCCGATGGGGCGCCCGTCCACCTGGATCCGTTCGTGGAACCGGACGAGGTGGGGCGAGGTGTAGAGGCCGACGCGGTGCCCGGCGAACTGCAGCGCGCACGCCGCCATGGCGCAGGTGGAGCCCTTCCCGTTCGTCCCGGCGACGTGCAGGACGCGCAGGTCGCGGTCGGGGCGCCCCAGCGCATCGAGCGCCCGCTCCATGCGCTCCAGCCCGAAGCGCATGGCCAGCGGGCGGAGCGTGTCGAGGTAGTCGTTCGGACCCATGCGCCCCGTCGTCGGGCGACGCGGCTACCCGAGGAGCGAGATGACCTGGGCCAGCCGCTCGCGCATCTGCAGGCGCGGGACGATGGCGTCGATCATCCCCCGCTCGAGCAGGAACTCGCTGCGCTGGAAGCCGGCCGGGAGCTTCTCCCGGATGGTCTGCTCGATCACGCGGGGCCCGGCGAAGCCGATGAGCGCCTTGGGCTCGGCGAGGATGACGTCGCCGAGCCAGGCGAAGCTGGCGGCGACGCCGCCGGTCGTGGGGTGGAGCATCACCGAGACGTAGGGCTTGCGGACCTGCCGGAACCGGTTCAGCGCCGCCGATGTCTTGGCCATCTGCATGAGGGAGAAGATGCCCTCCTGCATGCGCGCCCCGCCGGTGGAGCTGAAGACGATGCAGGGGATGCGCCGCTCGTAGGCCCGGTCGATGACCCGCGCCACCTTCTCGCCCACCACCGAACCCATCGATCCGCCCATGAACTCGAAGGCGAAGGTGCCGATCGAGACCGGTTGCCCCGTGATGGTCCCCACACCCGAGATGAAGGCGTCCCGCATCCCGGTCGCCTTGTAGGTGCTCTTCAGCCGGTCCTTGTACTTCTTGTTGTCCACGAACCCGAGCGGATCCTCGGGGATGAGCTCGGTGTCGAGCTCCTCGAAGCTGTCGGGGTCGAGGGTCATCTCCAGACGGCGGATCGCCGGCAGCGCGTCGTGGTGTCCGCAGCCCGGGCAGACGTTCCAGTTCCCCTCCCATTCCTGGGTGTAGACCACCGCGTTGCAGCTGGCGCAGCGCGTCCAGAGCCCCTCGCCCTTCTTGGCGGGCACCGGCCCCGTGGGCTTGTCGGACGCCGGCTGCGCCTTCATGGTCTGCCGCTTCGAGAACCAGGCCATTTCCACCTTGCCGGGTGACGGATCGTCAGGTCTCGATCTCGTCGCCGTCTTCGAGGATCTTCACGCCGCGCAGTCCAAGACCGCCGATCTCCTCGCGGAGTTCGGCCCGGAAGGCCGGCTTGAGATGGTACAGATATACGGGAACGTCGTCCCGTTCCAGCTTGGCGAGCTCGCCCGGCAGCGTGCGGGGCGTGAGGTGACCGGCCCGGTCGGCGATCCGCTGCATCCGTCCCGGGAAGGAGACCTCGACGAGCAGCGCGCGAAGACCCTGCGCGCGCCGCGCCTCGCGCCAGAAGGCCGTGGTCGGGCCGGTGTCGCCGGAGATGGCGAAGCAGGCCGTGCCCCGGCGCACCACGAATCCGGTCGACTCCACCGCATGGCTCACCCGCACCGGCGCCACCCGGAACGCTCCCACCCGGAAGGGCACGCCGTGCCGGAACGAGGCGAACCGGACGAGCGGGCGCCGCGCGCTCGGAATTCGGGTGAAGTCGGGCCAGAGCCGGCCGTTGAAGAGCGAGCTGCGCAGCGTGGCCACCGCCCCCGGGGAGGCGTGGACGACGAGGGGCCGGCGCCGGCGCCCCGCCAGGAGATCGGCGAGCAGCGGCAGGTCCTTCACGTGGTCCAGGTGGGCGTGGGAGAGCAGCACGTGGTCGAGCCGGTCGAGCTCCGCGAGTCGGAGCCGCGAGGTGAGCGCACCGGCGTCGAGGACCACCCGCTCGTCGAGGAGGAAGGAGGTGCTTCCGTGGCCGCAGAGCTCCCCCCCCGACGCTCCGAGGACCCGGATCCTCATGGGCGCGGCCCGCTGCGGGCGTCGTCCTGGAGGAGCTCGAGGAAGTGGCGCAACCGGTCGAGGTCGGGCACGGAGAAGGCCCCCTCCTCTCCGGAGAGCAGCCCCGACCGCTGCAGCGTTCCGATCAGGTCGGCCACCTGGGCCGGTTCGACGTCGAGCTCGCGCGCCATCTCGGCAGGGGAGAGCTTCAGCGGCAGGCCCGGACGGCGCGCCCCCTCGCGGATCACGTAGTGGACCACGCGGGAGCGCGGGTCCCGCAGGAGCAGCATCTCGATCTGCCGGTTCGCCTCGGCGAGCCGCGCCGCCATGCGCTGGAACATCCGCAGGGCGATCTCCGAGTTGGCCCGCACCATCGCCTCGAAGGTGCGCGCGTCCACGATGAGCAGCGAGCAGTCCTCCACGCAGGTGGCGGTGGCCGACCGGGGCGCGTCGTTCAGGATCGCCATCTCCCCGAAGAATTCCCCCTGCCCGAGCGTGGAGAGCACCTTCTCCACCCGTCCGGCGCTGCGGGAGATCTCCACCTTGCCCCGGTGGATCACGTACATCTCGCGCCCGGGGTCCCCCTCGCGGAAGAGCACCGTCCCGCGCGAAAACGCATGGCCGAATCGCTGCTCCAGGTCCACGGGGTCCACGGGAGGTCCTTAGTCGACGCCGCTCCGGGATGTCAACGCGCCGCCCTCCCGGGGGTCATGCCTTGCGGCATCCGCCGGCATCCGGTAAGGGGGGCGCATGGCAACGACCTATCGCGACGCCGGCGTCGACATCGACGAGGGCGACCGGCTCGTCGACCTCATCAAGCCGCTGGCACGCCCCACCCTGCGACCCGAGGTGCTGGCCGGCATCGGTGGCTTCGGCGGGCTCTTCGCCCTCGACGTGAAGAAGTACCGCAACCCGGTGCTCGTCTCCGGGACGGACGGCGTGGGCACGAAGCTGAAGCTCGCCTTCCAGACCGGCCGCCACGACACGGTGGGCATCGACCTCGTCGCCATGTCGGTGAACGACGTGGTGGTCACCGGCGCGGAGCCCCTCTTCTTCCTCGACTACTTCGCCACCGGCCGCCTGCGCGCCGAGGAGGCCGCACTGGTGGTGAAGGGGATCGCGGAGGGCTGCCGCCAGGCCGGCTGCGCGCTCATCGGCGGCGAGACCGCCGAGCTCCCCGGCTTCTACGCCGACGGGGAATACGACCTGGCCGGTTTCGCGGTGGGCGTGGTGGAGCGGGACCTCATCCTCGACGGTCGAGGCGTCCGCCCCGGCGACGCCCTGCTCGGCGTGGCCTCCACCGGCCTCCACTCCAACGGCTACTCGCTGGCCCGCAAGGTTCTGCTCGAGCGGTACGCGCTCGACGATCGGCCGCCGGAGCTCTCCGGCCGGACCCTGGCCGAGACGCTCCTCGAGCCCACCCGCATCTACGCGCGGGACGTGCTGGCGCTCACCGAGCGGCTGCCCGTCCGCGCCGTCGCCCACATCACCGGCGGAGGCCTTCCCGGCAACGTCCCCCGCAACCTCCCGGACGGGACCCGCGCGCGGGTCCGCGCCGGTACCTGGGAGATCCCGGCCATCTTCGGTCTCATCGAGCGGGAGGGCGGCGTCCCGCGCGACGAGATGTACCGGACCTTCAACATGGGGCTGGGGCTCGTGATCGCGCTCCCGTCCACGGCGGCCGACGAGGCCCGTGCGCTGCTCTCGGCGCGCGGCCTGAAGAGCTGGATCGTCGGCGCGGTCGAGGCGGGAACCGGCGAGGCGACCTGCGAGGTGGACGGGTGATCCGGATCGGGGTCCTCGCGTCCGGGTCGGGCTCCAACCTGCAGGCGCTCCTCGACGCCGTGCGGGAAGGGCGGATCGACGGGGAGGTCGCCGCCGTGGTCTGCAACGTCCCGGGCGCACGCGCGCTGGAGCGCGCGCGGGTGGCAGGCGTCCAGGCCGAGCTGCTCCCCTCGAAGGGGATCACCGACCGGGAGGCCTACGACCATCAGGTGGTGTCCCGACTGCGGGCCCACGGAGTCGATCTCGTCTGCCTGGCCGGCTGGATGCGCATCGTGACGCCGACGTTCCTGGACGCCTTCGGGCCCACCGCGGCGGGGAAAGACTGTCCGCGGGTCATGAACGTGCACCCGTCGCTCCTCCCCAGCTTCCCGGGGCTCCACGCGCAGCGGCAGGCGCTCCACTACGGGGTGCGCTTCACCGGCTGCACGGTCCACTTCGTCGATCCGGGCACCGACACCGGCCCGGTCATCGTCCAGGCCGCCGTCCCGGTCCTGCAGGGGGACGACGAGGCTGCGCTCTCCGCGCGCATCCTCGTCGAGGAGCACCGGATCTACCCGCTCGCCGTCCAGTGGTACGCCGAGGGCCGGCTCGAGGTGCACGGGCGGCGCGTCCGGCTCCGCGACGCCGCCGGGCCCATGCTGGACGGCGTCACCAACCCGTCCGGCGATCGTTGACTCCCCGTGACAGCCCCCATCCGCCCCCTTCCCGCGCCCCCGCGATCCGCCTCGGTGAAGCGGGCCTACGACGTGTGCGTCATCGGCAGCCAGCTCGGCGGGGTCGCCGCCGGGGCCCTGCTGGCCCGCCGGGGCTACCGCGTGCTCCACGTCGATCCGGAGGGGCACGGGACGGGCTTCGACGACGGAGGCTGGCGCATCCCGTGGGGCCCCGCGCTGCTCCCCCACCTCCGGGGGCTGCCGTCGGTCGACGCGGTCCTGCTCGAGCTCGGCCTCGCCAACGACGTGGCGCGCCTCCTCGAGCCGGCGCAGCGGGGACTCCAGCTGCTCCTCCCCCGGAACCGGGTGGACCTTCCGGCGGGGCGGGCGGAGCGCAGCGCCGAGCTCCGGCGGGAGTGGCCCGGCGACGCGGCGCGCCTCGAGGCCGCGCTCCTCGGGCTGTGGTCCGCCTTCGAGGCCGAGCAGCCCTTCCTGGCCGCCTTCCCTCCGCTCCCGCCCCGGGGGCTCGGGGAGCGCTGGCGGCTCCGCCGGGCGCGGGGGCTCGCGACCCCGGTGGCCGGACGCGGCGGAGCCCTCCTCTCCGATCTGGGGGACCATCCCCTCGCCGGCGCGCTCCGCGCCGCCGCCCCGTTCCTCTCCTCCGTCGCGGGCCCACCCTCCCCGTTCGGCCTGGCCCGCATCCTGGGCGCCGTCCTCCCGGGCCCTGCCCACCCGGCGGGCGGCGAGGCCGCCCTGGGCGCGCTCCTGCGCCGGCGCATCGCCGAGTCGCGAGGCGAGCTGCTCGGCCAGGAGGGGGAGCCCGCGCCCGTCTCGTCGCTGGAGATCTCGGGCGGCAAGGCAATTACACTAACAGTGAAAGGCGGCGAGGCCCGCTACATCGCCCGCGCCTTCGTGGTCGCCGGCGCGCCCGGCCTGCTGGAAGCGCTCGCCCCCGGACACGATCGCCTCCGTCGATGGCTCGCACCGGCCGCGCCCGTGGCGCGGATCACATCGCTCGCCTGGGTGGTCCGTGGGGACGCGCTCCCGGCGCCCCTCGGCCCCATCGCGCTCGCCGTGCCCGGCTCGGGAGCGCCGGTGCTCCTCCAGACCCTCCCCGCTCTCCGCGCCGGACCTCGTGGGCACGAGCCGAGCCCGTCGGAGCGGATGGTGGTCGCCGGAACGCCCGACCCCATCTCGGGAGACGGATCGTCCGACGCCGAGGAGCGGATCCGCCGGGCGGTGGCCGACTACCTCCCCTTCCTGGACCGTGCCGTGGTCCACGAGTCGGGCCCGTCGAGCCACGCTGGCTCCCTGGCCTTCCATCCCCTCCTCCGTTCCCGCCCCGACGCGGTCCTGGGTGTCGGGGGCCTGCCCACCACTTCCCCGCTGGGGAATCTCTTCCTGGCGGGACGGGAGGTGCTGCCGGGACTCGGAGCCGAGGGGCAGTTCCACTCGGCCTGGCAGGCGGCCGCGGCGGTGGAGCGCCACCTCGGAAGCCGAAACCGGCCGAAGTAGCTTGACGTGGCCCCGTCTCCAGCGTAATAACCCGCCCTCTTCACAGGGGAAAAAAGCCGATGGCACGTCGCTGCGACATGTGTGGGAAGGGGCCGCTCGTCGGCAACAACGTCTCCCACGCGAACAACAAGACCAAGACCCGCTCGCTCCCGAACCTGCGCTCCGTGCGCGCGACGGTGGGCGGCACGGTTCGCCACGTCCGTATCTGCACCCGCTGCCTCAAGGCCGGCCGGGTGACGAAGGCGCCGCACCACGGCTCCCGGACCGCTGCGCGGGCTTGACGACCGAACCGCAGGGCGGAGACGAACCCGCACCCGGAGCCCTCGTTGAGTTGCGGCGTGCGCTCGCCGAGTCCCGGGGGCGGAAGCGGCTCGACCTGCTGATCGACCAACCCGATCCGCGCTCGGCCATCCAGTCGCTCCCCGCCGACGAGCTCTACCACGCCATCCACGAGGCCGGCCTCGCCGACGCCGCCGACGTGGTGGAACTCGCTTCTCCCGAGCAGTTCCGCACCTTCATCGATCTCGACGCCTGGCGCGGGGGAGAGGTCGAGCCGCTGCGGCTGCTGCCCTGGCTCCGGGCGGCGCGCGGGGCCTCGTCCGGCAAGGACCGCGACGACGACCTCGACGCGTGGAGGGAGAAGCTCGCCGCCCTCGACCCGGAGGTCGTGAGCCTCCTCTTCCGGACCGCGCTCCGGATCCACGACCTGGAGGAGGACCCCGACCCCGACCTGGAGGGGGAGCGGTTCGTGCGAACCCCGGAGGGGAGCTACATCCTCGAGTTCCTGCCCGACGGGATAGATTACGAGACGACCCGGCGCATCGTGGACGACCTCTACGAGCGGGACCCCTTCCTCGCCGGCCGGATCCTCTCCGCGATCCGCTGGGAGGTCACGAGCGACCTCGAGGAGCAGGCGCTCCGGTGGCGGGATGCCCGGCTCGCCGACCTCGGCTATCCCACCTTCGAGGAGGCGCTCTCCTGGTTCGCCCGCCCGGCCCGGCGAACACCCTCCGCCGCGGGCATGGCCGATCGCCCCCCCGGCTTCTGGCTGGTCTCGTTCCGCCGGGGCACGCTCCTCGACCGGGCGGCCGCCGAGCTGCCTCCCGCGGCGGCCGAGCGTCTCGACTCCGAGCTGCTCGCTGCGGCGAACGCCTCGCTGGTGGCCGACCGGGTCGATCCCTCCGATCCCGAGCAGGCGCGCGGCACCGTCGAGTCGGCACGCACGCTCATCGAGCTGGGGCTCGAGAAGCTCTCCGGCGGCGAGGTGGAGGCCGCGGCGAAGCTGCTCGCGGCCACCCCGCTGAAGGTGATCTTCCAGAACGGATTCGGGGAGCTTCTCGCGCTGCGCGCCAGCGCCGACCGCATCGTCCGGGAGGCGGGGGCGCACGGTTCGCCCTTGCCCCGGCTCGACCCGCCGTTCGGGGAGGCCTTCGAAGCGGTCCGGCGGCGGCGTCCCCGCTACTTCCCCGGGCTCGCCTCCCCCCGCGACGAGTGGGGCTCACCGGTCTCCGGCGCCTTCGACGAACGCCCCTTCCGCTCGGCGGAGGAGGTCCGGAGCACGTCGGCGGCGCTCGCCGAGGGAGAATCGCTGCTCGCCCTCGGGCGCCTGCTCGGGCTCACGCCGCCGGCCACGACGACGGCGCCGGCCCCCACCCTCGCGGCGCTCTACCTCACCTCGCTCGTGAACGAGCGGCTCGGACGCCGCTTCGCCCCCGAGCCGATCCCCGCCGGAGAGCTCCCGTCGGCCGCCCGGGCCGTGGAGAAGATCGAGGATCCCCGGCTCACCGCCGCCGGAGCGGCCGGGGAACTCCTGCGCACGCTGGCGCAGAACCGGTCCGCCGAGCTGGCGCCGCTGCGTGCCGGTGAGCCCGTCGTACCCGGCGCCATCGACGCGCTTCTCGTCGCCGGGTAGCGCCTCGTCGCGCCGTCAGTGCTCCGCCTCGTCGGGGGACGCGTCGGCAGGGGCGCCGAGGGACAGGCCGCAGTCGGGGCAGTCGGCGACGCTCCCCACCGGTGTGAAACGGTGGCCGCAGGCCGGGCACTCGATCTCACCGCCGGCGTCCAGGTCCACGCCGCGCAGGCCGCGCTCGGCAGCCTCCCGCGCGCCCGGCTCCCCGAGCAGGTGGGCCCAGTCGGACTGGAGAACACCGGCTGCAGCGGCCACCTCGGCCACCGGGACGTAGAGGTTCCAGAGCGGGTGGTGCGTCTCCTCGGGCCGCCGCGGCGGGACCTGCTCCATCCCCGGTGACAGCCCGTTGCGTTCCAGCGCCTCCTTCATCTCCTTCACCGAGGCGAATCCGGACCGGGAGATCATCTTCAGCCCCTCCCCCTCCGCGGCGCAGGTGACGCAGGCTCCGGCAGGGTCGAGCGGGGTGTTGCACTTCGGGCAGGCGGCGACGTCCATGGGCATCTCCTCGGGCGTCCGGATGTGCGCGCGTTCCGGCGCTCCCACGGCTATACTCCGGGCCCTCATGATCATCGACG
>CAIOAK010000002.1 GCA_903855945.1 uncultured Anaeromyxobacter sp.
CGTCGGACGCATGCGCGGCTTCAGAGCGTCGGGCGTGACCAGGTCGACGTTTCGACCGATCTGGCCAGGGAGTGGGATGAGCCACGCCGCCATAATCGGGAACGCCGCTCCGGAAAAGCCCGGAACGGCGTTCTGTAGTTGGTTGCGGGGCCAGGATTTGAACCTGGGACCTTCGGGTTATGAGCCCGACGAGCTACCTGGCTGCTCCACCCCGCGGCAGTTGGAAAACGTGCGGTTATCTATGCCCCCCGCCTCCCCCGGTCAAGGGGTTTATCGAGGCGGGACGGGAAGCTACCTGCAACTCGACGGGGCGGGCTTGCCGGCGAAGCGGTCCGCGATCCAGGCCATGTAGTCGTCGGCCGCGCGGAACGGCACCTGGAGATGGTCGGTCTTCGGGTAGTGGGTGTAGAGGGCGACCGTCCCCGACGCGCAGGCCTGCTTCACGTAGGCCTCGCTCGCCGCGGGGAAGATGGTGGGGTCGTCGTCCCCCTGGTAGACCGCGACGGGAACCCGGGCCGGCGGGGAGCCGAGCGCCATCTGCACGGTCCGCTTCCCCCAGGCCTCCAGGTTCTGCGGGTCGGAGCGCATCGCCGGGCCGTGCTGCGCCTGCTCGTACTCCAGCGCCTGCCCCATGTGCTTGCTGCACTGGTGCTTCGCCGCCTCGGTGACGAAGGCCACGCCGCTCGGCGTGAGCACGTCCGAGATCTGGAGCTCCGGGAAGGTCCGGGCGGTGGCATAGAGCCCCATCACGGTCTCGGCCCCGGTCATCGCCGGAAGCTTCTTGCCGGCGGCGGCCATCTCCCGCTCCAGCCGGATCTGCTCCGCCGAGTTCACCGGCGCGACCGCGACCGCGCCCAGGACGTCCACCGGCCCCTTCGCGTAGTCGGCGATCTGGGCGGCCCAGACCGCGGCCTGCCCTCCCTCCGACCATCCCAGGATGACCGTCCTCGATCCGGCGCCGGCATCGGGGATCTGCTGGGCGGCCCGGGCTGCGTCGAGGGTGTTGCGCGCCGAGGTGGGTCCGATGAGGTACTGGTGGAATCCGGGCGCCCCGAGACCGGAGAAGTCGGTGGCGGCCACCACGTAGCCCGCCGCGATCATGCGCGTGAGGCTGGGAACACCCGAGTCCATGGTGTCGCCGCTCTCGGGCCAGAAGAACATCTGGGCGTCCTTGGCCGGATCGGCCACCGAGGAAGGCGCGCAGGCGCGCGCGAGCCCGGTGGTGCCGTGCGCGAAGGTAACGACGGGCCGACCGGTCGCCGGCGCCTTTCCCCGGGGGGCGATCACCATCCCCGACACCGGGACCTCGGCGCCGTGGATGTCGGTGGAACGGTAGAGGACCTTCCAGGCGCGGGCGTTCGGGATCCGGGTGGGCAGGTGCTGCACCCAGATGAGCTCCCCGTGCTTCCCGGGTGGCAATGGCGACGGGGGGTCGTACACCGACCTCCCCTCCGGGACCGTAGTCACCGTAAGTGACACAAGGATCGCCGCGATGGAACTCGACAGGTGCGCCAGGAACATGACCGGTCCTCCCCCGAAGGTGGTTTCGTGCGACTCAAGATCCCCTCGCCCGCCCCCAAAGCCACGCAGGGACGACGAGCAGTCCGGCCACGACGACCATGGTTGCGCCGGTGGGGAGTTGAAGGAGCCAGGACGCCACGTACCCTCCCCCCGCCGCCACGGCCCCCGTCGCGGTGGCGAGCGCGAAGGTCGGCGACAGGCTGCGCGTGGCGAGCAGCGCCGCCGAGGCCGGGATGGTGAGGAAGGCGAATACCGGCAGCGCCCCCACCACGTGGGCCGCCACCGGGATGGCGAGGCCGATGGTGAAGAAGAGCACGCCGCTCCAGAGCCGGACCTTCACGCCCATCGCCTCCGCCGTCTCCCGGTCGAAAGAGGAGAAGACGATCTCCTTGCGGAAGAAGGTGTGCAGCCCCGCCACCAGGGCCGTCACCACCACCAGGATCACCACGTCCTGGAACGGGACGGCCACGGCGTTCCCGAAGATCATCGTGTTGAGGTCGTGCGCCACGTGGACGAGCCGGTTGGCTCCCAGGATCACGAGCGCCCCCGCGAGCACGTAGGCCATGCCCACACCCGACTCGGTGGGGAGTCGCCTTCTCCGCCCGAGGGCGCCGAGCAGGAGCCCGCCGCCGACCGAGAAGATCCAGGCCACGATGAGCTGGATCTCCTGGTGATCGGTCTCGAGGTCGAAGGACTCGAGCAGGAGCAGCGAGACGATGACACCCAGCGTGGAGAGCTGGGTGAGGGCCGCGGAGACGAACACCACCCGCCGCAGCACGACGTACACGCCGAGGAAGCCGAGCAGCGCGCCGGCCAGAACCGAGGCCAGCAGCGGGTCCCGCCAGATGACCGCCGCCGACCAGAACTCGGAGAGCGCGTTCAAGGCCCCTCCCCGCCCGCCAGCGGGTAGACGAGCCGCCGCCCGTCCTCCTCCCGAACCACCACCGCCCGGCCGTAGAGCCGGGAGAGCGCCCCCGGGCGGAGCATGTCCGAGAGCGGCCCCACCTTCCAGAGCGCCTGGTCCTTGTCCACGAAGGCCAGGCGGAGCGCGTAGTTCGCCACCGCGTCGAGCCGGTGGGAGATCATCACGATGGCGAGGCCGCCCGCCCGGTGAAGCTCCCGCAGCAGGTCCATCGCGGAGAGCTCCGCGGCGGGGTCCATCCCGTTGGTGGGCTCGTCGAGGGCGAGCAGCCGGGGCTCCGCCGCGAGCGCCCGGGCGATGAGGGCCCGCTGCCGCTGCCCGCCGGAGAGCGTCCCGAACGACCGGCTCCAGAGGTCGCCCAGGCCGACCCTCCCGAGCGCCCGGCGCGCCGCCTCGACGTCCTCCGCCCGCAGCCGCCGCCACGGGCCCCGCGCCGGGACGCGCCCCATCAGGACCACGTCGCCGGTGGAGAGCGGCCAGAGGGGATCGACGTGATCGCGCTGGGGAACGTAGCCCACCTCGAGACGCCCCTCCGCGCTCCGCACCCCGGCCACGGCCGGCAGGAGACCGAGCAGCGTCCGGAGCAGCGTGGTCTTCCCGCCGCCGTTGGGCCCGACGACGGCGAGGAAGTCCTCCGGCTCGACGGCGACGGTGACGCCCTCCAGGAGCGTACGTCCCCCATATCCGATGGAGGCACGATCGAGCCGGACGAGCGGGAGCACGACCTACTGTACCGCCTGGACGAGCGACTTCACGAGCACGTCCACGAAGCCGAACCAGTCGGAGGCCTCCCGGGTTCCGCCCACGTCGCCGGGGATGACGACCACCTTCACGCCGGAGAGGTCGCGGAGTTGCTCGGCGGGGCGCCGGTCGTAGTAGTTCTCCACCAGAACCCCCTTCACCCCGGCCGCCTTCACCAGGGCGGCCAGCGAGGCCACGTGGGAGGGCGGGGGCGCGACACCCTGCTTCGGCTCCATGTAGCCAGCCGCCTTCAGGCCCGACCAGTCGAGGAGATAGGTGAGGGTCTTGTGCTGGGTGATGACGCTGCGCCCGGCGAAGGGGGCGAGCTGGGCCTTCCAGCCCTTCTCGGCCGCCGCCACCTTGGCCTGGAAGGCCTGGAGCCGCTCGCGGTAGTAGGACGCGTTCTCGGGGTCTATCTCGGAGAGGCGCCCGGCGACGGCGGCGGCGACCTGCACGGCCCGCCGGGGGTCGGACAGGAAGTGCGGGTTGCCGGAGGGGTGGATGTCCCCCTGGCTCCGATCGACCGGACCGGTCGGGAGGTCCATGGGGGAGACGAAGTTCCCCGCGGTGAGACGCCGGGCTCCTCCGGGCTGGATGGCGCCGTTCCGGGACTGGGTCACGAGCGGCGGAAGCCAGCCGATCTCCAGGTCCATGCCCACGTCCACCAGCAGGTCGGCGTTCCGCAATTTCACTGCGAGTGAAGGATTGGCGTCCACGAAGTGCGGGTCCTGGATGCCGCGGGAAAGCGCGCTCACCTTGACCCTGTCCCCGCCCACCTCCCGGACGACGGCGGCCAGCCCCTCGGTGGTGGTGAGCACGCCCACGGCGGCCCGGGCCGGCGACGCCGCCGCGGCGAGGAACCCAGCCGCGAACGCTGCGAGTGCGACGGTGCGCATGGGTCGTCTCCTAGAACGGGTGCGCCCCGTGGGCGCCCATCGTGAACTCGAAGCTGAAGATCCCCTGGAATCCGTACGAGCCGCCGGGGAGGACCACGAGCGAGGGCTGCACCCGGAGACGGAAGAACTCGCTGGGGAGGTACGCCGCCAGCGCGGTCCAGGTCTGCTGCGAACCGCCCTCGAAGGCCACCGGCGCGGGCGCGTTGTCGTATCGGGCTCCCGCCTCCCAGCTCCGATCGGCGCGCCAGACCACCTGGCCATAGCCGCCCCAGGCCGCCTCTCCGAGGGTCTGCCCGCCGAGCTGCCGTCCGTACACCTCGCCCTGCAGGAGCAGGTAGGACCGGCTGTCCGGTTCCCGGATCTTCACGTAGAGGTCGGCCCCGGCCAGGTTCTTCCACTGCTCGGGCAGGTCGGCCTGGAAGATCGACCAGGAGAGCCCGACCCCCATCGTGGCCCAGTCGGCGAGGTCGAGGTACTGCACGAGCCGGCCGGTCCCGGTGAGCTGCTGGACCTCGCCCGCCCCGGGCGCGGCGGCCTGATAGGCGAGGTGGAGCTCGGCGAACCAGGGGAGCGGCGCGAGCCAGGCGAGGTCGCCGCCGAAGCCCGAGAGCCCGTCCAGCCCCACCAGCCGCTGCATGGAGAGCGGCTGGTCGATGAAGTCCCACTGGTGCCGGTGGAGCTGGCTGGTCCGTCCGAAGGGGGTGTAGATCTGCCCCGCCTTCACCTGGAGCCCCCACGGAAGCGAGAGGGTGGTGAGGAAGGCCTCCTCGACGGATACCCCCCTGGGGTCGAAGGTGAGGAATACGTCGCCCCGGATGTACGGATCCACCGTGGCCTGGAGGGCGAGCTCGACCTCCTGCAGGAAGGGCCAGGCCTTGTGCTGGGGCAGCACGAGCGCCGACGGCGTCTGCTGATCCGTGGACAGGGTGGTGTAGCCGAGGGCCCCGTCCACCACGACCGCGATGTCCGGAATGAGCATGAGCTTCCCGATGGGAACGCCCCCGATCGTCCCCACGTTCACCCCGCCCGACGGAAAGGGCTGGGCCTGCGCCCCCAGCGCCTGGTCCACGTTCTCCACCATCCGCTTCCGCTCGTCGGCCGCGGGAGGCGCCGGGTCGATCGCAGGAGGCGGCGCGCCGCTCGCCTGCGCGACCAGCATCCACAGCAGCATCATATTCACCATTAGTATGATCTCCGCGCGCCAGGGCGCGCATCCGGTTTCTCGGAACGGACGGAACGGACGCGGTCAGGCGTGAGGCGGAGACTGTCCGGGAACGGCGCCCAGCGGGAAGCCGGTCACGGGCTCCCTGGCGGGCGAGGCCACCCGCGCCAGGGCGACGGGCGCCGGAGCGACCACCTGCGGCGTGGCGTCCCGCGCCTCGAGCGCTCCCCCGACCGTGCAGGCGACGCACTCGTGCGTCCCGCCGGCGGGAGCGTGGTGATGCGGCGCGGCCACCCCCAGGAGGAGCATGACGGCGACGCCGATGGCGACGAGGGTGCGCACCAACCTTCTCTGGTAGTGGGGGGTGGGCCCCAAGTCAAGCCGGCTCAGCCCAGCAGGCCGGCGGCGCGGAGGGCGGCCACCTCGGCCGGGTCGAACCCCGCCTCGGCCAGTACGGCGTCGGAGTCGGCTCCCAGGCGCGGCGCCGGGGCCTGCGGCGCCTCCACGCCCCGGATCCGGACCGGCGAGGCGATCCCCGGCATCGCCCTCCCCGCCCAGGGTGTCGGCACGTCCACGAAGCTCCTCCGGTGGAGGAACTGCGGATCGCTCCGCGGCTCGTCCCCTTCCAGGATCGGCATGACGCAGACGTCGTGTCGCGCGGCGAACTCGCCCCATTCGGCGCGGGTCCGGGTGGCGAAGATGGCCGCCACCTCCTGGCGCGGTCCGGCCCCGTCGTGGTCGAATTGCTCCACCCCCAGCTCGGGACGTCCCACCGCCTGGCAGAAGGCCTTGAAGAACTTGGGCTCGAGCGCCCCCAGGGCCACGAAACCCCCGTCCTTGGCCCGGTAGACCGCATAGCAGGCCGAGCCGCCGTTCAGTTGCTCGCTTCCCCGCCGCAGGGCCTGCCCCGCCGCGTCGGCCGCCCCCTGCTGCAGCGCCAGCATCGCGAGCGCCCCCTCGGCCATGGCGACGTCGATCCATGCGCCGCGCCCGGTGGTGGCGCGCCCCAGCAGAGCGGCCAGGATCCCCGCGACCGCCGGCCAGGAACCGCCGGCCACGTCGGCCACCTGCACCCCAAGCGGAACCGGCCGCTCGGGCGGCCCGTTCACCGCGAGCACGCCCGCCACCGCCACGTAGTCGATGTCGTGTCCGGCCCGGTCCCGGTAGGGGCCGTCCTGGCCGTAGCCCGAGATGGAGCAGAGCACGATGCGGGGATTCTCGCGGGAGAGCGCCTCCCAGCCCACCCCCAGGCGGTCCATCACGCCGGGGCGGAACGACTCGATCACCACGTCGGCGCGTCGCGCCAGCCGGAGGAGCGCGGCCGCCCCGTCGGGATGGCGCAGGTCGAGCGCCAGCGAGCGCTTGTTCCGGTTGAGCGCGTGGAACCACCCCGACTGCTCCCCGGCCATGGGGGGCATCCAGCGGAGGTAGTCGCCGCCGGAGGGGTCCTCGACCTTCACCACCTCGGCGCCCAGGTCGGCGAGGACGAGCGTGGCGTACGGCCCGGGCAGGAGCCGGGAGAGATCCAGGACCCGGAGGCCCTGCAACGGGAGGGCGCTCACGCGGCGTCCGGTCGGGGTCAGAGGATCTGCTGGAGCTTCATCGCGAGCCCCATGTCCCCCTGGATCTTCAGCTTCCCGGTCATGAACGCCATCTGGGGATTGAGCTTCCCGTTCACGATGGCGAGGAAGTCCGCGTCGGTGGCCGTCACCGTGCACTTGGCGTCGGCCGAGGAGCCGGCCGTGACCGCTCCGCCCGGCTGGGTGCAGTCTACCGACCACTGCCCGCCGTTCGGCCCGGAGAGGTTGAACTGGTAGATGGCGTTGATCTTGGCGACCACGTCGGGCTTGCCCTTCAGCTTCGCCGGCATGTGCCGCTCGAAGACGTCCTTCACGCTCTCGGCTCCCATGGACTTCCGTCTCCCCTAATCGACGTAGAAGCTGTCGAGAAGCTTCCGGTGCCGCTCGGTGACCACCTTCCGCTTCACCTTGAGCGTGGGGGTG
The DNA here is from genome assembly GCA_903855945.1 of uncultured Anaeromyxobacter sp. Lineage (GTDB taxonomy): Bacteria > Myxococcota > Myxococcia > Myxococcales > Anaeromyxobacteraceae > CAIOAK01. Next base: position 7,246 of record CAIOAK010000002.1, read on the forward strand.
AGATCCCCGCCCTCCTGCGTGAAGTCGCTCTCCAGGATGGCGAACTTCTTGACGGTGGAGTAGCTCGCCTGCTTCGAGTTCATCGCGTCCACCGCCACCTGGATGCGCGCCTTCACCTTGGGGTGGACGTGGAGCGGCTCGTCCTCGGCCAGCCCCTGCTCCTTGGCCCACTGCCGGGCGTTCTCCACGCTGAGCGTGATGAGGGCCACCACGAACTTGCGCTGGTCTCCGTGGACCATGACCTGCGAGATGAGCGGATCGCCCTTCAGCTCGTTCTCGAGGTTCTGCGGGGCGATGTACTTGCCGCCGGAGGTCTTGATGAGATCCTTCTTGCGGTCGGTGATGCGCAGGTAGCCGTCGGCGTCCAGCTCTCCGATGTCACCGGTGGCGAACCAGCCGTCGTTCAGCACCTCGGCGGTGGCCTCGGGGCGCCGGTAGTACTCCCTCATCAGGCCCGGGCCCTTGATGAGGATCTCGCCGTCCGCGGCGATCCGGGCCTCGGTGCCCGGCATGGGCAGCCCCACCGTCCCGATCTTGTTGCCGCCGATGCGGTTCACGAAGGTCCCGGCCGCCGTCTCGGTGAGGCCGTAGCCCTCGAGGAGCGTGAAGCCGAGCAGCGTGAAGAACCAGTTGATCTTCGGGGAGAGCGGTGCGCCGCCCGAGACGAAGAGGCGCATCCGGCCGCCGAACCGGGCCGCCAGGGCCGCCGCCAGCTTCGGGAAGACGAGCTTCTCGCCGATGCGGAATCCCAGCGTCTTCACCTCCATGCCCTTCGCCTTGCCGTCCGCCCAGGCATCGAAGCCGTTCATGGCCAGGCCGAAGAGCCAGCCCTTCACGCCCGGTGAAGCGAGCCCCTTCGCGAGCACCGCGTCGTAGGCCTTCTCGAAGATGCGGGGCACCGACGGCATGACGGTGGGGTGGATCTCGCCGGCGTTGTCGACGATCTTCTCGATCGACTCGACGAAGGCGGCCACCGCGCCCTCGCCGAACCAGACCGCCTCGATCACCTTGGCGAAGGAGTGGGCCATGGGGAGGAAGAGCAGCACCACGTCGTCCTCCCGGACGAGCTTGATCTCGGCGGCCGCCTCGGCCTCGTAGGTCCAGGCGCCGTGCGTGAGCACCACGCCCTTCGGGTTCCCGGTGGTGCCCGACGTGTAGAGGTAGGAGGCCGAGTCGGAGGACTTCACGGCCGCCACGCGGGCGGCGTGGGAGCCGGGGTTCTGCTCCCGGAAGGCGACGCCCCGGTTCTCCACCGCGGCGAGCGTGTGCTCGAACGAGGCCTGGGGATCCCCGAAGAAGCGGATCACGCCCTTCACGTCGGGGAGGCGGGCCGCCTCCTCGCGGATCTTGGCGGCCTGGTGCTCCTGGTCGACGAAGACCCAGCTGACGCCGGCGTCCTGGAGGATGTACTGCACCTCGTGGGCCGGGTTGGACTGGTAGATGGGCACGGTGATGGCGCCCGCCGCCATGATGGCCACGTCGGCGATGATCCACTCGGCGCAGGTGTCGGCCACGATGGAGATCCGGTCGCCTGGCTGCACTCCGAGTGATACGAGGCCGTCGGCCACGTCGCGGACGCGGCGCCCCATCTCCTTCCAGGAAACGGTCTTCCAGGTCCCCCCCTGCTTGAAGGTCATGGCGGTGGCGTCGCCCCTGCGGCCCACCTGGTCCTCGAACACCTGAACGAGGTTTCTCGTCGTCGCGGTCATGTTCTCTCCGTGGAGTGTGGCTACTTGTTCTGGGCCTGGACGACGCGGGCCATCCCCTGGACGCGCCGTTCCTCGGGAGGGTCGTACTCGCCCGGCTTCGCCGCGAGCACGTAATCGAGCAACTTCTTCGCCTCGGCCGGGTGGTCCTCCTTCAGGAAGAGCTCGGCCAGGTAGACCCGTGCGCGCAGGTTCTTCGGCGACCCGCGCAGCGCCTTGCGGAGGTTCAGCTCGCTCTTCTCTCCGTCGTACTTGGGCCAGGGGAGCTCGTAGTAGTAGCGCCCCCAGGAGACGTCCGCGCCGTGAAGGTAGAAGGCGGGGTCGGCGGCCTGCCCCTTCTTCAGCCGGTCGAGGTACTTCGACTCCATGCCGTCGAGGAGCGCCTTGATGATGCTGATCCCGAGGGAGTACATGCCCACGCCGGAGGAGCCGTAGAACCAGCCCTCGACCCGCGCGGGGTTGACCTGGCTGGCCCGGTCCGCCCAGTCCCAGGTGAGCTTGCCGAGACGCGCCTTCTCCTCGTTGGCGATCGACGGGTCGTCGGAGAGCCAGTAGTAGTGGCGCGCCATCCGCCAGAGCACCTCGTAGTCGTTCGGAGCGACCTTCTCGGCCTTCTGCAGGAGCGCGAGGTCGAGGTCCATCTTGCCCGGCTCGTCACGGACCACCCAGTTGGCATCGATCTCGGCCAGGATCGGCGCGAGCCCCGGGGCGACGGCGGGTGCGGCCGCGGGGGTTGCCGCCGGCGCGGGTGCGGCGGCCGGTGCCTGAGCGAGCGCGACGGGCGCGGCGAGCGAGAGGAGGAGCAGGAGGGGGATCTTCCGCGTCAGGGCTCGGGGATCTGCCATCGACTCGTTATGGCTCCTCCGGGCCCTCCCCGGCAAGCCCAACTCCCCGGATCACGGGGCGGGGTCGGCTGGTATCCTCCCCCCATTGCC
>CAIOAK010000003.1 GCA_903855945.1 uncultured Anaeromyxobacter sp.
CGGAGGAAGAGGCGCGCGCGCTGCTCGTCGGGAAGGTGGTGCTCCTCGCAGCGGCTCACTCGCCTGGGGAGGCGAACTGCTGCGCCACGGCGCTGGCGGCACGCGCGCTCCTGGGACTCCACCGGATCCCGTATGCGCTCCACATGGGAGTCGCGAAGGACGCGGCGGACGGTGGCCTGATGAAAGCCCACGCCTGGGTCGTGTCCGGCCGCGTGCGCGTCACGGGCGGCGAAGGATTCGACCGGTACGTGGTGGTGGGGTGCTTCGTGGGGCCGCCGGCGCGGTGAGCGACCAGGGGGTCAAGCGGGCCAACCGACGCGGGTACCCGCGCCTACAACTCGAAAGTCGTCTTGAACCCCATCTCGATCCAGTAGTGCAGCCCCTTGTCCGGGATGACCCCGCTCAGGGAGCCCGATTCGTCCGAGACGCTGGCCCTCGAGTACTGGCCCACGCTACCGGAAATGTAGTAGCCCATTCGCATGGCGCGCGTGAGCCATGCATCGAATCCCACCTGCAAGATCGCGAACTCCCACCCACCGAGGGTGACGGTGGCCGACAGTGCCGCCGAGGACCCCTTGGAGAACATCCACTCCCATCCGGAGCCGAGGCCCATCCAGGCGCCGAGGCCCTCTTTCGCGGCTGTGAAGGAGTACTGGAATTGCAGCCCCGCCCTGGCTCCAGTTTCCGAGCAGGAGAAGCCCTCCGGGCACACGCCGCTCTTCAAAATGCCGAACCTGTACTGCCCGTAGGCTCCGATGAAGTATCGATGCGCCAGTGTGACGCCTGCGTCGAGTTGAAGCGGGACAGAAACGAGGGAATTCTCGGCCACCGATACCGATGAACCCGTGCCGGTCTTGAAGGCGTCGCCATAGGGAATCGACACTCCGACGCGCCCGGCGAAAGTGAAGTCAGCCTCCGCCGCGGCATCCGTCGCCACCACAAGTATCAGCCCGGCCAAGAGCACTCGAATCGTTCGCATCATCCCGTGACACGTCTACCGCGTTGAACGCAGCAATGCCAGCGAAGGGAACCCGCTACCCCCCCTCCGCCCTCTGCTCCCGCTTCGCCAGCTCCAGGTCGCTCTCCATCATCAACCGCACCAGCTCCTTGAAGCTCGTCCTGGGCTTCCACCCGAGAACCCGCATCGCCTTCGACGGATCCCCGAGCAGGTAATCCACCTCCGCCGGCCGGTAGTACCTGGGGTCGATGTCCACGAAGTCCTTGTAGTCGAGCCCCACGAGCCCGAAAGACTCCTCGCACAGCTCCCGAACCGAGTGGGCCTCGCCCGTCGCGACGACGTAATCATCCCCCTTGGGCTGCTGGGTCATGAGCCACATGGCCTCGACGTAGTCTTTCGCGTAGCCCCAGTCGCGCTTCGCCTCGAGGTTGCCGAGGTAGAGCTTCTTCTGCACGCCCAGCTTGATGCGTGCGGCAGCTCGTGTCACCTTCCGTGTAACGAACGTCTCACCACGCCGACTCGACTCGTGGTTGAAAAGTATGCCGTTCGACACGTGCATCCCGTACGACTCCCGGTAATTCACCGAGATCCAGAACGAGTACACCTTCGCGCATCCATACGGACTCCGCGGGTAGAACGGCGTGGACTCGTCCTGCGGCGGCGGCGACGCGCCGAACATCTCCGACGACGACGCCTGGTAGATGCGCGTCCCCTCGAGCCCCGTGTCCCGCACGGCCTCGAGCAGTCGGACGGTCCCGAGCCCGGTCACCTCACCGGTGTACTCCGGTACGTCGAACGACACGCGGACATGGCTCTGAGCGCCCAGGTTGTAGATCTCGTCCGGCCGCACGGCGCGCAGGATCGTATTCAGCGACGACGCGTCGTTCAGGTCGCCGTAGTGCAGGAAGAGGCGCGTCCCCGGCAGGTGCGGGTCGCGGTAGATGTGATCCACGCGGCCGGTGTTGAAGGAGGACGACCGGCGCACGATGCCGTGCACCTCGTACCCCTTCTCGAGGAGCAGTTCCGCGAGGTAGCTGCCGTCCTGCCCGGTGATGCCGGTGATGAGTGCCTTCTTCACGATGGGTTCTCCTCGTACCACTTCACGGTTTCGGCGAGACCTTCCTCGAACCCGATGCGAGCCTTCCAGCCGAACTCGGCCGCGGCCCGCGACGTGTCGAGCATCCGCCGCGGCTGCCCGTTGGGCTTGGTCGTGTCCCACACGATCTCCCCCTGGAACCTGCACGCCTTCGCCACGAGTGGCACGAGGTCGCGAATGAGGATCTCGAACCCGGCCCCCAGGTTCACCGGGTCGCTCTTCTCGTAGCGCTCGGTCGCTGCGATGATCCCCTCGGCGGCATCACGCGCGTGCAGGAACTCCCGCGACGCCGACCCGTCGCCCCAGACCACGATCTGCCTGTCGCCTCGCTCCCGCGCCTCGACGCACTTCCGCACCAGCGCCGGGATGACGTGGCTCGAGTGGAGGTCGAAATTGTCGCGCGGCCCGTAAAGGTTCACCGGGAAGAGCACGCAGGAGTCGAAGCCGTACTGCTCCCGGTAGGCCTGCGACTGCACGAGCAGCATCTTCTTGGCCAACCCGTACGGAGCGTTGGTCTCCTCCGGGTACCCGTTCCAGATGTCCTCCTCGCGGAAGGGGACCGGGCAGAACTTGGGGTAGGCGCAGATGGTCCCGAGAGCGACCAGCTTCTTCACGCCCGCATGGCGCGCCGCCTCGATGAGCTGAACGCCCATCATCAGGTTGTCGTAGAAGAACTTGCCTGGGTTGTCCCGATTGGCGCCGATGCCGCCCACTCGTGCAGCGAGGTGCAGTACGAGGGTGGGACGAGCGTCACGGTACAGCCGTTTCACGGCCTCCATGTCCACGAGATCGTAGTCGCGCGACCGGGGCACGAAGATCTCGGTCGCACCTCTCCGGCGCAGCACGTCCGTGACGTAGCCGCCCAGGAACCCCGCGCCGCCGGTGACGACGACGCGCTCGGATGTCCAGTGGATGGAGGGCATCGGCGAGACATTAGCCTGAGAAAGTGGACCGCGAAAAGGAATCCGCGATACTGGGACACCCATGCCGCGCGCCCTCGTCACCGGAATCGCCGGCCAGGACGGCTGGTACCTGTCGAAGCTCCTCCTTGGGAAGGGCTATGAGGTGGTGGGTTGTGGCCGACCCGGCACCCTTCTCGGGCCACGCGGCGGCCCCCTCCGCGAACTCGGCGTGAAGCTCGTCGAGATGGACCTGCTCGACCGCTACCAGACCCTTCGCGGCGTGGCCGAGGTGGCCCCCGACGAGGTCTACAACATGGCCGGCCACTCCTCTTCGTTCCGCAGTCCTGGGACGATCCGGCCACGGCCATCCGCATCACCTCCTGGCCGGTGATCCACCTGATGGACGCGGTGCGCGAGGTTTCGCCTCGCAGCCGCTTCTACCAGTCGAGCACCTCCGAGATCTTCGGCCTCGCCACCACCTCGCCGCAGAACGAGGAGACGCCGGTGGCCCCGGCCAACCCCTACGCCGCGGCCAAGGTCTGCCACGCCGCGAAGGCCATCCGTGCGGGCCGGCAGCGGGAGCTCTGGCTCGGCGACCTCGACGTCACCCGCGACTGGGGCTTCGCCGGCGACTCGGTCTACGCCATGTGGCGCATGCTGCAGCAGGCGAAACCGGCCGACTACATCATCGGCACCGGGGTCTCGCATACCGTCCGTGAACTGTGCGACCTGGCCTTCCGGCGCGTGGGGCTCGACTACCGGGAGCACGTGAAGCAGGACCCGGCCTTCATGCGCCCCGGCCAGCCCTCCCGCCTCGTCGCCGACCCGTCCCGGGCCCGGCAGGAGCTGGGCTGGCAGGCCACCACCGGGTTCGAGGCGCTGGTGGCGATGATGGTGGACGGGGCGCCGGGGGGATGGGTCGAGTCGTTCACCGGCGTCCCCGACGATTTCCGCAGGCCCCCGCAGGGCAAGGTGGAGGAGCGTGAGAAGATCCCGTGAAGCTCGTCCTCGTCACCAACAACGAACGTGAGTTCGGCCGGGTCCCGGGTATTCACCTGGAGAACTGGGCGCGGTGAGAACTTGTTACGAGGCATGCTACACGCCAAGCCAAGTATCATGCTGCGACCTGGCCGGGCGCGCCATGAAGATCTCCCAGGACGGCAAGACCATCCTGGGCCCCGACACGCATCGGACCCCGCAGACCGCAGGCGAGAGGGCTCAGCCCTGCTTGCTGGCCCCGGCGAGCTGCTGGATTCGTTGGTATGACACGCCGAGCAGATCCGCGGCGTCGCGCACCGACAGCCCCGACTTCCGCACGAGGAGCTTCGCCGCGGCCGACGTCGCCTTGATGGCCTCCGCCTGGAGTTCGTCGAGCTGTGCCCGGACCGTAGCGGCCTGCTTGACCACCGCGCCAGTGCTCCCTGGAAGGCGCACGTCGTCGACGAGGGCGACCGTCGCCGCGAGCTTCTCGTCGATGAAGAGTGCGAGGGCCTCCCGGATGCGCCGGCGCCCCTCGGCGAGACTGCGCCCCTGCGTCAGGCACCCCGGGATCTCGGGCACCGTGACCACCCACCACCCCGAGTCAGCGTCCTTGTCGAACTGCACCGTGTAGTACTTCTTCATGACGACCTCCTATCGTCCCTCTCGGACGATCTTCTTCAGCCAGTCCTTGCCGAGGCAGGGCTCGAGGCTCGCCTCGATGGCGGCGAGCGTTCCCTTCTTGATGTCCTCGCCCTTGTGGTTCGGTACCGTCGTGCTGCACGCGCCGATGGTGAACCGAACGTGGGAGCCCTTGCCAGCCCGTTCCGCTACGCCCAGCCGCCTCAGAATGGCCATCAGTTCGCGTGCCTTCACGGAACAGAAACCTATCCTGTATGACGCGATCCGTCAACTCGCTAGACAGACAAGAGAGAGGAGGCCACGAGGCCCTGCCCTCGCTCATCCGGTATAGCCTGCAGCGACCTGATCTCGAGAATGGACTCCCGCCCCGGATCCGCGCTAGTCACTACGAATGCCTCCCACTCGCAAGGGGATCATCCTGGCCGGTGGCTCGGGGACCCGTCTCTACCCGGCCACGCTGTCGGTCTCGAAGCAGCTCCTCCCCGTCTACGACAAGCCCATGATCTACTACCCGTTGACGGCCCTCATGCTGGCCGGCATCCGGGAGATCCTGGTCATCTCGACCCCGCAGGACACCCCGCGCTTCGAGCAGCTGCTCGGCGACGGGACCGCCTGGGGCATGCGCATCGCCTACTGCGTGCAGCCGAGCCC
>CAIOAK010000004.1 GCA_903855945.1 uncultured Anaeromyxobacter sp.
CATCGGTCGAGGCCTCGTCAGGAAGTCACGGGCGTACTTTAGCTCGCTGGACTGGAGAAGGCCCGCGTAGAGCGGCCGCGTTTCGGCTGGATGGCGCCGATGTCACGCCACGCCGATGTCGCCTAATATGCTGCGAACACAGAAGATTATGGGTGAGTCGCGGTCGTCGCATCCAAGGTCCTTTGACTTGATCTTCGGGAGTCCATAGCGTATGTAATTTCCCGGATAAAACATACAGTATGTCCGTCACCGCTCAACTCGCGCTCAAGCCTGGCCGCGTCTATCGCACGCGCGATCTCTCGCGCTGGGGTGCCAATGCACCGCGCCTCGCGAAGCGACTGGTCCGCGAGGGCAAACTCACTCCGCTCGCGCATGGTCTTTACGCGCATCTGCGGAAGGGGCGCTTCGGTGCCGTGCCGCCCCGAGACGAGGAACTCATGCGTGGCTTCCTCGATGGGGGCCACTTCGTCTTCACCGGGCCCGATCACTGGAACTCACTTGGCCTCGGCACCACGGGTCTCTTCGCAACTCCGCTCGTCTACAACGCCAAGCGGTCGGGAACCTTCAATCTCGGAGGCAAACGCTTCGTTCTCCGCAGGGTCGCCTTTCCCGGTAAGCCGACTCCGGAGTGGTACGTCGTCGATCTATTCGAGAACGCCAAGTCCGCGGGGGCCTCGCCGGAGGCGCTCGCCGATTCGCTCCGCCGCGCCATGGCTAGGGGAGCATTCGATCCCGAGCGGCTGCGCGAGACCGCGCGACGGTATGGCACCCGGAAAACCCAGGCGCTCGTGGAATCGTCACTCCCGAAGGCGGAATCGTGACCTTTCTGCACGACGACCCCGGATTCGAGGAACTACTCCAGATTGTCGCCGCGAAGCGTTCCCTCTCCGCCGGTCTCGTGGAGAAGGATTACTGGGTCACCCACACGCTCTGGGCACTTCACCAGCTTGGGCTCGAGGTCTGGTTCAAGGGTGGGACCTCGTTGTCCAAGGGCTTTGGACTCATCGAGCGGTTCTCGGAAGACCTCGACCTGAAGGTAGAGCCCAGACCGAAGAGTGGATTGCCGCGGGTCGAGAACTGGAAGAGCGAAGGGAAGGCGGCGACCGCGCAGCGCCGAGAGTACTTCGAAGCGCTTCGGTCGAGCATGGGCGTTGCCGGGGCGACGGTGACGTTGGATCCCACCTTCGAGGACCCTACGCATCGAGCCGCGCAGTTCCGGGTGGAATATCCCAGCCGCCACCTGGTCACTCTTCACGCCGCCATGAAGCCGTTCGTTCTCCTGGAGATCGGTAGCGCTCGGGTCACGCCGTTCGTGCTTCGGGACATGACGTCCTTCGTCCACGACGAGGTCGCGGCCCAGGGGTTGGCAGCGGAGTTCCTCGACGACCGTCCGAAGGCGGTCCGCTGCGTCCACCCTGTCGTCACCCTCCTGGAGAAGCTCGACGCCCTCCAGAGAAAGGTGCACCGAGCAGACGTGGAGCCGGCGCTCTTCGTCCGTCACTTCGAGGATGCTGCGAGAATCGCCCAGCGCGAGGGGGCGCTGCCGGCCTTGGATGAGTTCCGAGACGCGCGCGCCCTCGCCGAGGAGATGCTAGAGCAGCGTCAGCTCGCCAGGCTCCCAGACTCGGACGATCCGGCCTTCAAGCCCGACTCCGGAGATCGCTTCGCGGAGATCGAGCGGGCACACGAGGCTACCGCGCCGATGTACTGGGGGCCGCGCCTGGGAGTCGAGCGCGCTTGTAGCGAGATCCGAACCTGGATCACTGCGCGATTGGGCAAGTAGCAACGGAGGCCGACCGCCGTGACCTACAAGACCATTGTCATCACCCGTGCCGAATTGTACGCGCTGGTCTGGGCCGAGCCGGCGATGAACGTCGCGGCTCGCTACGGGATCACGGGGACGGGGCTTGCCAAGATCTGCAAGCGGCTCCGCGTGCCTGTTCCATCTCGCGGCTACTGGGCGCGCAAGCAGGCTCGGCAGGCCGTCCGCGCCGACCCTCTACCGGCACCCGTTCGCGGGCAGGACATGGAACATCAATTTCAGCGTTGGACGACGCCGGAGGCGGAGTACCTCCTCCGTGACGAGGTTCGGGAGGAGATCGAAGAAGCACTTGCCAAGGTAGGGAGTATCGAGCGCAGGGAGGATCTCGAATGCGCTCATGCGCTCATGCGCTCATGCGCTCGTGGCTGAGTCCCTACCGCTCCTGCAGTCGGCGAAAGACATCGGAAACCTACGGCGAGACCGGCGCTGCCTGGCCGTCTCTGTCGAGCCCGACCAGTTGAAGCGAGCGTTGGCGTTCCTGGACGTGCTCTTCCGAACCCTGGAAAAGGCGGGCTACGCCGTCGAGGCGACGGAGCCGAAGGCGGTTGATCGTCGAGACGGTGGGACAGCCACTTTCGACACGCTGCCCGGCGAGACACGTGCGAGGCGCGGCGAGGAGGTCGTGGGGCTCGAGATCACGGTCCATCGCTGGGCGTGGGGTGGCAAGGAGACGCGGGGGCTCAAGTTGCACCTCACGAACGCCGAGCACGGCGTCACGCCCGACTCCTGGTGCGACACCACGACGCGCACCTTGGAGATGCAAACCCGGGACGTCGTGCGCATGATCGTCTCCAGCATCCTGGTGAAGGAGGCGAAGGCTCGGGCCCGTCGGGAGAAGGAGAAAGCTGAGCAGCGGCGGCTAGAGGAGAAGGCTCGAGCCGAAGCGCAATCCGCGATGACCGCGGACCTTCAGGCGAGAGTTGCCGCCTGGAGGGAGGCGGCGGACATTCGATCGTTGCTCGAGGAGGTCGCGCGCCGGCGGCAGCAAGGACTTCCGGCGCCAGATGAATCCTTGGTCCGAATGGGCGAAGCGCCGTGCTGCAGTCCTTGCCGATCTCGCTCTTCGTCCTCGCGGGTAGGCGACCTCAATCGTCGTCTAGGAGTTCCTCCGCCTCCTCGGTGACCGGCTCAGCCGGCTCCTCGCTGCGAATACGCGCTGGAATCGGATCGAGCGCCCCGGCCGCGCGCAAGAGTTCGTCGACGAACGAACCCTCGTCTTCGCTCCGCGGCGCATCAAGATCAGCAATGGCCCCCGCTGATCGATGGGCTTCGGCGTATCGTCGCAGCAGGACGGATTCGTGCCAACGGGATGCCTCCGCCACGAGTGCGCGAACTCGCTCGACACTCTTCTTTCGGGCGTACTCCCGTCGGTAGCGTTCGCGCTCCCGGGCCGCGTAGACGCGAGCGCTCTCCTCCGCGCGGACCCTGTATTCTTTGGCTGCCACGACGAGCCGCTGGATCGTGGGGACCACCTCGGTGAGTCGGTCTTCCACGCGGCCCTGTTTCCCGTCTTCCCAGGTCGTCGCACCAGAGTATGAACCGGTACCTTCGACCAGTTCGAGGCGGAGTGAGCCGCTTCCGCCGTAGTCCCACTCTGGGACGCGAGGGTAGATCTCACCACGCCGCCCGGGCTTCGCACTCCTCCAACTCCCACGACTACAACATCCCCTTCTGACCGTCTCGGCCGGGCCAGCCAGTTCACCGCCGGGGGCGTAGGACCGCCTCCGGCGGTGGCGTCTTGACCGCCTTGACCGCTC
>CAIOAK010000005.1 GCA_903855945.1 uncultured Anaeromyxobacter sp.
CCTCTACAAGGCCCTCTCGCCGGACGGGAACCCCGAGTTCGCCACGGTACTGAAGGTGATCAAGGCCCTCGGCCTGACCCTCACCGGCGCGCCGACGCGCTGAGGCACGCCACGCCTTCCCCGAGATCGTCCAGGGTACGAAGCGACACACTGGCTTCGCGTGGCGGAGGCGCGCCCCGAGATGGCGGCGGCCCGCCGGCGCCATCCTTCGCCGCACCGCAGCCGGGCGCGAGCCGGCGGCCCGCCGCGGCGGGGGCGATGAGGGGGGCGGTGGTGACCACCCTACCCTTTGCCCTTCAGGGGGTGGATGCGGCGGGCGCGACCGAGAAGCGGTAGAATGAAGGGCACCATGCGGGCGCTCAAAGCACACGTACGAGGTGGCCGGCTCCTGCTCGACGAGCCGACCGGTCTGCCTGACGGAACCGAGGTCCGGGTCGCGCTGGTCGATGACGACGACCTCGATGACGGTGAGCGGGCCAAGTTGCACGCCGCGATCCAGGCCGGAGAGGCTGAACTCGACGGGGGGCAGGCAGTCACCGAAGACGAACTCTGGGCGAGGCTGCGGGTCATCCGGTGAAGCCCGAGATCGCGCCACGCGCGGTCAGCGAGGCCGATCGGTGCGCACGGTGGTGGCGTGAGAACCGCCCCGCCGCGCGCATGCTCTTCGAGGAGGAACTGCTCGACGCTCGACCGGATCCGGGCTGCGCCGCTGTCCGGCAACGCCTATCAGGCCATGCCGGGGCGTGAGCACAGGCGTGTGCTGATGCCCGAGAGCAGGTGCCACGTGTACTACCGGGTGGCCGGCCCGGACCACGTGCGCATCGTCGCCGGTGACCCAGGCTGGGGTGACCCACCCTGCCCTTGGTTCGGACCGGTCTTCTCGGCCGCTGGTGGCTTCGTCTCCGCCCGACTTGCCGTATGTATCCATTTAGATACAGCATCCGGACCCCTCGCATGAAGTTCTACCCTCTCGACGCCTCCCGGTACCTCACCGACGACGAGGCCGTCGCGGAGTACATGAACGCCGTCCTCGAGTCCGGCGACTCCAATCTCCTGCTTCGCGCGCTGGGCGAGGTGGCTCGCGACACCGGCCTCGGGCGGGAGAGCCTCTACAAGGCCCTGGCGCCGGGTGCCAAGCCCCGCTTCGACACCGTCCTGAGGGTGGTGGGCGCCCTCGGGCTCAAGCTCACTGCGCGGGTGGCTTAGCGACGCCAGCGGCGGGCCTCCGAGGCCGTGGAGCAGTCCCCGACGGACCTGAAAAGCGGACCCGGAAGCGGACGTGATTGCGGACACGACCTCCTTGACGTCATGCCAACACGCCATTATTGATACGTTAACTCACTGAATCACGAGGACTCGTAAGCGGACTTGCAAGCGGCCATGGCAGCACCTGGCGACAGAGGCGAAGCGACCGCCGCGATGGAACCCCTGCTCATCGCAGAGGGGTCCCGTCATCGCGGGGCGCTGTCCGATCTGGCGTTCGACCTCGTGGCCCGGTCATCCGGCTTTTCCCGGAGCCTCCCGAACGGCGTTCGCGTGGCGCTGGCCGATCTCGTCCGCTCGATGAACTGCTACTACAGCAACCTGATCGAGGGGCACGACACCCACCCGATCGACATCGAGCGCGCGCTCCGGAACGACTACAGCCAGGACCAGCGCAAGCGGGACCTGCAGGTCGAGGCCAGGGCGCACATCGAAGTCCAGCGCTGGATCGACGGAGGCGGTCTCGCCGGTCGGGCCGCGGCTACGGGGAGCGTCCGCGAAGTTCACCGACGGTTCTGCGAGCTCTTGCCCGATGATTTACGGTGGGTGGAGGACCCGGAGACGCATGAACGGCTGGAGGTCGGGCCCGGCGAGTTGCGCGGTCGTGACGTCAAGGTCGGGACGCACGTCGCAGTCAGCCCCGGGGCCATCCCCCGCTTTCTCGCGCGCTTCGAGGAGGTGTATCGCTCGAGCGGTCGGACCGACGGCGTGATCGGGATCGCCGCGGCCCACCATCGGCTGCTGTGGATCCACCCCTTCCTGGACGGAAACGGGCGCGTCGCACGCCTCATCTCGCATGCCATGTTGCTCGACGCCCTGGATACGGGTGGCATCTGGTCGGTTGCACGCGGCCTCGCGCGGAACGTGGCTCCGTACAAGGAGCACCTCGCGCGATGCGACCTGCCTCGGCGGAGCGACCTGGACGGGCGCGGAGCACTTGGCGAGGAGGCGCTGGCAGACTTCACGCGCTTCTTCCTCGAGACCTGCATCGATCAAGTGGCCTTCATGGAATCCCTGGTCGAGCCCGATCGGCTCCGGGCACGAATCCTGATGTGGGCGGAGGAAGAGGTGGCGGTCGGCAATCTGGCGCCGAGAGCCGGGCAGGTTCTCTCGGCGATCCTGTATCGAGGCGAGCTCCCCCGCGCAGAGGTCGCAGGTCTCGTCGGTACGGGCGATCGCCATGCGCGCCGCACGGTCGCGGCCCTGTCCGAACTCGGGATCATCGCCTCGGATGGACCACGCGCCCCGTTGAAGATCGCGTTCCCCGCGACGCTCGCACCCAGGCTCATGCCGGGGCTGTTTCCCGAGCGTCCGACGTAACGCGCGACCGTGCAGCCCGATCGTCCACAATCGGCTCCTCGGCTTCGTGTCGCGCAGGAGCGCCCCACCCTGCCCTGGCGGGGCTGGTGCCAGGCCCCGCTTCGCCTACGTCATGACTTCAGCAGCGGCTCTACCCTCGCGATCAGCCGCGGAAGGTCCTTCGCGACGATGTCGAGCAGTACCTCGATGTCGATCGGCCTCGCCTACGATTTCCAGCAATCGGGCGAGGGCCAACTGGCCAATCTCATCGGCATCGATCTCTGCTCGCGTTTCCCCTGGCCGTCAGAGCGATCGCCTTGCGTGCGGCGTCCATGACGTGCCGCAGCCGGATGACGTCTTCACGCCGCGACATACTGGTTCTCGGCCTCGGCCAGGACCCGATCCCGGAAGTACCGGCTCAGGAAGCCAGCGGTGTTCCGATCCACCTTCCGGCCCAGGATCCCCGAGAGTTCCGACTCCATCGAGAAGAACGCGAGGCCGGGAACGTGCCCGTCCTCGAACTCCACGAGGATGTCCACGTCGCTCCCGGGAGAGAAATCGTCCCGGAGGACCGAGCCAAACAGAGCCAGACGGCGCACGTGATTGCGCTGGCAGAACTCGGCGATACGTCGCGTGTCGATGGGAATGCGGGGAGCCACGGGTAGTCATCGTAACTTCGACTTCCAGCGGACGCCACCAGCAGCCCTCCGAGGTCGTGGAGCAGACCAGGGAATCGTCTACAATCGCCTCCCCTCATGAAAAACGACCTCCTCTCCCGGATCCAGTCCCGCGCGGCGCGCATCGGAATCATCGGCCAGGGTTACGTCGGCCTTCCTCTGGCCCTCCTCTTCCACGAGGCTGGGTTCGAGGTCACGGGCTTCGACGTCGATCCCCGGAAGGTGAAAGCGCTCGGCAAGGGGGAGTCGTTCATCAAGCACATCGGGGCCGAGCGGGTCGCCGCGGCGGTGAAGAGCGGGCGGTACAAGGCCACGACCGACTTCGACGGGCTTCGCGACTGCGACGCCATCGCCATCTGCGTCCCCACGCCGCTCGGCAAGCACCGCGAACCGGACAACTCGTACATCCACGCCACCGGGCGGGAGATCGCCAAGCGTCTCCGCAAGGGGCAACTCGTCATCCTGGAATCGACCACCTACCCGGGCACCACCGACGACGAGCTCCGGCCGATCCTGGAGGCAAGCGGCCTCCGCTGCGGCCCCGACTTCTTCCTCGCCTTCTCGCCGGAGCGTGAAGACCCGGGGCGGAAGGACTTCGACACCAGGACCACCGCCAAGATCGTGGGCGGCGTGGACGCCGCCTCGACCGAGCTCGCCGTGGCCCTCTACCAGACCGGCGTCGCCAAGGTGGTGCCGGTGTCGAGCGCGCGGGTGGCCGAGTCTGCGAAGCTCCTCGAGAACGTTTTCCGCTCGGTGAACATCGCGCTCGTGAACGAGCTCAAGACCGTCTTCGACCGGATGGACATCGACATCTGGGAGGTCATCGAGGCGGCCAAGACCAAGCCCTTCGGCTTCATGCCTTTCTACCCGGGCCCCGGCCTGGGTGGCCACTGCATCCCGCTCGACCCGTTCTACCTGTCGTGGAAGGCCGCCGAGCACGGGCAGTGGGCCCGCTTCGTGGAACTCGCCGGCGAGATCAACACCAGCATGCCGCGCTGGGTGGTGGGGAAGATCGCCGAGGCGCTGAACGACGACGCGAAGCCGGTTCGGGGATCGAAGGTCCTCGTGCTCGGCCTCGCCTACAAGGCCAATATCGATGATGACCGGGAGTCACCGTCGTACGAGATCATCGAGCACCTGCAGGAGGCGGGCGCGAAGGTCGACTACTGCGACCCCATCTTCCCGGTGGCGCGAAAAGGCAGGAAGGTAGACCTGGAACTGTCGTCGGTACCGTGCACCGCGGAGACGTTCGCGACGTACGATGCGCTTCTCGTCGCGACCGCCCACGAGTTGTTCAAGGACGCGTCGCTCTTCCGGGACGCAAAGGTTGTCATCGACACGCGAAATCTCCTGGCACCTCTCTTCCCAGCGGGTGGCGGGCCGCGCGTCGTGAAGGCCTAGCGTGCCGAACGTGGACGCCAGGATTTCCGGCATCGCCTCCGGACGGAGGACCTGGCTCGTCACCGGGGGCGCCGGATTCATCGGGTCCCACCTCGTGGATAGGTTGCTCACCCTGGGGCAACGGGTTCGCGTCCTGGACAACTTCGAGACGGGTCGCCGGACAAACCTGGAAATTGCTGCGAAAGTTCACGGTGAATCTCTGGAGGTCATCGACGGGGACATCCGCAGCCTGGATGCCTGCCGGGCCGCGGCGCAGGGATCGGATGTCATCCTCCACCAGGCGGCCCTGGGATCCGTTCCTCGCTCCATCCTCGACCCGCTCACGACTCACGCCACCAACGTGACAGGATTCCTGAACGTCCTATGGGCGGCCCGGGAGCACGGGATTCGTAGGGTGGTCTATGCGAGTTCAAGCTCGGTTTACGGGGACCATCCTGGCCTCCCAAAGGAGGAGGACCTCATCGGGCGGCAACTCTCCCCATACGCCGTGAGCAAGTACTCGAACGAGTTGTATGCCCACGCGTTCGGGCTGGCTTACGGGATGGAGTTGCTGGGGCTGCGATACTTCAACGTGTTCGGTCCCCGGCAGGACCCGAGCGGTCCGTATGCAGCGGTGATCCCCGTTTGGTTCCAGAGCCTGCTGCAAGGGAGCACGGTGTTCGTCAACGGCGACGGTACGACGAGCCGCGACTTCTGCTTCGTCGAGAACGTGGTCCAGGCGAACCTGCTCGCCGCAACAACGGACCGCGCGGAGGCCATCGGGAAGGTCTACAACGTCGCGGTCGGCGATCGAACCACGCTGCTCGAGTTGTTCGAAGCCATCCGGACGCAGGTAGCCCTCCTACGGCCGGGGGCGGCTAACGCCCATCCGGCGCATCGCGACGAGCGCGCCGGAGACGTGCGCCACTCCCTCGCCGACATCTCGAGGGCGAGACGGCTCCTTGGCTATGAGCCGACCGTGAAGGTGGCGGAGGGGCTCGCGCGCGCGGCGGAGTGGTACCTGGCGAGTCCCTGAGCCGCGGCGGGGGTGATCCGAAGCACCGCCCGCAACTCCGCCACTGGAAGCATCAGGTCGTCACGCCTGCCAGGGCTACGTCATCGCATGTGGAAGATCCCGAGCTTCGTCCTCCTGACCGTCCCCATCGCCTTCGGGTTCGCGGCCTACGTGCCGGTGATCGCGTACGCGCTGGTGGTGGTGGGGCGGGTGTTCGAGGGGAACGAGGGGCGGGACGGCCGCGGAGGAGCCGGATCGCGTCTCGGTGGCCGACACGACCTACCTGCCGATGCTGGGCGTGTTCCTGTTCCTGAGCGAGGCCCTCGGCACCATCGCCCAGCACGGCTTCGACGCCTGCATCGGTGGAGCCCGCCGCGACGAGGAGTTCACCCGGAACATGGTGACGGCGGCGTCCACGGCCGATCTGGCGGTCGTCCTCCTGGACGTGAGCCGGGGCGTGCGAATCCAGACCCTGCGCCACGCCTATCTCACGGGGCTCGCCGGGATTCCTTCCTCGCATCCACGGCGCGGTTCGGGCTGGGGGAAGCCACCTTCGTCCCGATCGCCGGGCTCACCGGGGACATGGTCGTGCGACGCGGCGACAACCTGCCCTGGTACCGGGGATGAACGACATCGCCAGGGTCGGGATCGAGGTCGATGGGGCGGGGAGTCGAGTTCAGGGAGTAGGCGGCGGCCTCCTCGACGTCGTCAGATACGGCGCATCGACTGGCCGTCGCGGAATGTCAGGGGTACATGCGATCCTCTGAACGTATGCACAGTGCACTCGCCCGCCGCGGAATCGACCCTGCTTCACTCCCCGTGCTACTCGCACGCTGGGGCGAAGCGGCGC
>CAIOAK010000006.1 GCA_903855945.1 uncultured Anaeromyxobacter sp.
CTGGTGACCCCTACGGGACTTGAACCCATGTTTTCGGCGTGAGAGGCCGACGTCCTAACCGCTAGACGAAGGGGCCAGAAAACCCCTGTGCTGCACGCTGCGTGCTGCTTTCCCTACCGTTCGGGTTGCCTGGAATTCAACCCGGTGCAAGTTGGCTGGGGGACTAGGATTCGAACCTAGATAGCATGCTCCAGAGGCATGCGTCCTGCCGTTAGACGATCCCCCACCGAGCCGCTCGTAGGGTCCGCGAGGGGCGGTTTGTAGCCGCTGGCGAGCCCGAGGTCAAGCGCCTCCGACTACCGCCAGACCCCGTAGGTCCTGCCCTTGTGCCCAGGCTCGCGGAGGACGAGCCGCCCCCCCTTCACGGCCGCCCCGGCGGCGGGCCCGACCCACCAGCCCTTGGGGTCGCTGCGCCGCCAGGACTTCCGGAAGAACTGGTTCACCTCCTCGAAGATCACCTTGAGTGCCGCGGGCTTCCCGATACGGCTGCCCGGGGAGTCGTCCACGTCCAGCTCGCCCCAGAGCCGCCCCCCCACGAGCTCCCCCTTCTCGTTCGGGAGGGAGCGCTCGTAGTGGTAGACCGGCGAGGGGATCTCCTCGATCTCGAGCATCCCCCTGTCCCGTCCCCGGGCGAGCGTGCGGACGATGACCGGCCCGAGTCGCTCCGCGGCCAGGTAGTAGGCCTGGAGGTCGAGCCGCTCGACCGTCTTCTCGTCCACGGGGATCCCCTCCGTGCCGGGAGGAAAGGTCTCGGGGAAGAGGGTGAGCTCCTTCCGGGCGAGGATCCGGAAAAGGGCCCGCTCGTCCTCGGGGAGCATGAAGTACTGGAGGGTGGCCGCCACGTCAGGACCTCATCGGGGTACCGCCAGTTGCACCGTGCCGACGTCGACGGTGGATCCCACGTTCACGTTCACCTTGAGCTCGGCGGGAGGGGGATCGGTCGGGCCGTTCGCGCCGGCCTTGCGGAAGGCGATCGTCCACGTCCCCGGAGGTAGCCGAAGCTCGAACGACCCATCGGCCCCCGCGGGGGGTGCGCGAAAGCCCTTGCCCACGCTCACCGAGGCGCCGGCTGCCGGGCGCCCGCCGTCGAGGACACGTCCGCGAACCAGCCCCTCGCCCGCCACCGCGTCCCGGGGGGAGGACGGGAGCGGCCAGCGCACCAGCCGGACCTCGGCCAGGTCGGACTGCATCTGGACCACGGCGCCGTCCGGGGCGAGCGCGAATTCCCGGAAGAGCCAGCGCCGGTCTCCCGGGGGCACCACCAGCGACCCGGCGATCTGCCCGTGCGGCGTGAGGGAGAGGAGCAGGATCTCGGCCCGGGTGGCCTCGTCGTCGCTGCCGTCGTGCCGGTCCACGGCCAGCACCACGTCGCCGCGCCGGTTCACCCCCACCAGCCGGACCCGGGAGATGGGGATGGCCGATCGCAGGTTCACCGTCCGTCGAACACGCCCGTCGGCCGCCGCGAACCGGACGAGCGCGCCCCATCGACCGGCCCGCTCGGCCTGCACGTAGACGTCGCCGGCGGGCAGGCCGGGGCGCGTTCCCTCGGCCCGGATCCCACCCCATCCGAGCTCGGCCCGCACCGACTGACCATTCAGCATGAGGAAGACCGGGCGCCCCTTCACCGAGAGGATCTGGTCCACGCCCTTGAAGGAGGGGGACAGCGCCCCGGACAGGATCACCTTCCCCGAGGGGTCGTACTGGGTGAGCGCCGGGCTCTCCCCTTCGGTGAGCACCAGGATGGAGCCGTCATCGCCCACGGCCAGGTCCTGCTCGAACACCGGATCGGAGGTGCCGCGCAGTACGGGGAAGGAGCCGGCCGGCTTCCCCCGGAGGTCGAAGCGCTGGATGCGCCCGTTCAGGACGTCGAGGACGAGCAGCGCGCCGGTGGGGGCCACCGCGAAGCTGGGCGGTCCGAGCGCGTCCTCGTCGTCGCGCGCCGGGTTTCCCTGCAGACCGAACTGGCCCGGTCCCGAACCGGGGGAGCCGCGGACCAGCACCTGCGGCGAGACGGCACCGGCGGCGGCGGTCACCGCGGTCCCGGGCAGGTCCACCGCCGGTAGATCGGGCGCAGCGGCGACGGTGGGCTCGATGTCGCCGGTGGCCGCGGCGGAGGCGGCGTCGGGCACGCAGAGCGCCGGTCGCTCGTCGGCCCAGACCTCGACGATCCCCAGGTCCTTCATCACACCGGCGGTGACCGTGACATCATCGACCCGCTGGTCGGGCACGAGCTTCGGCCCGCGGATGACGAAGGAGTATTTTCCCGTGGGCAGCTCGAGGAGGAAGCGCCCGCCGGTGTCGCTGGTGACCTGCTTCTCCCGCCCGATGACCATAACCCGGGCCCCGGGGACGCCGGTCAGGCATCCCTTGTAGCGCAGGATCCCCGTGACCGTGCCCTTCGGGCCGGCCTGGGCGGGTAGCGCCAGGGCGCCGAGGAGGAGCATCGCGGCGAAGCGGGGAACGGGCATCGGAGGGGCCATCCTACAACGGCGGGGAAGTAGCGGGCGCTGTCAAGCGCGGCCGGGGCGCGTGAGCCGGGCCGGGTCGAGAAGCCGACGGGCCTCCCCGGGGGCGATCCCGGCCATCTCCACGGCCAGGTCCGCGATGGAGCGCCCGCTCCGGAGCGACTCCTTCACGATGGCCGCGGCCGCCTCGTAGCCGATGCGGGGCGCGAGCGCGGTGGCGAGGCTCACGGTGCGCTCGGCGTAGAACCGGGCCCGTTCGGGATCGGCCTCGAGCCCGCGGGCCAGGCGCCGGTCGAAGGCCCGGACGCCGTTCGTCAGGATCTCGATCTCGTGGAGGAGGTTCCAGGCGACGAGCGGCATGGTGACGTTCAGCTCCAGCTGCCCGGATGCCGACGCCCAGGCGATGGCCTCGTCGAGCCCGATCACCTGGTGGCCGACCATGGCGAGCATCTCCGCCATGGACGGGTTCACCTTCCCGGGCATGATGGAGGAACCGGGCTGGACCGCCGGCAGGCGCAGCTCGGCGAGCCCGGTCCCGGGCCCCGAGGCGAGGAGCCGCACGTCCCCTCCGATGCGGATGAGCTCGATGGCGGCCACCCGCAGCGCCCCGGAGAGCGCCGCGAACGGGGCCAGCGACTGCATCGCGTAGAAGGGGTTCGGCGCCGGGAAGAGCGGGATCTTGCAGAGGCGGGAGAGCTCCTTCACCACCAGTTCCTGGTAGCGCCGGTGGGCGTTCACGCCGGTACCGACGGCGGTGCCGCCGATGCCCAGCGCGGCGAGCTCGGGGAGCGCGTCGTTCACCCGGGCCGCCGCGGCGCGCAGGGCCGCCGCCCACCCGGACACCTCCTGGCCGAGCCGGATGGGGGTGGCGTCCATGAGGTGGGTCCGCCCCGACTTGACGATCCCGTCCCAGGCGCGGGCCTTCTTCTCGAAGGTGGCGGCCAGCTCCGTGAGCGCCTCCACCGCGGCCGGCGCCGTCGCGAGCGCCGCGAGACGCATCGCGGTGGGGATGACGTCGTTCGTGGACTGGGCCATGTTGACGTCGTCGTTGGGATCGACCGACCGATCGCCGCGTCGTCCGCCCCGGATCTCGGCGGCGCGGTTCGCCAGCACCTCGTTCACGTTCATGTGGAACGACGTCCCGGCGCCGGCCTGGTAGGCATCCACCACGAACTGCCCGTCCCATCGCCCGGCCAGCACTTCCCGACCGGCGGCCTCGATGGCGCGCGCCTTCGGGCGCGGGAGAAGCCCCAGCCGGGCGTTCACCCGCGCCGCCGCGATCTTGATGCGGACCACGGCGTCGATGAGCGCCCGCGGTTCGCGCAGCGCCGAGATGGGGAAGTTCTCCACCGCCCGCGCCGTCTGCGCACCCCAGAGCGCAGCGGCCGGAACGCGGACCTCGCCGAGCGTGTCCCGCTCGATGCGGGTGGCGGGTCCACGTTTGGACCCCTGCCGTCCGGGAGTCGGCCGACTGCGCTTTTTCGGTGCCATGATCTCTCCGGCGGTTTGGGGTGGAGCTATGTTTGCAGCCGGTCCCGCAGTCGCCGGAAGGCCAGCTCCGACTTCGCGTCCTCGATCACGCCCGACTCGCAGGCCGCCACCGCCTCGTCGATGGGGCGCCACACGAGCGTGGCCCCCTCCTCGAGCGGCGAGCCGTCCCCCTCCTGCGGCGCGTCGTGCTCCCCCGTGAACTCGCCGCGCGCCACCTCGGCCTCGAGCAGGTGGATCTTCTCCGAGACGATTCCGGGCAGCGTGTAGAACGCCGCGCCGAGCGGCCGCAGCCGGGCCGGGTCGAGGTCCACGCCCGCCTCCTCCCGCGCCTCGTCGGCGCCGCGCCGCTGCAGTGCCTCGATCCCCCGCTCGCCGGGCTCCAGCAGGCCCGCCACGATCTCCTCGTAGAGGAGCGGCTCCGGCTCGGGCAGCGCCCGGACCTTGCCGCGCCGGAAGAGCACCGCGGGGCGGAGCTGGCGCCGGAGGAGCACCTCGATACCGCGCGGGGTCCGGGCCCACAGGCAGACCGCCACGGCGTCGAGGGACGGCCGGTCGAGGACGTCGATGCGGTAGGTGCCGGAGAGCGAGCCGTCGGCGCGCCGGTTCCTGGCCCGGTACCGGCGAACGTGCAGGAATCCCTCGTCGCAGCGGGCGGATGCGGTGAAGTCCTCGACGATCTCGATGGCGTCCACGCGGGGCATGGATGGCTGATACCACGACGGGCCGCCCCGTCGAAGGAGCGGCCCGCCGGTTCAACCGTTCGCGCCCGAACTAGCTGACGACGCGGAGACCCTTCTTGTCGGCCGGCTTGTAATCGGCCAGCTCGTCGAACTGGAGGTACCGGTAGACCTTCTCCGCCTTGGGAGCGATCTTCTCGTTGTAGGCCGCGAAGTACTCCTCCTTGGTGGGTAGCCGCCCCAGGTTGGAGGCCACGGCGCCCAGCTCGGCCGAGCCCAGGAAGACCTTGGAGCCGTCGCCCATGCGGTCGTCGAAGTTTCGGGTCGAGGTGGAGAAGACCGTGGTCGCGCCCGGGACGCGGGCCTGGTTGCCCATGCAGAGGGAGCAGCCCGCGGTCTCGATGCGGGCGCCGATCTGGCTGAACACGGTGAAGTAGGCCTCGTCGCGCAGCTCCTGCTGGTCCATCCGGGTGGGCGGGCAGATCCAGGTGCGGACGGCCGGGTTGAACTTCTGCCCCTTCCAGATCTCGCCGGCGGCGCGGAAGTGGCCGATGTTCGTCATGCACGACCCGAGGAAGACGTCGTCGATCTTGGTGTTGGCGACGTCGGAGAGGAGCTTCACGTCGTCGGGATCGTTCGGGCAGGCCAGGATGGGCTCGGTGATCTGGGCCAGGTCGATGTCGATCACCGCGGCGTACTCGGCGTTCTTGTCGGCCTTGAGGAGCTCCGGCTTCTTCAGCCACTTCTCGGCGGCGGCGATGCGGCCGGCCAGGGTCTTCGCGTCCTGGTACCCGTCGGCGATCATCTTCTTCATGAGCGCCACGTTGGAGCGCAGGTAGGTGGCGACGGTCTTCTCCGACAGGGCCACGGCGGCGGCGGCGGCGCTGCGCTCGGCAGCGGCGTCGGTGAGCTCGAAGGCCTGCTCCACGGTGAGGTCGGGCAGCCCTTCCATCTCCAGGATGCGGCCGTTGAAGATGTTCTTCTTCCCCTTCTTCGGCACGGTGAGCAGCCCCTTCTGGATGGCCCAGTAGGGGATGGCGTTCACCACGTCACGGAGCGTGATGCCGGGCTTGAGCTTGCCCTTGAAGCGGACGAGCACGCTCTCCGGCACGTCGAGCGGCATGAAGCCGAGCGCGCCCGCGAAGGCCACCAGGCCCGAACCGGCCGGGAAGCTGATGCCGATGGGGAACCGGGTGTGGCTGTCGCCGCCGGTGCCCACCGTGTCGGGGAGCAGCAGCCGGTTGAGCCAGCTGTGGATGACGCCGTCGCCCGGGCGGAGCGAGACGCCGCCGCGGTCTCCCACGAAGGACGGCAGCGTCTTGTGCATCTTGACGTCGGCCGCCTTGGGATAGGCCGCGGTGTGACAGAAGGACTGCATGTACATGGGCGCCTGGAACCGGAGGCAGGCGAGCTCCTTCAGCTCGTCGGCGGTCATGGGGCCGGTGGTGTCCTGGCTGCCCACGGTGGTCATCCTCGGCTCGACGTACCAGCCGGGGAGGACGCCCGGCAGGCCGCAGGCCTTGCCCACCATCTTCTGTGCGAGCGAGTAGCCCTGCCCCTTCTTCGGCGAGGGGTTCTTCTTCACCACGAAGGTGGTGCTGGCCCCCAGCTTGAGCGCCTTGCGGGCCCGGTCGGTCAGCGCACGGCCGATGATGAGCGGGATGCGGCCACCGGCGCGGAATTCGTCGCCGACGTTCTCGGGCTGGAGCTTGAAGGTGGTGAGGACCTCGCCCGACTCGGAGCGGATCTCCCCCTTCTTCGTGTCGATGATGACCACGTCGCCGGTCTTGAGCCTGGAGACGTCGGTCTTGATGGGCAGGGCGCCCGAGTCCTCGGCGGTGTTGAAGAAGATCGGGGCGATGACGCCGCCGATGACCACCCCGCCGCGCCGCTTGTTGGGCACGTAGGGGATGTCGTCGCCGATGGCCCAGAGGACCGAGTTGATGGCCGACTTGCGCGACGATCCGGTGCCCACCACGTCGCCCACGAAGGCGACCTGGAAGCCCTCCTTGCGGAAGTCGGCGATGGCCTTCAGGCCGCCCGGGAAGCGGGTCTTGCCCATGGCGAGCGCGTGGAGCGGGATGTCGGGGCGCGTGGAGGCGTCGCCGGCGGGGGAGAAGTCGTCGGTGTTGATCTCGCCGTCCACCTTGAAGACCTTCACCTTCACGGTGTCGGGGATGCCGGGCTTCGAGGTGAACCACTCGGAGGCCGCCCACGACTCGAGCACCCGCTTCGCGTCGGCGTTCTTGGCCTTGGCGAGCGCGGCCACGTCGTCGAACGCGTCGTAGACGTAGGTGAGGCCGGACAGCGCCTTGGCGGCGTCCTCGGACAGCCCCTTCACCTTCAGGGACGCGACGAGCGGCGGGACGTTGTAGCCGCCGCCCATGGTGCCCAGCATGAAGACGGCGTCCTTCCTGGTGATGACCGGCGACTTCAGCTTGCCGGTGACCACCTCGGCGAGGAAGGCGGCCTTCACCTCGGCGGCGGGGTCCACGCCGGGGGAGACGCGGTCGCGCAGGAGTTCGAGAAGGAAGGCCTCCTGCCCCTTGGGCGGCTTCTGGAGGAGCTTCACGACCTCCCGGGTCTGCTCCGGGTCGAGCTGGCGGGGGGGGATTCCCTGACCCTTCCGCTCCTCCACGTGCTTCAGGTACGCATCGATCACGGGATTGGCCACGCGGGGTCTCCTTGGAGAGATGGGGGGTCCGCTTATATCGCAAGCCACCGGGGCTGTCAGCCGCGTCGGTGGGGCCCTTTCAGGCCTCCGGCCGGAGGTCCACGCGGTTGTCGTAGAAGGTGCTCCCGCCGGCGTCGTCGGTGAGCCGCTGGGAGGTGAGCGCGTTCACCGTGCGTCCGCCGCGCACGTGGGAGAGCCAGGGGACGCCCTCGGCCACCACCACCCCGGGAGGGGTCCGGTCGGTCACCTGCAGGGCGAAGGTCGCCTGCCCCAGCCCGTTCCAGGCCACCACCCGCGGGCCGCGGAGGCCGCGCTCGGCGGCGTCGGCCGGATTCACTAACAGTGAAATCTGACCCTCCCGGTCCCTCAGCTCGGACCGCTCCCGGAAGGAGGAGTTGAGCGCCCAGACCGTGGCGCCGGTCACGAGGCGGAAGGGCAGCTCCCCGTCCTCCTCGTGGGTGGGCAGCCAGCGCGGCAGCGGGTGGCGGTGGCGCGGGTTCTCGATCTCGATCTTCCCGGACGGGGTGCGGAAGGTGCTCTTCGCGCCGGGCGGCAGCGTGAGCTCGACCCCCCTCCCCTCGGCGAGGGCCGCGCCGTCGATTCCGGCGCGCAGCGGCGAGGGCTTCGCGAGCAGCGCGTCCACCAGGTCGCGCGAGGTCTGGCGGAAGAACGGGTGATCGACCCCCATGGCCCCGGCCAGGCGCCGGAAGAGGTCCCAGTTGGACCGGGACTCCCCCACCGGCGGGATCGCCGGAGCGACCCGCTGGATCACGTACTGCCCGTAGGAGGCGTAGAGGTCGTCGTGCTCCAGCGCGGTGGTGGCCGGGAGCAGCACGTCGGCGTACCGGGCGGTGTCGGTGAGGTAGCGCTCGTGGACCACCGTGAAGAGGTCCTCCCGGCCGAGGCCGGCGAGCACCTTCTCCTGGTCGGGGGTCACCGCGGCCGGGTTGGAGGTGTGGACGAAGAGGGCCATCACCCGCGGGGCGTCGAGCTCGGTGAGCGCGTGCCCGAGCTGGTTCATGTTGACGATCCGGGTGGGGCGGGGCTGCAGGTCCTCGCGGGTGACGAGGGTGGCGTCGAAGGCGCCGCTCCCGCCCGTGGAGCCGAGCAGTCCTCCGCCCGGCTTCGCCCAGGCCCCCACGAGCGCGGGCAGGCAGGTGATGCAGCGCACGTTCATGGCGCCGTTGCCGTAGCGGGAGAGGCCGCTCCCCAGCCGGATGAAGGGGGCCCGGGCCGCGGCGTAGCGGCGGGCCAGCTCCTCCACTGCGGCGGCGTCGATGCCGGTCTTGCCGGCCGTCCAGGCCGGGGTGCACTCCGGGAGGACCTCGTCGCGCCAGCGCTCCCAGCCCTCCACGTGGTCGCGGAGGAAGGGCAGCTCGACGAGGCCGTCGCGGAAGAGCACGTGGGCGATGCCCAGGGCCAGCGCCCCGTCGCTCCCGGGGCGGGTGAGGAGGACCCTGTCGGCCAGGTCGGCGGTGGGGGTGCGGTAGGTCTCGATCACCCAGGCCTCCGCGCCGCGCCGCCGCGCCTCCTTCACGCGCTGCGCGAAGTGGATGCTCGTGGCCACGGCGTTCAAGCCCCAGACCAGGACGAGGTCGCCCTCGAGCACCTCGTCGGGATGCGGGGCGAGCGTGTCCCCCATCACCGCCTTCCAGCCGGCTCCCTTGGCGGGCGAGCAGATGGTCCGGTCGAGGCGGGAGGCTCCGATGGCGTGGAAGAAGGCGTGGCTGGCGTTTCGCTGCACGAGCCCCATCGTCCCGGCGTAGGAGTAGGGAAGGAT
This sequence comes from uncultured Anaeromyxobacter sp., assembly GCA_903855945.1. Classification (GTDB taxonomy): domain Bacteria; phylum Myxococcota; class Myxococcia; order Myxococcales; family Anaeromyxobacteraceae; genus CAIOAK01. The sequence goes on from CAIOAK010000006.1 coordinate 9,088, forward strand.
GGATTCCGGACCGTGCGTCGCGGCGATCTCCCTCAGGCGACCGGCCACGGTGGAGAGGGCCTCCTCCCAGGAGACCGGGCGGAACTTCCCCTCCCCCTTGAGGCCGGTGCGGATCATGGGGCCGAGCAGCCGGCCCGGCGCGTGGACGCTCCGCTCGTAGCCGTTCACCTTGGGGCAGAGCGAACCCTGGCTGTAGGGGTGGTCGGGATCGCCCCTCACCTTCAAGACCCGGTCGCCTTCCACGTCCACCAGGAGCCCGCACGCATCCGGGCAGTCGAAGGGGCAGGTGGCGCGGACGGTCGTCATGCGCGGCATGATAAGGCTTGTCCCATGCGTGCGCTCGTCACGGGTGCGAACGGGTTCCTGGGTACCTGGCTGGTGCGGCAGCTCCGGGCGGAGGGGCGACCGGTGCGCGCGCTGGTGCGCCCCGGGGGCGACCCGGGGGGCCTCGCGGAACTGGGCGCCGAGGTGTTCCACGGCGACGTCTCCGACGCGGCGACGCTCCCCGACGCCGTGCGCGGCTGCGACCTGGTCTTCCACCTGGCCGGCATCCGGCGGGCGCCGCACCGGGACGATTTCCTCCGGGTGAATGCCGGGGGGACGAGGCTGCTCCTCGAGGCCTGCCTGGCCCACGCGCCGGGGCTCTCCCGCTTCGTGCTCGCGGGGTCGCTCGCCGCATCGGGCCCGTCGCGCACGCCGCGCCGGGAGGAGGAGCCCTTCGCGCCGCGGGAGTGGTACGGGGAGTCGAAGGCGGAGGCGGAGCGGATCGCCCTCTCCTTCGGCGATCGCCTGCCGGTGACCGTGGCGCGCCCGCCGCGCATCATCGGGCCGGGGGACCGGGAGAATCTGCTGTTCTTCCGCATCGCCGCCAGGGGGATCCGCCTCGCGTTCGGGCGGGAGGAGCGGCCGCTCTCCTGGGTGGACGTCGGGGACTGCGCCCGGGGGATGGTGCTCCTGGCGGTGCGGCCCGAGGCGGTGGGGCAGGCATTCTTCCTCGCGTCGCCGGAGACGACCAGCCTCGCCGGGCTGCAGCGCGAGGTGGCCCGGGCGCTCGGAGTGGAGACGCGGGAGGTGAACGTGCCGCCCGCGGTGCTGCGGGGCGTGGGCTCCGTCGCCGACGTGGCGAGCCGGCTGCTGCGGCGCCACCTGCCGATCAACCGGAAGCTCGCCGAGCAGGTGCTGGCGCCCGGATGGGTGTGCGACCCGGGCAAGGCGCGCCGGATGCTGGGGTTCGAGGCGCGGGTGGGGCTGCGGGAGTCGGTGCAGCGCTCGGCCGACTGGTACCGCGAGGTGGGGTGGATCAGATCCAGTTCGTCGGACGAACTCACGCCTGCTTGAGTTTCAGCCCTCACATCGTCCCGCCCGACACGTCCCGCAGCTTCCGCACCGCGTAGACGTCGCAGCGCTCCCCGCACGCCGGGCAGATGACGAAGGTCATCTCCTTCACCACGAGCACGTCCTCGTGAGCTCCCGCGGGCGCGATCTCCACTCCGCAGTCCGGGCACTCGAGCCGGTCGACCGGCCCGGGTCGCGGCAGCAGGATCGACCGTCGCCGCTCCGGCGGGCAGCGCCGGCACTCGATGCCGTAGAGCCAGCCCGTCTCGCGAACCGGGGGCGAGCCCTCGATGTCGGCCCCGCAGTACTGGCACTCGTCGGACACGCCGGGAGACTACTTCTTCCCGAGCGACTCGACGAGGAGGCGCCGGGCGGCGTGGAGACGCGGCCAGACGGTTCCCTCCGGCACCCCGAGGATGGCGGCGATCTCCGCGTGGGAGAGCCCCTCGACCGCGAAGAGGGAGAGCACGGCGCGGGGCTCGGCGGGAAGGCGGGCCATCGCCGCGGCCAACCCGCGGGGCTCGGGGTCGAGCGGCTCTCCGTCGCGCCGGCGGGCCCGGACGTGCAGGGCGGCCCGGAGCGCGATGCGGTAGGCCCAGGTGCCGAGGCGCGCCTCTCCTCGGAAGGAGGGCAGTCCCCGGTCCACCGCCACGAGCGCCTCCTGCGTCGCGTCCTCCGCGTCGGCGCGCCGCCCCGTCAGGTGCAGGCAGAGCGCGAGGAGCGGCTCCCCCAGGGCACGGCACAGCCGCTCGGAGGCGGCGCGGCGCGCGGCTCCCCCGGCCTTCACGCCGGCCAGGATCTCGGCCTCCTCCGCGGAGGAGAGCAGGGGAGGCCGCGCGGACACTACCGGCGAGCCTCGTCCGTGAGCCCCAGATCGCGGGCCTCTCGCGCGACGCGAGGGAGCTTCACCCGACGCAGGTAGAACCAGACCCCGGCCACCGGCACCGCGAGTCCGCCGTAGAAGACCGTGGGGTCGAACGTCGTCGCGCGTCCGGCGAACGCCTTGTAGAGGAGGAAGGCCACCACGGCGGCGGTCGCCCACTGCATCCGCCTCGCCCACAGGAGGTTGGCCAGCACCAGCTGGCGCCAGGTCTCGAGCATCTCGCCCCGGTCGACGAGGGCGGTGAGCCGGCGCCCCGAGTAGGCGGCCACGAAGGCCACGAGGACGACGAGGACGACCATGGACGGCATCGTCCGGAGGAGCCGCTCGCCCCTCAGCGGAGCGGGGGTGGAGAGCCACACCATGCCCGCCACCCATGCCGCGAAGAAGACCTGCGTGGCCAGCATCCGGACCGACGCGTGGACCCCGCCCCGGATCCCCCGCTCCACGCGTTCCCAGTCGGCCTGCGCGACCGCTTCCCTGGCCTGGGCTTCCATGACCGCCTCCGCTCCGCGCGCCGTGGCCTCGTAGGCCTGGCAGCGCTCGCATCGGGCGAGGTGCTCGTCGAGCGGCGCCCGCTCGGCCTCGCCGAGCGCACCGTGCAACCGCTTCTCGATGGCTACCTGGAACTCTTCGCAGCTGGCCATCCGCTCCTCGCCTCCCGTTCCCTGGGTGGCGGGGGCGGCCGATACCTTCACCGCACGCCCCAAAAAGGGCAAGGGACGGCATCCAGGAAGAGGAGGCTATGGGATGAGCTTCCGGCTCGCCTCGGCGAGGAGACCCCAGCGGCAGAGCTCCTGGGCACCCGTCACGAGGCGGCGCGGCACGGCGCCCTCCGCCGCCGCCAGCAGGTGGAGGTGCGAGTCCCCCTCCACCGATGCCTCGTCGAGCGCGTCCAGCGACCCCGCCCGCACGCCCTTCGCGAGGAGCGAGACCGCGACGGGGAGGCACATCCCCACCGGCACGACGTCGGCCGAGAGCGCGAGGTGGTGCGGCTGGTGGCAAACGCACTCCCGGTCTTCACCGGCCGTCTCGAGCCCCAGCCCGGCCGTCAAGACCAGCGGGACACCCAGCACGGCCCGGACGGGCGCGAAGACCTCGTACGCGAAGCGCCGCCCGTTCCGCCGGAGGTCGGCGCTCGAACTCCAGCGGCGACGCACCTCCTCGGCCTCGTCCGGGTCGGAACGGGCCAGGAACGCAGCCAGGGTGAGGTCGGGGCCGAGCAGCGGCTCCGGCGCCGGGTCGCTCTCGGGCCCGATCAGCGAGGCCATCGGCACGCCGTAGAGCAACGCCAGACGGGCCAGGACCTCCATGGTGGGGACCCGCTTGTTCCGCTCCATCCGGGAGAGGTTGCCGGGGTCTACCCCGGTCCGCTCCAGCACGTCCCGGCCCGTGAGCCCCGCGGCGACTCGAGCCGCCCGGAGGCGCTCGGCCACCCCTGGCAGGAGCGCATTCGCGGCGCCGTTCAGGCGCTGGTCCGTCGAGGTCAACGACTTCGGCATGGTTTCTCCCTCCCCTTAAAGGACGAGCCCGGCCCCGAAATGTGACATCCGGGTACCGAGAAGCCGGGAGGAGGGGGGGCCGGCGCAGGACGCGCGCGGGAGAGCTGGAGGCACCGCCCGGATTCGAACCGGGGAATAAGGGTTTTGCAGACCCTTGCCTTACCACTTGGCGACGGTGCCGTCGTCGGCGCCGTTTGTAGCGGACGACCGGGACGGCGTCAACGAGGCGCGCCCGTCGCGCCGGCGCGCCAGGACACCGGCACGGCTCACCCTCACGCCCCGTGCACGGAGCGCCGCCACGAGCAGCGGAAGCTCGGCCTCGCCCATCGGGGAGAGGCCGTGGGCCACCTGGAGCGCCACCTCGACCCCGTCCCGCGCCTGCTCGATGCGGACGTCGAGGCTGGGCCCCAGCTGCACCGTCACCGCCGGTGCGTCCCCGGTCTGGACGAGCAGCGCGATCCGCTCCACCGCGCGGGCGAGCAGCGGCGTTCCCGAGGGACCCGTCGCGGCGGTGGGCGACGGGTCGGCCGGCTGGGGACCGGCGTCGTCGGTGGCCGCGGCGTCGAGCGCCGCCTCCCCCGCCCGCTCGATCGCCTCCGCGAACCCGCCCCGGCCCGCCGGGACGGCGACCGCTGCAGGGGTCGCCCTCCACGCCGGGGACCCACGCCCCTCGCTCGCCGCCGTGCGCACGCGGGGGTCGATTGCACGCGGCCTGCCGCCCCGCACCCGGGACGATCCGGCCCGATTTCCCGCCCGACCGTCCGCGCCCCGGTCACGTCGTCCGTGCCGGCGTCCCCGCGCCTGAACTATGCTGGCGGGGATGCGCCGCGCCGGCCTGCTCCTCCTGCTCCTCGCCCTCTACCTCCCGGCGCTCGGCAACTCCGCGTCCGGCACGCATCCCGACGAGGCCTGGCACCTCGGCACGAGCGCCGAGATGCAGGCCAAGGGGGAGTGGTTCACCCCCACGCTCGACGACGTGCCCAACTGGTACAAGCCGCCCCTCTTCTACTGGTCGGAGCGGGTGGCCTACGGGCTCCTCGGGACGAACCTCCTCGCGGCGCGCCTCCCCTCGGTGCTCGCCTTCCTGGCCGTGGTGCTCCTCGTCCTGGCGCTGGGGCGGCGCATGTACGGGGACGCGGCGGGACTGGCTGCGGCGCTCCTCACCGCCACCACCTTCGGCTGGGTGAAGTACGCGCGCCTCGCCATGATGGACTCGTCGATGGCGCTCGGACTCGCGCTCGCCGCCTACGGGACCTGGCGCGCCTCGGAGGAGGACCGGCCCCCCTGGCTGCTGCTCGTGGGTGCCGGCGCCGCCGTGGACTTCATGGTGAAGGGGCCGGTGGGCGCGGTGCTCGTGCTCCTGCTCTCCGGTGGGTTCCTCGTCGTGCGGAATCGCCCGCTCCTCCTCTCCCGCTGGACGGTGGGCGCCTTCCTGATCGGGGCCGCCGCAGGCCTGCCCTGGTACGTCGCGTCCTTCGCGGTACACGGACGGGCCTTCTACGACTTCTTCGTCGTCGCGCAGAACTACGACCGGTTCATGCACCCGTGGACGTTGCGCGGGGAGGCCACGCTGCTCGTCGGCTTCCTCGTCTTCTCGGCTCCGTGGACCTTCCTCCTTCTCGCCAGCCTGCGGCAGCTCCGCACCTGGCGTGAACCGGGAGTGCTCCTCCCGCTCGCATGGATGTCGTCGGTGCTCGTCACCTTCACGATCCCCTCGCTCAAGTGGCCCCATTACGGACTCACCGCCATCCCGCCGGCCATGCTCCTCGTGGCGCGACTGCCCGCGCCGCGATGGGCGCGCGCCGCCACCGGGACGACGCTCGCGCTCCTCGCCGTCGGGGTGCTCCTGGCGGAGCGGTGGCCGCTGCCCGGGGTCCCCGCACTGGCCCTCGCCGCCGCTTCCCTCGCGTTCGCCGCCTCGTCGGCGCTGGCCTTTCGCTCCCGGCTCGCCCCCTCGGCCGCCCTGGCCGGGGTGGCCTTCGCGCTCCTGATGGGGCTGTTCATCCCGGGGGTCAACCCGCCGGCCCTCCCCCCGGAGGCGGTACCGGCGGCTGCCGGACGGCCCCTCTGGGTCTACGACACCACCCCGGGGCTCTTCACCCTGGCCGCCGGGCGACCGGTCCGGCGGGCCTGGGACGCAACCCAGGCGGAGGGGGCGCTCCGGGCGGGCGGAGCCCTCATCGCCTCGGAATCGCAGGTGGAACGGCTCTCACCGACGGTGAGGGGGAGGCTCCAGGAGCTCGCCCGGTGGCGCCGGATCCCCGGGTACCTGCCCGAGGTTCGGGCCTGGCGCTCCTGGCGGGACCGCAACCCGGATGAGCTCTACGAGTGGATGTCGATTGTCGCGGTCCGCAATCCGGAGTAGGCGCGCCGCAACCCAAATGGCACCTCCCGTTTTTCCGTTCAGTTGATACACGTAGAGTCTATGAACCTGCTGACCCGATTCGCGACCAACGTCCGCCGTCTCCGCGAGAAGAAGAAGCTTTCCCAGAAGGCTCTCGCCGACAAGGTGGGCATCTCCGTCTCCTACGTGTCGATGCTCGAGCGCGGCCAGCGCTCGCCGCCGCTCGAGACCATCGAGAAGATGGCCAAGGCGCTCGGCGTGCCGGCCGCCTCGCTGCTCGCCGGCCGGTAAGGCCGAACGCGAGACGATCCTGCACGGGGCCCGAGCGGGCCTCGTATGTGGTGATCTGTCGCCTGCGCTAGCGACCCAGCGTGGTCGCGCCGGGTCGCCACTCCACCGGGCACTTCTCCCCGGTCTGGAGGGCTTCCAGCACGCGCAGGGTCTCGGACACCGAGCGCCCGATGGCCGTGTTGTGGAAGGCGGCGTACTGCACCACGCCCTCGGGATCGATCACGAACGTGGCCCGCGTCGCGATCCCCTTGTCCTCGAGGAGCGCCCCGTAGTCGCGGGAGATGCGCTTCGTGATGTCCGACACGAGGGGGATGGCGAGCTCACCGAGGCCGTGCTCGATCCAGGCCTTGTGGGAGTGGACCGAGTCCACCGAGCAGCCGAGCACGCGGGCGCCCAGCGCCGCGAACTCGCGGTTCCGCCGGGAGAACTCGAGGATCTCCGTCGGGCAGACGAACGTGAAGTCGAGTGGGTAGAAGAAGAGCACCACCCACGTCCCACGCAGCGCGGAGAGTGTCACCTCTCCCATTTCCCCCTTCCCGCTCGCAGTCGGAGCGGTGAAGTCGGGGGCCTTCTCGTAGACACGGACCATGGTCGACTCGCTTTCAACGTCCGGGGGCGGGAGGCTCGGCAGGTGCGGCGGGAGTGGCCTTGGCGGACCGGGAGGAATCGGTCGCCTCCTCCGCCAGCTGGACGGTGCGTGCCATCGCGCGGCGCGCCGCATCCTGCCCCTCGATGGTCAAGGCGTAGCGCACGAGCTCGCGACGGAAGAACTCGAGGTGCCGGACCTCGTCCTCGCCGGCCCCCTCGATGCAGAGCCGGGCCGTGGCGTCGTCACCGCGGGCGCGCGCGACCTCGGCGACGAGGGCGTTGCGAAGCCGCGCGACCGCCTCGCGCGCCAGTCCGGCCGCAAGCCGCTCCGCAGGGGTCTGCAGTCCGCGCAGGTAGCGAAAAAGTGGACCATGGGCGCGGATCCGCGGGTCGGCGCGCGGCTCGGTCCCCAGTTCCCGGATCCGGTCGGCCAGCATGGAGAAGTGGCGTGCCTCGTCGCCGACCAGACGAGCGAGGCCAAGCCGGAGGTCCAGGTCGGGCTCGTCCGTCAGCCAGAGCGCCTCCACCTCGGCCGCCTCGATCTGGTCCCGCAGGATGGCGCTCAGCAGCTCGGCGAGCGGAACGGCGTCGGTGATGGCCGCCCGGGCCTGTTCCCCCAGCCGCGCCAGGCTTCGCAGGAGGTCCCGTTCGATCTCGCCCACGAAGGCCTCCGGCTCGTGGGCCGGTCCGCGCGACACGGGCGAGCCCTCCGGATCGTGGGCCTGGGCGAGGGGCACCTGGGTCGAGAGCATGCCCCAACCTACCAGGGACCCCTTCCCGGCGTCAGCCCGGGATGCTATCGGGGCGCATGGCGCTCGAGGTCATCCTCATCGACTGGGCTCGCGACCCGCTCCAGAAGCTCTACGCCGCATACCGGACCTGCTACAGCCCCAAGACGCCGGGTGAGGTCTGGGGCGAGATCCAGGACGGTTCCATCTCGCCCGAGAAGATCCGCGGCTTCATCGCGGAGCGGCTGAAGACCGGCCACGCCTCGCCCCTCGAGCAGGTGGTCTTCTGGTTCGGCATCAGCGGCGTCTCCCGCTCCCTCTCCCACCAGTTCGTCCGCCATCGCATCGGCATCAGCTTCGAGCAGCAGTCGCAGCGTTACGTGAAGTTCAAGGAGGACCGGCTCGAGTACGTCCGGCCGAAGACCTGGGAGAAGGCCGGTCTGGCCGACGAGTACGACCGGCTCATGGCCGAGGTGACCCGCGTCTATTTCCGGGCCCTGGAGAAGGGGATCCCGGCCGAGGACGCCCGCTTCGTGCTCCCCAACGCCGCGCCCACCAACTTCCAGGTGATGGTCAACTTCACCGAGATGCTCCACATCGCCGACCTTCGCCTCTGCTGGAGGGCCCAGTGGGAGATCCGCCACATGGTGGCGCTCATGCGGCGCGAGCTGGTCCGGGCGGTGCCCGAGCTGGGCGGCCAGCTCCAGCCCAAGTGCGGCGACCGGCGCATGGGCTACTGTGACGAGCCGCTCGACGAGTGGAAGCGCTGCCCCATCGGGAAGGTCCGGCCGCACAAGGAGCAGCTCTTCGAGATCCTGGAGCAGCACCGGCACGGCTCGGCGGTCCCCCTCACGGAGAAGGACATCCGCGAGGTGGAGGACGCGGGAAACGAGGGGTGACCGGAGGGAGGGGTCGCACCCGTGGCCCACCCCTTCCGGCACTTTTGCTTTCGCTCCCCGGGGGATTCTGTTACATATCCCCCGTCCTCCTCGTGTCGGCGCGTTGGCGCAGCGCGGAGGAAACCCGGTCAAATCCCCGCTGCACGTCGGACACGAGGTCCGCGGCGCGGGTGAGAGGGCCGCAGCCGGTAGCCCGAGAACAGTGGAAGCACCGTAGTTTTTCGGGTCTCCGGTCCAGCACACGCCGAACGATGCCCGCGGTGAATCGAACCCGTGGCAGCGCAGGGACCGCATGACGGAAAACGAAGAGACCCCGACCCAGGGCGGCGCCACGACCGGCGCTCCGCCTCCCGTATCTCCGGCGGAGTCGCAGTCCGCCTTCCAGCCCGAGCCCGGCAACGGCGCCCCGGTGCAGCCCGGCGCCCCCGGACAGGGGCGGCGACGTCGCCGACGGCGTGGCCGTCGCGGCCGCGGCGGACAGCCCGGTCAGCCCGCGCAGCCCGGACAGCAGGGCTCCCCCCCACAGGGTGGCAACGTCGCTCCCCCGGCCGCGCCCAGCGCAACGACCGCGCTGGTGGCCCAGCCGCAGGCGCAGCCCGAGACGCTCGAGGAGGTCGAGGGCGTCCTCGACTTCGAGGGCAAGGGGCAGGGATGGCTTCGCGATCCGAAGCGGAGCTACGTCGCGCAGCACTTCGACGTCGAGGTCCCCCGCTGGCTCATCGACCGCATGCACCTGCTCCCCGGCCACCTCGTGAAGGGGCAGGCGGCGGTGCGGGGCGTGAAGCGCGTGATGCAGAAGGTCGAGCTGGTGGAGGGCACCGACCCCCTCGCCGTCGTCCGTCGCACGGCCTTCACCAACCTGACGGCCACCGACCCCACCGAGAAGCTCGTCATCGAGACCCGCCCCGACGAGCTCGTCGGGCGCGTTCTCGACCTCATCTCGCCGATCGGCCTGGGGGCTCGCGCCCTCATCACCTCGCCCCCCAAGGCCGGCAAGACCATCATGCTGCAGCGGATCGCCCAGGCGATCCACACCAACCGGCCCGACATCCACCTCATCGTCCTCCTCGTTGACGAGCGTCCCGAGGAGCTCACGGACATGCGCCGGAACGTGAAGGGCGAGGTCTGCGGTTCGTCCAACGACCGGCCGGCGGAGGAGCACATCCACGCGGCCGAGATGGCCATGGAGCGGGCCAAGCGGCTCGTCGAGGGGGGCAAGGACGTCGTCATCCTGCTCGACTCGATCACCCGCCTCGCCCGCGCCTACAACCGCGAGATCGAATCCTCCGGACGCACCCTGACCGGCGGCGTCGACAGCCGCGCGCTGGAGCGCCCCAAGCGGCTCTTCGGCGCGGCCCGCAAGGCCGAGGAAGGGGGCTCCCTCACCATCATCGGCACCGCCCTCGTCGACACCGGCAGCCGCATGGACGAGGTGATCTTCGAGGAGTTCAAGGGAACGGGGAACATGGAGGTCGTGCTCTCCCGCCCCCTCTCGGAGCGGCGCATCTTCCCCGCCATCGACATCGGGGCATCGGGCACTCGCAAGGAGGAGAAGCTCTTCTCCGGCAAGCAGATCGAGAAGATCCGGAAGCTGCGCGGGGCGCTGGCGTCGCTGAAGCCGGTCGAGGCCATGGAGCGGCTCCTGAAGAAGCTGAACGAGTTCGAAACCAACGAAGATTTTCTTAATAGCTTCTGACCCGTTCCGTCAGCGCGCCGAGCTCAGTCGAAGTGGACTCCGGACGCTCCGGCGTTATGCTCCCCACCTTCCTTCATCTCGGGGGTAACGCATTTCCGTCCTGGGCCCAGAAAGGGTGGTCGTCGTCGATGATGACGACCTCATCCTCCGGAATCTGAAGCGCATCCTGGAGGGTGCGGGGTTCGACGTCCGGACCTACGCCGTCCCGGAGGAGGCCATCGCCCGGATCGAGATCGACCGACCCACGGTCATCGTCTCCGACTACATGATGCCGGGAACCGACGGCATCTCCCTCCTCCAGCAGATCCGGATCAAGTTCCCCACGGCGGTCCGTGTGCTCTGCACCGCCGCCGAGGAGTTCCGCGTCGCGCTCAATGCCGTGAACTCGGGCGAGGTGTACCGGATCATCTCCAAGCCCTGGCACAACCAGGACGTGGTGGCCACCATCGTCCAGGCCGCCGACGTGGCCCGGCTGCGGACCGAGAACGATCGGCTCACCATCCAGTCCAGCGAGCAGAACGAAAGGCTGCGCGAGCTGAATTCCAGGCTCGAGGAGAAGGTGCGCGAGCGCACCGAGGCCCTGCTCGGTGGCCTGATCTCGGCGCTCGACTACCGCGACGCGGAGACCCAGTGGCACTCCCGGCGCGTCTCCTTCTACGCGCGCCGCCTGGCCGTCGAGATCGGTGTCGTCGAGCCCGAACTCACCACCATCGAGCACGGCGCCCTGCTCCACGACATCGGCAAGATAGGAATCCGCGATCGGGTGCTCCTCAAGCCCGGCCCTCTCGACGCGTCCGAGTGGCGGGAGATGAAGCGCCATCCCGAGCTGGGGTGGGAGCTGCTCCGGCAGGTCGAATATCTACGGTCCGCCTCGGTGATCGTCCTCCAGCATCAGGAGAAGTGGAACGGAACCGGTTACCCCGCCGGTCTGAACGGGGAGGACATCCTCCTCGGCGCGCGGATCTTCCATATCGTCGATGCGCTCGACGCCATCACGAGCGACCGACCCTACCGGAAGGCGCGCACCTTCGAGGAGGCCCGCGCCGAGATCGCGCGCTGCCGAGGCGTCCAGTTCGACCCGAAGGTGGTAGACGCCTTCCTCCAGATCCCCAACGAGGAGTGGCGGCGAATCAGCATCGACGTCGAGCAGTTCGCCATCCTCACCAGCGAGATGGCCGAGCGCCGCCCGGGCGCTGGCGTGCTGCCCCCGGGGGCGCAGGCCTGACCGGTGGTCGCCTCCTGCCACGGCTGCGGCGCGGTGCTCGACCTCGACGGCCCCATCGGTCGTCGCGCCGCCTGCCCGAAATGCGACGCCGACCTGCACTCCTGCATCAACTGCCGGTACCACGACGAGTCGGCGCCTCACGAGTGCCGGGAGCCCCACGCCGACCACTACGTGGACAAGATCGCCTCCAACGCCTGCGACCTCTACCAGCTGGGCGACGGAGCCTCCCGGCGGCGCGGCTCGTCCCAGGCGGCGCGCGACCGGCTGGCGGCGCTCTTCGGCGAGGCTCCGAAGCAGATCGAGGATCCGCGGGACGCGCTGGAGGCCCTCTTCCGGAAGAGGTAGTCAGCGCGGCCGGACCGACTCCGAGACCCATGCGAGGTAGGGCGCGAGTCCGTCCTCCACCGGAAGTACGAGCAGCTCGGGCACCTGGTACGGGTGGATCTCCGGCAGGCGCGTCTTCAGCGCCGGCACGAGACGCCGCTCGGTCTTGAGGATGAGCAACGCCTCGGCGTCGTCCTGCACCTTTCCCTCCCACCGGTAGATGGAGCGGATCGCCGGCACGATGCTGCCGCAGGCAACGAGCCCTTCCTCGACGAGGGTGCGGGCCATGGCTGCGGCGGCGTCCGCGGAGGGGGCGGTGACGAGGAGGACGACGATGGTGGGGGTGGTCATGCTCGTGACGTTTCCTCGGTCCCGTTCCTGGCGCCGCTGAAGCGGCGCCCGTTACATCCCGGCACTTCGCGAGACCAGCTCGCGCATGATCTCGGACGTTCCCCCGGCGATGGGCAGGAGTCGCAGGTCGCGCCAGGCCCGCGCCACGTCGCTCTCCAGCACGTAGCCCATCCCGCCGTGGAACTGCATGGCGTCGTAGGCGATCTCCTGGGCCAGGTCGCAGGCGACGAGCTTGGCCATGGAGATCTCCCGCAGGGCCACCTGGCCGCGGGCGAAGAGGTCGCAGGCCCGGTAGGTGAGCCAGCGCGCCGCCTCCAGCCGCGACATGTGATCGGCGAAGCGGTGGCGCCAGGCCTGGAACGTCCCGATGGGGCGGCCGAAGGCCTTGCGCTCCTGGCCGTACTGGATGGCGTCCTCGATGAGCAACTGTGCGCCGGCCACCGCGGTCACCGCGGCCACGAGCCGCTCCCCCTGGAACCCGGTCATGATGTAGCCGAAGCCGGCGTTCTCCTCCCCGAGCAGGAACCGGGCCGGGATGCGGCACTCGTCGAAGAAGAGCTGCGCCGTGTCGGAGCAGAGGTTGCCCACCTTCTCGATCCGGCGCGAGACCTGGAAACCGGCCACGTCGGTGGGGAAGGTGACGAGCGAGATGCCCCCGTATCCGTCCTCGCCGGTTCTCACGGCCAGGGTGAGGAAGTCGGCCCGCGTGCCGTTGGAGATCCAGGTCTTCGCCCCGCTCACCACCAGCTCGGCGCCGACGCGACGCGCCCGGGTCCGGATCGCCGCCACGTCGCTCCCGGCGTCGGGCTCGGAGATGGCGAGCGCCGCGATCCGTTCCCCCCGCAGGGCCGGGGCCAGGAACTCCCGCTTCTGCTCGTCGGTCCCGAGCTCGCCGATGATGGGCGTGGCCATCTCGCCCTGCACGAGCATCCCGGTGCCCAGGCCGCCGCTCCGGGAGCGCACCAGCTCCTCCGCGTAGGCCACCACGTACCAGTAGTCGAGGCCGGAGCCGCCCCAGGCCGGGTCGTGCCGGATGCCGAGCAGCCCCAGCTCGCCGAAGCGGGGGAAGAGGGCCCGGGGGAACTCGCCGGCCTCGTCCCAGGCCCGGGCGTGGGGGGCGAGCTCCTTCTCCGCGAACTCCCGGACCACGCGGCGGAAGGCCTGGTGCTCCTCGGTGAAGGGCTCGAAGGCGACGACCGGAGGGTTCATCGCCCCGAGTCTAGCCCACCCGCCTCACGGGGGAGGAACCGCGGCGGCCCGCGACCCCAGCCGGGTGGCCCAGGCCACCCCCGCCACCGAGAGGGCGATGCCCGCCACCCCCACCGGCGTGATCGGCTCCCCGAGCAGCAGGGCGGCGATGAGCACCTGCGCGATCGGGGTGAGCTGCAGCCAGGAGGCGGCCTCCCCGACGGAGAGCGCCCCGTAGGCCTCGGTCATGAGCACCTGCGCCGCGAAGGCCGAGAGGGCCATCCCCACGGCGAGCGCCCACGGGACGAGGCCGCCCGGCCACGGGTCGAGCGCGAAGGGAAGGACCACCGGGAGCCCCGCCAGGCAGAAGAAGAAGAAGATGGTGGGGGCGTTGTCGGTGCCGCGCATGGAGCGGATCACGTTGGCGCTCACGGCGGCGAAGATGGCGGCGGCGAGCGCCGCCCCCTCTCCCCACCCCAGGCCGAGCTGGAACGTCCCGTTCCCGAGCAGGAGGGCGACGCCGGCGGTGGCGAGGACGATGGCGAGCCAGAGCCGCCCGCTCGGCCGCTCCCGGAGCACCGCCAGGGCCATGACCGTCGCGAAGGCCGGGAAGAGGTTGTAGATCATCCCCGCCTCGCCGGCCGGGATGCGGGCCAGCGCGGCGAAGTAGAGCACCACCACGAGTCCCCCGGAGATGCCCCGGGTGACGAGGAGCCGGACGTTGCGGGGGCGGTAGAGCGAGGGGCGCACCGCGAAGACCGCCAGGCTCGCCGCCGCCCCCACCCCGAAGCGGACCACGGAGAGCTGCCCCGGCGTGAAGCGAACCGGCCCGGTGGCGAGCATGCGCCCCAGCACCGCCATGAGCCCGAAGAAGACCCCGCAGCCCACCAGCTGGAGCCGGGCGAGCGCCCGGGCCCGGGGCGTCGGAGCGTTCATGCCTCCTCCGGCTCGGGCGGGCGGCGCCCCAGGATCGACCCGTACACCACGCCGGCGATGCCCAGCGCCACGCCGGCCATCCCGACCCCGGAGAGCCCCTCCCCCAGCACCGCCGCCGCCCAGAGGAAGCTGGCCACCGGGGTGAGCTGCTGCCAGACCGCCGCCTCGGCCACGGTGAGCGCTCCGTAGGCCTCGGTCATGAGGAGCTGCGCCGCGAAGGAGACCACCCCGGCCACCATGGCGAAGATCCAGGCGTGGGAGTGGAACGTCCAGGTCCCGAGGGAGAGCGGCGCCGACACCAGCAGTCCACCCACCGTGAAGGCGAAGAAGATGGTGGGGGCGTTGTCGGTGGAGCGGAGCTTGCGGATGGAGGTCACCGCACCCGCGCCCAGGAAGGCCGACGCGATCCCCACCCACTGCCCCCAGCCGAGCGAGAAGCCCACCTGCCCGCCCCCCAGCACGAGGTACACCCCCAGGCTGGTGACCCCCAGCGCGAGGAGCAGGTGCCAGGTGGGCTTTTCACCTAGAGTGAAATAGGAGATGGCCACCGCGATGACCGGGAAGGTGTTGTTGAGCAGCGTCGCCTGCCCGGCCGGGATGAGGGCCAGCGCGTAGAAGTAGAGGAGCGCGGCCAGCCCGCCCAGCACGCCGCGGGTCACGAGCAGCCCCTTGCGCACGGGGCGGAAGGTGCCCGGCCGGAGCCGGAAGAGCCCCAGCGTGAGCCCCACCCCGACGGCGAAGCGGACGGTGGCCACCTGCGGCGCGGCGAGCCCCTCGAGGGAGGCCAGCCGGGCCAGCACCGCGAGCAGCCCGAAGAGGGCCGCGGCCAGGAAGAGGAGCACGCGGGCCCGCCCCGCCGGCGACAGGCGCCGCGCGGCCGCCGGGAAGAGCCTATCCATCGCGTTCCGGGGCGGCGAGTGCGCCGGTCTCGCTCCGGAGTCCGTCCCCGAAGCCCACCGCCGAGGCCCGGGTCACCGGCCAGCGGAACAGCGCCGCCTCCGCCCCCTCCCTCCGGGGCACGCCGGACGACTCGGCGAGGAAGAGGGAGAGGTCCATCCCCACCTCGACGACGAGGAGGTCCCCGTGCCCTTCCCCCGGACCGAGCTGCAGCCCCAGCGCGCCGTCGCCCGACTGCCAGGCGAAGCCCGGCGCGGCGCCGCGGAGCAGGTCCTGGATCCCCCCGACGAGGGCCTCGACCGACCCGGGGTGGAGGTGGACCACGGGGAGGTGGACGAGCGGCCACCAGTCGCCGTCGCGCGCGTCCCGGTACTCCAGGGAGGCGCTCGCCAGGACCCGCCCGCTCCCCTCCCGCTGCACCGGGTCGATGCGGAGCCGGATCGCGCCGGAATCGCCTGGAAGGACGGCCATGTAAGCGTTTCCCGTATCAGGTTTCCGGGCGGTAGCCAACGCGCCCCCCCGGGATTATGGAAGGCCGAATGACCGAGCCCGATACCATCAGCGTCAAGGGGGCCCGGGAGCACAACCTCAAGTCCGTGGACCTCGAGATCCCGAAGAAGCGACTCGTGGTCTTCACCGGCGTCTCCGGATCGGGCAAGAGCTCCCTGGCTTTCGACACCCTCTACGCGGAGGGGCAGCGGCGCTACGTCGAGTCGCTCTCGTCCTACGCGAGGCAGTTCCTGGGGCAGATGGAGAAGCCGCGCTACGACACGCTCCGCGGCCTCTCACCCACCATCTCCATCGAGCAGAAGGCCGCCTCCAACAACCCGCGCTCCACCGTCGGGACCATCACCGAGGTCCACGACTACCTGCGCGTCCTCTACGCCTCCATCGGGGAGCAGCACTGCCCCTCCTGCGGACGGAAGGTGGGCAAGCAGACGGCCCAGCAGATCGTGGACGCGATCCTGGAGATGCCCTCCGGGTCGCGCATCCTCGTGCTCGCCCCGCTCGTGCAGAACCGCAAGGGGGAGTACCGCGAGCTGCTCGGCGACGCGCAGAAGCGCGGCTTCTCGCGCGTCCGCGTGGACGGGATGATGCACTCGCTGGAGGAGCGGCTCTCCCTCGACAAGAAGCTGAAGCACGACATCGAGCTGGTGGTCGATCGACTGGTGGTGAAGGAGGGGATCGGCGGCCGACTCACCGACTCGGTGGAGACCGCGCTGCGCGAGGGCAAGGGCACCCTGATCGTCGCCGACGCCGACAAGGAGCAGAAGGTCGGCCCGGGGATCGACCCCGAGGAGTACAAGAAGCACGACCGCTTCTTCTCCGAGCTGAACGCCTGCCCCACCTGCGGCATCTCCTTCGGCGAGCTCGCACCCCAGGCCTTCTCCTTCAACAGCCCGGTCGGCTCCTGCACCGAGTGCCAGGGACTCGGCACCCGGGCCGAGATGGACGCCGACCTCATCATCCCCGACCCGTCCCTCACCATCCGCGACGGCGCGGTGGAGCCCTGGGCGAGCGGCATGGAGCGGGGCGAGGGCTGGACCTTCGAGTTCGTCGAGCACCTCTCCCGGGGCCTGGGGATCGACCTCGACACCCCCTGGTCGAAGCTTTCCAAGCAGCACCGGGACGTCATCCTGCTCGGGACGCAGGCTGCCGGCGTGAAGAGCTACCGCATCCAGTGGGAAGGGGTGCTGAACCAGCTCTACCGGCGCTTCAAGTCCACCGGCTCGGAGGCGATGCGCCGCTACTACATGCGCTTCTTCTCCGACAAGCCCTGCCCGGCCTGCGGCGGCGAGCGGCTCCGCGCCGAGAGCCGCGCCGTCCAGATCCGCGGCAAGGGCATCGTCGGCCTGTCCCGGATGACCATCCGGGAGACGCTCGCCTGGCTCGACGGGCTGGACCTCCGGGACTCCGAGGCCCGCATCGCCGAGGAGCTGCTGAAGGAGATCAAGAACCGGCTCCGCTTCCTCGTGGACGTGGGGCTCAGCTACCTCACCCTCGACCGTCCGGGCCCGTCCCTCTCCGGCGGCGAGAGCCAGCGCATCCGGCTCGCCTCGCAGATGGGCAGCGAGCTCACCGGCGTCATCTACATCCTCGACGAGCCCTCCATCGGCCTCCACCAGCGGGACAACGGCAAGCTGCTCGGCACGCTGAAGCGGCTGCGGGACATCGGCAACTCGGTCATCGTGGTGGAGCACGACGAGGAGACGATGGAGTCGGCCGACTGGATCGTAGACTTCGGCCCGGGCGCGGGGGAGCACGGTGGCCGCATCGTGTCGCAGGGGACGCCGGCGCAGGTGATGGCCGACCCGGCCTCGCTCACCGGAGCCTACCTGTCCGGGCGGGCCGAGATCCCGGTCCCGGAGCGGCGCCGGCCGGTGGGCAAGGCACGCCTCACCATCGTGGGCGCCACCGAGAACAACCTGAAGGACGTCACCGTCTCGCTGCCCCTCGGCTGCTTCGTGGCCGTCACGGGCGTCTCCGGGGCCGGCAAGTCCACGCTGGTGAACGGGATCCTCCACCCGGCCCTCTCCCGCCTGCTCCACGGCTCCCGCGAGGCGCCGGGGCGCCACCAGGCGATCGTCGGCCACGAGCAGATCGACAAGATCATCGACATCAACCAGCAGCCCATCGGCCGGACGCCCCGCTCCAACCCGGCCACCTACACCAAGGTCTTCGACATGGTGCGCGAGGTATTCGCCCAGACTCCGGAGGCCCGCTCGCTCGGCTACCTGCCCGGCCGCTTCAGCTTCAACGTGAAGGGGGGGCGCTGCGAGGCCTGCCAGGGCGACGGCATGAAGATGGTGGAGATGCACTTCCTCGCCGACGTGCTCGTCCCCTGCGAGGTCTGCCAGGGCAAGCGCTTCAACGAGGCCACCCTGCGGGTCCAGTTCAAGGGGAAGAACGTCGCCGAGGTGCTCGACCTTTCGGTCCGCGAGGCGATCGTCCACTTCGCGAACCACCGGGAGATCCAGCGCATCCTGGGCACGCTCGACGACGTGGGGCTCGGCTACGTGAAGCTCGGGCAGCCCTCCCCCACCCTCTCCGGCGGCGAGGCGCAGCGGATCAAGCTATCCCGCGAGCTGGCCCGCGTGGGCACCGGGCGGACGCTCTACATCCTCGACGAGCCCACCACCGGCCTCCACTTCGACGACGTGAAGAAGCTGCTCGGCGTGCTCGACCGGCTGGTGGACGGGGGCAACTCGGTGGTGGTGATCGAGCACAACCTCGACGTCATCAAGGCGGCCGACTGGGTCGTCGATCTGGGCCCGGAGGGCGGCGAGGAGGGCGGTCGGGTGGTCGCCGAGGGCACGCCCGAGGAAGTGGCCGGGAACCGGGACAGCTTCACCGGCCACTACCTGGGAGAGGTGCTGGCGCGCCACCGGGCGCGGCGCCAGGCTGCGGCGCGCGTCGGGACGTAGGGGCGAAAAGCTAGGCGGCCTTGGCCTTCGGCGCGTCCTTCTTGTCGGTGCACTTGCACTTGTCGCCGCACTTGCAGTCCTTCGCATCCTTCGCGCCGCAGCTGCAGGCGGCGGCGAGGAGCGTCGGCGACGAGCTGGCGGCGCTCGCCTTGGGCTTGTCGGTCGTGCCGTGCTTGTCCTGGCACTTGCAGCCCTTCTCGCACTTGCAGTCCTTCGGGTCCTTCGCGCCGCAGCTGCAGGCGGCGGCGAGGAGGATCTTCGTGGACGTGGCGGCCGAGGCCTTCTTCTCCTGGGCGGGGGCGGGCTGCGTCTGGGCGGGCGCCGGGGTAGCGGCCTTCTTCTCGGCCTTGTCGTCCGACTTCTTGTCGCAGTCGCAGGCGTAGGCGGGAACGGCGACGGCGAGGGCGAACGCCCCGGCCAGACCGATGGCGACGTGTGCGAGGATTCTACGGGTCATGGTGGGGCTCCTTGGCGTGGGCGTTCGTGCGGCGAGGGTGGAGCGAATATCTAAGAAAACCAGGACCGAGGTCAAGCAAGACTGTACCGCCAGCGTTTCCGCGAGGTTGTACCCCGCCGGGGCCACGTGTAGATTCCGCCTCCGATGCTCATCGACGATCCAGACCTCATCCTGGCGCTGCTGCGCGACCCGAACGTTGGCAGCCAGGAGGTGGCCGACCAGACGGGACTCCCCCGCGCCGAGGCCGCCCGCGCCGCCCGGCTCCTCGTCGGCCTCGCCAAGGCCCGACCCGAGGAGATCGCCACGCTGCCCGCGCCGCTCGCCGCGGCGATTCTCCGGGCCGCCGTGACCGGGGAACGGCTCGAGATCCTGGCCACCCTCGCAGCCTCCTCCGAGAAGGTGCTCTCCAAGGACGCGAAGCGGGCCCTCCACGTGCTCCGGGCCCGGGGCGTCGCGATTCCCGAGGCACCGCGCGCGGCTCCGCCGCCGCCCACGACGCCGGCCGAGGAGGTCTTCCCCAGCTACGCCTCCTCGATCGACGGCCAGGGCGAGCGGGCCATCTGGATCGCCCGCAACGTCCCGGGTCGAGGCGTGGAGGTCGGGCAGGCGGTCGTCTCCGACGTGCTGGGGCTCATCGAGCTCCAGGTCGGCGTGCTCGGACGCAAGGAGTACCGCTCGTTCGGCCGGGAGATCGGCGAACGGGGACAGACGATGGGGGTCGGCGAGATCGATCCCGGCCACGCCCGCGCCATGGTCGCGGCGGCGCGCCGGCAGAACGACGCCTCCGGGCGCCCGGTTCCCGACGGCGCCGAGCCCTGGCTCGCCCGCGTCGGTCCCGGAACGCCGCCCCCCGATCCCGCGGAAATCCTGCCTCCGCTCGGCGAGGAGACTGCGCGAGTTGCGCTCGCGGCGTCGGCGGAACTGCACACGCTTCCCATGCTCCGCGGCTGGATCGCCGACGAGGCGATGCTCCGAGCGCTGGCCACCCGGCTCGACGCCCTCGCGGCGGCCGGTGCCGGGGCCGACGAGGCGGAGCGGACTCGCCAGGCCGCGGAGGCCGTCACCGCGGCGCTCGAGGCGTGGCTCGACGAGGCGACCCGCGCGCGCGTCGCCTCGCGCCTCCTCGCCGTGGGCGTGCACCTCGCCGGCGTCGGGCTCGCGGACCGGGCCGCACAGGCC
>CAIOAK010000007.1 GCA_903855945.1 uncultured Anaeromyxobacter sp.
CCCGTCGCGCAGCGCCACGGCCGCGTGCCGCGAACGGCCTGCATCGACCGTGTACACGACGCCGTTCGTGAGGATGAGGTCGGCGTCCGTGACCGTGCCCACCGAGGATTCACCCCTCCCAGGGATTCAAGAGCTCGACGCCGGCACGACAAAGACCTCGCAGATCACGCAGGCGTCAGGCAGGTAGTTCACCGGGACACCAGGCGGCCGGGATCGTCATCGCGCTCGATCTGCAGATCGACGCCAAACAGAGGAGGATCGCGGAGGAACGACACGAGGTCCTGCCGGCGCGTCGAGATCTTCTTGAAGTCCTCGATGCCGATCACCACCACCACCTGCCTTCCCCGCCGCGTGATGATCTGAGGGATGCCGGCCTTGGCTCTGTCGACGAGCTCGCTCAGGCGGTTCTTGGCATCCTGAAGTGGCCACGTGGTCCCCTTCATGACCCACTCCCTTCATCTTGACTAGCTATTCATGATGCCACACCACCCGCCGGATGCCCACGTCCCCCGGCTCCCCTCCGCCCGCTGCTCACGGAGATGGCCGCGCCAGATGCTGCCGCCCGAATCTGCGCCGCGCCCGTGAACTTCGTGCGGCGCGGCCACCGCGGCCGCCGCTGCGGGGTAGTGCTGTGAGGGAAGATGAGAAGATCGGGCGGATCCTTGTCTTCCCCCCGGCAACCGAGCCTGTGGACGGCCGCGGGCGGGGCGACAGTCAAGGAATCCTTGTCTTCCCCTATCGCACTACCCCGCACCGGGGCCGCCGGAACCCGCCCGCCTTTCCTTATCTTACCGGTTCGCGACCTGCCGCCGCGGCCGCCCGGCGCCCGCTCCCTGACCGCCTCGCGGGCGCGGCGTGCGTGTGGACGCGAACACAATCGAACAGCTATAATCGCCGGGTCCCCACGCGGGACGCCGCGTCTGCTGTCACCCACTGATCCTAGGCCTGCCGCGATTCTGGCGAAGGAGTACGTATGTCGGGCACACCCCCCAAGTCCACCGGCGCTGCCCTCGTGCTGGGCGGAGGCGTCGCCGGCATCCAGTGTTCGCTCGATCTGGCGGAGGGGGGGTACAAGGTCTATCTGGTCGAGAAAGCCTCGGCCCTCGGCGGCCACATGGCGCAGCTCGACAAGACCTTCCCCACCAACGACTGCTCGATGTGCACGCTGGCGCCGAAGCTGGTCGAGGCCGGCCGGCACCTCAACATCGACATCATCACCAACTCGGAGCTCACCGGCCTCGAGGGAGAGCCCGGGAACTTCAAGGCCAAGGTGTTCCACCACGCGCGCTTCGTCGACCCCGATCTCTGCACCAGTTGCGGCGAATGCGCCCCCAAGTGCCCCGTCGTGGTCCCCGACAGCTACAACGAGGAACTGGGCGAGCGCAAGGCCATCTACAAGCTCTACCCGCAGGCCATCCCCAACACCTACGCGGTCACCAAGAACGGCCACAGTCCCTGCAAGCGCGCCTGCGCCGTGCACACCAGCGCGCAGGGCTACCTGGCGCTGATCGCCGACGGCTACGAAGTCCCGTACTCCTTCGATGGGACGCTCCTCGTCAAGCTGATCGGCACCGGAGGCGGTAACGTCGTGCCGATCGGCGCCGCGCACCACACCCTGCATCAGGGCTTCTACTGGGTGTGGAACACC
>CAIOAK010000008.1 GCA_903855945.1 uncultured Anaeromyxobacter sp.
CCGCTCCCACGACATGTCCCCCAGCAAGAAGCGCGCATACGGGATCTCCTCCTGGATCACCCGGGCCGTCCTCCAGGAACTGGAGGCGCAGGGCCTGTCGGCCGATTTGCTCCTGAAGCTCCAACGACTGAAGCGGTCGGACATCCTCGACCCGGACGGATGGGTCCCGCTGGCATCCCATCGCGCCTTCTACCGAGACGCCATCGTGGCGAGCGGAGACCCCGTCTTCCAGATCAAGGTGGGTCGGCGCGTCCCGGTCCACGTCAGCCGCGTCGGGGGTCACTGCGCCGCCGTGTCGAGCACGCTGCGGGAAGCGATGGAAGCCTTCGGCCGGTTCGCGGGGCTTCTCGTAGACGGCTCCGACATTGGCGTCCGGAGCACACCCCGGTTCGACGCGGTTTATGCGAGGAGGCCGGTGGCGCTCCGCACTCCGGAGGACGGCCCGTCGTTCGCCATGGCCGTTCTCTGCTTCTTCGCACACGCCACCGGGCGGCCCGTGAAGGCGACACGGATATACATGAACAAGCGCCCCCTCGTGCCTCCGGAAGCCCTGGAGGCGGAACTAGGCGCGCCGATCACGTGGAACGCAGATGACTTGGAGATCCAGTTTCCACCGGGCACGCTCGACACGCCGGTGCTACACGCAGACCCGGAGCTGAAGGCTTCCCTGGAGGCCAAGGCCAGGCGAGACCTGGCGCGTGCCAGCGGGTCGAAGACCATCCCGGTGGATTCCCTGATGCGGGGGGCCCTCCGGGGCGCCGGGCTCGAAACGAACCTCTCCAAGGCGTCGGTGGCGGGAATGCTCGGGATGAGTTCGCGGACGCTCCAGCGCCGCCTCGCCTCGGAGTCGCTGACGTTCGCGCAGGTCTACGAGGATGCGCGCCGGGAGGCGGCCTTGCCCCTGCTCGCCGATCCGGCGCTGACCTCGGAGGAGGTCGCGTTCCATTTGGGGTTCGCGTCCCGAAGTTCCTTCCACCGGGCCGTGCATCGCTGGACCGGGAAGACGCCGGGCGCGCTGCGCCGGAAGCCGTCGAAGAAGCGCGGCCGGTAGGTCACCAACCGTGACGACCCCCTGATCGCCACCGCCATCGGCGGACGCGCTCCTGTGTCCTGGCGAGCCACGAGGTGTGTCCCAGCGAGCCAAAAGTGTGTCCCAGCGAGCCAATCGACCCCCCTCCTTGGGGTGCTTCGGTGCTGGACGCCTCGAGTCGATCGCCAGCGTGCTAGACGCGTCATTCGGCAACTGGATGCGATGAAGCGGACCGTCGGGGGGCGGGACGACAAAGGAAAGGTTCCACCCCGATGCCCTCGATCGCTGCCGTGTTCGTCTTCGTGTTCGCGGCCGTCTTCTTCCTCTCGACGCGCGAGGTCTACTGTGAGTGACGCTCGAAGGCGGTCCATCCGCCTCGGTCTCGTATCCTTGCTCGTCCTCGCCTCCGCCTGCCAGAACGGCCAGGTCGCCCAGGATCTCGTGATCCACGTGACGCCCGCAGCGGTCACGGTGCAGCCCGGGCAGACCATCCAGTTCTCGGTGGCGAACGGTACGAACACCCTGCAGCCCACCGACGTCACCTGGTCGGTGGAGCCCCCGGGAGTCGGAACCATCGATGAGCGCGGCCTCTTCGTCGCCGCCCTGGTGCCCGTGCCGGGCTACCCGACCGGCACCGTCGCGGCCGTGCTGAAGAGCGATCCCACCAAGGTCGGCATGGCCATCCTGATTCTCGAGAAGGGGCCGACCCCTCCGGCCACCCTGCCCACCACCATGGCGGGCGCCTCCGGCGGGAAGGCCGCCGGTGGAGCGTCGTCCATCGAGGCGGTCGTGCTCGAGCCCGTGGCGGCGATCAACCAGAAGAGCCCCGACGGAAAGATCGAAGTCCG
>CAIOAK010000009.1 GCA_903855945.1 uncultured Anaeromyxobacter sp.
ACGAGCATGGTCTCGAAGTACGGCTTCTTCGTTTTGGAGGTCGTGAAGGCATGGATCGACCCAGCCTGCAAGAACCCAAGGACGTTGCACCACATGGGCCGGGGCAAGTTCATGGTCGCGGGCGAGACCATCCGGCTGCCGTCGAAGAAGGCGTAGACGGGGTCATCATCCACTTGCGCAACCACGCCCAGGTAATCGAAGACACGATGGAGAGCCAGAAGCACAGCCCGATTCACCGGCGACAGGTCTTTCGCCACGGTCTGGCCCGAGCCGGGATCGCGGGGGTGCTCGTCGTCGCCTCGCTCCTCGTCGGGAGTCCAATATGGGCTTTCTCACGGGTCCGGACGGCGAACCTTCCCGTGGTGGGCGTGTCCGTCGGGTGAAGTAAGCTGTCGGCAGCGATGCGACACCCGACGGACAGCGGCGGCACAAGGTGGTTCGTTGGGAGGGGGCGATGAAGGCTCGCCCCACTCCGACTCCGGGCGAGCCGGGAACGCTGACGTCGCTCCTGAACGAGGTATTCCGGGCAGCTGGCCCGGAGCAGTCGGCCTGGGTGGAGGAACTATCCCCGGGCACGGCGCTGGGCCGCTACGATCTCATCCGGGAGGTCGGGCGGGGTGGCGCAGGCGTCGTCTGGGAGGCCCGGGATCGGGAACTCGGTCGTCGCGTGGCTGTGAAGGTCATCCGGAAGCGTGGTGGGGCGGCTCCGGAGAAGCGGCTCATCGCCGAGGCCGAGGTGGCGGCACGCCTCAGTCACCCCGGGATCGTCACGATCCTCGATGTCGGCCGCAACGAGAAAGGGGCCTGGCTCGTCCAGGAGTTCCTGGTCGGGAAGACCCTGGCAGCGAGACTGGACGAGGGAGCCCTTCCCCTCCGCGAGGCGCTGGGCGTGGAGATCAAGGTGGCGTCGGCGCTCGCCTACGCGCACCGCCACGGCGTCATCCACCGGGACCTGACGCTGTCGAACGTCTTCCTCTGCGAGGACGGACAGGTGAAGGTTCTCGACCTGGGGATGGCCCAGGCGTTCGGGCGGAGGAAGCCAGGCGGCGGCACCCCGGACTTCATGGCCCCCGAGCAGGCAGGGGGGGAGCCGGAAGATGAGCGCGTGGACGTGTTCGCGCTGGGGGTACTGCTCCATCGGATGCTGACGGGGCATTCGCCGTTCAAGACGGAGACGCCGCGCGAGAAGAGACTTCCGCCACGTCTGGTTGTTCCAGAACTTCCTGGGCTGGGTGAACTCACCGACCGCATGCTGGCGGAGGTGGCGCGGGACAGGCCCCGGGATGCGTCGGAAGTCCTGACGGAACTGGAGACCCTGGAAGGGACGCTCCCCCGGACGTCCACCACGACCAACCCGGGTGCGGTCCGGACCAGAAAGCGTTGGCCGAAGTGGACCGCACTGCTCGCGGGAGTCACAGCTGGAGCACTGCTGGCGACGGCCGGATCGGTGGCGGTCCTTCACAATCTTCCCGCATCGCCGCAGGCTCAGGCGCTGGTGCCGTTCGGAGCGACAGCGACCTCCAACGCCTGCAACTGGGGCCGAGCCACCTGGGTCGACCTCGACACCCTCCCGGCAGGAGCCATCCTGCGCAACGGTCAGATCGGCGGCCAGGGGGTTGCCGATGTCGCAGGGCGGCGGGCCTGGAAGATCACCTCCGACTGGGGACAGATCCTCCTTCCGCTCGGGTCCGCGATGAACGGCGACCCCTTCGCCGTCGAGGCGGAGTTCTACATTCCAGAAGAGGGCGGCTGGGAACGCGGGGCGGAGATGGCCGTGTTCACCGAGGTTCTCGGTGAGCCGAAGGCCGGGATGATCAGCCACGGGATCGTGTTCCTCGTGAAGGAAGCACCCGGAAAAGCTCCGTGGTTCATGTGGTCCGAGCCCGAGGAGAAGCGGTGGCGGAACCCCTACACGGGCACGCTCCCGGGTTCCCTGGCCGGAAGGTGGCACACGCTGAGGATCGAAGGCTCCCGCTCGAAGAAGTGGTTTCGCGGCCTCCTCGACGGCCGACCGCTCGTCGTGTCATCCGGCGACTACGACCTCGCGGGTTCCCGCGTGTCCCTCGGCGCGGGATACGGGGATACGAAGCCCGAGAACGTCGCATGGTCCAACCTTCGGACCTTCGCGGGGACGCCGGAGTGCCAGTAGCCATCCCGGCGGGATCCCCGTTGCAGCAAGGCCAGCCCGTTGCGGGGCTGGCCTCGAAATCCGTCGGGCCTCTGGCCCGCAGTGAACCTCTGATCT
>CAIOAK010000010.1 GCA_903855945.1 uncultured Anaeromyxobacter sp.
AGATCAGAGGTTCACTGCGGGCCAGAGGCCCGACGGATTTCGAGGCCAGCCCCGCAACGGGCTGGCCTTGCTGCAACGGGGATCCCGCCGGGATGGCTACTGGCACTCCGGCGTCCCCGCGAAGGTCCGAAGGTTGGACCAAGCCACGTCCTCCGGGTGCACGTACCCGTACCCCGCACCGAGTGAGATCTTGGTCCCTGTGAGGTCGTAGTCGCCGTAGCCAACGACGACAGTCCTCCCGTCCAGCAGCCCCCGGAACCACTTCTTCGAGCGTGACCCTTCGATCCGTAGCTTGTGCCACTTGCCGCTCACCGGACCCGGAAGTGTGCCGACGTAGTGACGCGGGATCGCCCCAGGACGTTCCACCTCCTGCCACCAGTCGAACCAGGGCGGTACTCCGGAATCCTCCCCAACTCGCAGCCTGACCCCGTGCGCCATCTTCCCTGTTCCTGACCCGCCCACGGGTTCGGTGAAGGCCACGATGTCGGCTGCTCGCTCCCAGTCACCTCCTGGCGGGATGTAGAACTCGGCCTCGATGGCGAACGGGTCGCCATGTGCTGCGTTGCCAAGCGGAAGGAGGATCTGGCCCCAGTCGGAGGTGATCTTCCATGCTCGCCTTCCCGAAACTTCAGCGACGCCCTGCCCACCCATCTCACCGTTTCGCAGCACCGCTCCTTCCGGCAACTCGTCCAGTTCGATCCACGCAGCGTTCCCCCACTGGCAGACGTTGGACGTTGCGACGCTGCCGAACGAGACGGGCTCGACCTTCGTGACACCTGCCGCTGCGCGCTGCCGGTCGATGCCGATTCCAGCAGCGACGACGGCGACGACCAGGATGAATCCCGCCGCAAGCCGGGTCCACCTCGGCCAGCGCCTCCGGACCCGGACCACACCCGGCCTCGTCGTGGTGCTCGTCCGGGGCAGCGTGGCCTCCAGGACCTCCAGTTCTTCGAGGACGGCCGGGGCGTCGCGGGGGCGGTCGCCTGGATCCGTCGCCAGCATCCGGTCAACGAGTTTCCCGAGCCCTGGAAGCTCGGAGGTCTCCAGGCGCGGCGGGAGGCGCTTGTCCGGCGGCGCATCCCTTGGGAATGGCGACTTCCCCGTCACCATCCGGTACAGCAGCACCCCCAGCGCATAGACGTCTACGCGCTCGTCCTCCGGCAACCCCTGGGCCTGCTCGGGGGCCATGTAGTCCGGGGTGCCGCCGTCGAGCTTCCTTCGCCCGAACGCCTGGGCCATCCCCAGGTCGAGGATCTTCACCTGCGCGTCCTCGCACAGCAAGACGTTGGACGGCGTGAGATCGCGGTGGATGACGCCGTGACCATGGGCGTAGGCGAGCGCCGAGGCGACCCTCAGCCCCACGCTCAGGGCCTCGCGGATCGACATCGGGCCCTCCGCCATCCTCGTGGCCAGGGTCTTCCCAACCAGGAACTCCTCGACGAGCCACGCCCCCTTCTCGTTCCTGCCCACGTCGAGGATGGTGACGATCCCGGGATGGCTCATGCGAGCCGCAACTTCCGCCTCGGCGACCAACCGCTTCTCCGGGGTCACTCCGTTCCGCCGCCGGATGACCTTCACGGCAACGCGGCGACCCAGGTCCCGGTCGCGAGCTTCCCAGACGACGCCCGACCCTCCCCTCCCGACCTCGCGGATGAGGTCGTAGCGCCCCAGCGCCGTGCCCGGGGAGAGTTCCTCCACCCATGCGGATGGCTCCGGGCCAGATCCCCGGAACACCTCGTTCAAGAGCGACGTCAGCGTTCCCGGTTCGCCCGGAGCCGGAGTGGAGCGCGGCTTCACCGCCCCGCCCCACCGAGCCACCTTGGGCCGCCGCCGTCCGTCGGGTCTCTCATGGCAGTTGACAGCTTACTTCACCCGACGGACACGCCCACCACGGGAAGGTTCGCCGTCCGGACCCGTGAGAAAGCCCATATTGAACTCCCGGCTCGGGCCAGACCGTGGCGAAAGACCTGTCGCCGGTGAATCGGGCTGTGATTCTGGCTCTCCATCGTGTCTTCGATCACCTGGGCGTGGTTGCGCAAGTGGATGATGACCCCGTCTACGCCCAACACGAAGAAGCCGTACCTGGAGACCATGCTCGTATCGACGACCTCGCATTCGAGGTTGGCGTAGCACTCGTCGATGAGCGGGGCGGCGACGAGGCTGGCCGCCACCGGCGTGAGCCCGAGCTTCGCAAACTTGTCGATCCCCTGCCCGGAGATGTTTCCGCAGCGGACGACCTTCGAGGCCAGTTCCACGGTGGGGAGGAGAGTAGCCCTCCGCCGGGGAGAGGGGGCTGCCAGGGCGGGGGGACAGGCGCGCGCGCCTGGGGCAGTCCTTTAGCGACGCGCAAATCCGCTCCCCCATGTCCTTGCGGTCGGGCGCCACAGCGGGGCTCATATCGCGTCCTGGGAGGTCGGGGGGGGCGCTCACCCCGGCCGTTATCACCCTCTTGGCGAACGGGATCCGTGGCCAAAATGAGACCCTATAGGGACAACTCGAACGGGGCGCACAGGCGGAGGCTCATGTCTCCCCACGTGTCGGTAGAGCGTTCTCGGCCCTGGCCGTGAAATCGCGGACGAACTGGTCTGCTCCTGTGCTGAATCCTCCAGGAAAAGTCCCCTGCTTCTGCCTGTTCTCTGCCATTTCGCCACGGCCCCGTGTGCCAGGCCTCCCTGCGCACGGGAGGAGCATCGTCGCGCCGGGTGCCACGGTCAACCGCCCTATACCCATTCGGGTTATCCCATTCGGGGGACGATTTGTGGCAGCCTTGCGCGCCGGGGGGGGAGACCAAGGAACGATCGATATGACATCTCGCCGCCTCGCCCTCCTGGCGACTCTCGCGTTGTTCGCCGTTGGGTGTGGGACAACCGGCCCTGCCGGAGCGCCCGGTTCCGCGGGCCCCGCCGGGACGACGGGATCGACGGGCGCCGACGGAACCACCGGCGTGACGGGAGCGACGGGAGCCACCGGTCCCACCGGAGCAACCGGTTCCACGGGAAGTCCGGGAACACCGGGTTACCCGGGCACACCCGGTACGACGGGGCCGACAGGGGCCACGGGCCCCACGGGTGCTCCCGGCGAACCGGGACCGACCGGCGCGACAGGCGCGACGGGATCCACGGGAGCGACGGGACCGACCGGGGCGACGGGTGCGACCGGATCCACGGGAGCGACGGGGCCGACGGGACCGACAGGTGCAACCGGGTCAACCGGAGCGACGGGTCCAACGGGACCGACAGGTGCAACCGGGTCAACGGGAGCGACTGGGCCGACGGGTCCGACGGGTCCGACGGGTGCGACGGGGTCCACGGGAGCGACCGGGCCGACCGGGCCGACAGGTGCAACCGGGTCAACGGGAGCGACTGGGCCGACGGGTCCGACGGGTGCGACGGGGTCCACGGGAGCAACCGGGCCGACAGGACCAACGGGACCGACGGGTGCTACCGGCCCCACCGGCCCGGGACTCACCTGGCAGAGCGTGACGACGGACACCCAGGCGCTGCCCAATCACGGCTACTCCAACGCGGGACCGAACCCCGTCCAGGTCACGCTGCCTCCCTCGGCGACGCTCGTCGTCGGTGACGTGATCCGGGTCGCCAGCAACTCCACCGGGTCGTTCCTGGTGATGCCGCAGGTCGATCAGGTGCTGCTCTACCATCCGATCGTGATCCCGGGCGGAGCGGTGAACGTGCCGGGCGGATCGTTCACTACGGGTGCGGCCACGAAGGTCATCCCGTCGCCGCGGGGCGTGGCTGCCTCGCAGGGCGGAGGGGTGGAGGTGGTCGGCTCGACGGCGGCCGGCGGGCTGGGGCAGATCGCCGTGTCCACCGACTCGTGGGTGGCGGACGTCAACCTGACCTTCTCCTCGACCGGGAGGAACCGGAACGTCGTGGCGGTAG
Source organism: uncultured Anaeromyxobacter sp. (assembly GCA_903855945.1). Lineage (GTDB taxonomy): Bacteria > Myxococcota > Myxococcia > Myxococcales > Anaeromyxobacteraceae > CAIOAK01. The sequence continues at coordinate 3,900 of CAIOAK010000010.1, forward strand.
CCGTGAACGGTGACGGAACCTACCGGGTGGCCGCCGAGGGCAACGCCGGTTCGCAGGCGTGGGCGAAGGTGAACTTCTTCAACGGGACGACCTGGTCGCAGCAGCCGGCCGCGGACGCCCAGACCTCCTGGGCCGCGGTGGCGATGGGG
>CAIOAK010000011.1 GCA_903855945.1 uncultured Anaeromyxobacter sp.
TCGCCGAGGCGAACCCGGCGGCCCGGCAGAGGTCGGGCAGGGGCCCGGCGTGGGTCTCGTGCATCTCGAGAAACAGCAAGCCCTCCGGGCGGAGCCGGGAGGGCGCGCAGGAGACGATGCGCCGCAGGAGTTCCAGGCCGTCCCGCCCCCCGTCCAGCGCCATCCTCGGCTCCTTGCGAACCTCCCGCGACAGCCCGGCGATCTCGCCGGACGGAACGTAGGGCGGGTTCGAGACGATCAGGTCGAACCGCTCGGTCGCGGGGATCGGACCGAAGAGGTCCCCCTCCCGGAACTCCACCTTCGCCCCCAGCGCCGCCGCGTTCTCCCGCGCCACCGGGAGCGCCGCCGGGGAGATGTCGGTCGCCACCACCCGTGCCCCGGGGGCCCCGAGCGCGAGCGAGACGGCGATGCAGCCCGAGCCGGTGCAGAGGTCGAGCGCCGCGCCCTCCGCCGGGAGCACCGCGAGCGCCGCCTCGACCACGAGCTCCGTCTCCGGCCGGGGGACGAGCACGTCGGGCGTCACCCGGAAGTTCCGGCCCAGGAACTCGCGCCGCCCGGTGAGCCAGGCGGTGGGCTCCCCCTCGGCCCGCCGGCGCACCAGCTCCCGGAAGGCGGCCAGCTCGGGCGCCCCGAGCGGCTTGTCGAAGTCGAGGTAGAGCCTCACCCGGTCGCAGGAGAGCGCGTGGGCGAGCAGGATCTCGGCCGTGAGGCGGGGGGCGTCGACGCCGCCGCGGGCGAAGAACCCCTGCGTCCAGCCGATGAGTCGCAGCGGGGTCCAGGCCTCGGAGGTCACGCCCGCGACCCGGCCGCCCGGGAGGCGTCGCTGCGAGAGGCCTCCTTCAGCGCCTCGGCCGCGAAGTGGGTGCGGCAGGCGTCGATGACGTCCTGCACGTCCCCGTCCATCACCGAGGGCAGGTTGTGGCGGGTGTAGTTGATGCGGTGGTCGGTGAGCCGGTCCTGGGGGAAGTTGTAGGTGCGGATCTTCTCGGAGCGGTCTCCGGTGCCCACCTGGCTCTTGCGGGCCGCGTCGCGGGCGCTCTGCTGCCTCTCGGTCTCGATCTCGAAGAGCTTGGTCCGCAGCATCTTCATGGCCTGCGCCCGGTTCTTGGTCTGGCTCTTCTCCTGCTGGCACTTCACCACGATGCCGGACGGCTTGTGGGTGATGCGCACCGCGGAGTCGGTGGTGTTCACGCTCTGTCCGCCTGACCCGGTGGACCGGAAGACGTCGGTCTCCAGGTCGGCCGGGTTGATCTGCACGTCGATCTCCTCGGCCTCGGGCATGACCGCCACCGTGACCGTGGAGGTGTGGATCCGCCCCTGCGCCTCGGTGGCGGGGACGCGTTGCACCCGGTGCACCCCCGACTCGAACTTCATCCAGGAGTAGACCGAGTCGCCGGTGATGGTGACGGTGGCGTCCTTCACGCCGCCGAGCGAACCGCCCGAGACGTCGAGCACCTCGCAGCGCCAGCCGCGCCGCTCGCCGTAGCGCAGGTACATGCGGAGGATCTCGGCTGCGAAGAGGCCGGCCTCGTCGCCGCCGGCGCCGGCCCGGATCTCGACGATGACGTCCTTGTCGTCGCTGGGGTCGCGAGGGATGAGGAAGACCTTGAGCTGCTCCTCGGCCGGCGTGAGACGGGGGCGGAGCGCGGCGAGCTCCTCCTTCGCCATCTCCCGGATTCCCTCGTCCTTCTCGGCCAGCAGGGTCTCGTTGTCGGCGATCTCGGCCTGGAGGGCGCGCCAGGCGCGCAGCGCCGCCACGGTGGACTCGAGCCCGGCCCGCTCCTTCGAGACCTTCTTGAAGCGCTCGCCCGACGATGCCACCTCGGGGTCGGAGAGGTGGTGCGTCAGCTCCTCGAAGCGGCGCTCGATCGACTCGAGCTTCTGGAGGACCTCGGGCGACAGCATGGGAGCGGTTACTTACCCCCGCCGGTGCCGGGCGGCAAGGACGGGGAGCCCTCTCCGTCGGTGCGCGGCGCGCGCCCCGCCGCGTGAAGCGCCCGTCGCAGCAGGTACTCGATCTCGCCGTTCAGGCTGCGCAGGTCGTCGTCGGCCCAGCGCTGGAGCGCCTCGAGGACCCGGGGGTCCACGCGCAAGAGGAAGGGCTTCCGCTCGGCCACGCGCGTCGCCTAGTAAAGGGTGCCGGCGTTGATGACCGGGTGTGCGGAGCGGTCGCCGCAGAGCACCACGAGCAGGTTCGAGACCATGGCGGCCTTCCGCTCCTCGTCGAGGTGGACGGTGCCGTTCTGGAGGAGCCGCTCGAGCGCCATCTCCACCATGCTGACCGCGCCCTCCACGATGCGGGTCCGGGCGGCGATGATGGCGGCGGCCTGCTGCCGCTGCAGCATGGCCTGCGCGATCTCGGGTGCGTAGGCGAGGTGGCTGATGCGGGCCTCGAGGATCTGGACGCCGGCCGCCTTCACCCGATCCTCCACCTCCTTCTGGAGCTGCTCGGCGACGAAGGCCGTGGCGCCGCGCAGCGAGGTCTTCTCCTCGTCGTGGGCGTCGTACGGATAGCGGGTGGCGAGGTTCCGCAGCGCCGCCTCGCTCTGCACGCGCACGTAGTCGGCGTACTGGTCGACGGCGAACACCGCCTCGGCGCTGTCCACCACCTTCCAGACCACGATGGCGGCGATCTCCACCGGGTTGCCGTCCAGGTCGTTCACCTTGAGCTTGGCCGACTCGAAGGAGACGACGCGCAGCGAGACCTTCTTCTTCGTGAAGAAGGGGTTTGCCCAGCGGAGCCCCGGCTCGCGCGCCGAGCCGGAGTAGTGGCCGAAGAGCTGGAGCACCTTGGCCTCGTTCGGGTTCACCACGAAGAAGCCGGCGAAGGAGAGCCCCAGGAGCAGCACGAGCAGCGCGCAGGCCACGACCACCGGGACCGGCTGCAGCAGCTGGATGGCGCGGACGAGGAGCGCGATCGCGCCCAGGGTGACGGGGACGAGGACGAAGAGGACGGGGATGCCGGCCACGGGGTGCAGTTCCTTCTCGCGGATCATGCGGTTCTCCTTGCTGTGATTTCAATATGATATCAATATGAAATCAGTCCGCAAGTCCCGGACGGGTGCCGCCCCAAAACCCGAGACATTACGGGCGGAACCGCGCGAGGATGGCGTTGCATGACCTCGCGGCTCGTCATCCGGAACGCCCTCCTCTGCGGCGATCCCCCCTCGAACGGCGTCACCGTGGTGGTCCGCGGCGACCGGATCGATCGGGTGGCGCCTCGCGGCGAGCCGGTGGCGCCGGAGCCGGGTGACTGGGAGATCGACGCAGACGGGCGGCTGCTGGTCCCGGGGCTGGTGGATGCACACACCCACCTCTCGATGGGCGCGCTCCTCCGCTTCGCAGGCCTGCCGGTCCGCTACCCGGGATCGCCGCGTGCGCTGCGCCAGGGGTTCCGCCGCCCGGTGGAGGATCGGCTCGCCCCGGCCGACGTGGAGGCGCTCGCCACCGCCGCGGCCCTCGCGTCGATGCGGGCCGGGACGACGACGGTGCTGGCGCTCGAGCGTGCCATGCCCGGCGAGGAGCTCGCCACGCTGGAAGCCGCGGAACGGGCGGTGCGCGCGGTGGGGATCCGCGCGGTCCTCGCCCACGGCGCGAGCGACCTGGGCGGCGACCTGCGAGGGAAGGACTCGGCACGAGCGGCGGAGGAGTTCGCGGCGCCACGGGCCGAAGATCCGATGGTGCGCGGCATGGCGGGGCTCGACGGACTCCACGCCACGACGCTCGGGACGCTCGAGGCGCTGGCCGGGCCGGCCTCCCGCTTCGGCCTCCACGCGTCCATCGCCGAGGACGGCTCCGACCTGGAACGATCCTGGGGGCTCGACCGGCGCTGGCCGGCGGGGCTGCTCGAGGAGACCGGACTGCTCGGCAGCCGGACCATCGTGGCCCACGGAGCGACGCTCGCCACGCCCGAGGCGGACGCGATCCGGAACGCCGACGCGACGCTGGTCGTGGCGATGCGCGCCTCCCGGTTCTGGGGCGTCGAGCCGGCCAGCCTCGAGATCGCCGCCGCGGCGGAGGTCCCGGTGGCGCTCGGGACGGACGGCCTCTTCCCCGACCTGGGCGGCGAGGCGGTCGAGCTCGCGAGCCACCTGCGCCGCCGTCGCTCGGCGCCGCCGCCGGGCGCCGAGTTCCTGGAGGAGCGGGCCTGGCCCACCGGCGCGATCCTCGCGGGGCAGCTCCTGGGTGTGACGCTCGGTGTGGTTCGCCCCGGCGCGGCGGCCGACCTCGCGATCCTGGAGTGGAGACCGGCCGGAGTGGAGCCGGAGGGGCGGGGCGGGAACGCGGCGGTCCTGTGGGGCGGTGCGCCCGCGGCCTGGGTGATCGTGGCCGGCGAGGTGCGGCTGCGCGAGGGTGTCGCCATCGGACTCGATCCGGCCGAGGTGTCGGCCCGAGCCGTCGAGGCGGCGCGGCGGGCGCTGGCGGAGTGAGTGGTCGCCGCGCGACACCCCCTCTTGATACTCTCCCGGCGTGTTCGACACACCCATCGACGTCCTTCGCTACCGGGACCTGGAGGTTCGCCAGCTCGGGCCCCAGGTGGACGAGGCCGTCCAGCACCTTCGCGTGGGGAACTTCCGGGCCGCCGACGCCCGGAAGCTCAAGGGGACGACGCTCTACCGCGCACGGCTCGACGACCGGAACCGGCTCCTCTTCCAGTTCGGAGCGCACGGCGGCCGTCGGGTGCTGCTCCTCCTCGAGGTGGTCCACAATCACGACTACGCCCGATCGCGATTCCTGGGCGGCGGCGAGGCGACCGAGGCCGACTTCGAGCCCGTGCTGGCTGCACCGGCCATGGAGGCCGAGCGGCTCGCCTACCTCCACCCGACCACCACGGCCTTCCACGTCCTCGACAAGCCGCTCTCCTTCGACGACGCGCAGGCGGCCGTCTTCGCCACGCCGCTGCCGCTCATCGTGGTGGGCTCCGCCGGTTCCGGGAAGACCGCGCTCACGCTGGAGAAGCTGAAGACGCTGCCGGGGCACGGGCTCTACCTCACCCGGTCGTCCTTCCTCGTCGAGAACGCGCGATCGCTCTACTACGCCCACCGCTACGCCAACGAGGGGCAGGAGGTGGATTTCCTCTCCCTCGCAGAGCTCGTGGAGACCATCCGGGTCCCGAAGGGGAGGGAGGCTCGCTGGCCCGACTTCGCCGCCTGGTTCGGCCGCCAGCCGGGCCCCTTCGCGGCGCGGGACGCGCACCGGATCTTCGAGGAGGTGACGGGCGTCCTCACCGGCTCGGCGGAGACGGAGCCGTACCTCTCCGAGGAGGAGTACCTCGCGCTCGGCGTCCGGCAGTCGATCTTCCTCGGCGAGGAGCGTCGCGTCGTCCATCGGATCTTCCAGCGCTGGCTCGCGCACATGCGGGAGCGCGAGCTGTTCGACCCGAACCAGGCCGCCTGGGAGCGGCGCGCCCTCGCCACCGAGCGCTACGACTTCCTGGTCGTGGACGAGGTGCAGGACGTCACCCCGGTGGAGCTGCGGCTCGCCCTCGCCACGCTCCGGGAGAAGGACGCCTTCCTCCTCTGCGGCGATGCGAACCAGATCGTGCACCCCAACCTCTTCTCCTGGGCGCGCGTGAAGTCGCTCTTCCACCGGGAGCGCGGGCGTCCCGGCGACCCGTCGCCCCTCGACCGGATCCACGTCCTGTCCGCCAACTACCGGAACACCCGGGCGGTGACGGCCCTCGCCAACCGGCTCCTGCTCGTCAAGCAGTCCCGCTTCGGCTCGGTGGACCGGGAGAGCAACCACCTCGTCGACTGCGTGCGGGACGAGGAGGGGAAGGTCGAGCTGCTCGCCGACGGCCCGGCGGTGCGCGCCGAGCTGGACGCGCGCACGCGCCGATCCGCGCGGACGGCGGTGGTGGTGCTGCGCGACGAGGACAAGGCGGCGGCCCGGGCCACGCTCTCGACCCCGCTCGTCTTCTCGGTGCGGGAGGCCAAGGGGCTCGAGTACGAGAACGTGGTGCTGCTCGACCTGGTGGGCGGTGCGCCCCGCGAGTTCCGGGAGTGCGCGGCCGGCGTCGAGCCCGCCGACCTGGAGGGCGGGATCGCCTACGCCCGGTCGCGCGACAAGACCGACAAGAGCCTCGACGCCTACAAGTTCTACGTGAACGCCCTCTACGTGGCCATGACACGCGCGGTGAAGTCGCTGGTGTGGGTCGAATCCGACCCCGAGCACCCGCTCCTCCGGCTCCTCGCGGTGGGCCAGGCCGGTCGGGAGGTCGAGCTGGTCGCCGAGGAGTCGTCCCGGGAGGAGTGGCAGCGCGAGGCGCGGCGTCTCGAGATGCAGGGGAAGCTGGAGCAGGCCGAGGCGATCCGGCGCGACGTCCTCGAGACCCGACCGGTGCCCTGGGCCGTGGCCGGGCCGGAAGCGCTCGCCGGACTCCAGGCCCGTGCGCTCGGTCCGGGTCCGATCGACAAGGCGGCGCAGCAGCTCCTCTTCGAGCTGGCCGTCACCTACGACGTCCCGTCCCTGCTGCCGCGTCTGGTGGCCGCCGGGTTCCGCCACGCGCGGAAGGCCGGGTCGGGGCGCGCCTACATCGAGGAGACCCGTCACGCCGACTACCGCCCGCGCCGCTCCGCACGCCTGCAGGAGCAGCTCCGCGTCCACGGGGTGGACTTCCGCAACCCGCTGAACGAGACGCCCCTCATGGTGGCGGCCCGGGTCGGGCGCCACGACCTCCTGGCCGAGCTGCTCGCGCTCGGCGCCGATCCCGAGGCCATCGACTCGTCCGGGCGCACCGCGCTGCGGGTGGCGCTCGCGGCCTGGCTCGACGGCTGGAGCGGCAAGGCAACCGCCTTCCAGCGGGTGTGGGAGCAGCTCGCCGTCACGCCCCTCAAGGTGAAGCTCGGCGATCGGATGGTGAAGCTCGACCCGAGCACCGGCGAGTGGTTCCTCGTGCAGCTCGCCCTGGTGCAGGTCCGGCGCTCCGCCGATGACGCGGTCCGTTGCCATTCACTGCCGGGCTTCGTCGCCCCGGCGCTCGCGAGCCTGGTCGCGGACCTTCCGCCGGGGACGCTCGCCGATTACCGCCGCCGCCGGGAGTACGTGTCGGCCCTGCTCGGGAAGAACGAGATCGACTCGACGAACCCGTACGGCCGGCGCCTCTTCCAGCGGGTGCGACGCGGGGCGTACGTGCTCTGCCCGGCGCTCGAGGTCGAGGTCGCCGGAGCGTGGGTCCGGGTTGGCGACCTGATGGGGCTCCCCGCGCTCTTCGCGGCCATCGGCCCCGAGGCGGAGCCGGTGGCGCGGTGGATGCGGGAGCGGGCGGAGGGAACGAGGTAGGGCCGCGGCGCGGAAGTCGCGGGAGACGGCCATGACCGTCCCGGGAAGGTCGCCGAGTTCGCTCGACCGCACGCCGACCGCCGTGCCCCCGGGCTCTCCAAGAACCACCCGTTGCGGGCCGCCGCCCCATCCCCCTCGCGGGTCACGGTCACGGCAGCGACAGGGTTTCCTGCTGCGGCGCCACAGCCTACAAGGCCGATCCGCCGAGCAAGAACCCAGAGGTCGAAATGACGATTGCCTGTGACGGCAAGTGGACATCGCCGCCCTGCGGTCCGGGACGCGCGCCAGCTGCCGTCGCCGTCGGGAGCATCTATCGGCGCTCGACAGAGGCCATCTGGGCATGATCCCCCGTGCCTTCGAGCGAGCGTGGACTCGCGAGGAGGCGGTGATGGAGAAGTGGAAGCTCTTCGGGTTCCTGCGGTGGCAGCTGGAGCGGACCATCGAGTTTGCGCGAGCCACGAGCGAGTTCGACTGGAAGAAGCTGCCGAAGACGCTGCGCGTGGCGATCGACTCGAGCCCGCTCGAAGGGGCCGGCCGGGTGGAGGACACCATCAACCTGCTGGGGCA
>CAIOAK010000012.1 GCA_903855945.1 uncultured Anaeromyxobacter sp.
CTGCTGCGTTCCGCCGGTATTCACCCGCCAGGCCGCGTCGGGCTCCTTCTCGCATCCGTCCACGTCGGTCACCGCGCCGGCGTGGAACACCGCCTGTGCGCCGAACTCGAGCAGCGCCGCCTCGACCGACCGCCCGTCGCCGAGGTCGGCCTCCTGCCAGCGGTAGGTCCCGTCGGGCGCTGGCGGCCGTCCCGGGCCGAACCCGAGCGCCAGAACCTCGTGCTTGCCGGCGAGCTGCGCCACCGCCTCCCCGCCCAGCATCCCGTTCGCGCCGGTGACCGCGACCTTCATTTCCGGGCTCCGTACTGCTTCTCGTAGTACTTGAGGTACTCCCCCGAGATGATCCGCTCCCACCAGGGGCGGTTCTCCACGTACCATTCCACCGTGGCGGCAAGCGCGTCCTCGAAGATGTGCCGCGGCGCCCATCCGAGCTTCTGCTGGGCCTTGGTCGAGTCGATGGCGTAGCGCCTGTCGTGGCCGAGCCGATCCTTCACGTACTGGATGAGCGACTCGGGCTTGCCCACGAGCTTCAGGACCTGGCGGACGATATCGATGTTGTGCCGCTCCGACGAGGCGCCGAAGTTGTAGACCTGCCCGGGCTCGCCCATCTCCAGCGCCGCCAGCAGGCCGCGGCCGTGATCCTCCACGTGGATCCAGTCGCGCACGTTCATGCCGTCGCCGTAGACCGGCAAGGGCAGGTCGCGGACGGCGTTCGCGATCATGAGCGGGATGAGCTTCTCCGGGAACTGGTAGGGCCCGTAGTTGTTGGAGCAGCGGGTCACGACGACCGGGAGCTTGAAGGTGTGGAAGTAGGCCAGCGCCAGCAGGTCGGATGAGGCCTTCGACGCGGAGTACGGCGACGACGGGTCGAGCGGCGTCCTCTCGGTGAAGAGGCCGGTGGGGCCAAGCGAGCCGTACACCTCGTCGGTGGAGACGTGCAGGAAGCGCTTCACGCCGAACTCGCGGGCCGCTTCGAGCAGCACCTGCGTTCCCCGGACGTTGGTCTCGATGAAGATGGAGGGGGCGAGGATCGAGCGGTCCACGTGACTCTCGGCCGCCAGGTGCATCACCGCGTCGAATCGTTCGTTGCGGAACAGGTCGGCGATGAGCTCGCCGTTGCAGATGTCGCCCCGGACGAAGCGGTAGCGGGAGTTGCCGGAGAGGTCGGCCAGGTTCTCGGCGTTGCCTGCGTAGGTGAGCCGGTCGAGGTTCACCACCCGCCAGCCCGGGCGCTCGGCCAGGATGAGCCGGACCAGGTTCGAGCCGATGAAGCCGCAGCCACCGGTGAGGAGGACGTTCATCGCTGGAGATCTCCCTGTTCGAAGACGCGGGCGGCGGCGAGAGACTTCCCGGCGGCGTCCTTGCCCGATACGAGCGGCATCGCCCCCTGGAGCGGCCAGGGGATGCCGATGGCCGGGTCGTCCCAGCGGATGCACTTCTCGTCGGCCGGGTGGTAGTAGTCGGTGGTCTTGTAGAGAACCTCGGCCACCTCGGAGAGCACCAGGAAGCCGTGGGCGAACCCCTCCGGCACCCAGAGCTGCCGCTTGTTCTCGGCTGAGAGCACGTCGCTCTCCCACTTGCCAAAGGTCGGCGAGCCTCGCCGGATGTCCACGGCCACGTCGAAGATCTCGCCCTGGATCACCCGGACGAGCTTCCCCTGGGGATACGGCAACTGGTAGTGAAGTCCGCGCAGCACGCCGCGCGCCGACCGGCTGTGGTTGTCCTGGACGAACCCCATCGGCCGGCCGAGTGCTGCCGCGAGCTTCTGCTGGTTGAAGCTCTCGAAGAAGAAGCCGCGCGCGTCGCCGAAGACCTGCGGCTCGATGACGACGACGTCGGGGATGCCGGTGGGGGTGATCTTCATCAGAAGACCTTCTGCTCGAGGAGACCGTGCAGGTAGGCCCCGTAGGAGGACTTGCCGAGCGCCTTCGCGCAGTCGCCCAGCTGGGCATCGGTGATCCAGCCCTGGCGCCAGGCCACTTCCTCCGGACAGGCCACCTTGAGCCCCTGCCGCTTCTCGATGGTGGCGATGAACTGGCCCGCCTCGAGGAGCGAGTCGTGGGTGCCGGTGTCGAGCCAGGCGTAGCCGCGCCCCATGATCTCCACGTCGAGCTTGCCGGCATCCAGGTAGCGCCGGTTGAGGTCGGTGATCTCGAGCTCGCCTCGGGCCGACGGCTTCACGGCACGTGCGTGCTCTACGACCGTCTCGTCGTAGAAGTAGAGGCCGGTGACGGCGTAGCGGGACTTGGGCTTGGCGGGCTTCTCCTCGAGGGAGACGGCGCGCTTCCGGGCGTCGAACTCGACCACGCCGTACCTTTCTGGATCGGTGACGGCGTAGGCGAAGACGGTGGCTCCGGAGGGTCGGGCGTCTGCACTCCGGACC
>CAIOAK010000013.1 GCA_903855945.1 uncultured Anaeromyxobacter sp.
CCCCGGGCGCGCAGACGGTGCCGAAGAAGCTCCACTCCAGCCCCACCGAGACCTGGGGAGCGAAGGGCAGGCTCGGCACGAAGACGCCCACGTCGATGCCCGGGGCCTGGTACCAGGCGCCTCCGTTGTCGTCGGTTCCCCAGTCGAAATAGACCGTGAGTGGAACCCAGCTCTCGGTGGGCAGGCGCCAGCGCCCGGAGAGCGAGAAGATGTTGTTCTCGTAGCCGTTGTTCATCTGGCCGGCGAGGCTGGTGCTCGGCCGGTAGGTGATGGCGCGCCAGAAGTCGTTGAAGGTGAACGGGCTGCCAGTGAGGGCCTCCCAGGTCGCGCCTCCCATCTTGATGCCGCTCTGCAGGGCGAAGGTGAGTCGCGGCACGGGCTGGTACTGCAGCGCCCACTCCCAGAGGAGCGCGTTCGGCGATTGCGTCGGCTCCCCCACGCGCGCGAGCGACACGTCGAGCGTGAGGAGGCCGATGTAGATGTCGAGCGGCCGGTAGATCTGGAAGGCGACCCGGTCGTGGAAGGCCTCCCCGCCCAGTACCACGCCGCTTCCGGGCGAGCCGAAGCCGGTCTGCGACGGGGCGCGCCCCACCGAGAGGGAGACCGGTCCGATCCCGGTGACGATCTCGCCCGCCCAGCGCAGTTGCCAGGTGGTCCCCACGGGAGCGACCAGGACCGCCAGGTAGTCGGAGAGGGCGCCGGCCGCCGCGACCGAGAGGACCGGAGAGTTCACCTGCTGCGGGGTGAGCGACCAGGCCTCCGGCGGCGGTCCGGGGGTGGGAGAGACGGCGGCATATTCGTACCCGACCGACGCCTGGCCACCGATGAATCGAAGCAGCCCCTTCTCGTCGATTCCGCGCCACTCCTGCTGGAACTTCTCCTTCCAGCCCTTCGCGGTGGCCGCGAGGGCCGGACGCTCCGTCTCGGCGCGCCGCGCCCCTTCATCCAGGGCGGCCCAGACCATGTACATCGGCGCGGCCTGGTTGGCGGGCAGCCATCCCGTGACGAGCCCCACGCCGTCGAGTCGCGCCGCGGCTCGCACCGCCCAGTGCTCGGGAGGGAGCAGCGGGGAGACGCCGTACTTCGGCAGTTCATCGGCAGCCGGTGCGGCGAAGGCTGCGAGGAGCGCCGCCAGGGCGACGAATCGCCTCATCGGGCGTCCTGCGACCGCGGAAACGCGGCCGAGGCCGCCGCCAGGACGAAGAGCGCAGCCGCTGCGAGCGAGAGCGCAGCCGAGCTGGCCGTTGCCCCGAGGAAGGCGACCAGCAGGGCGCCGACGACCGTGGCCGCGCGGTCCACGCCGGCGCTCCGCGCCCCGAAGAGGAGCCAGGCCACCGGACCGAGCGCGACCACGGCGAGGAGGAACCGCGCCCCGTGCAGCGAGAGAGCCTGCCGGATGGCCCCCAGGTTGGCCGCCGCGACCGCCAGGGCCACGAGCACCGCGCCGACCGCCAGGACGAGGACCGCGCCCGCGGCCGAATCCTTCACCCGCCGCGCCTCCTCGCGCGTCTCCCTCGTGTGGAGATCCACGAGCGCCTCGAGCGCGCTGTTCCCCATCTCCGCCGCGAGAACGAGCATCGTGGCCAGGACGAGCGCGATCCGCGCGCCGACGGGCAGCGCCACCTCCGCGCCCAGGAGGCCCACCGCCGTCCCTGCCAGCACGTGGACCTTCATGTTCCGCTCCCGGGACGTCACCTCCACGAGTCCGCGGATGGCGTGGCCGAAGGAGGACAGGATGCCAGCGGGCATGGGCGGGCTATCCTACCAGCCCGGAACGGAGCCGGTACTTCGCCCCACGGGTGGCGCCGCTGCGGACCAGGAAGGGAGCGGTGGCCAGGTCCCTCGTGGCCTGGCGGCGCGAGGCGCGGCCTCGGAGGGCTTCCAGGTAGTCGCTCAGGGCGAACTCCTTCGTGTCCTCCCCGAGCCGGTGCAGCAGGTTCATCCGCTGCGGGCGCGCGAGCGTGCCGTGCGCCTGCGTGGTCAACTCCTTGGCGAGGGGCTCCTCCCGGGACATGTACCCCCAGCGGAGGTACTCGGCGAGTGACTCCTCGGCGTCGCGCCGCGCGAGCCGCCCGGCGAACGCACGGGTGCCCAGGAAGTACCGCTCGTTGGGGGCAGGACGGACGCCGGAGAGCACGAACCGTGCGACGTCGTCCATTTCTGCGGAACGCACGACGAGACGGGCGAACTCGAATGCCACGCCCATCGTCGCGGGCCAGCGCGCCCGGGCGAGCGCCCGGCGCAGCACGAGCGGGTTGAAGCGATCGTAGCTCCCGGCGAGCAGTTCCACGAGCGCCCAGAGCAGGCGCGGCTCCTTCCGCGATGCCTGGGCGGCGAGGACCAGGAGCTCCTCGGGCGTGGGTGTGCCGAACCGCCAGGGAACGCGCCTCCCCTCGACCCGGGCGCCGATGGCCGCGAGCTCGGCGTAGAGGCGCGGGATCTCCTGCTCCCGCATCGGGACGGAGGCGAGCGAGGTCACGGCTCGGTCCCCAGGTCGTCGAGGAAGTCCCCGGCCTCCCTCGCACCCTTGATGCCCTTCTCGATGAGCTGCTGGATCCGCGAATCGACGATGGCGAGGTCGGGCCCCTTGCGAAGCAGCGCCCGCGCGTGCCCCACGTCCTTGTCCCGGCCCGCGAAGCACTTCATGACGAGGAGGTCCTCGACGCCGAGGGCCATCACCCGCAGGTGGGCTCCGGAGAAGACCTCCTGCAGGCGCGTTCCGTAATCTGCCGGCAGGACGTGGGCGAAGGTCTCGAACCAGGGATTCAGCCAGTCGGAGGGGAGCCCGACCTCGACGGCCACCTTGCGCAACAGGGGTCCGACGTCGTCCAGGTGACCCCGGGCCGTGTAGGCATCGACGTCGCGGGTGCGGACCGGGATGCCGTGCGCCAGCATCATGGCCGTGCCGCCTCCGACGATGAGCGTCAGCGGCCCGTCCAGGCCGGCATCCAGCGCCCGGAACGCCCTCCGGAGCGACCCCTCGTCGAGGTACGGGTGGTCAACCATTTGCGCCACGATTATACTCCTGTTCGTCAATGGCGCAATGACCGACCCGGGGTCCGGGTGGAGGACTGGACATGCAAGGCCGCCTCGAAGCCGACACCCTCGATGCACCGTCCCTGCGCGGCAATCCGCTCGGCGACCCCTCTCGCCGCCCCGTCTACCTCTACCTGCCGCCCGGCTTCCGCCCCGGCCTGCCGGCCGTCTACTTCCTCCACGGCTTCACCGGCAGCGCCCACTCCTGGACCGGCTTCCCGGGCTTCGGCCTCACCGTTCCGGAGCGGATGGACCGGCTCATCGCGTCGGGCGCCGCGCCGGCCGCCGTGGGGGTCTTCGTGGACGGCTGGACCGCCCTCGGCGGCAGCCAGTGGATGAACAGCACCGCCATCGGGAACTACCGGGACTACCTGGCACGGGACGTCGTGGATTTCGTCCAGACGAAGTTCGGGACGTTGCCCCACCCCGCCGCCCGGGCCGTCATCGGCAAGTCGTCGGGAGGCTACGGCGCGCTCGTGATGGGACGCCACCACCCCGACGTGTTCGGCCACGTCGCCTCCCACTCCGGCGACGCCGGCTTCGAGTACTGCTACCTGCCCGACTTCCCCCGCACGGCCGGCGCACTCCTCGGCACCGACCCCGCCGCCTGGCTCGAGGCCCTGCGGCGCCGAGCGCTCGAGACCAAGCTGCGCGGCGACGATCACGCGCCGCTCAACATCCTGGCCATGGCCGCCGCCTATTCGCCCGACCCCGGCTCCCCGGCCGGCCTGCAGCTCCCCTTCGATCCCGACACCGCCCGGCTCCGACCGGAGGTGTGGGAGCGGTGGCTCGCCCACGACCCGGTACGCTTCGTCCCGGCGTCGCTCGACTCGTTCCGTCGCCTCGAGAGCATCTTCCTCGACTGCGGCAGCCGCGACGAGTTCAACCTGCGCTGGGGATCCCGGATGGTGGCGGAGGAACTTCGCCGTGCCGGCATCCCGCACCTTCACGAGGAGTTCGACGACGGCCACCGGGACGTGAACTACCGCTTCGACCGGTCGCTCGGCTACCTGCTCCCACGCCTCCGAAGAGCTTGAAGTCAGGGCCATTTGCCACGACGCAGGATGTGGTTAGCTTCCCGGGATGAAGCAGATCACCTCCGACGGGCAGGACTTCCGCGACTTCGTCGTCTTCGGGGGCTGCGCGGTCTGCGACGGCCCGATGACCGTTCGCGCCACACCCGGCACGATGCGCGGCTGGTGCGCCAGGTGCGGCTGGATCTCCCGGCCGGTGCTCATGCACGGAAACGGCCGGGTGGCGGTCTCCTATCCGCCCCGGGCCGCGGCGTAGCCGTTATATTGCCCCCATGCCCCTCACCGTGCAGGCGGGCTCCACGCTCCCCTTCGATCGCTTCTGGAAGTGGCTGAAGCACCACCCCAACTGCATCCTGCGGGCGGGCACCCCCGACTCCTGGCTCTACGACCAGGAGGACATCCACTGGCACCTCGACGAGGGTCCCGACCGCCACCCGTCGGTCCAGCTCGTCCGCGGCAAGCACGTCCTCGCCGAGATGGCCCTGGATGTTCGCGACGTGTCCTTCGTGCAGGCCACGCTCGACTCGGAGGAGGACGGCGAGCGCCGCTTCCTCTTCGAGGTGGTGGGCGGCGACCGGACCGAGCCCTACCCCGTCTACCACTTCCTCGTCGCCCACGGCTTCGAGGAGGAGCCCCACCAGGGCGGGCTGAAGCACTGACGCGATCCGCTACCGCGAGGCCGTCAGGAGCGACTTCCCCGGCCACCAGGTGAGCTGCACCTCGCCGTGGAAGTTCAGCTGGTTCGGGATCCCGTCGTGGCTCCAGCGCTGGAAGATCCCGGCCACCGCCGCGAGATCGAAGGCACCGAAGGTTCCCACGTAGCGGCCACCGCCGCCGAACTC
>CAIOAK010000014.1 GCA_903855945.1 uncultured Anaeromyxobacter sp.
CTACCGGGGCGGCCTCTCCTACGCGCCGGGCCACACCTGGATGAAGGCGAACGGCCGTTCCTTCCAGGTGGGCATCGACGACCTGGCCCAGCGCATCCTCCCCTGGACCGTGGCGGCCGAGCTGCCCCGGGTCGGGCAGGTGGTGAAGCAGGGCGAGCCGGTGGCCACCCTCTCCTGCGGCGACCGCAAGGTCCAGATCGCCGCCCCCGCCTCCGGGCGGATCACCGCGGTGAACGCAGAGGTGCTCCGGGAGCCGACCCTCGCCAAGAGCGAGAACTACGGCGCCGGTTGGCTCTTCGCCATCGAGCCGGAGGGGCAGGAGTGGAAGTCGTTGCCGGTCGGCGAGATGGCCCGCAGCTGGCTCCGCGCCGAGGGGCAGAGGCTCGAGCGCTTCTTCGAGGCCCAGCTCGGCATCGCCGCGGCCGACGGCGGCGAGCTCATCGGCTCCCCCGACACCCTCCTCACCGACTCCCAGTGGAAGGCCATGAGCAAGAGCTTCCTCGGGACGTAGAACGACAGGCGCGGCAAAGGAAGATCGGGGAGGTCGCGGCTTGGCGGCGGCGACCTCCTCGTGTTTCGTCGTCCGCAGCTCAGCGGTAGGTGGCCGGAAGCTCGTACCCGCGTGCGGCCAGCATCGAGATGAGCCGGCCCGGGTCGTCGGTGATGATCCCGTCCACGCCCCAGTCGATGAGCTTGCTCACCAGGGCCGCGTCGAAGGCCGTGCCGATGTGCTCGGGCCAGGTCCAGACGACGACCTTCAGCCCCAGCCGGTGCGCCTCGTCCAGCGTCGCCTTCGTGAGCTCCACGTCCTCCGGCTCCCAGCAGGTGCCCCCCATGTCCTTGACCATCTGCGGGATGGAGTTGCCGTGGTCCTTCACCAGCACGCCGCCGGTCCAGAGCCCGGCGATGGCGGGGTTGGGATCGAAGAAGCTGTAGGGGGTTCCGGGCTCGTTGTCCCACTCGGTGAGGTAGGCCGTCTTCACCCGGCGATCGAGCTTCTGCAGCTCGTACAGGCAGCGCCAGTCGAACGACTGGATCTCGCTCGTCTCGACGATGCCCTCCTCGGCCATGATCTTGTAGAGCGCCGCGGCGAACTCGGCGGGCGTGTAGGTCCACGCCGTGTGCTCGGGGTCGGTCTTGAACTCGATCTGGTAGCCGACCTTGCCACCGGTCCGCGCCTTCACGTGGCGGATGACCTCGCGGAGCGTGGGCATGCGGACCCCGTCCATGCCGAGCTGGTCCGGGAAGAACTTGCTGTAGGAGCTGGCGAGGTTCATGCGGCCGACGTCGTAGGTCTGCATCTGGGCCAGCGTGAGATCCTTCACGACCTTCCGCTCGGTGATGAACGCCCCGCTCGCGTCCCGGACGATGTCGGGGTTGAGCCGGATGTCGTGCGAGACGAGCACCTCGCCGTCCCGGGTCATGACGACGTCCATGTCCACCCAGTGGGTACCGATGGCGAGGCCCGCGTCGTAGCCCGGGATGGCGTTCTCGGGTGCGTAACTCCTCGCCCCGCGGTGGGCGTAGACTTCGAGCCGCTTCTTGCCCACGTCGGGGTCCACCGGGGCTCCGCTCGAGCCGCAGCCGGCCGCGAGGAGCAGGACGAGGCCGAGGGTAAGAAGCCGTCGGGGCGAGTCGGAGGGGGACGGGTTCATGGGGCTCCAGGCAACGGATGGGACCTACTGGCGCGTGGTGACCTGGGACACGGGATGCCCCCCCATCGACCCGAAGGTACCGTATCCCTGCTCCGACGTTCCGGTCATGCAGGTTCCGCCCATCATACCGCCGGGAGTGCAGTCGGCGTAGGCCATCCTGTTTATCTGCCCCTGCGTCGGAGCCGCCGTGGGAGCCGCCGCGTTCACGAAGATCATCGCGTAGGCGTTCCCGGGATTGGCTCCCGGATAGCCGAAGTGGAGTGCGTTCCCGGAGCCGGGCGCCCACCCGTCGGTGCCCCCCATCTTGGGGTCACGGGTGAAGGTGTCGGTGACGTCGAGCCGGAAGGTGGTGACGAGCCAGCCGTCGGCCCCGTCCAGGGTGACGGGCTGCGCGGACAGCTGGTGGTCGAGCGTCAGCCAGGTCATCGTGTCGTCCGGGTACGGGGTCGAGCCACCGGTCATCGACTCGCTCAGCTTGCCCCGGAGGGCCGATACGGTGCCGGCGCTGGCATTGAAGGTGTAGGTCCCCACGAAGATCGAATCGTTGGGCTGGGTGTCCGGCTCCCGGAAGGTCGCGAGCACGGCGTACCGGGTGACGATGTCGCCGGGCCCGGAGGACGGCCCCTTCCCGACGGAATTGGTCGCTGCGACCACGAAGCGATAGCCGGTGCAGGAGTTTGGGCAGGTGGCGGTGACGGGCAACGACCCGCCCGTTCCGCTCGCCCCGGCCGGGACGGAGGAGACGACGTAGCCGGTGATGGGGCTGCCACCGGCCTCGAGGGCACCGAACCGGACCTTCACCATGCCCTGGGTGTCCCCTGCCGTGGCGCTGACGCCGGACGGCGCTCCCGGGACCGTGGGCGCCGCGGCCGGCGCGATGACGAAGGTCTGGGTGGCGTGGAGGTCCCCGGCGCTCGCGACCACCGTGCAGTCGCCCGGGGCGATGGCGGCCACGAGCCCGGTGGCCCCCTCGACCGAGCAGGAGGAGGGCGTGGTGCCGGCGTAGGCGACCGACTGCCCGGTGGTCTCGACGGCGGTCACCGTCCCCAGATCATACACTCTCAGTGAAGGCGCGGGCCCGAACTCGATCACCCCCTGGAAGGTGAAGAGGACCTCCTGGGTGACCGGGAAGGCGGCGGCGTACCGGGTGTTCCCCGCCTGGCTCGCGGCGATGGTGCACCGGCCCGACACCCTGCCCCTCACGAGTCCCGTGCCGGCGCCGACCGAGCAGACGTCCGGGGTCCGGCTCCCGTAGAGGACCGGAAGGCCGGAACTCGCCGTGGCCGTGACGGTCGCGGTGGACTCGTTCACCGCGGGGCGCGGCGCGGGCCCGAAAGCGATCGTCTGCGGCAGCCCCTCGATGCGGGGGCCCTCGTTGCAGCCGCCCAGGGCCAGGGCGGCCAGGGCGGCGAGGAGGCGGTGGTGGGCGGGCCGGATCATCAGTAGTGGAAGTTGAGGGCCAGGTTGAAGGATCGGGCCGCGCCCGGGACGGCCACGCCCCAGGGAATGCCGGTGGTGCTCATGGAGGGGCCCTGGCCGACGTAGGCCCCTCCGAGCGGGTTGGAGTAGAGGCTGTCGAGCAGGTTCTCGATGGCGACGTCGAGCCGGAGGAACTTCCACTCGTAGCTGCTGCGCAGGTTCAGGACGCCGTAGGCGCCGGTCGGGATCTCGTTGCGGACCTGCGAGACGTGGCTCTTGGACGCGACCCCGAGGAGCTCGGCCGTCGTCGTCCAGGTCCCGAGCTGGTAGACGACCGAGAGCAGGGCGTTCACCGGCATGACGGCGTAGAGGCCGTCCCCGGTGGTGAGGTTGTCCCCCCGGACGAACCCGAGCCCGAGGCTGGTGGTGAGGCTGCCCCACGAGTCTCCCTGGGCCAGCAGGAGCCGGCCGGAGAGGTCCATCCCGTAGAGGCGGGCGGCCTGGTTCGCGTACTGGAGCAGGACGAAGGCGTTCGTGGCGGTCACGTTCCCCGGGCTGCACTGGCCGAAGTCGCAGCGCCGGGCGTCGATGTAGTCCTTCACGTAGGTGTAGTAGGCGGTGGCCTTCACGCCCCAGCGCGTCCGGGCTGCGTCGTGCCAGTCGCCGGTCGCACTGACCGTGTGGGCCACCTCGGGCGTCAGCCCGATGAGCCCGATGTAGCCGTTCCCGTCCCCCACCAGGTTGTTCATGAGGGCGGCCATCGCGTTCGTGGACCACGGATAGCGCTGGTAGAGGTTGGGGGAGCGGGACTTCCGGGCGTAGCCCCCCTCGTAGGTCTGCGTGGCGTCGGGCGTGTACCGGAGGAGCGCCGACAGGTCCCAGTTGGAGTCGGTGCGCCGACGCTGCGAGGCGTTGAAGGCCGCGGCGTCCACCCCCCAGGCCGGCAGCGCGTCGTCGTAGCCCTGGACCGGCCCGGCGTCGGTCATGACCGTGTCGCTGCGGAGGCCGACCTGGGTGAGCCAGGCGTCCGACCAGCGGGCCTCCCATTCGGCGTAGGCGTCGAGCCGCAACCGCTGGCCGAAGTCCACGTTCCAGAAGGTGGTCGGCCCCATGGTTCCCCCCACGGGCGGCCAGAAATCGTAGAGCGTGTGGTACTGCCCCTCCGCACCCACCCGGAGGAGGTGCTTGTCGGACAGGAACACGTTGGCCTTCACCGAGGCCCCGCGGGTCTTCGCCTCCGAGTCCATGGGCATCCCGGTTCCGTAGGAGTAGCGGTCTGGACCCATGTTCATCTCGTGCTTCGTGTCCTGGTAGCTCAGGCGAGCCTCCAGGTCGCCCCAGGAGAACGTCCCGGTGTAGCGCATCGAGACCTGCCAGTTGTCGTTGCCGGTCATGTCCATGCGCTGGTTCGGGAACCCCTCGAATCCAACGGTCTGCTGCCCCGCCTCCACCTGGAGCACGTGCCCGGGCACGCGCAGCGCGAGGCCGAGCGTGCGCCGGATGGTGCCGTAGTAGGCCGAGGAGCCGACCACGTTGGCCGGGATGGGGTCGCCCCCTTCCGAACCGGGCGTCGCCGCCTTGAAGTTCCCGCCCGCCTTGAGGTTCTCCGAGCGGGAGTCGGACTGGCCGATGGTGAGGCTCACCCATTCCCCGGCGAGCGTCGCCCCCAGGTTGTAGCCGAGCCCGGTCCCGTTGCTCCGGTAGTACGACCCGACCAGGGCGCGGAAGAGGAGCGGGTCGGTGGAGGTCGCGAAGTCGGGCGCCCTCGACTTCACCTGGATCGAGCCGCCGATGCTGTCCCCGCCCACGCTGACCGGCGTGATCCCGGAGTAGACCGTCACGCTCTCCACGCGGCTCGGGTCGGCGTAGGAGAGCGGGGAGTTCATGTGGTTGGGGCAGGCCGCCACGAGGTCGGTGCCGTCCACCTGGACGCGGAGCCGGTCGTCCGACATTCCGTGGATCGCGGGGAGGCTGGAGATGCCGCCCGCCCCGCCGATGGTCACGCCCGGGACGCCCTGGAGCAGCTGCGTGGCGTCGCCGGTGGTGGCCTGGCGGGCTGCCAGGTCGGCCTTGGTGGGGCCGGAGGCCCCCACGGTGGTGTCGATGGAATCGACCCTGGGGTTCTGGATCACCACCTCGTCCAGGACGACCACGTTCTTCGGCTCCTCCTCGGCGAGGACGAGGAGCGGCGCGAGGAGCAGCAGCGCGGCGGCGCATGTGGGGAGAGTTCTCGTCACGCTGTCTGGCCGCGTCCGGCGCGGACTCTACAGGGAGGGGGCCACCTGCCGGGGTGCGGCAAGACGTCGCAGCGACACCTTGCCGCGCGCGAAGGGGCGTTCGCGTCGATTACCCTCCTGCGACTTCCAGCTCCTCGGACATGAAAGGGATCACGATGAGAACGGCTGCAAACCTGCTGGCGACGAGCTTCGTCCTCCTCCTGAGCGCCTGCGGCGGCACGGACGGCACAGCGCCCGGCTCACCGACCGCGGTCGGCGTGGCCGCGGGCTCGGCGGACAGGACGGCGGTGGTGAGCTTCACGGCCCCGACCTCCGCCGGAAGCAGCGCCATCACCGGCTACACGGTGACGGCCAGCCCCGGTGGTCTCACGGCGAGTGGATCCGCGTCCCCGATCACCCTCACCGGACTGACGACCCGCACCGCATACGCCTACAGCGTGGTCGCGAACAACGCCGCGGGGAGCTCCGCGCCCGCCACGACCGGCGCGCTCCGGCTCTACTCCGTCGTGCAGACCTTCCGCGAGCCGATGACCCAGCCGAACGACTCGATCTTCACCGGAACGTTCACCTTCGACACGACGGCCAAGGTGGTCTCGAACCTCCAGGGCTCGCTGACCGAGTCGATGACCAAGAACGGCGGCGTCTTCGGGCCGCCCATG
The DNA here is from genome assembly GCA_903855945.1 of uncultured Anaeromyxobacter sp. Lineage (GTDB taxonomy): Bacteria > Myxococcota > Myxococcia > Myxococcales > Anaeromyxobacteraceae > CAIOAK01. The sequence goes on from CAIOAK010000014.1 coordinate 5,971, forward strand.
ACCACCGTGACCCTCGCCAACCAGCTCTCCTCCGCACCGGCCACGCTCGGCGGCGTGGACGGCCTGCTCGTCACCACCTTCTTCCTCACGACCGTGAACACCTTCGACCCCTCGGGCTTCGCCCCCGGCGGCTCCACCTACTACGGATTCGCGGCCGGAGCGCCGAACCCGAAGGTCGGAGGGGTGGGGAACGCCTACGCGATGATCTTCGTGAACACCGCCGATCCCACCGCCGCGGTGGCCCAGGCGCAGCTCGACAAGATGGCCTACGCCGACTGCACGGCCGGCGGAATGATGATGACCTCCTGCATGACGGGGACCACCGTGGCCGGCTACGGGACGGTGGGAACGATGAAGGGATACCCCTTCTCGCAGGTCATCGCGGAGCGTTGATCCCGGCCTTCGCCTTCCGGATCCGCTCCCACGAGGCGTCGATCCGCGCCTCCGGGATGACGCCGCTCCGCACCCATCCGGCCACCAGCTGGATGGTGTGCGGGGCCACGTCGGGGTCGTAGACCATGTTGTTCGCGACCAGGATCACGTCGAGCCCCGCCTCGATCCCCTTCCGTACCGCCAGGTCGTAGCCGTAGCGGGTGGTGATGGCCCCCATCTGCATGTCGTCGGAGACCACGACCCCGGTGAAGCCCATCCGCTCCCGGAGGAGCCCGGTGAGGGTGGCCCGGGACAGGGTGGCCGGATCGACGGGGTCGAGGTGGGCGTTGAAGATGTGGGCGGTCATCACGAGCCGGGCCTGGCCGGAGTCGATGAGGGCCTGGAACGGCACGAGCTCCAGCTCGGACCAGGTGTCGGTCACGTCCACGAACCCCTCGTGCGAGTCCTCCCGCGCGCTGCCGTGGCCAGGGAAGTGCTTGAGCGCGGTGAGGAGCCCGAGCCGGTCGTGCGCGGTGACGAACTCGCCGGCGTGCTTCACGACCACCTCCGGGTCGGCCGAGAAGCTGCGCCCCCAGCGCCCGATGGCCGGGCTGTCCGGGTTCACGTTCAGGTCCACCACCGGCGCGAAGTTCACGTCGAGCCCGTTCTCGTAGAGCGTGGCCGCGATGGAGGTCGCGTGCATGCGGGTCACGGCGAGATCGTTCAGGTCGCCGAGGCTCTTCGCGGTGACGGTGGCCGGGAATCCGCAGGCCGGCTTCAGTCGGGCGACGTTGCCCCCCTCCTGGTCCACCGAGATGAACGGCGGCGTGCGGGAGAGGCGCCGGATGGCGTCCGTGAGCGCGGAGAGCTGCGCCGGGGAGGTGACGTTCCGTCCCGACGTCTTGAGCAGGACGTCCCGGTCGAAGAGCACCACCCCGCCGATGCCCAGGTCCCGCAGGTCCCGGGCGATGGGCTCGCTCCCGTCGAGCGAGGTGCCCCGGAAGCCCACGACGAGCATCTGGGCGATCTTCTCCTCCAGCGTGGGAGCGACGCTCGTGGAACCGCAGCCGGAGAGGACGGCGGGCGCAGCCATCGCCGCGGTCGCGAGCACGGCCCCCCGGACGAACTCGCGGCGCGAGATCCCGGGGCGTCCCGGGTTTCTCATGGTTCTCTCCTGGTACCCCCGAGCAACGCCAGGACCTCGACGCGGCTGCTCGCGTTCAGCTTGGCGTACACATCCTGCACCCGGTTGCGAATGGTGCTGGGGGACAGCCCGAGCGTCTGGGAGATCTCCTGGACGCTCCGTCCGCTTCCCCACGCCACGGCGACCTGGGCCTCTCGCGTGCTGAGCAGGTCCCGGGCCAGGGTGGGCCGGGCCCAGAGGGTCGTGAAGCCATCCACCGGCGTCGCGGCCGACACGATCAGGGCGGCGCTCCGGTGGACCCCGCCCATCCGGGCCAGACCGGCGAGATCCGAGGGGAGCGACGGCCCGCGCCAGTCCGGCCATTCGGACCGGAGGATCCGCTCGAACCCGTCCTCGGCGAGGTGGAGCCTCGCATGGCGGTCGGCGATCGCGGCGATGGCCCCGACCTCCGCCTGGCTGGAGTCCTGCTCGATGCCGCGAAGCCGGGCCATCCGGTACGCGGCCGCGAGGTGCGGCGCCAGCCCCTGGTGGAGGCGACGCTCCTTCTCGTTGAACCGCCCGGAGCGCTCGCTCCGGTAGAAAGAGGAGAACATGGCCAGGTTCGCGAACTCCTGGACGAGCATCACGGTGACGATGGCGTGCACGTCCCATCGCCGGTTGAAGGCGAGCCACCGGGGGTCGGCCCCGTCCGGCGGCCTCCGGGCGTCGAAGGCGATGCAGCGTCGAGGTTCCTGGATGGCCTGCCTGGCAACGGGGTCGAACGCCTTCACCCGGTCGTACTCCACCATCGCTTCCTTCGGCACCCCCGACAGGTGGACGGCGTGGGTCTTCAGGACGGTGCCGCCGATGGTCGCGTATCCCCAGAGGGCGCCGTCGAACGGCAGGTATTCCTTCACGACCTCCAGCGCGGCGTCCTGGAAGGAACCGTGGGTGTGAAGCCGGGTCAGTTCCCAGATACGGAGGAGCATCTCCGATTGAAGGTCCGCGCTCTCCATCTCAGCGGCGCTGCGGGAAATGCTCCCGCACCTCGGGATAGGCCGTCGTCACGCGCGGGTCGCGGGCGAGGGCGGCAGCGGCCGCGACCACGTCCTGGCCGTCGGGCACGTGGAGGAAGGCGTAGCCGATCTGCGCCGCGACGTAGTCCACCGTGAGCCCGTTCGCCGAGGCCAGCACCGCTGCATCGGCTGCATCGGTGAGCTTCACGACGATCACGCCGGGCAGGATCCCCAGTTCGCCCGTCTGGACGTTCACCACCACCGGATAGCTCGGCGACCGGGCCTCGCTCGCCACCGCGCTCGCGTCCTTCAGGCGCCCGGATGCGGTCCGGGCGACGGGGGGACGGGCGTACACGACGAACGGCCCCTTCTCCTCCACGAGGTCGCCGGCGGGCACCCCGAGATCGGAGAGGCGGGCCGCGCCAGTCGCCCCTCCCCGGCTGGCCGCGCGGAGGCCGACCACGACCTGGTAGGAGGCGCGCCCCTCCTGGAACGGCGCCCCCTTCTGCGCCGATGCCACGAGCTGATCGCGCCGATCCACGCCGGCCGATGGCTGGATCTGCGCCTGAGAGGTGGCAGGCAGAAGGAGGAGGGCCAGGACGACGACGGGTGTCACTTGGTTCATCTTATCCCCCTCAGTGGCCGAAGATCTTCAGCTTCCAGGAGCCGAGCGTTCCGGTGCTTCCGGCCCGCCCGTCCACCAACTTGACCGTCCAGTCGCCCTTGGCCGCCTCCCCGTAGAAGGCGTTCGACTCCAGGACGACGGCCAGGCCGGTGGCGGGACCGAAGCCGTTGCGGATGTTGAGCAGGATGCTCTTCGTCCCGGAAGGGCTCGTGAGCTCGATCCCCAGGTCGCCGGGCTTCGGGTGGGTGATCTTCACGTCGATCTGCACCGCCTCGACCACCATCACCTGGGTGGCGGCGAGGGTGGAGGACACACCTGTCACCGAGTCGTCGGGGATGGAGAGGTCGAGGGACGTATCGCTCTCCACCCAGCCCGTGTCGATGAAGGTCTTGAGCGAGCCGCTCTCGAAGGTGCGGGCCAGATCCACCGCGCCCTCCACGTCCACCGCTCCGAAGCCGTACGAGTTGTGGAACGCGTACCCGGCCTTGTTGGTCACCCAGGACTGTTCGGCCACGTGGGATCCATCGGAGAGGGCGGCCGTCACCTTGGCGATGCTCGCGTCCACCTTTCGCGCCGACTTCGCCAGGATGTGCTTCACCTCCCGCCAGGTGAGCGTGGGGCGCGCCTCGAGGAGGAGCGCGATGGCGCCGCTCGCCGCCGGGGCCGCCGCCGAGGTTCCGGCGAAGGTGCTCGTGTAGTTGCAGGACGTGTTCGGCGAGCCCCCCGCGTCGAAGTTGCTTCCGGTCGCGTTCTTCCGGGAGTAGCCGACGGAGCAGGTCATCCGGTCGGTCGTGACCATGGAGGGCTGGTACTCGATCCCTCCGTCTCCACTCCCGGCCGGCGAGGCGTTGCCGCCGGACTCCCCTCCCGGCGCGCTCACCCAGAGCGCCGAACCCGCGGTCGAATAGCTGGCTCTCTTGCCGGCCGCGCTCAGTGACCCCACCACGATCACGTAGGGGACGTTGCTCTCTCCGTCCTGGGCGGTGTTCCCACAGGATACGCCGAGCGCGCTGGCGTCCGTGCATGCTCCACCCGTGAAGCTCGCGAACTCGTTCCCGGATGACTTCACGTAGAGTGCGCCCCTCCCGGATCGAAGGGAGCGGGTGCCACTCACGAACTGCGCCAGGACGACCGGGTCCATGAGGACGGGCTTCGCCTTCGATGCCCCGTAGCTCATGTTGAAGATCCAGACATCCTCCGACTTCGGACCCTTCCCGGGGGCGCTCGCGCTGCCGAGCGCCTTCACGTAGTCGGCGGTGGCTTCCGAGTTCAGGTCGGAGATGTAGTTGTACCCGTTGAGCGAGACCCCAGGCGCGACGCCCATCCCACCCAGGGAATTGCCGGCCACCATGCCGGTGATGCCGGCCACGGCCGTTCCGTGGTTGTCGCCGGGAGCGGTCGGGGACGGGTTGGTCGAGGACTTCACGAAATCCCAGGAACCATCGACGACGTTGTCCTTCAGGTCCTCGTGGTTGATCTCGAGGCCGTCGTCCACGATGGCGACCTTCACACCCTTCCCCGTCAGCCCGAGCCGGTGCGCCCGGGCGAGCTTCAGGTCCTCGCCGGGCACGCCCTTCACGTCCGCGTAGCCCGTCTGGCCCGTGTTCACGAGGTACCACTGCTCCGCCGCCAGCGGGTCCTTCGAGATCGCCACCCCGACTGCGGGGCCGCGGACCACGGTGACGGCCGCGCTCGCGCTCCTTCCCTCGTAGGTCGCCGTCACCGTCGCCACCGTGCCGATGCCCGCGGTGGCCGGTGCCGAGGCCTGCCCGCCCTTCACGTCCACCTGGCCGGGCGCAGAGGTCGTCCAGGTCGCGAGGGCGGCGATGTCGGTGGTGACGCCGTCGGAGGTCGTTCCCCGGAGCGTGAGCGGGAGCGAGACGCCCCCCGCGGTCACGTCGGCCACGGCCGGCGACACGACGAGCGACACGTACCCCGTCGCCGGAGCGGGCAGGCACTTGCCGATGGAGCCATCCTTGCAGACGCTCCCGTCCACCCAGATGGCGCCGGACAGGTCCGCGCCGGTCAAGGTCGCGCCGGTCAGGTTGGCGTCCTTCAGGTTGGCCCGCCGCATCCGGGCGTCGGTGAGGATGGCGTCCTTCAGGTTGGCGGAGCCCAGGTCGGTGTAGTTGAGGTTCGCCGCCTTGAGGTTTGCGCCCACCAGGTTGCAGCCCACGCAGCTGTTGATGGAGAGCAGGCGCGACACCGGGGACGCGGGGTCTCGCCGACCGGTGCCCTGGAGGGACGCGGAGTTCCCGCTCGCCTTCAGGTTCGGCTGGAGGAATACGGGCCGGCTGTCCTCCCCTTGGTTCTCCGCCATCGAGTTGCCCGAGATGAGCAGGAGCCCGTACCAGCCCGGCTTGAGCACCACCTTCCCCGTCGGGGAAGCGGGGGTGAGGATGAGGAGGACGGCCTCGGCGTCGCCGGTGGCGATCACGGCGTGACTCAGCACGCCACGCGGGTCGAGCTCGTATTCGTAGGGGGCCTCCTCCAGCACCTCGAACGGGATGATGTCGATCCCGGGGATCCGGGTGTCGGCCATTCCGGAGGGCGGGGCGTCGGTGGCCTCCATGAAGCTCACGCCGAGTTGCTGGGGCGCGAGCCCCACAGTGGAGTCGGTGGCGAAGTCGTTCTCCGTGAGGGCGGCCGGTGTGCTGCTCGTCCGGGTGCAGGCAGCGGCGGTCAGGCCGAGGACGAGGCTCGCGACGGCGGCGACCAGGCTCGATGGCTTTTGATGGACTCGCATGGGTATGAGCATGGGTCTCGCGGAGGGCGAGCGCCAGAACCCACCTGAGTAGAGCAATCTGCATCCCCTTGAACGCGGGACACGGCCAAGGGATGCGGACAGAGACCTTCAATAAGTGTTTCTCATGACCGCGGCGACGGTGAGGGATTTCGCATGACGCGCCGCATGGTTGTCCCGGCCGGGCTTTGCCACTAGTGAGGAGGCTCACCCTCACCCGGAGGAACGACCGTGATCTACGCGGCACCTGGAACGCCTGGGAGCAAGATCTCCTTCAAGAAGCGTTACGAGAACTTCATCGGTGGGAAGTGGGTTGCGCCCACCAAGGGGCAGTACTTCGACAACGTTTCGCCGGTGACCGGCAAGCCGTTCTGCGAGATCCCCCGCTCCGACGCCAGCGACATCGAGCGCGCGCTCGACGCCGCCCACGCCGCCAAGGTGGCCTGGGGCAAGACCTCCTACGCCGAGCGCTCCGCCGTGCTGAACAAGATCGCCGACCTGATGGAGCAGAACCTCGAGAAGCTCGCTCTCGCCGAGACCTGGGACAACGGCAAGCCCATCCGCGAGACGCTGGCCGCCGACCTCCCGCTCGCCGTGGATCACTTCCGGTACTTCGCCGGCGTCATCCGGGCCCAGGAGGGCAGCGTCGCCCAGATCGACGACACCACCGTCGCCTACCACTTCCAGGAGCCGCTCGGCGTGGTGGCCCAGATCATCCCCTGGAACTTCCCCATCCTCATGGCCACCTGGAAGGTGGCGCCGGCGCTCGCCGCCGGAAACTGCATCGTGCTGAAGCCGGCCGAGCAGACCCCGGCGAGCATCCTCGTCCTGCTCGAGATCATCCAGGACGTCCTGCCCCCTGGCGTCCTGAACGTGGTGAACGGGTTCGGCCTCGAGGCCGGCAAGCCGCTCGCCACCTCCAGCCGCGTGGCCAAGGTGGCCTTCACCGGCGAGACCACCACCGGTCGGCTCATCATGCAGTACGCCTCGCAGAACCTCATCCCGGTGACGCTCGAGCTCGGCGGCAAGTCCCCGAACATCTTCTTCGAGGACGTCCTCCTGAAGGACGACGACTTCTTCGACAAGGCGCTCGAGGGCTTCGCCATGTTCGCGTTGAACCAGGGCGAGGTCTGCACCTGCCCGTCGCGCGCGCTGGTCCAGGAGTCGATCTGGGATCGGTTCATCGAGCGGGCCATCGAACGCGTCGGGAAGGTCAAGGCGGGCAGCCCCCTCGACACCGACACCATGATCGGCGCGCAGGCCTCCACGGAGCAGCTCGAGAAGATCCTCTCCTACATCGACATCGGCAAGCAGGAGGGGGCGAAGGTGCTCACCGGCGGCGGCCGCAACGCGCTCGCCGGCGACCTGGAGCACGGCTACTACGTGAAGCCGACCATCCTGCACGGGCACAACAAGATGCGGGTCTTCCAGGAGGAGATCTTCGGGCCGGTGGTGGCGGTCACGACGTTCAAGGATGAGGCGGAGGCCCTCGCCCTCGCGAACGACACCCTCTACGGCCTCGGGGCCGGCGTGTGGTCGCGCGACGCCAATACCTGCTACCGCATGGGTCGCGGCATCCAGGCCGGTCGCGTCTGGACCAACTGCTACCACCTCTACCCGGCCCACGCCGCCTTCGGCGGCTACAAGCAGTCGGGCATCGGGCGCGAGACCCACAAGATGATGCTCTCGCACTACCAGCAGACGAAGAACCTGCTCGTCAGCTACTCCCCGAAGGCGCTGGGCTTCTTCTAGGACCATGGCTCCCCCTCCCCGCGTCGTCGCCACGGATGCCGCCCTCGCCCTCATCGAGCGGCTCCGTGGGCGACACGGGGAGCTCCTGTTCCACCAGTCCGGGGGCTGCTGCGACGGCAGCGCCCCCATGTGCTACGCGCAGGGTGACCTCCTCACCGGCGACTCGGACGTGCGGCTCGGCGAGATCGGCGGCTGCCCCTTCTTCATGAGCAAGGCCCAGTTCGAGTACTGGCGCCACACCCAGCTCATCATCGACGTCGTTCCCGGCCGGGGCGGGATGTTCTCGCTCGACAACGGCGAGGGGGTGCGCTTCCTCACCCGGTCCCGGGTATTCACCGACCAGGAGTACACCGAACTGAAGGGCGCCCCGATCGGGCCCTTGCCTTCGGGAATCATCGGCGCACCATGAGTCCCAGCGAGGACTTCGAGGATGGTGCGCGGCCTGTGCGGTCCGGGGATCGTGACGCTGGTGGGGCTTCTCTCCACCGCCGGCTGTAGTTCACCGGCCCCGTCGAAGCCGGCGCCCATGTCGGCTGCGACCAGCATCCGGCTCTCCCAGGTCGAGGCCATCCCCACCACGGTCGGCGCGCCGGAGGAGATCCTCGTCACCTTCGACGAACCGCTCGACGGGACCACGGTGGCGGGGAACGTCCGCCTGCTCGCGGCGCGCCCCGGCGGGCAGTGGGTTGCCGATCCGCCGATCGACGTGGCCTGGAGCGCCACGAGACCCACCGAGGTCCGGGTGCGGTCCCGGAGCGGCTCCCGCCTCCCCCAGGGCGAGGAGTTCCACCTCGTGGTGGGAACGGGCATCCGGTCCGCCACGGGCCAGGCGCTGCCGGAGGACCTGTCCGGCTACTTCGCCACCGACTACGACCTCGTCCTGGGGGCGGACGGCGTCCCGGCCCTCGGAGGCGAGCGGAAGGCCATATTCACTATCAGTGATATCCATCTCGGGGACTCCCGGGCGGTGGCGCTGGGGTACGGGTGGACCGTGAAGAACCGGGCCGACCTGGCGACCTTCCTGGGGCTGGTGCGCCAGTCTCCCAACGTGAAGGAGCTGGTCATCGCCGGCGACCTTCTCGACGAGTGGGTGGCCCCCATGCAGGTCCGCCCCTTCCCGGCCGGCACCGACGAGGCGGGCTTCGTGGACGACGTGGCGCGCACCAACGGCGACGTGTTCGGCGCGCTGCGGGCGCTCATCGGGGGCGGTGCGGTGCGGGTCACCTACGTCCCGGGGAACCACGACATGCTCGCCCGGAGCGCGGACATCTCGCGGATCCTCCCGGGGATCTTCCAGGCCCGCGACGCGCAGGGGCTCGGAGCCTACGTCCCCGCGGACCACCCCCAGTACGTCTTCGAGCACGGGCACCGCTACGATTTCTTCAGCTCCCCCGACCCGATCTCCAACCGGAACATCACCCGCACCGACTCGATCCTCCCCCCCGGATTCTTCGTCTCGAAGATCGCCTCCAGCCACGACGCCGAGACGAACCGCGCCCCGGGGGCGCTCCTCTCCGGGACCCAGGACGCCGGGCTGGCCGAGTACGGCCTCTACTGGGTCGCCTGGCAGGCCATCCTGCTCGACCGGCCGGTCACCGAGAAGCACGACGTCCCGGTCATCGAGACCGGGATCGACGGGTACGAGAAGACCTACGCCATCGACGACCTCGTCCCCCAGCTCACCCTGGGCGGGCTCGACGTGGTGCTCTACCAGGGCATCGAGTCCTCCTGGTACGACCGGCAGGAGGCCAACCGGGTGCAGGTTCCCGTCCCGAAGGAGATGGCGACCGCGGCCGCCGCCCTCGGGCCGCTCATCGACGCGGAGGCCGGCATCCAGTACTTCTGGAACGTGGCCTCGGACAAGCGGGTCGTGGTCTTCGGCCACACCCACGAGTCCCGGGTGGTGCCGTCCTTCAACCTCCGCCTCCAGGGCACGGTCTACGCGAACTCGGGCACCTGGGTGGACAGGTGGAGCGGGTACCCCACCATGACCTTCGTCGTCATCTTCCCTCCCCGTGAAGGCCGTGTGCTGACGAGCGTCGCCACCTACCGCTACCGACCCGGCCTCCCCCCCGAGAAACTGGACAGCGCAGCCTTCCCGGAGTGACCCCATGAGAATCCTGGCCGTCGTCGCCGCCCTCCTCCTGTTTCCCGCCGGCGCGCTCGCGGGGGACTCCCCCACCTTCCACCCGTTCGCGACCCTCTCGGTGGGGATGGGGCTCGCCCAGGACAACGCGGCGGTCACGGTCGTCCCGGTGGGCGGCCTCTCGCTCGCCACCGTCGATCTGAAGGGCGTGGCGGCCATCGGGGCGCTCTTCGGGGTGAACGCGGGGCTCGACCTCCGGTACGGAGGGCTCTTCGCCGGCGTGAAGGCCGGCTACCAGCGCTCCTGGCTCCAGCAGAGCCTGGATGCGAGCATCCCGCTGCTGGGGGTGAACTTCCACGCCGAGGGTTCGCTCGACGAGAGCATCCTGGCGCTGGCCCGGCTGGGCTGGACGCTCTCCACCGTTCCCGTCTACCTGACCGGGGGATGGGTATGGTCCTGGGCAAGTTCCCGCGTCTCGCTGAACGGGAGCCCGTCCCTGGCCGACACGGTGACGCAGAACGGTCCCGCGGTCGGCATCGGCGCGCAGCCCTCCATCACCGACTCCTGGTTCCTGGAGCTCGAGTACCTGGTGGTGTTCTACCAGCGCATCCCGCTTCCCACGCTGGCCGGCGCGCTGGCCGACGTGCAGGTGCGCTCCCTCAACGCCGCGTTCACGATTTCGGGCGGGTATCGGTTCTAGACCCGTCGTCGCCCACGAGCCCCAGCGTCACGCCCATCTGGACGAGGTCGGCGAACGACGCCGCTTCCATCTTGCCCATGATGCGGATCCTGTGAACCTTCATGGTGTTCACGGTGATCCCGAGGACCGCGGCCCCGTCCTTGTTGGATGCGCCTCGTGCGATCTGCTCGAACACCTGCTTTTCTCGCGGGGTGAGATGTTCGAATCGAGCGTGCACGGTGTCGTTCCAGGCCGCTGCGGCCGCTCCCGCGACGCTCCTCGCCAGGGCGCGCCGGACCGCATCCAGGAGTGCGGCCGGGTCGATGGGCTTCAGGAGGAAGTCCTCGGCCCCGCCCTTCATGGCGCGGACCGTGGTGGGGACGTCCGCGTGGGCGGTGAGGAAGACGACCGGCACCGCCTGCCCTCGGAGGCGCAGCTCCTCCTGGACCTCGGGGCCGGTCATGCCTGGCATGCGCACGTCGAGGAGCACGCAGGTGGGCGGCTCGAAGTGGGCCCGTCGGAGGAAGATGCGGGGGGAGGTCCACTCCTCCGCGGTCATCCCGGCGGAGTCCAGCACGAGGGAGATGGAGCGGACGACGTCGATGTCGTCGTCCAGGACGTGCACGGGACGGTGGGGGCTCGAACCACTCACGGGGCTCTCCCCACCAGCCTACCTCGAACGGCTCCGGGGTAGGATGATGGCCCGCGATGAGAATGAACCGCCTGCGAACCCACTTCGCCGACCCGGAGGTCGAGCACCGCTTCCGGGTTGACTCCTTCCCGGAGGAGACCCGCCTCGGCACGGCCCTCCTGGGTACCTGGGTGGTCATCTTCCTGGCCTTCGCCCGGAACGACTTCATCCTCCACAGCGGCCGGACGCTCGTGGCGCTCGTCACCGTGCGCACCGCGATGGTCGGCACGCTGCTGGCCGCCATGTGGACCCTCCGCCGGAGCCGCGACCCGGCGATCCGGGACGCCTCCCAGGTGCTCGCGACCCTCGTCTCGGTGCTGGGCGGGCTCTACGTGAACTACACGCGCCCCGAGACCCTGTCGCCTCTCTTCGCCACGAACATCGTCGCCATCATCGGTAGCTGGGTGCTCGTTCCGCTGCCGGCGCGCCTGCAGGCGCTCTCGGCCGCGATGGTCACGGCAGGGGCCATCGTGACGCTCCTCTTCAAGTCCCATTCGTACCACCCCGTGGAGGTGGTCCGGCTGACGCTCGAGTTCGTGCTCGCCAACGGCATCGGCGCCGCGGCTTCCATCCTCTCCCAGCGCAGCCGGCGTGCCCGCTGGGCCGCGGTGCTCGCCGCCGAACAATCGGGGCGGGCGCTGCTCGCAGCCGAGCGCGATCTCGCCGAGTCCCGTCTGAACGAGGTCCGGTCCCAGCTCATCCAGGTCCAGCGCGCCGGCGGCATGGGCTCCGTCGCGGCGGCGCTCGCCCACGAGATCGGCCAGCCCCTCACGGCGGTCCGGAACAGCCTCTTCGCCGGCAAGGCCTACCTGGACCGCGAGCCACCTGGGCTGCCGGGCATCCGAGCGGCGCTCGACGGCGCGACCGCGGGTGCCGAGCGAGCCAGCGAGATCATCCGCAGGCATCGCGACTACCTGCGACGCGGCGAGGTGCGCCGGGAGCTCATCTCGCCCGCCACGGTGGACCGGGAGGCCCGGGCGCTGGTCGAGCACGCAGCGGCGCAGCGAGGGATCGCGCTGTCCAGCGAGATCGCCGAGGACGCCCAGAAGGTTCACGCGGATTCCGTGCAGCTCGTCCAGGTGACCGTCATCGCGCTGGTGAACGCGATGGACGCGATGGAGTCGGCGCCGGAGCCTCGGCGCGCTCTCGTCTGGGCGCGCCGGGTTCACGGCGGCCTGGAGATGGGGGTGGACGACACCGGGCCCGGAATCGAGCCCGGCATCGCCGACCGCATCTTCGAGCCGTTCTTCACGACCAAGCCGCAGGGGATGGGGATGGGACTTCCCATCGCCCGGACCATCGTCGAGTCCCACGGCGGGACCCTGACGGTGGGACCCGCGCCGGGCGGCGGGGCTCGGGTGGCCTGGACCATCCCGGACCCCACCGGCTGACCCGGACTACCCGTTCACCACCCGCATGGCCGCCTTGTTGGTCTGGGCGATGACCTTGGGGAGGTCGATCGTGGTCATGCGCCCTTCCTTGACGATGTACCGGCCGTTGACGACCGTGTAGGCGGCAGGGGCGGACTGGCAGAAGAGCAGCGACGCCACGGGGTCGACCATGCTGCCGCCGGCGAAGCCGACCTGCTCGAGGTTGACGGCAAAGAAGTCGGCGCACTTGCCGGGCTCGAGCGAGCCGATGTCGTCCCGGCCCAGGACGGCGGCCCCGCCGATGGTGGCGATCTCCAGGGCGTCACGGGCGCTCATCCACTCCTTCTTCGCCTCCGGCGGCCCACCGGGGTTCAGGCTCAGGTTGAGCCGGGCCAGCAGCATGGCCTGGCGGGCCTCTCCGAGCATGTGGGACCCGTCGTTGCTGGACGAGCCGTCCACGCCGAGGCCGACCTTCACGCCGGCGTCCCGGTACTTCTTGACCGGGGCGATGCCGGAGGCGAGGCGCATGTTCGAGCACGGGCAGTGCGCGACGCCGCAGCCGGTCTTGGCGTAGAGCGCGATCTCGGCGTCGTTCACGTGGACCGAGTGGGCGAACCAGACGTCGTCGCCGACCCAGCCGAACTTCTCCATCAGGCCGACCGGTCGCAGACCGTAGGTCTTCAGGGTGTAACGCTCCTCGTCGAGCGACTCGGCCAGGTGCGTGTGGAGCTTCACCTTGTACTGCCGGGCCATCTTGGCCGAATCGACCATGAGCCCCTCGGTGACCGAGAAGGGCGAGCAGGGCGCGAGAACGATGCGGGTCATCGCTCCGTGCTTGGGGTCGTGGTAGGCCTTGATGACCCGCTCGCAGTCCTTCATGATCGCGGGCTCCTCCTCGACGCAGCTGTCGGGAGGCAGGCCGCCCTTCGAGACGCCGAGCGACATGCTGCCGCGGGAGGCGTGGAACCGGACCCCGACCTCGGAGGCGGCCTGGATCGAGTCGTCGATCTTGCAGCCGTTCGGGAACACGTACTGGTGGTCGAAGGCGGTGGTGCAGCCGGTCAGCGCCATCTCGGAGAGACCCGTCTTGATGGCCAGCTTGACGTCCTCCGGCTGCATGCGGGCCCACATGGGATACAGCACCTTGAGCCAGTTCCACACGTTGCCGTCCTGCGCGGCGGGGACGACGCGGGTGAGGTGCTGGTAGAGGTGCTGGTGCGTGTTCACGAGGCCGGGCAGCAGGACGTGCCCCTTGAGGTCGAGAACGTCCTCCGCGGTCTTGGGCAGGCTGCTCGTCGGCCCCACCTGCTTGATGATGCCGTTCTCGATGTAGAGGCCGCCGTCCTTGATCTCGCGGCGGCTCCCGTCCATCGTCACGCAGACGGTGGCGTTCTTCACGAGCATCGACTTGGGACGCTTGCCGCCGGTGGCGGTGGAGGGCTTCTTGGCCGGGGCGGTCTGGGCCTCGGCTCCGGAGGGGCCGCCAGCCAGCGCCAGCCCCACGCCGATGGATGCACCGGTCGCGAGGAATCCACGGCGGGAGATGCCTGCGGGGGTGGTGGTCTCGTCCTTCTTGCTCATGTCGGTTCTCCGGTCTGCGGGTTTCGGTTGCGGTTGCGGGTTGCGAATCAGAATACGGCGGTCAACTGCAGCGTCGTGGAGAGGGAGGGAGCCTTCCCGAAACCCACCGCCGGCAGCATCGTCAGGACGGGCTCGAAGAAGAGGTTTCCGACGAACTGGATCTGGGCGTAGGCCTGGATCAGCAACTCGGCGGCGTTGAAGCCGTATCCGGCGTCGGGCCGATCGTTCAACCGGGCCCAGGAGAAGCCGAGACCGTAGCTGTCGCGGGGGCGGGAGGCGAAGGGGCCCCAGACGGTGATGCCGCCACCCACCGAGGCGTTGATCAGGTTGGTCTGGGACGGGGTCCAGCCCCCCTGCACGAACATGTTCATGCCGCTCGAGTCCTTCCCGGGGCGGAAGGTCATCAGCCGCTGGCTCCCCTGCGCGTAGATGCCGGAGGCCTGGGTCTCGGTGATCAGCCCGGCCTGCAGCGGACCCGACTGGTGCCAGACCCCGATGGCGAACTGCCCGGGGTAGTCCTCGGACCCGAGGCGCCAGGCGCCGCCCATCTCGCCGATGGCGAAGAGGGGGCCGGCGAGGTCGGGGGCGACCATCCCCGTGTTCGTGCCGTTCGCTCCCATGCGCCCGTCGTACAGGCCGGCGGAGAGGTAGAAGCGCTCGAGCGCCTTCGGGGCGATGGTCAGCTGGAATCCGAAGGCGGAGTCGGGGTAGCCGGGGATGCGCCCGAGCATCGTGGGAACCACGAAGATGGGCGTGTAGATGAGACCGGTGAGCGAGGGGACGTTGAAGCTGCCGATCTGGTCGGTCGGGTCCGGCCTGGCGACGTTTCCGAAGGTCATGGTGGGGATGAGCTTGCCCACCACGACCTGCAACTGGTTGTCGAAGAGGTTCTGGGCGTAGAGGTAGTTGTAGAGCTCGGTCCGGTTGTTCGGGCTGACCGACACCGCGCTGTTGATGCCCTGCACCGATCCGGCCGCCGAGTTGGCCGCCTGGACGTTGTACTGCAGCCCCGCGATGCCGAACTTGGCGCCCTTCCACCCCACCGCCTTCTCCATGTCGAGGCTGAGGCTCAGGACGATGAAGCCGGCCCAGTTGATGGCGCCGATCGAGTCTCCGCCGGCCAGCTGCGCGGTGAAGTTGCCGACCGCCACGCCACCCACGCGAAACGCGCTGTCTGCAGGGAGCCCCACCCAGCCACCCAGGTCCCCCGTTCCAATGAAGAGGAACTCGTTGATCGGGTTACCGGTGACGTTCGGCAGCGTGGTCGAGCCCGGCGGGGTTGAAGCCTTCGCGGCCGGGGCGGCCGGGGGCGCCGCTGCGGCGGGAGGAGGAGGCGGCGGCGCATCCTCCCCGGCCCGGGCCACCGCGACCAGGGAGAGGAGGAGGAGGACCCCGAGCGCCCTCGCGCCCGCCAGGGGTGAGATCAGGAAGGACGGGTCACGTCGCATCGACGAGGCTCCAGGCGGTAGGTGGCAGTCCGGCACCACCAGCCCAGTAGCACGGCCCGGAAGGGAACTTTACCATGAGACAAGAACTCCCCAATCGGGGGTCGCCTGAAGGGATTACAGCGCGGCCATGCGGGCCAGCACCCGCCTCAACTCCGGAGCCGACACCGGCTTCGCCAGGTGCTCGTTCATCCCTGCCTCGCGCGTCGCCTGCACGTCGGAGTCGAAGGCCATCCCGGTCACCGCCACCATGGGGGTGTTCCGGTTCGGGCCCGGCCCCCCACGGACCGCTCTGGCCACGTCGAGCCCCGACATGTCCGGGAGCCCGAGGTCCATGAGGATCACGTCGTAGGCGCGCTCCTCGACCTTCGCCAGTGCTCCCCTCCCGGTCTCGGCCTCGTCCACCTCGTGGCCGTCCTGGGTGAGCAATGCGCGGAGCATGGCCCGGTTGAGCAACCCATCGTCCACGACCAGGATCTGGAGCTTGCCCGGGCTCACTTCACTTGCGGTGGGCTGGAGGGCGCCGGCGGGCGCCTCCGCGAGGGTCACCTCGAAGCGGAACACGGCCCCCTCCCCGGGGCGCGACTCCACCTCGATGCGCCCCCCCATGGCCTCGATGAACTGTCGCGCCATGTAGAGACCGAGTCCGGTGCCGCCGAAGCGTTGATGGATCGTCGCGTCCCCCTGGCTGAACGGCTGGAAGATCCTCTGGCGCTGCTCGTCGGTCATCCCGATGCCGGTGTCCCGCACCTCGACGACGAGGCGGTGCCGTCCGGGCTCCGCCGGCGTGGCGACCGCGACGAGACCCACGAGCCCCCGTGCGGTGAACTTCACGGCGTTGGCGAGCAGGTTGTGAACCACCTGCTGGATGCGCATGGGGTCGCCTTCCAGGATCAGTCCGGCGGGAACCTGGATCTCCTCGGTGAACAGGAGCCCCTTGGCCTGCGCCTCGGCTCGGTGGAGGCTCGCCGCCGAGCGGAGGACCTCCGCCACCGCGAAGGGCTTGGCCTCGAGGTTGACCTGCCCGGACTCGATCCTCGACGCGTCGAGCACGTCGTTCACGATGCGAGCCAGCGTCTGGGCCGCCTCGCGGATCCGCGTCGCGCTCCCGCGGTTCAAGGGGTCCTGGAGTCGCTCCTCCAGGTGGCTCGCGAACCCCAGCACGCCGTTCAGCGGGGTTCGGATCTCGTGGCTCATGGTGGCCAGGAAGACGCTCTTGGCCCGGCTGGCCGCCGCGCTGCGTTCCTTCTCCTCGGCGAGGGTGCGTGTCCGCTCGGAGACGAGCTCCTCCAGCTTCTCCTGCCGCCGCTTCAGCGCACGAACCAGCGCCCGGAGGAGGCTCCATGCGCCGCCGGCGAGCACCACCACGCAGAGCACCTGGAACCAGGTCCTCTGCCACAGGAAGGATCCGAACTGCAGGGGCAATGCCGCCTCGGGGCCCGTCGCGCCCGCCCCCTCGAGGCTGGCGCGGATGCGGAAGACGTAGTCGCCCGGCGGGAGAGCCGTGTAGACGGCGGAGCGCGCCTCCCGGGCATCGAGCCAGTCCTTGTCCCACCCGTCCATCTGGAACTGGAAGCGAAGCTGCGACGGAGCCGTGAAGTCGGGCGCGCCGAAGCGGATCTCCACCCGGTTCGTACCGGGGGGAACGAGCGCCGGAGCTTGGCCAACCACGGGCACGGCCGCCCCATCCGCGGCGACGCGGACGATGCGCGCGGGAGGCGGCCGCGGCGGTTCCCCGGGCCGGTCGGGATCGAACTCCACGACCCCGCGGGTGGTGGCGATCCACACCCTGCCGGCCCGATCGAGCACGCCCGAGTGTTGCTGTCCCCCGTTGCCCTCCGAGCTCCGCAGGCCGTCGGTCCTCGTGTAGTTGCGCGTGGAGACACGGGTCGTGGTCCCCCCGTCGAGAAGATCCTCGACGGCCTTTCGACTCACCCGGCTGATGCCACGGTTGGACGACAGCCACAGGTAGCCCTGGAGGTCCTCCACGATGGTGAGGATCACGTCGTCGAACAGCCCCTCCGTCTCGGAGATGCGCTTGATCTGGCCGTCGCGAAGCCGGAGAAGCCCGCTTCCCACGGTTCCGATCCAGAGAGTTCCCGACGCGTCCTCGAGGAGCGACGCGAGAGAGTTGGTGGGAAGGCCCTGCTCGGTCGTCCAGCGACGCAAGGTGTCTCCCTGGAGGCGAGCCAGTCCTTGCCCGTTGGTGGCGATCCAGAGTGCGCCGTCGCGCGAAGGATCGAGGGCGGTGATCCAGGCGCGGCCGAGTTCCGCCTCGGGCCCGGGCGGCTCGAACTCGACGCCCCGCAGGCGACGAAGCCCACCTCCCTCGGTGCCCACCCAGAGCATTCCGTCGTCCGCCTCCGCGAGGGCCGTGACGTGGGAGTCCTCCAGTCCCTGGCGCAGACCGATCCAGGTCGGAAGCCCGGCCCCATCCCAGCGTGCCAGGCCATGGGTTCCGGTCCCGGCCCAGATGCGTCCCTCCCGGTCCCGGAGCAGGGACGTGACGGCCTCCGCTCCACGAAGGGCGAGGGGCCCATGCGTGACCATCCCGTCGCGGATGCGCCAGATACCGGGGCCCGAGTTTCCGATCAGGACCGATCCGTCAGGCTCCGCCAGGAGCGTCAAGATGTTGTCGTTCCTGAGCCCCTCAGGTTCACCGAACGTGAGAAATGGGACGTCGGCGAGCCGGACCAGGCCCGCCGAATGTGTCCCCACGAGGAGGTTGCCGTCCTGGTCCTCCATGACGGCCGACACGGTGCTGCTCTCCAGGCCGTTCTCGGGTCCCAGTGCGCTGAATCGGCCGCCCGCCATGCGGATGAGCCCCGCGCCGTGGGATGCGATCCAGAGGTTGCCCTTGCGGTCCAGGGTGACGGCCACGAGGCGGGCAGCGGGAAGACCATCCGCTCGCCCGTAGGCGTGGACCTCGTCCCCGGCGATCCTCAGCAGGACCCCGTCGAAGGAAGCGATCCAGCAGGCGTCTTCCCGGTCGGAAACGAGAGCCGTGGGGCGGAGCCTGGGAATGTCCCGCCCTGCCAGCCAGCTCCGTACATCGCCGGAGGCACGCCTGTGGAAGACGTTGCCGTCCGCATCGCTCCACCAGATGCCCCCTCCCCGGCCCGCGGTGAGCGCGTGGAGGTCCTCCCGGCTGGAGCCCGGATGCTCCATCCCGCCGACCAGGCGCCGGTCCTTGAAGGAGTGGATGCCCGACTTCGTTCCCACCCAGACGACACCCGCATCGTCCTCGGCCAGGCGGGCCGGGCCGGCAGCCATCCCCTTGGCCTCGACCCGCTCGTACGTTCCGTCCGGGTTCCTCCTCGCCAGCCCCTCGTTCGTCGAGATCCAGAGGCTTCCATCCCGGGAAGCCAGGAGCTCGAAGATCCAGTTGGACGGAAGCTGGGGATGGCGACGCCGATCGTGGACCTCGAAGGTCTCGCCGTCGAAGCGGGCCAGCCCTTCCTGCGTTCCCAGCCAGAGGTAGCGGTCGGCCGTCTGGGCCAGGGCCGTGACGCTGGCCTGCGGCAGCCCCTCCTTCCAGGCCTTCACTCCGTACTGGGTGATGGCACGGTCGGGATCGAGGGGGGCTGCCGGGAAGGGCAGGAGGGCGAGAAGTGCGAGCAGCAGGGCACCGACGGCTTCCCGGCGGGGAGGAGCGCGTCGGGGGAAAACCGTCATGGTGGCTTCCACTTCAGGACGGCCTGGACGAACTCGGAGGTGGTCTTGACGCCGAACACCTTCATGGCCTGGTACTTGTGGAGCTCCACGGTGCGGCTTCCGATGCCCAGGTCTGCCGCGATCTCCTTCGCCGTCTGCCCCCTGGCCACCCGCTCGGCCACCTCCTGCTCGCGGGGCGAGAGGTCTCTCCATCTCGGCAGCGCCATCCCCAGCGGCAACTGGCCGAGGTCGCCTCCCACGATCGCCCGGGAGAGGTACTTCTTCCCTTCGGCGACGGCGCGCAGCCCGTCGAGCAACTCGACGGGAGAGGCGCTCTTGACGATGAACGCCCAGGCTCCGACCCGGAATGCCTCGGCGGCGACGTCGGCGCTGGCGTCGCCGGTCAGCACGATCACGCGGACCCGAGGCCAATCCCTGTAGATGGCCTCGCAGGCGTCGAGCCCGTTCATTCCCGGCATCGCGATGTCCACCAGTGCGAGGTCGGGCTCGTGGGTCCGGACCGCGTCGAGGAGGGCCAGCCCGTCGGTGACCTTGGCCACCACCTTGAACGCCGGCTCGATGATGCGCTGGAACGCCTCCACGAGGAGGAGGTGATCGTCGGCGACGACGATGCGGAGGCGATTACGCATGCGGTACGCTCGCATCACCCTCTGACGCGGGATGGGTGGGGATCCACGCCTCCAACCGTACGCGCCCGCGACCCGACTCGACGAGCGTGACGGCTCCCCCCCGCGACCTCACCTCGCCGAGTACGTCTCCGCGCCCGTCGGGTTCCGAGCCGCCCGCCCCTTCTGGCTCGGGAGCCATCCCGTCATCGCTCACCGAAAGTCGCAGCGATGACGCCGTTCCCTGGAGGGCCACCTCCACCCGGGAAGCTTCGCGCTTCTCCGTGGCATCCCGGATCGTGCGCTCGGCGACCCGGTACAGCACCACCGAGATCTCGGCGGGGGCGGTCGCGGGCCACCCGGCGTCCACGAACGTGACCGGACGCTCGCAAGATGCCGCCATCCCCGCCGTGAGCGCCTTCAGCGCGGTGGGCAGTCCCAGGAGCTGGATGGCCGCGAGCTCCATTTGCCGGTTGACGGTAGCATGCCGTTCCCGGGCGAGCCGGGCCGGGTCCGCATCCAGCGCCTCGCGCTCTTCGTCGCTCACGGGCGGCAAGACTATTCAGCCGACCGGTCGAGGGGAACTGGGGATATTTTCAGGGCCCGGCGTCAACGACTAACCTAATGATATTACTGCGTTTTTCTAGCGACGGCCACCCCGGCTCCCGCCTCCTCGACTTCCGCCGCCACCGCCCCGGTCCCAGCCGCCACTGCTGCTGCTCCGATCCCCGCTTCCGCCGCTGCGATCCCCACCGCCGCTGGAATCGTCGCGGGACGAGTCGGAACCGGCCGAGCGCTGATCACCCGCCGTGCGGGCGGCCTGCTCGTTCGACATCTCCTGGCTCTTCGCGGGGGTGGTGTCGCTCCAGCCGCCGCCGGAGTCGTGCTGCTGGTAGGTGCCGCTCTGGGAGTTGTAGCGGTAGACGTTGCCGTCGTGGTCTGCGTAGGTCTCGTTGCCCGCGTGGACCGCGCTCGTGGACTGGCCGTCGGGCCCGGTGACCTTTCCGGCGCTCACGGTCTCCGACTTGCCCGTGCTGGCGTTTCCCACGGTGGCGGTCCCGCCCGAGGCCTTCACGCCGGTGCTCGGGTTGTAGGTGGAGCCCGATGCGCCGTGTGCGTAGTTCCCCGTGTAGACGTTCTGGACGCTGCCGCGCTGCCCGGAGCTCATTCGACCGGTGGTGGAATTGTACGAATGGGCCGTCTGGCTGGACCAGGCGTTGCCGGTCGCGGCGTTGAAGCCGCCCGAGGTCCGCGTGACGGCGCCGGTGCTTCCCCACTGGTGGTAGACGTTGCCCGAGGTGGCGGCCCAGCCGCCGGGCCCGCCCCACGCCGCTCCACCGTGCCATCCCCAGGCCGCTCCGTAGCAGGGCGCCGGGCCCCACATGGCCATGCCCACCGCCATGCCGAAGCCGAAGCCCATGGCCCAGCCGGTCCACGGGGTCCAGGCCATGGCCACGCCGTACCCGTAGGTGGCCGGCGGCGGGTACCAGACGTATGCGCCGACGTAGGCCGGGTAGACGTAGCCCGTGCCGTACACCACCACCCCGTCCGGCGTGATGACCGCGCCCAGGTAGCCGGGTGTGTAGCCCACGATCAC
>CAIOAK010000015.1 GCA_903855945.1 uncultured Anaeromyxobacter sp.
CACCGCCTCCCGCGATTTCCTCGCCCTCCTCAAGAAGGCCAAGGCTGGCCAGTCTCACGTCCAGCCCAACGCCACCGACGAGCAGGTGCTCACCGCCGCGCTCCACCTCCTCATCGCCCAGCAGGAGAAGCGAAAGGCCAGCGTCCCCGCCAAGGTGAAGCGCGCCGTGATGGCCCGCGACGAGGCCCGCTGCCAGTGGCCCACCCACGACGGCTCCATCTGCGGCGCCACGGTCAAGCTGGAGGTGGACCACATCACGCCGCGCGGCCGGGGCGGCCCCTCCACGGTCGCCAACTGCAGGATCCTCTGCAAACCCCACAATCTGGAAGCTGCGCGGAACACCTACGGCGACGAACTGATGGACCGGTACGCGGGGAATCCGATCGTCCGCGAGACTTGCGCAGCCTACGGCATCGTCGGCGCTGGGGGCGTCCCCGCCGGCCCTTCCGGCAGGGGGGACGGAATAGAATGCCGTCCCATGTATCCCCTCCTCCACCGCCCGGCGCCCGTCCGAGGCTCCGCCGCCGTCCTGCTGGCCTTCGCACTCGCCGGCCGCCGGTCGAGCCCTGCCACGAAGAACGAGTACACCCAGGTGGTGGAGGGGGTTGCGGCGAACGTCTCCTGGTTCAGCTGGGGGACGCCTTCCGGAACCGGCACCACCCCGGTGGCCGACTTCGCCGCCCCACGCGAGCGTCTACGTGCAGGGCGCGCCGAGGGCCGTGCTCCAGGGGGGACACCCGTCGCCGCAGGCGAACGGCGTGTTCTTCTTCTGCAAGAGCTACTTCGCCTGCGCGAACACGTGGCTCGGGCACGCGGGGCGCGGCGCCGTGCGGTGGGACCTGACGTCCGCTCCGAACCCCACGACGGAGGCGTGTGTCTGGAGCTGGGACTCGAGCACCCGCACGTCCGCGTGCCAGTCGACCTGCACGCTGGCGGAGTGTCCGTTCAGCCTGTCGCAGTAGGAGTCGGGTGAATGGGCAAACCCAGGAAACCACCCCCCGCACCGCCTTCGACCCCGCTTCACAGCCCGTTCGCCGGGCTGGCCGGGAAGCTCGGCGACCTGCCGCCGGGTCCGGCTCCGGACGCTGCTGCCGAGGCCCCGTTGCCCCCGGCGGGGCCCGCCCGCGCCGTGGTCCGGATGGAACGGGCCGGCCGGGGCGGACGGACGGTGACGGTGGTGGAGAAGCTCTCGCTCGCGCCGGCGGAGCTCGCGACCTGGTGCGCGGAACTGAAGTCCGCGCTGGGCTGCGGGGGAGCGGTGGAGGGGAATTCGCTGGTGGTGCAGGGCGACGTCCGCGACCGGGTGGCCGCCTGGCTCGTGAAGCGGGGCGTGCGGAAGGTGACGAGGGGGTAGGGGCCGGGCCGGCGCGCGCGCTACATCAACCCCATGCCCGCCGCGGCCACGAGCCACAGCGGCCCACCCACGAGCAGCACGAGCACCCACAGAAGGCCGTACACCCGCCGGCGCCCGCGCGGCGTCGCCTGCCGGCCGGCCAGCGCGAAGAAGGTCGCGGCGACGATCCCGACGGCGAGGAACCCGGAGAGGAGAAGCAGCAGCCTCGGTTCGAGGAGCCCGCTCACACCTGCATCACTTCCTTCTCCTTCGCGGCCACCACCTCGTCGATCTTCTTCACGCCGTCGTCGGTGGCCTTCTGCACCTTCTCCATCGCCTTCTTGGCCTCGTCCTGGGAGACGTCCCCGTCGGTCTCGGCCACCTCGAGGAGCTCCTTGGCGTCGCGCCGCTCGTTGCGGATGGCCACCTTGAACTCCTCCCCCTTGTGCTTCACCTGCTTCACGATCTCCCGGCGTCGCTCCTCGGTGAGCGGCGGGATGGGGATGCGGACGATGTCCTTGTCGGACTGGGGATTCAATCCCAGGTTGGCGTCGCGGATGGCCTTCTCGATGAGCGGGATGAGGTTCTTCTCCCAGGGCTTCACCGTGATGAGCCGCGCGTCGGCCACCGCCAGCGTGCCCACCTGGTGGAGCGGGGTCATCTGCCCGTAGTAGTCCACGCGGACGGCGTCCAGCACGTGCAGGTTGGCGCGCCCCGTCCGGATGGCCGTCAGATCTCCCCGGAACGAGTCGAGGGTCCTGGCGATGCGATCGGCGAGGTCCTTCAGGATGTCGTCTGCGACGCCCATGTTCCCTCCGGAGCGGATCGGCGCGGCGCTAGGCCGAGCGCGTCGTGACCTTCCCCACGATGGTCCCGATGTCCTCCCCGAGCACCGCGCGGCGGATGTTGCCGCGCTCGTTCAGGTCGAACACCACGATGGGCAGGTCGTTGTCCATGCAGAGGCTGATGGCGGTGGAGTCCATCACCTTGAGATTCTTCTTCAGCACGTCGAGGTAGGAGAGCTGCCGGAACTTCACGGCCGCGGGATTCTTCTTCGGGTCGTCGTTGTAGACGCCGTCCACCTTGGTGGCCTTGAGCAGCACGTCGGCGTGGATCTCCATGGCCCGGAGGCTGGCCGCCGTGTCGGTGGTGAAGTAGGGGTTGCCCGTTCCGGCCGCGAAGATCACCACCCGCCCCTTCTCGAGGTGCCGCATGGCGCGCCGGCGGATGTAGGGCTCGGCGATCTGGTGCATCTCGATGGCCGATTGCACGCGGGTCTGGACGCCCAGCTTCTCGAAGGCGTCCTGGAGCGCCATGGCGTTGATCACCGTGGCGAGCATGCCCATGTAGTCGGCGCTGGAGCGGTCCATCCCCTCGGTGGCGCCGGAGACCCCGCGGAAGATGTTCCCGCCGCCGATGGTGAGCGCCACCTGGATGCCCAGGTCGACGGCTTCCTTCACGTCCTGTGCGATGGCGATGAGGGTCTTCGGCGAGATGCCGTACTTCCCGTCGCCCATCAGGGCCTCGCCGGACAGCTTGATGAGGACGCGCCGGTACCGGGCCTTCTGCTTGTCGCTGCCGCTCTGGCTCGAGGTCTTCATGGGGCTCCGCGTGGGCTCGCGCATTGTACTCGAAATGGGTCCAGGCTCACGGGGCACCGGACGGACCGGGTGCGGCGCCGGTGGGTGCTCCGGCCTGCGCTCCTCCGGCTCCGCGACCCCGGCGGCGGCGGCGACGCCCACCGCGGCGACGGCGGGCGGCCTGCCCGTCCTCGCCGGGTTCGTCCCCGCCCGCAGCGACTCCGGCCGAAGCGGGGGGAGCGACCTCTCCTTCGGCCTCCGCGAGGAGGGAGGGCTCGACCTCCTCGCCACCCTCCCCGTCCGCGCGCCCCTCGTCAACCCAGCGGGCCAGCGCGTCGGCCCCCTGGCCGGTGGCCTTCACTGTGAGGCGAAGCAGCGCCAGCGCGTCCTGGAAGTAGGCCTGCCCGGCGAGCCCTCCCCGGCGGCGCCGCCGCGGCGGTCCCTGGAAGAGCCGTTGCGCCTGCATCGCCATGCGGGCTCGCTCGGCGATGCGGCGCGGCAGCCGGGCGGTCTGGACGAGCTCGGCGAGCAGCTGGCCGCTCGCACCCTCGCCGCCCGGACCGGCCTGCAGGTGGACGAGGAGCGCCGCGAGCAGCACCGCCTCGGAGATCTCCTCCCCGTCCTTCACGAGCGCGTCGAGCGCCGCGAGGTGGGTGTGGAAGCGAGCCCTCGCCTCCGGCCCTCCGGCGTCGAGGGCCCGGGAGAGGGACGGCAGCGTGACCGGGAGCAAACCGGCGGTCCGCAACAGCTCGAAGGCCCGGTTCGACCCGGTGCAGCGCAGGATCTTGAAGGTCTCCTCCAGCACGCGCGGAGGCGCACAGCGGGCCAGCTCCCCGGCGTGGCGGCGCATGGCCTCGAAGACCTCCGGCTCGATGGTGAAACCGAGCCGGGCGGCGAACCGCACCGCGCGGAGCGCCCGCACCGGGTCCTCCCGCATGCGGATCTCCGGGTCGCCGATGGTGGAGATGCGGTGCGCCTCCAGGTCGGCGCGCCCCCCCACGTAGTCGATCACCTCGCCGAGGAACGGATCGTAGAAGAGCCCGTTCACGGTGAAGTCGCGGCGGCGCGCGTCCTCCTCGGCGGTGCCGAAGACGTTGTCGCGGGTGATGAGCAGGTCGGCGTCGGACGGGACGTCGTCCGCCACGTCCACCGGGTTCTGCCGGAAGGTGGCCACCTCGATGATCTTCCCGTCTCGGAAGAAGACGTGGGCGAGCCGGAATCGGCGGCCGATGAGGCGGCAGTTGCGGAAGATGGCCCGCACCTCGCCGGGGTGGGCATCGGTGGCGAGGTCGAAGTCCTTCGGCGTCCGGCCGAGCAGCGCGTCGCGAACGCAGCCGCCCACGAAGTAGGCCTTGTGCCCCACCGAGCGCAGCCGGGCGATGACCCGAACGGCGTCGCGGTCGAGCCGGTCGAGCGGGATCTCCGGCTCCCGGTCGGGGTTGGGCATCTCCGGATCGAGGGCGAGACCGGGGGGGCGCGGGTAGCGCCGCTCCTCCTCGTGCCGGTCGCGGTCCCGGGGGCGCCGCTCCCGGCGACCCTTGGCCGGCTCACGCCCCTGGGCTGGCGGGCGCGCGGCGCGCGGTTCCCGCGGAGCGGGTGCCTCGCGCGTCACGGGGATCTCGCGGTGGACCGGGATCTCGCGGGTGGCCGGGATCTCCCGGATGGCTCCGGGTCCGGGTGCGGCGGCGGCCTCGCGCGGCTCGGCGGGCGCCCCTGCGCGTCCTCGCCCCCTGCGGCGGCGCCGGCGGCGTCCGGGCGCACGCGGACCGGCGGCGCCCTCGGGGCTCGCCTCGCCTCGGCTCTGAACTGTGTGGGGGTCCTGCGACTGCGACTGGGGGTCTCGGTTCTCGTTCTCTTCCATGCGCTGGCCGGAGTCGGGGGGCGCCTCGCCCGGGGCTCATCCGCCGGGCCCGCGAGACGCACCTTCGCCGTCGGGCATTCCTTCCTTTGTGGGGACTACTTATGCCTGGATACGCTCGGAGTCAACATTCGCCGAACATCTCCACCTGCACGGCGTCCAGACCGAGCACCTCCCGGACGGGTCCGAAGGAGCGCCGGTGGACGGGGGTGGCGCCCCTTTCCCGGAGCGCCGCGAGATGCTCGGGGGTGGGATAGCCCTTGTGCTTCGCGAGGCCATATCCGGGGTGCTCCTCGTCGAGGCGGACCATGAGCGCGTCGCGCGTGGTCTTCGCGAGGATGCTCGCCGCGGCGATGGTGAGCGAGAGCGCGTCGCCGTGGACGATGCCGTCCTGCGGGATGTCCAGGTCGCGGATGCGGCGCGCGTCGATGAGGAGGTGCTCCGGGCGCGGGTCGAGCCCCAGCACCGCGCGGCGGAGCGACAGGATCCCGGCCCAGTAGACGTTGAGCCGGTCGATCTCGCCCACCTCGGCCCGCCCCACCGCCCAGGCCACCGCGTTCCGCTTGATGTCCTCGGCGAGCCGCTCCCGCTCCGCCGCGTCGAGCTTCTTCGAGTCGTCGACCCCGCGGGGCCGGTAGTCTCGGGGGAGGATGCAGGCAGCCGCCACCACCGGCCCGGCGAGCGGCGCCATCCCCGCCTCGTCCACGCCGGCGACGAGGGTGACGCCCCGCCCCCAGAGCCGGTTCTCGTACCGGAGCAGGTTCCGGAGCCTCTGCCCCTCCACGCGGTTCACCCGCCGGCGGCGGCGGATGGCGGCGAGCACGGCGCCGGCACCGGCTCGGCCGTCCCGCTCGAGCGCCGCCTCGAGACCGGCCGGCACGGGGCGCCCGGCCTCGACGTAACGAGCCCGGAGCTCGGACAGGGGCAGCCGGGCGAGCTCGTCGGGGCGCATGGGGCGGATGGTATCCGACGAGGGAGCGCGCCGTCACGCCTGGCAGCGGGGGCAGAAGAAGGTGGACCGCTGCGCCTGGACGATGCGCCGGATCGGCTCCCGGCGGCAGCGCGGGCAGCGCTCCCCGTCGCGGGCGTAGACCCGGAACGGATTCTCGGCCCCCGGCTCCTCCACGTAGGCGATCTCCGGCCCGTCCTGCGACTCGATGCCGCGCCGCAGCGACGCCGCGATGGCCCGCGCGAGCGTCCGGAACTGGGCGTCGGACAGCGAGCGGCCGATGCACCGGGGGTCGATGCGGGCCGCGAAGAGCGATTCGCTCGCGTGGATGTTCCCCACCCCGGCGAGGATCGCCTGGTCGAGCAGCGCCACCTTCACCGGGCGGCGCGTGGCGCGCAGCCCCTCGGCCAGCCGGGCGGGGTCGATCCCGTCGTGGACCGGGTCGGGGCCGAGCGCGGCCACCTCGGGGAGCGCCGCGAAGTCGGCGGCCGGAACGAGGCGCTGGCGGCCGAAGAGGCGCGGGTCGAGGTAGAGCAGCGCGTGGCCGTCGTCGAGTTCGAGCCGGACGCGGGCGTGGCCGGGCTCCTCGTCGGCCCACGCCCGGAGCACCCATTTCCCGGTCATCCCGAGGTGGGACCAGAGCCCGATCGGTCGCCGGCGCCGATCGGCGAGGGTGACGAGGAGGTGCTTGCCGCGCCGGTCCACCCGGAGGAGGCGCGCGCCGGAGAGCGCCCGGGCGAAGGCGACGCGCGAACCGGGGCGGAAGATACGGGCCGCGCGCGGGTCGGTGGTCACCCGCTCGATCCGCCGCCCCTCCGCCCAGCGGCGCAGGTGGCGAGCCGCGATCTCCACCTCGGGCAGCTCCGGCACCGCTCAGCCCTTCCGGCGCTCGAAGGCGGCGACGAAGAAGCCGTCGGTTCCGTGCCGATGGGGCCAGAGCCGGAGCTCGTGCCCGGCGGCGCCCGCCTGCGCGGCCAGCGCCGCGCCGAGCGTCCGCTCGAGCGGCAGCGGCGAGAATCCGGGCAGCTCGGCCGCGGTGCGCGCCACCTCCTCGTCCTCGGAGCGGGACACCGAGCAGGTGGCGTACAGCAGCCGCCCGCCCGGTTTCACTAACAGTGAAAAACGCGCCAGGAGCTCCCGCTGCTTGGCCGCGAAGCGCTCCGGGTCGGCCGGACCGAGCCGCCAGCGCGCGTCGGGCTTGCGGCGCAGCGTTCCCAGGCCGCTGCAGGGGGCGTCGACGAGGACCACGTCGGCCTTCCCCGCCTCGTCCTGGAGCACCGCGTCCCCCTCCGGCCCCTCGGGAATGGGACGGACGCGCAGGTTGTCCACGCCGGCGCGGCGGGCCCGGCGGCGCGCCTCCGCGAGCCGCTCGCCGTCCACGTCGAGGGCCACGAGCACGCCCTTGTTCCGCATCTCCGCGGCGAGCGCCAGGCTCTTGCCGCCCGCGCCGGCGCAGGCGTCCACCACCCGCATCCCCGGGCGCGCTCCGCTGGCGAGCGCGATGAGCTGGCTCCCCTCGTCCTGCACCTCGAAGAGGCCGTCCTTGAATGCATCGAGGCCGAAGGCGTTGGCGTGTCCGTCGAGGACGAGCCCCCAGGGGGAGAGGCGCGTGGGAGTGGACTCCACCCCCTCCTCGAAGAGGCGCCGTGCGAGGTCGTCGCGGGTGGTCTTGAGCAGGTTGGCCCGGACCGTGAGCGGGGCGCGGAGGTTCACCGCGGCGGAGAACGCGCGGGCCTCGTCGATCCCCATCTCGGCCACCAGCCGCTCGGCCAGCCACGCGGGGAGCGACCCCTCCACCCCGAGCCGCTTCACCGGGTCGGAGATGGCCTGGATGCGCGCCTCGGCACCTGCGAGGGGGGAGAGCAGTCCGCGGTCGAGTCCCAGCCGACGCTCGGCCTGGGCGGACGGGAGTGGGCCCGAGACGGCCAGGAAGGCCCCGTAGAGCTCCGCGATGCCCGGCCGGCGCCCGAGCATCCACTCGAGCCGCCCCTGCGAGCGCAGGACGCCGTAGACCCCCTCGGCTGCGGCGCGCCGCTCGGAGGAGTAGAGCCGCTTCTGGCGGCGCAGGACCACCTCCAGCGCACGGTCGGCGAGCCAGCCCTGCTCGCGCACCAGCCCGAGCACCTCGAGCACGGCGGCATCGATCAGGTCGGCCCGGACCGGCCGGTGTGCCAGCGCGCGGGCTACAGGGCCTCCAGGACCGAGGCGACGTGGCCGTCCACCTTCACCTTCGAGAAGAGCTGCTCGACCTTGCCGTCGGGCGACACGATCACCGTGGTCCGGATGGTCCCCTCGACCATCTTCCCGTACATGTTCTTCGTGCCCCACGCTCCCCACCCTTTCTGGACCGCCAGATCGGCGTCGGAGAGGAGCGGGAAGGGAAGCTGGTACTTCTCCTGGAACTTCTTCTGGGAGGCCGGCGTGTCCTTCGAGATCCCGAGGACCACCGCCTTCTTCTTCCGGAAGGCCGCCACCTCGTCGCGGAAGTCGCAGGCCTCGCGGGTGCAGCCGGAGGTCATCGCCTTGGGATAGAAGAAGACGATCACCCGTTTCCCCTTGAAATCCGAAAGCTTCACCTTGTTTCCGTCCTGGTCGAGCAGCGTGAAGTCCGGGGCCTTCTTTCCGATCTCGAGCGCCATGGCTCCTCCCGGGGGTGGAGATACTCCCCTCGGCCTCCTCCCGCAACGCCCCGGTTCGGGATTCCCCATGCGTTTCCGGGCTGTTGCGGTGTACGCCGCGCCGTGTTAGTACCACCTCCGTCGTAAATTCACACACCTCCCGGACGGCTTCCCCGGTCGCGCGATCCTGCGCGAATGGAAGGCGTCAACGAATCGGAGAGGTGGAGGACAAACCGGAGAAACCCATGGAAACGCAGGTTCCGCAGGACCCGTCCGCCGAGGCTTCGGCCCCGGTCGCACCCCCCGCCGCACCCCCCGCCGACACGATGGCCGTGGCGCTCCAGTCGAGCGGCTCCGCCATCACGATGAAGCAGCTCCTCGAGGCGGGCGTCCACTTCGGGCACCAGACCAAGCGCTGGAACCCGAAGATGAAGCCGTACATCTTCGGCGCCCGCAACGGCATCTACATCATCGACCTGCAGAAGACGGTCGGGCTCGCCCGCGCCGCCTTCCGCTTCGTCAACGACGTGGTGGCCAAGGGCGGCACCGTGCTCTTCGTGGGCACGAAGAAGCAGGCCCAGGACGCGATCCGCGAGGAGGCCAGCCGCTCGGGCATGTTCTACGTGACCAACCGCTGGCTGGGCGGCACCCTCACCAACTTCAAGACCGTGAAGACCGGCATCGACCGGCTGAAGACCGTCGAGAAGATGAAGGCCGACGGAACCTACGAGCGCCTTCCCAAGAAGGAGGTCGCATCGCTGGAGCGCGAGCGCGAGAAGCTGGAGAAGAACCTGGGCGGCATCAAGGACCTCTCCCGGCTCCCGGCGGCCCTCTTCGTCATCGACACGAAGAAGGAGTACATCGCCATCCACGAGGCGAACCGGCTCGGCATCCCGGTCGTCGCGGTGGTAGACACGAACTGCGACCCCGAGGGCATCGACTTCACCATCCCGGGCAACGACGACGCCATCCGCTCCATCCGGCTCTTCACCTCCAAGGTGGCCGAGGCCTGCATCGAGGGCAAGGCACGCTACGGGGCCTGGGTCGCCGAGCACGGCGGCCGCGACGAGGTCGCCGAGCAGGACGCCCGTGACGCCGCCAGCGAGCGCGGCGACAAGCGCGACCGGCGCGGCCCCCGCCGTGAGCGGCGCACCCCCCGCGAGGACCGCGGCGCGGCCAGCGCGCACGTCGAGGTGCTGCGCAAGGGCGAGGTGGTCGTTCCTCCCGCCGACGAGCCGGCTGCCAGCTAGGCGGCGGTCCGCACCCGAAAGAGAGGAAGAAACGTGGCAGAGATCACTGCAAGCGCCGTGAAGGACCTCCGGGAGAAGACCGGAGCCGGGATGATGGATTGCAAGAGGGCCCTCACCGAGACCGGGGGCGACTTCGCGAAGGCCGAGGAGTTCCTCCGCAAGAAGGGGCTCGCCTCCGCCGCCAAGAAGGCCGGCCGCATCGCCTCCGAGGGGGCCGTCGGCAGCTACGTCCACATGGGCGGCAAGATCGGCGTCCTCGTGGAGGTGAACTGCGAGACCGACTTCGCGGCCCGCAACGAGGCCTTCCAGGCGCTCGTGAAGGACGTGGCCATGCACGTGGCCGCCGCGGCTCCGCAGTACGTGCGGCGCGAGGAGGTTCCGGCCGACATCGTCGCCCACGAGCTCGAGATCGCGAAGGCCCAGATGCGGGAGCAGAAGAAGCCCGAGGCCATGATCGAGAAGATCGCGCAGGGCAAGGTGGACAAGTTCTTCAAGGAGGTCTGCCTCCTCGAGCAGCCCTTCGTGAAGGACGACAAGAAGAGCGTGCAGGAGATGATCAACGACCAGGTCGCCAAGATCGGCGAGAACATCCAGGTCCGCCGCTTCGCCCGCTTCGTCCTGGGCGAGGGGCTCGAGAAGAAGGTGGAGAACTACGCGGAAGAGGTCGCCAAGGCCGCCGGCCTGAAGTAGTCGTCCCCTTCCAGGACCCCGGATCACCGAGGCCCCGGCCGCGCGAGCGACCGGGGCCTTCTCGTAGAGAAGAGCCGGCTCCCGCGGACGGGAACCGGCTCGATACAGCCTGACGATCTCGGACGGGCTTACGGGGTGACGGTGATCTTCACCGTCGTCGATACGCAAGCGTCGAAGGTATCGAAATCGGAGTAGTTGCAGGCACTGACCGTGTACGTCTTCTGCGCCGCAGCCAGGGTGGGCGTCCCGCTGATGGTCCCGGTGCTGGTGCTGAACTTGAGCCCGGTGTTCAGGGTCAGGTTGTCGGTGGCCGAGGCCGGGGAGATCGAGAACGCCACGATCTGGCCGCCCGTGGTCGTGGCCGTGTTGCTGGTGATCGCGGTCCCCACCTTGTAGGTGGGGGTCGGGGCAGAGTAGGTCACGCTGAGCGGAGGATCCGCCAGGTCGTTCCCGGTGACCACCTGCACGTCGATGTCCAGGGAGTTGCCCTGCTGATCGGTCACGGTGCCGAACACGCGATACGTGGCGTTGTTGTCGAGGGTCGCGAAGTCACCCGGGGGGGTGACCGTGAGGCTGGCGCCCCAGTACGACGTGTCGGAGTTCGGGATGTAGCAGACCGCGTAATCGCCCGTGACCTCGGAGCCGTTCTTCTGGACCCGAAGCGTGGTCGGGGTCTTGGCATAGGCGCAGGTGAGCGGATCGGGCTGGATGCTGGCCGGGTTCATCGTCTTGTTGAAGAGGATGCGGATCTGGCCGTAGGTCATCCAGTCGCCCTGCCAGTCGAGGTAATTGGGCGGCACCTTGCTCTGGAGCAGTCCGGCGCCGAGCCTCCAGGCCTTGGCGCTCGCGGGCATCAGGTTGGAGTAGGTGACCACCCTCGTCCCACCGGGGATCGGGGCCTCGTAGTTGCCGGCCATGTTGCCCGTGTAGAGCGGGGCATATGCTGCTCCCACGCGCGGCGGATAGCAGTTCACCGGGCAGACGGTGGGGATGCCGTACGCCGCGTTGCCCGGGTTGCAGAGACCGGGGAAGGCCACGTCGGCCCAGGTCTTCGCAACCTGCTCGTACGGCGCGATGCAGCCGTACGAGTCGGGCGGCGCCATGCCGGTGTAGTTCCAGGTGTTGTAGCTCGTGTCGACCATCATCACGCCGATGATGTTCGGCGCGCTGGTGTCGGCGGCGATGTACGGGTCACATCCGATGGAGGACAGGGTTGCCATTGCGGCGACCATCAGCCCGACGCCTCCAAGGGTCCGAGTGCGAATGCTCATTGGGGTCTCCTTGTCTTTCTCGGGGTCGCCCGATTAGAAGCTGAGCTGCACGCCGAACCGAGCGGAGATCGGCGACTGATATGCCGAGAGTCCGGTGTTCGCCGCGGGGCGCCCGAAGTTGAGGTTCTGGGTGAGACGCTGGTCGGTGGTGGACCGGGCGTACGGAAGGTCGGGGCAGGCCTGGTTGAGCGCCGAGAGCGGGTCCTTGTTGGTGGCCGAGGTCTTGTTCCCGCACTGGGCGTTCTGCATCGGAGTCGCGTAGTCGAACGTGTAGTTCATGTCGACCCACTGGACGGCCTGGGCGTTGATGACGTTGAAGATGTCCAGGCTGAACTGGAGGGTGTACGGACCGGAGATGGCCCACATCACCTTGGCGCCGACGTCGATCTGCCAGGACCAGTCGAGGTTGCCGACCACGCCGCGGGGGAGGAGGTACGACTCCCCGGAGCCGTAGATGGGGTGGGCCGCCACGGCGCTCACCGGGATGCCCGAGTAGATCTGCACGTTCCCGCTGGGGACCAGCGTGACGTCGGGCGAGAGGGTGGCGTTGTAGGAACCAGCCAGCTTGATCTGGTTCGTCTTGTTGCCGTTCAGCGGGCCGTTCTTGTTGCCGAGCAGCGACACGAGGTCGTACTCGGACGTGATGTTCGGGTCGAGCTGGCCGTTCTCACCGCGGAAGAGGCCGGGGTAGTTGCCGCGCAAGGACGACCAGGTGTAGCTCGCCTGGGCCAGCCACTTCTTGGAGAACAGCTTGTTCACCGTGAAGCTGAAGGCGTCGTAGGAACGGGTCGGGGCCGGCCAGTTCACCGTGTAGATGTTGCTGGTGGTCTGGGAGAGGCCAGCGGCGTTGTTCGGGTTGAAGGTGATGCCGGCGTACGGGCCCGAGGTGGGGGTCCAGGAGGCCGAGACGGTGGGGTTGGCGATGTAGTAGTTGTTGCCGTCGTCCGAGGACATGTCCTCGATGATCCGGCCCATGCGGCGACCGAGGTAGTCGACGCCGAGGGTCAGGTCCTGCAGGATCTCGTACTGGACCCCGCCGCCGAACTGCTGCGTGTAGGCGCCCTGCAGGTCGGGGGAGAGCGGCGAGTAGTAGGTGCTCGTCATGTTGAAGCCCGTGCCGCCCAGGGTGACGGTGTTGGGGCCGGGGCCCTGGCCGGCCGCGAGGCCGTAGACGTTGGAGCAGGACGACATCGGATCCCAACCCGGGTTCACCTTCGGGTCGTGGTTCGCGCAGGTCTGGCCGTACTGGTAGTAGCCGCGGATCTGCTGCTCGGCACCGAACGCGCGGAGCGCCATGTCGAGCGGGATGGCCTCGTAGTACATGCCCCAGTTCGCCGAGATCTTGCCGCGGCCGGTACCGGTGAAGTCCCAGATGGCCTGGACGCGGGGCGCCCACTCGTTGGTGATGTTGAGCACCGGCGAGGTCACGTCAACCGTCTGCCAGGTGGGCGACTGCATCTTCTGGGTGTCGAGCCGGACGCCGAAGTTCAGCGTGAGGACGTTGGCGATGGTCCAGCTGTCCTGCAGGTAGTAGCCGTTGGACCAGGTGTTGGTGGTGGCGGACGAGACGCCGGGGTTGGTCGGGTCCTTCAGACCGGGGTTGATGCAGTTGCCGTTGGCGTCCACCGAGGCGCACCAGTTCGACCACTTGCCGGCCGAGAGGAGCCCCTTCGGGTCCGGCGCGCCGTAGGCGCGGTAGATCTGGACCGAGTTCGCGTTCACGTTCGTGGAGTTCGCATTGTAAGTGGTGGCGCCGATGACGCGCAGGTAGGCGCCGCCGGAGTAGTACCGGTCGTTCGCGTAGTTGGCGTAGTCGATCTGCACGCCGCCCTTGAGCTGGTGCTGGCCGGCGAGCTCGAAGAGGCCGGTCAGCGAGGCGTTGCCCGCGTAGCGGTTGTTGGTGGGCGTGTCGTAGTAGCCGATGCCGCCGGTCTTGTAGTTCTGGACGACGCAGCCACCGGTGACCGGGCAGTTCAGGTCCACGAAGTTGGAGAGGTTCTGCGTGCTCCGCCAGATGATGGCCGGGGTCTGGAGGCTGTTCAACCCCATGAAGCCGGAGTTGCTGTAGCTGGCGTTGCTGTTGTACCAGCCGCCCGACACGTTGAGGAGCAGGTGCTTGTCGATGAACTTGCCGGTGTAGTTCAGGGTGGCGTTGGTGGTGTTCGAGGCCAGGTTCTGGGTCTCGGCGCTCGAGTTGCCGTTCGCGCCGAAGAAGCCGAAGCTGGTGGTCGGCTGGGTATTGAACGAGGCGAAGACGTTGTGGTTCTCGTTCACGAGCCAGGTCAGCTTGGCGATGGCGAAGTAGCGGTTGTAGCCGCTGCTGGCGTCGGAGTCGGTGCCCGCGATGGGGTCCATCACGTACTGGTTGTACGGATCGACCTTCCACCCCGCGCTGCAGCCCGAGGTGCCGGGGGTGCAGGGCATGCGGGACTGGTAGTACTTGGTGTAGGAGCTGTAGCCCATCTGGGGAGCGAAGCCCGCGTAGAACCAGAGCTTGTCCTTGATGATGGGGCCGCCGAGCTCGAAGCCGAAGTCGGCCGAGTAGCTGCCGTTGTACGGGCGGCTCTGCAGGGCGACGGCCTGGCCGTTCGACCAGGTGGCCGGGGTGGCCGGCGAGAAGAGGCCGGGGGTCAGGTTGCCCCAGATCGAGCCGTGGAACTCGTTGCCGCCCGACTTGGTGACGGTGTTGATGATACCGGCCGAGGAGTAGCCGTACTCGGGCATGAACGAGCCGACCTTGATGTCGAGCTGGTCGACGAAGTTCGTCAATAGGTTGGTGCCCAGGGTGCCGTAGCTGGGGTCGGACACGCGCAGGCCGTCGATGATGTAGTTGTTCTCGGGCGAGGAGGCGCCGGCGAAGGAGACGCCGTAGTTGTCGCGCGTGGCCGTGGGGGCGATGGTCGCGACCTGCTCGAACGTGCGGGTGGTCGGCACGTTGGCGAGGAACTCCTTCGACACGATGGTGCCGGCCTCGGCCGAACCGACGTTCACCGCCGGTGCCGTGCCGGTCTTCACCACCTGCTCCTCCATCTGCACGGCCTCGGGGACCATGGCGATGTTGACACGCAGGGTGAAGTCCACGCGGAGGTTCAGCTCGCCGCGCTCGGCGGGCTTGTAGCTCTGGAGCTGCGCGACCACCTTGTAGATGCCGGGGGGCAGCGAGGTGAGGGTGTAGCTACCCCTGCCGTCCGTGACGGCGGTCTGCTCGCCGGGAAGGCTCTTCGAGGTGGCGATGATGAGCGCGCCGGCGACGGGCTTGCCCGTGGCGGCGTCGTTCACGACTCCGACGATGGTGCCGGTCATCTGTGCGGCGGCGTTCCCTGCGAACAGCAGCATCGCGACGGGCGCCACCCACAGGAGGCGGTGCAACTTCTTCCTCATGACTTCCTCCCAGGAGAGATGCGAGAAGCTGAAGCCAGACGGTGTTTACGACTCGGAAAAATCTTGAGGCCGCCCTGAAACTGTCCCGCAACCTTTGTGGCGGGATGGCCGAAGTGTGGGTTTCTTTCGCACCGTCGTTTGGGAATGTCAACGATGTTCCACGTGTTCCCGCACTTCGGGTGGCGCCGCCCCGCGACCGTTCTGGTTCACGGATGGTCCCGAAGCACGTGAGGGCGCCCCTTCCGCGCTTCGACGCTCTGCGGCATATCGGCGGTCCCTTTTTCGCGCCTCGCCTCGGCGGGGCGAGGAAGAAAACCACTGATTACCGATGCATCGGGCCAGGGATTCATGACGGTTGACAAGAGTCCTGTGGCCCAGTAGAAGGCGCCCGCGGTCCGCCTTCCTTTTCCGGGCTGATTTTCACGTCAAACGAGGCCCCGGCGTGTTCGACGAAGTCACCAAGACAGAGGGCGGCAAGCGCGTCGCCCGGCGCAGCGCTTTCCTGGCCGGCTCCACCGTCGCCCAGATCCTGTTGGTCGCCTTCCTGGTCGTCATGGGGGAGCGGATCCGCGCCGCCGTGAAGTCGGACCCGGTGGTGGACGTGAAGTTCGTCCGCGCCGCGCCTCCGAAGCCGCCGCCTCCCCCCCCGCCCGCGGCCCGGAAGAAGCCGCCGACGGACCGGCCCAAGGTGGAGGTGAAGCAGATGCCGCCCACGGCCATGATCCAGCCGAAGACGGTGGAGGACCAGATCAAGCCTCCCGATCCGAACGAACCGGAGGACGACTACGGCGACGGCTCCGACGACGGGGTCGAGGGTGGCGTGGTCGGCGGGGTGGTCGGCGGCCAGGTCTCGAAGGGCGGCGGTTACGAGGACGCCCCCCAGTACATGGGCGCCGGCTTCAAGGCCCCCAAGATGGCCGACAAGGACTGCTTCCGGGAGAACTTCCGCATCCCTCCGGCCCTCTCCGGCTTCGTGACGTCCGTCACCGTGAAGTTCGCCGTCTATCCCAACGGAGCGGTGGGCGCCTTCTCGGTGATGGGCCAGGTGCCCGACGCCCGCATCTCCGACGCCATCCGAAACGCGCTCTCCAACTGCCAGTGGATCCCCGGCGCCGACGCGCAGGGCAAGCCCACCCCCATCTACGTGATCATGCCGGTCCGCCTGCAGTAGGGCGCCGACGCTTCCGCCACACCCGAGGAGAACAGCCCGATGTCCCTTCCCGTGATCGACGTCGTCAACCAGATGGTGCTCGCCGCCGAGCCCGTGATGTCCTTCGACCTCCTGAACATGTGGCGGAGCATGGGGCCGTTCGCGAAGTTCATCGCGATCGTGCTCGCCATCATGAGCGTGTGGTCGCTGGCCGTGGCGGTGGAGCGCATCGTCACCTACAACCGCTCCGTCACCTCCTCTCGCAAGTTCGCGGCCGAGCTCGCCACGCTGCTCCCGGCCGGCAAGTTCCAGGAGGCCGTCGATCTGGCCCACTCGAAGGAGTACCTGAAGGGCTACCTGCCCAGGGTGCTCGGGCTGGCCCTCGAGGAGTACCGGCAGGGGCTCGAGTCGCTCAAGAACCAGGGCGGCGAGAGGGAGATCGGCTCCTTCGACATCGTGGCCGCGGTGAACCGCGCCATCGACCGCAGCACGCTGCGCACCATCACCGACATGCGCCGCGGCCTCGGCTCGCTCGCCACCATCGGCTCCACCGCCCCGTTCGTGGGGCTGCTCGGCACCGTGGCCGGCATCATCACCGCCTTCCAGGCCATGGCGGCCACCGGCTCGGGCGGCCTCGGCTCGGTCTCGGCCGGCATCTCCGAGGCGCTCGTGACCACCGCCTTCGGCCTGCTGGTGGCCATCCCGGCGGTCATGTTCTTCAACTACTTCACCAACCGGGTGGAGGAGATCCAGGTGGACGTGAACGACTCCACCACCGAGCTGGTGGACTTCTTCATCAAGGAAGGGCGCAAGTAGTCTCGGCGCCCTCCATCCGGCCATCAGGGGAACCCCGCCATGTCGATGAACATCGGCAGCAAGGGCGTCAAGAGCGACATCAACGTCACGCCGCTCGTCGACGTGGTGCTGGTGCTGCTCATCATCTTCATGGTGATCACGCCCATGCTCCAGCGCGGCAAGGCGGTGACGCTGCCCGACGCCAAGCTGGTGAGCGAGCTGAAGAGCGGCGGTGACCCGATCATCCTCTCGGTGACGCGTGACGGGAAGACGTACATCGAGAAGGAAGAGGTCAAGAAGGAGCAGCTCGCCGCCGGGCTGGAGGCCGCCATGGCCAAGTTCCCCGGCGCGCCCATCATGTTCAAGGGCGACCGCGACGCCGACTACCGGGTGATCCGCGAGGCCATCCTCGAGGTGACGAAGACCCGGGTGATGGGCGTGTCGCTCGCCGCCAGCCAGCTCAAGGACGAAGCCGACGTGAAGAAGGGGGCGAAGTAGCCATGTCGATGGCGCTGGGGTCGAAGACCCCGATGACCGACATCAACGTCACGCCGCTCATCGACGTGGTGCTGGTGATGCTCATCATCTTCATGGTGCTCACCCCGCTGGCCGAGAAGCAGATGTACATGCGCGTGCCGGAGTTCGAGCCGCCCAACACCCAGATCGTCCCGCCGGACTCCACCCCGCCCGACCAGATCGTCCTCACCGCGCTGAAGAACAACCGCGTGCTCCTCAACAAGGCGGAGATGACCGTCGAGGATGCGATGGCGAAGCTGAAGCCGGTCTACGAGGGGCACCTCTCCAAGGTGCTCTTCTTCAACGCCCAGGACGGCACGCGGTACGAGTTCGCCGTGAAGGTGCTCGACGAGGCCCACAAGGCCGGCGTGAACACCATCGGCATGATGACCGACCCGCCGATGATCGCGGACGGCGACGCGCCCCCCGCGCCGCAGTAGGGCGACGTCAATCCACCAGCGAGGCGAGCGCGCGCGCGAGTTCGGGCGGCAGCGGACTCTCGACCTCGGCGCGCCCCCCCTCCGGGCGATCGAAGCCCAGCTTCCATGCGTGGAGGAAGTGGCGCGGGAGCCCCGGGAGCGCCGCCGCCGGTCCCCCGTAGTCCAGGTCCCCCGCCACCGGGTGGCCGAGGAAGGCCATGTGCGCCCGGATCTGGTGCATGACGCCGGTGGGGATGCGGACCTCGAGCAGCGTGTGGCGAGGGAAAGCGCGCGCCACCTCCCAGCGGGTCTCGGCGGGCCGGGGCGCGCTGGCGCGGGCCGGAAGACGGTCGCCGCCGCGGTCGTCCGGCACCGGAACCGAGCGCCCTCCCCGCTGGGCGAGCGGGACGGAGCAGACGCCGCCGGAGGAGACCTTGCCCTGCACGAGCGCCAGGTAGACCTTCTCCACCGTCCGCCGGGCGAACTGGCCCCGGAGGTGCTCCCAGGCCTCCCGGTCGTGGGCGAAGAGGACGCACCCGCTCGTGTCGGTGTCGAGCCGGTGGACCGCGCCTCCCTCGCGCGGGTCGGGGGAGGCGGCCGCGCACCCGGGGTACTCGGCGGCGACGGCGTTCGCCAGCGTGCCCCGCTCCGCCTCGCGGAGCGGATGCGTGGCCATGCCGGCCGGCTTGTCGGCCACGATCCAGCGCGGCGACCCGGCGAGCACCCGCAGGGGGTCCCCCGCGTCCGGCACCGGGGCCCCGGCCGGCTCCTCCACCGTGAGGACCACCTCCAGGCCGGGATGCGCGGGATCGCTGGCGCGCACGCGGCGCCCGGCCACGCGGACGTTCCCCAGCTGGAAGGCCCGCTTCACCGCGGCCCGTCCGAGCCCCAGGGCGTCGGCGACGGCCCGGTCCAGCCTGCCGGATGCCCCCTCGGGGAGGCGTACCTCGCGTCGCGTAGCCAGGGGCTATCCGAAGAAGACCGAGGCGATCTCGAAGAGCGCCGGGTCGATGAGGTGGAGCGACTTCGTCGCTTCGGCGAGCGGGACCGCCACCACGTCGTCGCCGTGCAGGGCCGCCATGAGCCCGAATCGCCCCTCCTTCACGAGATCGGCGGCGAAGACCCCGTAGCGCGTGGCCAGGACCCGGTCGCGCGCCGTCGGGGAGCCGCCGCGCTGGATGTGGCCGAGCACGGTGACGCGGGCCTCGAACCCGGTCTCCCGCTCGATCTCCTTGGCCAGGTAGGCGCCGATCCCGCCGAGCCGGACGTGGCCGAACTCGTCCAGCACGTCGGACACGGTGGCCTCCTTGCTCCGCTCCATCTTGGCCCCCTCGGCCACCACCACGATGGAGAAGTGGCGCCCCCGCTTCTGCCGGGCGCGGATGTGCCGGACCACCTCCTGCAGATCGATGGGGCGCTCGGGCACCAGGATCACGTCGGCCCCCCCGGCGATGCCGGAGTGGAGGGCGATGTGGCCGGCGTGGCGCCCCATCACCTCGCAGACGATGACGCGGCTGTGGGCCTCGGCCGTCGAGTGGAGCCGGTCGATGGCCTCGGTGGCGATGGTGACGGCGGTGTCGAATCCGAAGGTGTAGTCGGTGCCGGAGAGGTCGTTGTCGATGGTCTTCGGGACGCCGACGATCTTCATGCCGAGCCCGTGGAACTTCGAGGCCACGCCCAGGGTGTCCTCGCCGCCGATGGCCACGAC
The DNA here is from genome assembly GCA_903855945.1 of uncultured Anaeromyxobacter sp. Classification (GTDB taxonomy): domain Bacteria; phylum Myxococcota; class Myxococcia; order Myxococcales; family Anaeromyxobacteraceae; genus CAIOAK01. The sequence goes on from CAIOAK010000015.1 coordinate 19,519, forward strand.
CGCCCCGATGTGGTGGCGCTGCAGCGCCTCCATGACGATCTGGGGGCCGTCGGGGCGCTTGAAGGGATTGGTGCGGGAGGTGCCGAGGATGGTGCCGCCGAGCTGGAGGATCCCGGAGGTGTTCTGGCGGGTGACCCGGAAGTGGTCGTCCTCGAGCAGCCCCTTCCACCCGTCCCGGACGCCCGTGAACTCGAAACCGTGCTGCTCGCCACGGCGGACCACGGCCCGGATCACGGCGTTCAGTCCGGGGCAATCTCCTCCCCCGGTGAGGATGGCGACCTTCACGTGGACGACCTCCGTTCGATGAGTCCCCTGCCTTACCGTTTGCGGGCGCGCCGGGCAAGCACCCGCGCCCGTTCCGGGGTCCGCATGCGCACCAGACCGGGGAAGAGCTGCCGCTCCGTGTAGGTGCGGCGCCCCCCGTACTCCCCCAGCCGGTAGAAGCCGGCCGGCCCCTCCAGCCACATCCGGGCGGTGACGATTCCACTATGAGTGAATGGGGCGAGGAGCTCGGGCGGGGCCTCGGCGACGTAGCGGTCCCGCAGCGCGCGGATGGTCCGCTCGTAGCGGGCCCGGGGCAGCCGGCTGTGCACCCGCCCCCGGTGCAGCGTGCCGTCGAAGCGCTCGCTGGCGTGCCAGAGCTCGTGCAGGATCGTGGTGATCCGCTGCTCCGCCGTGGAGGCGCGGAACCAGAGGGGGCGCAGGGTGATGACGTAGAGGATCTTCCGGCCGTGGATGCGGAGCAGCGGCTTGCGACGCCCGCCCCGCCCGCCGCGGGCGCGGGTCTCCTCGAAGTGGGCCGGACGGATGGTGGCCCGGGAGGCCCGGCGCGCCTCGCCGGCCACCACCAGGATGCGCGACGGGCGGACGTGGGCCAGCTCCGGGAGCCTTGCGACCGCGTCGCGGATGAGCCGCTTCACGGCGAGTGTCATGTTGGGCCGGTGGGGCACGAGGACATCGATATCTCCCCGGGGGCCCCGCGACAAGGGTAGGATGCCCGGCCACATGCTCCCCTTCGCCCTCGGCGTCCTCTTCGCGGTACCGGTGACCCTGGGTATCGTGGCCCTGCGCTCCTGGCGGCTCCGGAACGCCCAGGATTCCGCGCTGGCGGAGCAGGTCCAGGGCATGGCGTCGCGGATCGAGGTGGTGGAGGCCGAGTCCACCCGCACCTCGGTGCGGATGGACGTGGCCGAGACCGTCCTCCTCGAGAAGGGCGTCGCCGACGAGGAGGACCTCGAGGAGGCGCGGCGCTACTTCGAGGCCAACACCGCCGCCCGGTACGACCGGCAGCGGGACGGCAGCCTGCACTGACTACCGGCGCGACGGCCGGGGCTGAGGCCTGGGCCTCGGCTTGGGCCTCGCTCCGGTCGGCGGGGCGGCGGGGAGCGGCTCGAACCGCGGCTTCTTCGGGTGGCGACGGTAGAGGAGCAGGGTCCGCCCCAGGATCTGGGCGAGCTGGGCCCCCTCCGCGCCGGCCGCGACGGCCTCCGCGGTCCCGAAGCGGTCCTCGGGCGACTCGGTCCCGATCTTCACCTTCACGAGCTCGTGATCGAGGAGCGCCCGGTCGAGCTGGCGGAGCACCGCCTCGGTGACCCCGTCCTTGCCCACCTGGACCACCGGGTCGAGGTGGTGCCCTGCGGCGCGGAGCTGGCGGCGCAGCGGCGAGGACGGCATGAGGGATCGCTTGCGGGGATTGGTCGGCGTGGGCACTTTCACCTCTTCAGGAACCGGAGCTCTCGCTCCAGCTCGGCGTCGTTCACCTGTTCGAGACCGCGTTTCCAGGCCCGCTCGGCGGCGGGGACATCTCCGGTGACCTTGGCCATGCGGCCGAGGAAGAGCCAGGCCGGAACACACTTGGGGCTCTTCTGCAGGGCGGCCTCGATCGCCTTCTCCGAGGTCGTCCGCTGTGTCCGGCGCTGCGGCTCGGGCGCCACCAGGAACTCGAGCCAGGCCTTCCAGGCATGGTACTCCGGCTCGTCGGCGTAGAGGGCGATGGCCTCGTTCACGCGGGCGAGCGCGTCGGCGTAGGCGCGGCCGGCGGCCAGCGGCGCCACCTTCTCGAAGGCCTGCTCCGCCTGGTAGATGCGGCCGATGTCCACCTGGGCGGAGCCGCCGGACCTCAGCTCCGCGAGGTAGGCACTCCTCCCCTCGTCCGTCTCCAGCGCCGCCCAGGCCGCCGCGACCCGGGCGAAGATCTCGGCGCGCAGGGCGCGCGCCTCCTCGGGCTCACCCTCCTTCGCGGCATCGGGGTGGTAGGTCCGGGCCAGCGCGAAGAAGGCCGCCTTGAGCCGCGAGGTCTCCGCATCCCGTGGCACGCCCAGCACCTCGAAGTGGTCGGCGTCCCGGAGCCGCTTCGCGGTGGCCTGGAGGGGCTCGAGCTGGGGCGGCGGCGCGGCCGGGGCGGGGGCGGGGGGCGGCCCCTTGGCCTTGGCCGGTGCGGGCCGGGGGGGTGGCGCGGCGGGCGGCGGAGGGGGCGCCACCAGCCGGGGCGCGCCGAAGGTGGCGAGCTCGGTCTCGGCGAGCAGGAGGACCGCCCGCCGGATGACGTCGGCCTCCGCAGGGTGCAGGGCGCACAGCTCGTCGGCGCTCCGCACGCCATCGACGCGGGAGACCGCGCGCGCCTCCTGCGGGTTCAGCATGAGGTCGGCGACGTCCACCCGCCCGCCGGACCGGACGATGGAGAGGGCGCCCCTCACGCCGAGTCGCTCCCGGACCCGCGTGGGGTCGATGCGCCGCGCGGCGTCCACGAGGATCCCCCATCGGCTCCCGAGCGGGAACCCGAGGGCGGGGGGAGCGATCCCCGGCTCCCACCTCCAGGCGCCGTCCTCGCAGGCGAGCGCCCGGTAGGCCAGTGCTGCGCCGTGCTCCTTCAGATCGGGGAAGCGGGCGGCCGGGTCGAGCAGATGGAGCTCCACGAGCGCCGAGAGCACGTCCCCCCCGAGCCCCTGCGCGATCTGCCGGGCGTCGGCGGCGGCCTCGGCGGTGAGCAGGCCGCGCTGGACCAGGAACGTGGCCAGGTCGTCCTCCTGCCGGCTCCCGGCCGCGTGCTCGACCACCCCTCGACGGTAGGTGAGCGCCCAGTTGCCCTCCTCCGACGCGAGGACGAGCCGGCCGGAGGCCTGGGTGGCGGCGGCCAGGTAGGCGAGGTGGACGGGTCCGTGCGTCCGGAGATCGCCCTCGGACGGGATCCCGGCCGCGAAGGCCGAGGCGGGCACTACACCACCACCGTCTCCCGGTACTCTCCGAAGACGTCCCGCATCGCGTCGGAGATCTCCCCGAGCGTGGCGTGCGCCTTCACGGCGGCGAGGATGAGGGGCATGAGGTTCTCGGTTCCCTTCGCCCCCTCGCGCACGGCGTCGATCGCCTGCTTCGCGGCCAGGTCGCTCCGGGCGGCGCGGAACGCCTTCAGGCGCGCCACCTGCGCCGCCTCGAGCGCCGGGTCGACCCGCATGACGGTCACGGGCGGCTCGACGGTCTTGTAGGCGTTGACGCCCACCACCACCTGCTCCTTCTCCTCCACGGAGCGCTGCCAGGCGTAGGCGGCGTCCTGGATCTCGCGCTGGACGAAGCCCTTGTCGATGGCCTCCACCATGCCGCCCATGCCGTCGATCTTCTCGATGTACTCGATGGCCTTGCCCTCGATCTCGTCGGTCATCGCCTCGATGGCCCAGGAGCCGCCGAGCGGATCGACGACGTCGGCCACGCCCGACTCGTTGGCGATGATCTGCTGCGTGCGCAGCGCGAGCAGCGCCGACGTCTCGGTGGGGAGCCCGAGCGCCTCGTCGCGCGAGTTGGTGTGGAGCGACTGGGTGCCGCCCAGCACCGCGGAGAGCGCCTGCAGGGTCACGCGCACCACGTTGTTCTCGGGCTGCTGCGCGGTGAGCATGGAGCCGGCCGTCTGGGTGTGGAAGCGGAGCATCCAGGAGCGGGGGTCCTTGGCCTTGAACCGCTCCTTCATGATGCGGGCCCAGAGCCTCCGGGCGGCGCGGAACTTCGCCACCTCCTCCAGCACGTTGTTGTGCGCGTTGAAGAAGAAGGAGAGGCGCCCCGCGAACTCGTCCACGTCGAGCCCGGCCCGCTTGGCCGCCTCCACGTAGCTGATGCCGTCGGCCAGCGTGAAGGCCACCTCCTGCACCGCGGTCGAGCCGGCCTCGCGGATGTGGTAGCCGGAGATGGAGATGGGATTCCACTTCGGCATCACCTTGGCGGTGTAGGCGAAGATGTCGGTGATGACGCGGATCGAGGGGCGCGGAGGGTAGACGTAGGTCCCGCGCGCCGCGTACTCCTTCAGGATGTCGTTCTGGATGGTGCCCTGCAGCTCGCCCGGCGCCACGCCCTGCTTCTCCGCCACCGCCTGGTAGAGGGCCAGCAGGATGGAGGCCGTCGAGTTGATGGTCATCGACGTGGAGACCTTCCCGAGCGGGATCTGGTCGAACAGCGTGGACACGTCGTCGATCGAGTCGATGGCCACGCCCACCTTGCCCACCTCGCCGCGGGCGCGGGGGTGGTCCGAGTCGCGGCCCATCTGCGTGGGCAGGTCGAAGGCCACCGAGAGGCCGGTCTGGCCCGACTGGAGGAGGTAGCGGTAGCGCTTGTTCGACTCCTCGGCGGTTCCGAATCCGGCGTACTGGCGCATCGTCCAGAACCGGCCGCGGTACATGGTGGGCTGCACGCCGCGGGTGAAGGGATAGTCACCCGGGAGCCCGAGGCGCCCCTCGAGACCGGGGGCGATGTCGGGGGCGCCGTAGACCGGCTGGAGGGTCCCGTTGCTCGTGGTGCGGAAGGCCTTCTTCCGCTCGGGCGATCGCGCCACCGCCTTCGCGTAGGGGCCGGCCTTCCAGGCGGCGACCGGATTCACCTTCCGTGCGGGTCGAGGAGCCGGGGCCTTGGCGGCCCGCGGGGCCGGCTTCCTCGCCTTCGCCTTCGCCTTCGCCTTCTTCTTCGCCACGGGCTTCTTGGTTGCCATCGCGTGCCTCTCCTTCGCGGCCGAACGGGCCGACCGCGATGTCATCCGGGATCTTCGTGCGGGATGGAACCGGCGAGAATACCGGGCGGGTCGGGTCCGGTCCACGAACAAGCGCTCGACGCCGCGCGTCATCCCACCCTTCCCCGCCACCCGCCGCCGTGCTACCGGAACGTCATGCGCATCCTCGTCGCCGACGCGTTCCCGAAGGAGCGGATGGACGATTTCCGGGCCCTGGGGCTCGACGTGGACCACCAGCCGTCGGTCCCGGTGGCCGACCTGCCCGCCGCCGCCCGGGAGGCCCGCATCCTGGTGGTCCGCAGCAAGAAGGTGACCGCCGAGGTCTTCGCCGGGGCGCCGGCGCTGTCGCTCGTGGTCCGGGCCGGCGCGGGGGTCAACACCATCGACGTCGGGGCCGCCTCGCGGCGCGGCGTCTACGTGGCCAACTGCCCCGGCCAGAACTCGATCGCGGTGGCCGAACTCGCCATCGGGCTGCTCGTGGCGCTCGACCGGCGCATCCCCGACAACGTGGCGCTGCTCCGGGCCGGGAAGTGGGACAAGAAGGGCTTCTCCGAGGCCGACGGGATCTTCGGCCGCACGATGGGTGTGGCCGGCACGGGCTCGATCGGGCGCGAGGTGATCCGCCGGGCCCGGGCGATGGGGATGCCGGTGGTGGCCTGGTCCCGGTCGCTCGACGAGAAGGGGGCGAAGGAGCTCGGGGTGGAGCGGGCCCCCGACCTGGAAGCGCTGGCGCGCCGCTCCGACGTGCTCTCGGTTCACCTGGCGCTGGCCAAGGAGACCCGGGGAGCCATCTCGCGGGCGGTGCTCGAGGCGCTCCGGCCCGGGGCCATCTTCCTCAACACGGCGCGGGCCGAGGTGGTGGACCAGGAGGCGCTGCTCGAGCTGGCGCGCGCCGGCCGCATCCGGGTGGGCACCGACGTGTTCGCCGGCGAGCCGGAGAAGGGTCAGGCCGATTTCGCGAGCGAGCTGGCGAAGCTCCCCAACGTGTACGGCACCCACCACATCGGCGCCTCCACGGCGCAGGCCCAGGACGCCATCGCCCGCGAGACGGTGCGGATCGTCGAGTCGTTCCTGCGCACCGGCCGCGTGCCGAACTGCGTGAACGTGGCGCGCCGGACCCCCGCGCGCTCCCGGCTGGTGGTGCGCCACTTCGACAAGGTGGGCGTGCTCGCCAACGTCCTCGGGCTCATCCGCGAGGCGGGCATCAACGTGGAGGAGGTGCAGAACACGGTCTTCGAGGAGGCCCAGGCTGCCTCCTGCGCCATCGACCTCGACGACGCCCCGCCCGCGGAGCTCCTGGAACGGATCCGGGCCCGGAAGGACGAGGTGCTGTTCGTGGACCGGGTCGATCTCTGATGGCGCCTGGACGGTTCACATCGGCGCGACGAAGAGGGTGTGAAGGCTCCCACCCACGGTCCCACCCGCGTCGAAGAGGCGCGTGCGCACCATCCCCACGCCGTCCGGCTCGACCGTCGTCACCGCCGCCATACCCACCCACTCGCCCTCCGGCTCCCGCTGCACGACCACGTTCAGGTCCACCGGGACGAAGGTGTACTTCCCCAGCGGGAGCTCCCAGCTCACGCCGTTGGCCGAGTCGACCATGGTCACGAGTCGCGTCAGTCCGGAGAGTGGCTCGCCGGCCACGAGCGGGATGCGGCAGCGGGTCCAGACGGTGGCCGGACCCGGCTGGCCGAAGTGACCCTCCGTGAAACGCCACTCCAGCGCCTCCCCGTACGGGAAGGGGGGAAGCCCCGGGAAGAAGGCCTGGGGCTGCGGGGGTGGGAGCGGCGGGGCCGGCTCGCGGATGCCGGCCGCGGGGCTCCTCCCCGGCTCGGCGAGGATCTGCCAGGCCGCCGCGCGCAACGCCTCGCGCCCACCCACCTCGGCACGGGCCGAGAGCAGCTGGACGCGCCGCCCGGGGCGCTCCACGGCCGCGGTGAGGCGCATCTCGCCCACCTCCACCGGACCGAGGATCTCCACCGACAACCGCGCGATGCGCGCCCCGGGGCGCGGCGCCAGCCGCTCGAGCACGTGCGCGAGCAGCGCGGACGGCGGTCCGGCGTGCTGCAGCCGGGGGGACCAGGGCCCCACCGTGGCGCGGGTGGCGCGGAATCTCCCGTCGCCCAGCGGTTCGTAGAAGGCGGTGTCGGTCATGGTGCCACCTCGGCCAGGATCCGTTGCAGCCCGTGCTTCGGGAGCCGGACGAACCCCGACCAGGCCGCGCCGGCCAGGGTGCCGTCCTCCATCCAGTCGGAGAACCACTGCCAGGCGGCGGACGGATCGCGCTGCACCACCCCCGCGCCGCTCTCCCGCACCCAGCGCCGGTTGTACCGCTCGTGCACGCCGACGGGCGGCGCGAAGACGAGCGGCAGCCCCAGCGCCGCGTAGAACGAGAGCTCGGAGGGCTTGGTCCACAAGGCGTCGGTCCGGGCCAGCGCCTCGTCGAAGCGATCGAAGTAGTCGTCGAGGGAGTCGGCGCGCAGGAGCTCGAGCCCCTGCCCGAGCGCGCCCTCCAGGCCGGCATCGCGGATCGACTCGCGGAAGCGGGCCTCCACCTGGGGGCGGACGCCGGCCACGAGCACGAGCCGCAGCTTCCCCTCCTCGATGGCCCGTCGCATCCCGGGGAGGAAGGCGGCGGCCATGGCCGCCTGCGCGCCGGCGCCGCCCACCGCGAAGGTGAGCGTGGGCGCCCGCCCCTCCTCCTCCGCGGGCAGCGGGCCGAGGAAGGAGGCCAGCTCCTCCCGGTGGTCCCGGCGGAAGGTGCCGAGGGGATCGAGCCGCACCAGGCGCGCCGCCAGGTTGCGGCGGAGGAACGGCAGTTCCGCCCCGCCCACGAGCTCGTGGGGCAGCGGAAATCCGGTGAAGGTGATCCGGTTCTCCGGCACGCCGTAGCTCCGCAGGCGGCGTCCGGCGCGCGGGCTCGGGACCAGGTAGCGGATCCCGGTGCGGGCCGCCTCCCGCGGAGCCCACACCCGGTTTATATCACTGTCAGTGATGATGCACCAGACGTTCCCGAGCCCGGCCGCGTCGGCCGCGATGGCCGGCGAGTAGAAGGTGGCCACGAGCGGCTCCCCGGTCTCCCGCATGCGCGCCACGAGCCCCCGCCCCAGCCCCCGGCGGACGAGCCGCTCCAGCGCGGAGACGCCCTGCGTGGAGGCGGAGAGGTCGCGGTGGGGGTGCAGGTGGGGGATGTCGGTGGCCGCGTCGAGCACCCAGCGGAAGGGCCTCCCCAGCACCGGGATCTGCGAGGCCCGGCTCGTCCACTCGTAGGCGCCGCGGACCCGGTCCCAGACCTTCCGCTCGTCGGGGTCGGCGGTGGGCGCGCGATCGGCCAGGGTGACGGCGACTCCCAGCGCGCGCGCGACCGGACGGGCCGCCCGCAGGTGGCCGTAGCCCATGTCCACCGCTGCCACGATGGGCTTCATGGCGACCTGCCGCTAGAGCGGCATGTTTCCGTGGCGCCGGGGCGGGGTCTCCCGCCGTTTCGTGCGCAGCATCTCGAGCGCGCGGATCACCCGCGGACGGGTCTCCTCGGGCTTCAGGACCTCGTCCACGTAGCCCAGCTCGGCCGCACGGTAGGGATTGGCGAAGCGCTCCCGGTACTCGGCGGTGAGGCGGGCCCGTTCGGCGTCCGGGTCGGCGGACGAGGAGATCTCCTTCCGGTAGATCACGTTCACGGCCCCCTCCGGGCTGGTGACGGCGATCTCGGCGGTGGGCCAGGCCAGGTTCACGTCGGCCCGCAGGTGCTTCGACGCCATCACGTCGTAGGACACTCCCCAGGCCCGCCGGGTGATGATGGTCACCTTGGGGACGGTGGCCTCGGCGTAGGCGTAGAGGAGCTTGGCGCCGTGCCGGATGAGCCCCCCCCACTCCTGGGCGGCGCCGGGCAGGAACCCGGGCACGTCCACGAAGGTGACGACGGGGATGGAGAAGGCGTCGCAGAAGCGGACGAAGCGGGCCGCCTTCACCGAGGCGTCGGAGTCGAGCATCCCCGCCAGCACGGCCGGCTGGTTCGCCACCACCCCCACCGAGCGCCCGGCCATGCGCGCAAAGCCGCAGACCACGTTCTCCGCGAAGTGGCGGGAGACCTCGAGGAGGTGCCGATCGTCCACCACCGCCCGGATCACCTCCCGGATGTCGTAGGGGCGGTTGGGGTTCTCGGGGACGACGGTGCGGAGCGCGGCGTCCTGCCGGCCGACGTCGTCGGTGCAGGGCAGCGACGGCGGCGCGTCGGCCGAGTGGAGCGGGAGGAAGGAGAGCAGCTCCCGGACGGCCCGGAGCGTGGCCGCCTCGGTGTCGAGGGCGAAGTGCGCCACGCCGGAGCGGGTGGCGTGGGCGCGCGCCCCGCCGAGCTCCTCCTTGGTGACCACCTCCTGGGTCACGGCCCGGACCACCTCGGGACCGTTCAGGAACATCGAGGAGAGCCCCTTCACCATGAAGACGAAGTCGGTGATGGCCGGGCCGTAGACGGCGCCGCCGGCGCAGGGTCCGAGGATGACCGAGATCTGCGGCACCACGCCCGAGGCGAGCGTGTTGCGCAGGAAGATGTCGGCGTATCCGGCGAGGGCCTCGACCCCCTCCTGCACCCGGGCGCCTCCGGAGTCGTGGAGCCCCACCACCGGGCATCCCACCTGGAGCGCGAGGTCCATCACCTTGCAGATCTTCTCGGCGTAGGCCCGGGAGACCGAGCCGCCGAAGACGGTGAAATCCTGGGCGAAGAGGAAGACCTGGCGCCCCTCGACGAGGCCGTGGCCGGTGACCACGCCGTCGCCGGGGATCTTCTCCTGCTCCATCCCGAAGTCGGCGCTCCGGTGGGTCTTGAACCGATCGACCTCCACGAAGGAGCCCGGGTCGAGGAAGAGATCGATGCGCTCCCGCGCGGTGAGCTTGCCCGCCTCGTGCTGGCGAGCGACGCGCACCTCGCCGCCGCCGCGCTCGGCCGCGTCGTTCATCGCATCGAGCCGCGCACGGCGGGGATCGGGGTCTACGGGCTTCGACATGGGGAACCGAGGATAGCGAGGCCGGGGCCGGAGCGCGAGCCCTCGTCACCCCTCCCGCCGGCGGCGGGAGGCCGGAACCACCCAGGTGCCCGCCCCCAGGTCGTGCGCTCCTCGTCCACCCTGGGTGAACATGGCCAGGACGAGGCCGGCTCCGATCGGCGCGGCGGCGAGGAGTCCCAGCCCCGAACGTGCGGCCGCCGGGCCCGGTGACGGGCGCAGCCCGTCGGGTCCCACCACGCGCAACCCGGCCAGGGCCAGTCCGGGCGTGGCGCCCGCCAGCGCGACCCCGAGCCACTGGTAGGAGAAGGCGACCAGCGCGACGAGCAGGAGGACCGGCAGGGCGACGTCCCGCATCCCCTCGAGGGCGCCGGGCGAGAGGAGCGAGCCGAAGACCGGGAAGAGCATCGCCGAGAGCAGGCCGGCGAGGAGCGCCCCGTCGATCACCCAGGAGAGCGCCCGGCGCCACCGCGGCGCGGCGGTGCGGGACAGGGGCGACGGCTCCGGCTGCCGGTCCACGCCCCCGGTCTCGCGCACCACCGAGCGCCGGTCCAGGGAGAGCGGGCGTTCCACCAGCCCGGCGCCCACCTCGGCGATGGAGAGGGGCGCGCCGCACCCGGAGCACCGGATGTCCGCCTCTCCGTTGTCACGCTCGCAGCGGGGGCAACGCACGGCCGGGAGGATCACCGCTGCGCCCGGGCGGGGTCAAGCACCCGGGTGCGGGGCCAGGTCAGGCCAGGTCGCCGGCCAGGAACTGCAGGAGGGCTGCGGCGGTCACGGCCGCGGTCTCGGCCCGGAGCACACGCGGACCGAGCGACGCGAGCGCGCACCCGGCCGAGAGGCAGGCATCCACCTCCCGGTCGGTGAGCCCTCCCTCCGGTCCCACCACGGCCAGGTACCCGGGCGCGGCGGGAGAGACGACGCTGGCGATCGGGGCGCCGGCGCCGGCGTGGAAGACGAGGCGGACGAAGCCGGGCGGTGCCGTCAGCGCAGCCGCCAGGGTCCCGGGTACCGCCACCTCCGGGACGTCGGACCGGCCGCACTGCCGGGCCGCCTCGGCGGCGATCCGCTCCCACCTCCTGGCCCGCTCCGACGCCCGGTCGGGCTCGAGCCGGACGACCGACCGCTCGCCCTGCCAGGGAACGATCCGGGAGAGGCCGAGCTCCGTCCCCTTCTGGACGATCCAGTCCCCCTTCTCGCCCCGTGCGAGCGCGAAGGCGAGCCAGACGGTGGCTCCGGGGAGCGGGGCGGGGCGGCGCTCGCCGAGCCGGAGCGTCTCCCCGTCGAAGGTGGCGTCCCATGCGCTCCCGGCTCCGTCGAACACCTCCACCGGCGCGCCGGGCGCGAGCCGGAGCACGCCCGCGAGGTAGTGGAGCGACGGCGCATCGGGGCGCGCCACCGCGCCCTCGATCCGTTCGGGAGGCACGTGGAGACGCCTGCGGGTCACGGCGCTCCCGCCCGTTCGAAGCGGAGCAGCGACCACTCGCCGCTCCGTGCGCCGGGCAGCGCCGAGAGCCCCTGGGCCCGGAAGGCGAGGGCGACCTCCTCCTCCTGGGGAACGAGGACACCCGCCAGCACCACCTCGCCGCCGGGCGCCGCGCGCCGCGCCAGGTCGGGCGCCAGCTCCACGAGCACGTTGGCGAGGATGTTGGCGACCACGAGGTCGAACGTCCCCGGGATGGCCGAGGGCGGTCTGCCGGTGAGCTCGAGCGACACCCCGTTCCGCGCCGCGTTCTCGGCCGCCACCGCCACGGCCACCGGGTCGTTGTCGTTCGCGGCCACCCGCGCCGCCCCCAGCTTGCGCGCCGCGATGGCGAGGAGCCCCGAGCCGGTCCCCACGTCGAGCACCGTCGCCCGGGGTCGGCGGGCCAGGAAGGCATCGACGGCGGCGAGGCAGAGGGCGGTCGTGGGGTGGGTGCCGGTGCCGAAGGCCATGCCCGGGTCGAGCACGACCTCCACCGAGCCCGGTGGCGGCTCCGCGTCCACCCAGGATGGCCGGAGGAAGACCCGTCCGACGGAGATCGGGCCGAGCCCCTTCTTCCACTCCTCCCCCCAGTCGCGGTCGGGGATCTCCGCCAGTTCCGCCCCCGCCCCGAGCGCGCCCGCGGCCTCCTGCGCCGCACCGGCGTCGGCGAAGAAGCCGATGAGGAGCACGCGACCCGCCCCAGGCTGCCGCTCGCCCGGCATGGGTGCGAGACCGGCCTCCCGCTCCTCCACGCCGGAGGCGCCTCGCTCGAACAGGAGGGCGGTGGCCTCGTCGGCCTCGTCGGCGGGGAACTCGGCGGTGACGGACCAGGTGGCCATCGATCCGGAACCTAGCATAGCATCCGCGCCGGTGCCCCCCCGTCCGTTCGGCCTCTACGTTCACTTTCCGTGGTGCAGCTTCCGCTGCCCCTACTGCGACTTCGCCGTCACCACCTCCCGTCCCATGCCGGGCGAGCGGTACGCCGACGCGGTGATCGCGGAGATCCGGCTCCGCGCGCACGCCTTCCGCGGACGGACCTGCGCCACGCTCTTCCTGGGCGGCGGCACGCCGTCGCTCTGGGAGCCGGCGGCCATCGCCCGGGTGGTGGAGGAGGCCCGCGCGCTCGGGCTGCCGGGGGGCGCCGAGGTCACGCTGGAGGCCAACCCGGAATCGTGCGACGCGGATCGAGCCCGGGCCTGGAGGGACGCGGGCGTGAACCGGGTCTCCATCGGGGTGCAGTCCTTCGACGGGGCGGTGCTCCGGAAGCTGGGCCGGCGCCACGGGCCGGGCGACGCGGAGCGGGCCGTCCGGGAGGTCGCCTCGGTCGTGGGCAACGTCTCGGTGGATCTCATGTACGGCGGCCGCCGCTCCTCGGTGGAGACGGCGCGCGCCGACGCGGAGCGGCTGGTTTCACTGCCAGTGACACACGTGTCCTCCTACGCCCTGACCCTCGACGCGGAGGTGCTGGCGGAGGAGGTCCCCTTCGCGCGGCTGGCCCGGTCCGGGAAGCTCGCCTTCCCGGGGGACGACGAGGTGGTGTCCCAGGGGCGGGCCATCGCCGCGGTGCTGGAAGGGGCGGGGCTCCGTCGTTACGAGATCTCCAACTTCGCGCGGCCCGGCCTGGAGTCCCGGCACAACCTCCTCTACTGGAGATCGGACGACTACCTGGGCGCCGGCGCCGGCGCGGTGGGGTGCGTCCGCACGGAGGAGGGCGGGGGCCGCTGGACGAACCACCGCTCGGTCGGGCCGTGGCTCGCGGCGCTCGACGCGGGCGAGCTCCCCACCGCCTCGGAGGAGCGGCTCGGCCCCTCCGAGCTCGCGAACGAGCGGATCATGCTCTCGCTCCGGACCGCCGAGGGGCTCGACGTCGCCTGGCTCGGGCCGGACCGGCATGGCGAGGTGGCGGCGCTCGTCCGCGCGGGGCTCGGGGAGATCCGGGCCGGCCGCCTCCGGCTCACGCTGGAGGGGATGGACCTCCACAGCGCGGTGGCCGAGCGGCTCTTCGGCAGCGGCGGCGGTTGAGCTACTCCGCGGCGCCCACGTCGATGGGCAATGCCTGCGCCTCGTCCACCGCCCCCGCGAAGCGGGCGAAGCCGGGGTAGTCGCCCGGCTGGACCCGCGTGCGGAACAGCTCGAGCCGGTCCTGCCGGACGAGCCGTCCCCCCTCGAGCCGCTCGGTGCGCGCGTAGCTCCCCTGGGGAGCCGACAGCGCGACCGGTTCGCCCGGCCTCGGCGCCGCTCCAGGCGGCGGCGTGATCTCGATGCGGAGCGACGACCGGTCGCCGATCCCGACGAGGAGCGGGGACTCCCGGGTCGCGAGCGGCGCGTACCGGGCGCCCAGCCGGGCCGGGTACGGGACGTCGTCGATGACGAGCCGCCCTCCCGACGGACGGGCCAGGCCCGAGACCCGCGCCCGGTAGCGGATGACGAGCGGCGTGCCCACCTGCCGCTCCCCCTCGAAGCGGACCTCCTGGAGCTGCAGGGAGTGGAAGCTCCGGGAGAGCGCCTGCTCCATGGCACGGCGACGGCTCGTGTCGTCCACCGGCTCGAGGGCCGCCTTGGCGCCGGCCCCCTCGAAGCCCCGGTAGGTCTCGACCCCCTCGATGACCGCGTCTCCCGACGGGTCCACCTGGATGCGCAGGAGGACGTCGCTCCCCTCGGAGACCGGGAGGGCGGGCGTGCGCTCCCGGCGCAGCGACTCGCCCGGGCGCGGCAGGACGAGCACCTCGGCGTCGCGGGCGCCGGGCGGGAGTGCGCCGAAGGGAGCCCAGCGCGTGGACGGGTCGATCCAGTGGACCTTCCCGTCCAGCTCGGCCCGCACCACGGGCACCGAGTAGAGGTCGAGCCGCGGGAAGAGCCAGGGCTGCGGGTCCACGTAGAACGGACGGACGAGGGCCACGCGCGCCGGGATGCCGAGGGCGTCGAGGAGGGCCACGAGCAGCAGCAGCCGGCTGCCGCGACCGCGCGAGAGCACGTGGCTGGCCTGGTCGGTGAGCGGCCCGGTCCCGTCCACCCGCTCCATCACCGCCTGGTGGGCCGCGCGCAGGAGATCCTCCCCGGCGCGCGGCGGGGCGCCGGGCGGGTACCGGATCGAGCGGGCCAGCGCCGCGATCTCCCGCCCCGGACGTACACGGTCAGTGAATGCATCGGCGGCGGCGAGCGCCAGCCCGTCGATGCCCTCCCCCGACCCGGCCATGACCATGGGCACGTACTCGGAGATCCCGGGCGCGCCAGGCTCCGGCACCATCGCCTTCGCCTGCCTCGCCTCGGCGCGCATCACCTCGCGCGCGCCCTCCCGCCGCACCTCGGGCGGCGCCATCCTCCGGACGTCGAGCGTGAGCCGCCCCACCGGGGCCGCCACCGCATAGGTGGACAGGAAGAAGGGGAGGTCCTCGCCGCGGAAGAAGAAGGGATCGGAGATCCACCCGGGCGACGCCGGCTGGCGGGTCGAGTGGGAGCGAAGCCACTCCAGCTCCAGGTAGTCGCCCGGCTCGAGCCCGGCCGCCGAGATGCTCCGCTTGTCGCCCCCGTGGACCTCCGGCTCGAGGATCCGCCCGTCCCTCTTCCGGGTCTCCAGGCGGAGGAGGGTGGCGCCGGGGGGAAGCTCCACCTCACCCCACTTCTCGACCCCGCGCGCGTCGTGGACGTGGATGATCTGGTGGGTCCGCTCGACGGTGGTCCCGTCGGGCCAGGCCTCCACCGAGGCACCGTCGAGGACGAGCGAGGCCGCCGTCGTGACCGGGACCCTGGCCTCCTCGTAGGCGCGGATGACGTCCGACCCGTCGAGCGCCAGGTCGCCGAGCACCTCCCGCCCCTCCTCGAGCGCGAGCGCGCGCCGGAGCACGAGGTCGGCCCCGTCGAGGGTGAGGGCTCGCTCCCGCGCAGCGCGGGCGTCGGGGCCCCGGCCGCCGAGCTCCTGGAGCTCGCCCAGGCGACGCTGGATCTGGCCGTCCACGGGCCAGAGCCGGGACAGGTCGGCGAGCTCGGCGGCCGCGGCATCGGTCCGGCCCTGGGCCACGAGCACCCGGGCGAGCGCCAGCCGCGCGTCGATCCGCGCCGGGGAGGCCCGGGCGACCGTGGTCCACGCAGCCGCGGCGCCGGCCAGGTCGCCCCGGATACGCCGGTGCTCGGCGACCCGCTCGAAGCCGCCCGGGCAACGGGCGAGCATCCGCACGGCTTCGTCTTCCAGCGCGATGGCGTCGCGCCGGACGGCCATCTCCGCCAGCGTGGCGGCGGCGGCGCAGTTGCCGGCCTCGGAGGCCCCGCGCACCAGGGCCTCGGCCGCCTCCGGATGGCTCCGCTCGACGAGCAGGCGGGCCCGGGCGAGGCGGGCCCGGGGGCGTGCGGCCACCTTCTCCGGAAGCTCCGCGAGCCGCTTCTCGGCGTCGTCGAGCCGCCCGCCGGCCATGGCCAGCTCGGCGAGGACGAGGCGCACGGCCGAGTCGCCCGGATCGAGGCGGGACGCCTCCTGCCACTCGGCCTCGGCCCGGGCGCGCGCGATCCGCTCCGCGAGCGTGGGATCGCCGGAGAGTGCGTCCCCGCGGGTGGACCGGACCGGTGCCGCGGCCGGCGCGAGACCCGTCGCCTCGTCCAGCAGGGAGAGGGAGGCCTGCCGGTCGTTCTCGAGGCGGTCGCGCGCCGCCACGAGCCGCGACAGGACCGGACCCGCCTCCGGCTCGAGCGCGTCGGCGAGCTCCCGCGCACCCAGGACCGGCCCGGGGAGCGGGGCGGGTTGCGCGGCCGGACCGGGGCTCGCGGCCGGGCGCCAGGCGGCGTCGGAGGGAGCGGCGTCCTCCCGGGCGAGCGCCAGCGCCAGGTTGGCCCGTCCGGCGCCGCGGGTGAGCTTCACGAGGACGCGGTGGGTGCCGGGGGCGAGATCGACCGGCACCACCTGCACGGCCGACGGCCACCCGGCCCAGGCCCGTCGCTCGGCCACCGGCCGGCCGTCCACGAGGACGCGGGCGGAGGCGGTGCTTCCCACGGCGAGGAGGTAGCGACCTCCGCGCGAGAGCTCGGCGTCGGCGGCCACGTACCAGACGTCGCCGGGGACCGACTCGCCGTCGAGCGAGATGGCACCGTCGGGCGCCGGCAGCACACGGGCCCTCGCCGGCGGCCATTCCCCCTGCTCCGGTGGGAAGGGGCGCTCCATGTCGAGGGCGTGGAAGGCGCCGAACGGGCCGGCGAGCGACCAGCCGTCGGCGACGCCGTTCTCCCGGCGGATGCGCTCCGACTCCCGCAGGTCCCCCCGGAGCTCGGCGATGGCGGCGCGCACCACCCTCGCCCGGTAGGCGCTCATCCCGGTGAGCCTCCCCGCGCCGAGCACGCCGGCGAGTGTGGCGTCCACGCGCTCCGCGATGGGGGGCATCCCGAGCGACAGCTCTCCGAGGCGGCGCAGCGCCACGAGCGAGAGCGGGTGGCGTGGGGCGGCCGCGACGACGGCGAGCAGGGCGGACGCCTCCCCCTCGTCGTCGAGCGCGCGCTCCGCCAGCATGGCCTCTCCGAAGAGCGGCCAGGGGTCGGCTGGATTCCGCGCGGCGTCGGTGCGGAAGCGGGCTGCGGCCGCCACGGGGTCCCCCTTCTCGAGCCAGGCCTCGAATCCGGAGGGGGCGGCGGAAGCGGCGCGCGACGGGAGCGCGAGGGCCAGCGCGGCGAGGATCACCGGGAACGAGCGGAGGGCGCGGGTCACGGCGTCCTCCCCTCGACCCGCACGAGGTGCACGCTCCGGAGCAAGGCCCGGTCGAGCCCCGCCAGGAAGTCGCGGAAGGCCGGATAGTCGGCGGCGGCGATGCGCCGGGTGGTCACGCGCAGGACCCCGGCGGCGCGGAGCTTCCCTCCCTCCATCTGGAGGGAGACGGACCAGTCACCGAAGGGACCCTCGCGCCGCTCGGGCGAAGGCAGCCCCGCCGGAACCATCCCGGCCGGCAACTCCCAGACGAAGGTGAAGCGCTGCTCGAAGGGGCTCGTGAGCACGAGATCGTAGCGGCGCTCGGCCAGGGCGGCGAAGCCCTCCATCCAGTTCTGTCCCTGGCCGAACGGGGCAAGCGCCAGGCCACCGCTCTCCGGACGGGCCACGCGGGGCGCCGACGCCCGGAAGGAGAGGGTCACGTCCTGCTCGATGCGGGAGAGGTCACCCGTCTCGACCGATTCCACCTTGAGTCCGGGCAGCGTCCGGGCGAATCCCCGCTCGAGCGCGGCGCGTCGGCCGCTCTCCGTACCGTAGGCCCGGCGGAACTCGGGCGCCTGCACACCGGACACGGACAGGGTCCCCGTCGCGCTGGCCGAACCGTCGGCGGAGAGGACGCCCCGGACCTCGGTCACGACCCGGTCGTCGCCCGCCACGGCCTCGGGGAGGAGGCCGAAGGTGGGCGGCCCGCCCGGATTCACCACGAGCACGGTTGCACCGCGGTCCTCGCTGGGCAGCTCCCGCGACCCGGAGCCGGTGGCGGTCCCGTCGAGCCAGAGGTCGAACTCGGGCACGTACAGGATGGCGTGGTTGAAGACGGCAAGCGACGCCGGGGCCGGCGGGAGGGCCCCGAGCCGGCGCATGCGGAGCAGCACGAGGCGCGAGTCGATTCCGGCCGCCTCGAGGAGCGCGTGCATCAGGCTCGCCTTGTCCTTGCAGTCCCCGAACCGGCGCAGCAGCACCTGCTCCACGTTGTAGGGCTTGTAGCCGTGGATGCCGAACTCGAGCCCCACGTAGCGGGTTCCGGTCACCACGTCGTCGTAGACCGCCTTCACGATCTCGCGGCGGAGTGCCTTCTCGTCGAGGGAGGCGTTCTCGGGCCGGGCCCGCACGGCCGCCACGATCCGGGCCGACTCGGCGCGCACCCCCGGCCCGGGACGGATCTGCTCCCGCACGAGCCCCTCGTAGAAGCGGGCCACCTCGTCCCAGGACGCGTAGGTGGAGACGTGGACGGAGGCCGACGACTCGGCCTGGCCGGGCATCCCCGGCTCCGGCAGGATCCGGGGGAGGTCGGTCGCGGTCCAGCGGTACTCGCGGACGCCGCCGGGGAGGTCGCGCTCCTGGCGGGTGACCCCGGACAGGGCCGGGTCGCTCGAGTGGATCGGGCGCGACGCGGGCGCGAGGAGCACGTAGTCCATCCGCTCCTTCCGGGCCGTCTCGCTGAAGGGGACCACCTCGCCGAAGTAGTCGGAGAGCAGGTTCTCGGAGGCCACGTCGTCCACCCGCCAGGCCAGCTCCAGGACGTCGCCGGGGGCGAGCGCCGGGACCACCACCTGCCGCACGCGGGTGTCGTAGTAGAGCCGGTACCAGGGCTCGCTCGTGCTGCGATCCGCCTCCTGGTGGGTCTCCACCACCGACCCGTCCGGCTTCCAGACCCGGGCCCGCTCCACGCGGATGTCCTGCCGGCCCGGGACGTAGGCGATCGGGTGCGCGCGGAGCGACTCGGTTCCACGCGGAGTGTAGGCCCGGGCCACGACCTGGTACCAGGTGGAGGAGAGGCCGGAGGGGTGGACCTTCGTCACCTTGGTCTCCGACAGGATCGCCGCGTCCTCCTGGTCGCGGCGCGGCGGCGGGGTCCGGGCGATGGCGGCGGCGTCCACCCGGTAGGGAGCCTCGTACCGTTCCCGTGACGGCTCGAGCTGGCGGATCAGGTCCTTCAGCTGGGTGCTCTGCGGCTTGCGGTCGAGCGCAACTTGAAGGGCGGCGAGCGCCTCCCCCTGTCGCCCGTCCCGGAGCAGCTGCCGGCCGCGCCGCTCGTGCACCTCGGGCTCGTCCGGGGAGAGCCGGGCGGCGGCGAGGTAGTCGGCCTCGGCCATCTCGGACCGGCCGTTGGCGGCGAGGAGGTCGGCCCGGCGCAGCCGCAGGAACGGATCGCCGGGGCTCGCCCGCACCGCCTCGCCGAGCACGGCGAGTGCCTCGTCGAGGTCGCCGCGGCGCACGAGCAGCGAGACGAGCGCGGAGCGGGCCGGCGCGTCGTCGTGCCGGAGCGCGAGGAGCCGCCGGTACCCCTCGAGCGCCGCGTCCACCCGGTCGAGCTGTCGGTTCACCCGGGCGGCCAGCTCCACGGCGCCCGGCTGGTCCGGGAAATCGCGGAGCAGGGCGAGCAGGTCCACCTGGGCGCGGGAGGGATACCCGACCTGGTCCCAGGCCTGCGCCAGCCCCGCACGCGGGGGGGCCCAGCCCGGCCAGTCGGCGGCGAGCGGCTGGAGCTTCCGCACCGCCTCGTGCGGCCGCCCACGCCGGATCTCCTCCTCCGCGAGCGCGAGCCGGGCGAAGGGGTTTCCGGGCTCGGCGCGCAGGGCCGCCTCCAGCCTGTCGCGGCGCCGGTTGGAATCCTGGTCCTCGAGCCGCGCGGCGAGCAGCTGGGCGCGGGCGTCGCCCGGGAGCAGGTCGGCGGCCCGCCTCGCCTCGCGCGCGGCGGCGTGCTCGGAGAGGTCCTCCGGCAACTTCTCGCCCATCGCCACGGCGAGGTCCACGCGGGCCCTTCCCTCGGCGGCCCCCTTCGCCCCCTTCGCCCCCTTCGCCCCCTTCGCCCGCTCCGCCCGGCCTGCCAGAACCGACACGAGCGAGGGAACGGGGACCGGCCGCGGCGCGGGGCCGGTGGCGAGCGGTGGGAGCGGCGGCATCTTCGCCGGGATGACCGCGAGGGGATCGCCGGAGGGGTCGGTGAGCCGGACAGCGACGGCCATCTCACCCTGGTCCTGCGCCAGCTTCACGAGGATGCGGTTCGGCCCCTTCCGCAGCGTGACCTCGACCGCGGCCTGGTCGAGCCGGGCCGGGTGGTACGTGGGGGACTCCAGCACCTTCGACCCGTTGACCCAGATACGGAAGGCGCCGCTCGCACCGATCCAGAGACGGGCTCTCCGTTCCCGGTCCAGCACGGGCACCGCCAGCGCGTAGACCACCGCCTCGTGCGCGGGCCGGATGGTGGTTCCGATGGTGACGACGCCGCTCCAGTCGAGCTCGGGGGGGAGCGAGCGCCATCCCACCTCCCGGACCTTGCCCGGGTAGCGGGCATCGAGGTCGAGCCGCTCCTCGGGAGGGTAGACCTTCTCGAATCCGGCGCGCCCCTCGTTGTCGAAGGGGCCCACGATCCACCATCCGTGCAGGAAGCCGAGCCGGCTCACCTCGGCCGCGGCCTGCTCGTCCTTCCCGAGCGCGCGCTCCACGCCCGAGAGGTGCCACCGGGCGAGCGAGCGGACCTCCGGGTGGGCCTTCGGGTCGTCGGCGACGGTGCGGTAGGCGGCGGCGACGGGGCGCAGGTCGACGACGGCGGGCTCGAGCTCGTGGAGGCGCACGAGCGGCGCGATCGCGGCCGGGTCGGCATGGAGCCGGCGCAACTCGGAGAGGCAGCGCTCCACCTCGGCGAGCGACGGATCGCCCCTGGCCGTGCCGGCGGAGGGCGGCGCGGCGGCGAGCACCGCGAGCGAGAGGAGGAGGGCCTGCATCGGCACGCGGGGAGTCTACCCCCGGAACGACCGTGGCGGCTTCATTCGGCGCGGGACAGGGCGGCCACGACGACGCGCCTCGCCCCGGCGTCCCGGAGCGCGCGGGTGGCGGCCTCGACGGTGGCTCCGGTGGTGACCACGTCGTCGACGAGGCAGATGTCGCGGCCGGCCACGGCGCGCGACGCGGCGAAGGCCCCGGCCACGTTCCGGGCCCGCGCCGCCCGGTCGCGACCCACCTGCGGCGGCGTCTCCCGCACGCGCCGGAGCGCCCCTCGCAGCAGGGGTTGGCGCGAGGCCCGTGCGACCGCCACCGCGAGGAGCATGGCCTGGTCGTAGGTGCGCTCGATGCGGCGACGACGACCGAGCGGGACCCAGACCACCGCCATGCCCTCCGGGACCGCGACGCGCCCGGCCATCCATCGCCCCAGGGGGCCGGCCACCTCGGCCCGTCCCCCGTACTTGAGGGCGTGGACGGCGTCGGCGATCGGCCCGCCGAAGAGGGACGCGGCCCCTACGCCGTCTCCCAGGTCGGGCGCGGGCTCGATGGCACCGTCGCAGGTGGAGCAGAAGGGGGAGGCGCGCGCCGGGGCCTCTCCGCACGCCGCGCACCGCGGGGGGAAGACGAGGTCGAGCAGGGCCTCGCCGATCTCCGAGAGCGCCCCCCTCATCTTCAGCGAACCAGCAGCCCGAGCCCCTTCATCTCCCGGGGCTGGGCGATCCCGAGCACCTGGAGCGCGGTGGGGGCCACGTCGGCCAGGACGCCGTCCTGGCGGAGCTTCGCCCCGCGGAAGTCGGGGTCGGCGAGGATGAAGGGGACCGGTCCGAGCGTGTGGGCGGTGTGGGGCTCTCCCGTCAGCGGATCGACCATCATCTCGGCGTTGCCGTGGTCGGCCGTGATCATCATGGCCATCCCGGCCTCGCGGGCCGCCGCCCAGAGCCGCCCGATGCACTCGTCCACCACCTTCACCGCCGCCACGGCGGCCGAGAGGATGCCGGTGTGCCCGACCATGTCGGCGTTGGCGAAGTTCACCAGGATGAAGCCGTAGCGGCGCGAGCGGACGGCCTCCACCACCTTCTCGGTGACCTCCCGCGCGCTCATCTCCGGCTTCTCGTCGTAGGTCTTCACGTCGCGGGGGCTCGGCACGAGGACGCGGTCCTCGCCGGGGAAGACCGTCTCCCGCCCGCCGTTGAAGAAGAAGGTGACGTGGGCGTACTTCTCGGTCTCGGCGCAGCGGAGCTGCTTCAGGCCGGCGCGGGAGACCATCTCGGGGAAGATCTCGTCGGGCTGGTCGGGGCCGAAGGCCACCGGCAGGCCGAAGGTCTCGTCGTACTGGGCCATGCAGGCGAAGGCCGACAGGCGCGGCCGGGCCGAGGCGTCGAAGTCCTTGAAGTCGGGCTGGGTGAAGGCGCGGGTGATCTCGCGGGCCCGGTCGGCGCGGAAGTTGAAGAAGACGAGCGCGTCGCCGTCCCGGATGCGGGCCACCGGCTCCCCTCCCCCGTTCACCACCACGGTGGGCATCACGAACTCGTCGGTCTCGCCGCGGGCGTAGGCCTGCTCCACCGCGTTCACGCCGGAGGTGGCTTTCACTCCTAGTGAACTAACCATGGCGTCGAAGGCGGCCTGGACCCGGTCCCAGCGCTTGTCGCGATCCATGGCCCAGAAGCGCCCCATCACCGTGGCCACCTTCCCGTAGCCCTTCTCCTTCATGCGGTTCTCGAGCGACTGGACGTAGCCGAGCCCGCTCTTCGGCGGGGTGTCGCGCCCGTCGAGGAAGGCGTGGACGTAGGCCTTCGCCACCCCCTCGCGCCGGGCCAGCTCGAGGAGCGCGTGCAGGTGCTCCTCCTGGCTGTGGACGCCGCCGTCGGAGCAGAGCCCCATGAAGTGGACCGCGCCTCCGGCGGCCTTGGCCTTGCGCACCGTCTCGAGGAGCGCCGGGATCTGGAAGAAGGACCCGTCCTCGATGGAGCGGTTGATGCGGACCAGGTCCTGGTAGACGATGCGCCCCGCCCCGAGGTTGGTGTGCCCAACCTCCGAGTTGCCCATCTGCCCCTCGGGAAGTCCGACGGCGAGACCGGAGGTCCGCAGCGCGGTCGACGGGTACTCCTTCACCAGCGCGTCCATGTTGGGCGTTCCGGCGATGGCGATGGCATTGTTCTCGCGCTCGACGCGGATGCCCCAGCCGTCGAGGACGACGAGGAGAACGGGCTTCACCTTGGGCACTTGAACCTCGCTCGGCGCGCAGCGCGCGCCCGGGATGGATGGGAAAGCCTAGGCGACGCCCCGCCGGTTCTCAAGGAATCCCGGAGGACCTTGCCAGATCCGGGCCAGCCGGGGCAGCGGGTTCCACCGTTCACTTGTGGTAGGGCTCGCCGCGGAGGATCGTGAAGGCCCGGTAGAGCTGCTCGACGAGGACGAGCCGCGCGAGCCGGTGGGCCAGGGTGAGCCGGGAGAGGGTGAGGGTCTCGTCGGCGCGGGCCCGGATCGCCTCTCCGTGGCCGTCGGATCCGCCGATGACCAGCGTGACGTCCTTCGCCCCCTCGAGCCAGGCGGTCACGCGCCGGGCGAAGGCGATGCTGTCGTGCTCCCGGCCCCGCTCGTCGAGGAGCACCACCCGCTCGCCGTCCCCGATCCGCTCGAGGAGCGACGTCCCCTCCTCGTCCCGGGCACGCGGGGTCCCGGCTGCGCGGCGGGCCTCGGGAACCTCCTCCACGGAGAACTTCACGTATCGGCCGAGCCGCTTCGCGTACTCCTCCACCGCCGGCGCGTAGAGCCCGGATCGGTCGCGACCCACCGAGAGGAGCCGGAGCTTCACGGCGCGAGTGTACCGCGCCGTCACCGAATGGCCATGCGCCGGCTCTCGATCCGGGACATGATCTCTCCCATGATCGCGACTCCGAAGACGGCGGCTCCCTCCATGAAGGTCCGCAAGCGCGTGGCGCTCGTGGCCCACGACAACAAGAAGGAGGACCTGCTCGACTGGGCCCGGTTCAACCAGGGCACCCTCTCCCGCCACGAGCTCTTCGGCACCGGCACCACCGGGAAGCTCATCCACGAACGGCTCGGCCTCGACGTCCAGCGGCTGCTCTCCGGCCCGCTCGGCGGGGACCAGCAACTCGGCGCGCTCATCGCCGAGGGGAAGCTCGACGTCCTCATCTTCTTCTGGGATCCGCTCGAGCCGCAGCCCCACGACACCGACGTGAAGGCGCTGCTCCGGATCGCCGTGCTCTACAACGTCCCCACCGCGTGCAACCGCGCCACCGCCGACTTCATCGTCTCGTCCCACCTCATGGCCGAGACCTACGGCGGCCCGCTCGTCCCCGGTCCGAAGCCCCCGGCCGCACCGGAGGGGTGAGAGCGCCTGGACCTCTCCCTTCCCACGCTCGCGCTGCTCGTCGTGGCCTCGTTCGTGGCCGGGACGGTGGACGCCATCGCCGGCGGGGGCGGCCTCCTCACGCTGCCGGCGCTGCTCGCCGCCGGGCTCCCGCCCGGGCTGGCGCTCGGCACGAACAAGGGGCAGAGCGTCTTCGGATCCGGCGCGGCCCTGCTCCGCTTCGCCCGGGCCGGACTCGTGGACGGGCGGGTGGCCCGGGTCACCTTCCCCGCGGGGCTCCTCGGGTCGCTGGCCGGGGCGGCGCTCGTGCTCCTCGTGCCCCCCACGGCGCTCCGCCCCATCGTCCTCGGCCTGCTCGTCGTCGTGGCGGTGGTCCTGGCCGTCCGTCCCGCCGCCCCCCCCGCGCCCCGGCCCGGCGTGCACCGGTCTCTCGCCGTGGCGGCCGCCATCGCGGGTGTCGTGGGGGCCTACGACGGCTTCTTCGGCCCCGGCACCGGCACGTTCCTCATCTTCGGCTTCGTGATCTTCTTCGGGGCGGGGATGCGGGAGGCCTCGGCCGACGCCAAGGTGGTGAACTTCGCCTCCAACCTGGCGGCGGTGGTCCTCTTCGCCTCCCGCGGGATGGTGGCCTGGAGCGTGGCGCTCCCCATGGCGGCGGGGCAGTTCGCGGGGGGGCTCGCCGGCGCCCACCTCGCCGTGCGCAACGGGGACCGGCTGGTGCGCTGGGTGGTCGTGGGGGTCGTGATGGTACTGGTCGTGAAGCTGGGCGTGGACCTCGCCCGGAGCTAGGATCGGGGGATGTCCCCGACCCACGCCCATCCCGAGCCGAAGGACCTGCTCGTGCGCGCCGACCGCGCCACCGCGCAGGAGGAGTCGTTCCGCCATCCGCTCAACCCGTCCTCCGAGGTCCGCGGGACGACGCTCTCCCGCCTCACCGGGCTCGAGCGCTGCGGCGTGAACGTCCTCCGCGTCCCGCCGGGGAAGGAGTCGTTCGTCCACCACGTCCACCTCGTGGACGAGGAGTGGATGTACGTGATCTCGGGCGCGGGGGAGCTGCGCATCGGGGAGGAGCGCTTCGAGGTCGGGCCGGGCGACTTCGCCGGCGAGGAGGCGAAGGTCTACCCGATCGACGCGGGGAAGGACCTGTTCGGGGGGTGAGGCGGGCGAGCGGGTGGACGCCGTGGGGCTCTCCGGCATAGGACCCCTCCATGCTCCTCGTCGCGCCGCTCCTGCTCCTCGCCCTCGCCACCCCTCCGACCGACACCCTCTCCGCTCCGGCATCCCCCTCCGGGCCGACCCGGCTCGACCCGGTCGCCCAGCTGGTGGGCGCGCTGGCCCGGCTGCCGGCGACCCACCCGGTGCGGGCCCGGGTGGATCACCGGGTATCGTTCACTCAGGGTGAAGATGACCCGCCGCCGGCCGGGACGGTCACGGCGACCGCCTGGGGCGGGCCGGAGGGCATCCGGATCGGGTGGAGCCCGGCGGTCCTCTCCCGGGCCGAGACCGAGGAGCGGGCCCGCCTCGCCGACCCGGAGGCACGGACCCCCACCCGCGACGCCATCGGCGACCTGCGCACGCTGGCGATGGCCCGCGCGCTCGACGCCGTGCCGGAGCTGCTCCGCGACCTCGCGGATGCGAAGCTCCTCGAGGACCGGATGGAGCCCCTCGACGGCGTGCCCCTGCGGATGCTCCGCTTCCAGGTCACGCCGGTGGTGGCGGCCCGCGACCGGAAGTACGTGAAGGACATCGAGGCGACGGCCCGCATCTGGCTCGGGCCGGACGGCGTTCCGGTGGCCGAGGAGCGGCGCGTCCTCCTGAAGGGGCGCATCTTCCTCATCATCACCTTCGAGATCGAGCAGAAGGATCTCTTCCGCTTCGGGCGGAACGGTGACCGGCTGCTGGTGCTGCGCCAGGAGAGCGAGTCCCGGTCGGAGGGGGCGAGCGAGCGGCGGGATCGCCACGCGCTCACCACCCTGACGCTGCTGGAGTGACTACTTCACCCCGAAGATCACCTCGACGCGGGCGCCGAACTCGAGCTCCCCCTCGGCCACCGGTGCGGACATCCCGTCGGACGAGGCCGCCTTGGCCATCATCATCATCCGGGGGCGGGGCGCGACCCCCTCCTCGCTCACCGACACGAAGTCGCCGAGCTCCACCTTCGCGGCGATGGCGATGGCCCTCGCCTTCGACAGCGCCTCCTCGTAGGCCTTCGCGAGCGCCTCGAGCTGCTGCGGACGCGGGTCGAGCCGCTCCATCCGGAGCGAGTTGAGCTGGTTCGATCCCGCCGCCGTGACGGCGTCGAGGATCTTCCCGAGCTTCCCGAGCTCCCGCACCCGCACGTCGGCCGCGGTGAAGACCCGGTAGCCGGCGATGGGCTGCTGCTTGCCGTCCTTCCAGGGGCGGTCGATGGTGACGTCGTAGCGGGTGGTCTGGACGTCCTTGGGCGGGACGCCGGCGGCGGCCACGGCGTCGAGGACCGCCTTCATCTTCGCGCTCGCCTCCGCGCTGGCGGCCGCCACGCTCTTCGCGGTGGCCTCGACACCCACGGTGAAGGTGGCCGAGTCGGGTGCGACCGCCACCTTCCCCGCACCGGAGACGGCGATGGTGCGGGGCGGCCGGTGGGGCATCGCCGGCGCCCCGGGCGGAACCGGGGCCCGGAGCGACGCGTCCTGCGCGTGCGCCCCCGCCGGCAGCGAGGCCAGGACGGCGGCAGCCAGGACGGCGAGCGGGCGCGCCGTCACGGTCAGGCCTTCGCCTTGGGCTGGGTGGCCCCCGGGGCCGGGCCGCCCGGCACCAGGTTCACCGGGTTCATGGCCCGGGCCAGCTGCTCGTAGAGGGCGTACTTCTCGCTGGCGAGCCGCTGCGCCTGCTCCACCAGCTTCTTGTAGTTGTCCGGGTCGAGCTGCTCGACCATGCGGAAGCGGGTCTCCTTGGCCATGAAGTCGGCCAGCGAGATCTTGGGGACGCCGCTGTCGAGCTTGAGGGGGCTCTCGCCCAGGGCCGCCTTCCGCGGGTCGTAGCGGAAGATGGGCCAGTAGCCGGAGTTCACCGCCATCTCCTGGTGCTCCATCGAGTCGGCCATGTCGTAGCCGTGGGCGATGCAGTGGCTGTAGGCCACGATGACCGAGGTGCCGGGGAAGCTGTCGGCCTCCTTCATCGCGTTCACGCTCTGCACGTCCTTGGCCGCCATGGCCACGCGGGCCACGTAGGCGTGGCCGTAGGTCATGGCCAGCATGGCGAGATCCTTCTTCTGGACCGTCTTGCCGCCCATGGCGAACTTGGCCGCGGCGCCCATGGGGGTGGCCTTGGAGGCCTGGCCGCCGGTGTTGGAGTAGACCTCGGTGTCGAGCACCAGGATGTTCACGTCCCGGCCCATGGCGATGACGTGGTCGAGGCCGCCGTAGCCGATGTCGTAGGCCCAGCCGTCGCCGCCGACGATCCAGATGCTCTTCTTCACGAGGTAGTCGGAGATCTGCTCGAGCTGGCGCGCCGAGGGCCGGTCGACGCCGGCCAGTTTGGAGCGGAGCACGTTGACCCGGCCGCGCTGCGCCTGGATGCCCACCTCGGTGGACATGTCGGCCTCGAGAAGCTCCCTCACCAGGTCGCCGCCGACGCGGCCCGTGACGTCGTGGAGCAGGTGGCGCGACTGCTCGGTGAGCTTGTCCACCGCCAGCCGGATGCCGAGGCCGAACTCGGCGTTGTCCTCGAAGAGCGAGTTGGCCCAGGCCGGCCCGCGACCCGCGTCGTTCTTGCAGTACGGGGTGGTGGGCAGGTTGGCGCCGTAGATGGAGCTGCACCCGGTGGCGTTGGCGATGATGGCCCGGTCGCCGTAGAGCTGGGTGAGCAGCTTGATGTACGGGGTCTCGCCGCAGCCGGCGCAGGCGCCGGAGTACTCGAAGAGCGGCTCCAGGAACTGGGTGCCCTTCACGTCGAGCTTGATCTTGGTGCGGTCCGCTTCGGGCAGCGCCAGGAAGAACTCGTAGTTCCGCTTCTCCGGCTCACGCAGCGGCGCCATGGGGGCCATGTTGATGGCCTTGTGCCCCTTCTGCGTCTTCGACTCGGCCGGGCAGAACTCCACGCAGACGCGGCAGCCGGTGCAGTCCTCCGGCGCCACCTGGATGGTGTACTTGGACCCCTTCACTTCGGCCGACTTGAAGTCCATGGCCTTGAAGGTGGAGGGCGCGCCCTGGAGGTCCTCGGCCGGGAAGAACTTGGCGCGGATGGCGGCGTGCGGGCAGATGAGCGCACACTTGTTGCACTGGATGCAGAGCGCCTGATCCCACACCGGGATCTCGAGGGCGATGGCCCGCTTCTCCCACTGGGTGGTGCCGAGCGGCCAGGTCCCATCGACCGGGAAGGCCGAGACCGGGAGCAGGTCGCCCTTGCCCGCCATCATGATGGCGGTGACCTTCTTCACGAAGTCGGGCGCGTGGTCGCTGACGAGCGGCGGCCGCGGCTGACCGGTGACCGTCTTGCCCGCGAGGCTCACCTCGTAGAGGTGATGGAGCGTGGCGTCCACGGCCTCGAAGTTCTTCTTCACCACCTCGGCGCCCTTGCGGCCGTAGGTCTTCTCGATGGCCTTCTTGATGAGCTCGATGGCGCGCTCGCGCGGGAGCACGCCGGAGATGGCGAAGAAGCAGGTCTGCATGATGGTGTTGATGCGGCCGCCCATGCCGGTGTCCCGGGCGACCTTCACCGCGTCGATCACGAAGAAGCGCAGCTTCTTGTTCAGGACCTCCGCCTGCGCCTCGGCGGGCATCTGGGCCCAGACGTCCTCGGCGCCGAACGGGGTGTTGAGGAGGAAGACGGCGCCCGGCGCGGCGGCGTCGAGCATCTCGTACTTCTCGAGGAAGCCGAACTGGTGGCAGGCCACGAAGTTCGCGCTGGTCACGAGGTACGAGCTGCGGATCTGCTCGGGGCCGAAGCGCAGGTGGGAGACGGTGACGCTGCCCGACTTCTTCGAGTCGTAGACGAAGTAGCCCTGGGCGAAGTTGGGCGTGTCCTCGCCGATGATCTTGATGGAGTTCTTGTTCGCGCCCACGGTCCCGTCGGCGCCGAGGCCCCAGAAGTGGCAGCGGACCACATCCTTGCCCTCGGTCAGGTAGGTCGGGTCGTAGGGGAGCGACAGGTGGGTGACGTCGTCGTTGATGCCGATGGTGAAGTGACGCTTGGGGCGGGCGTGGGTGAGCTCGTCGTAGACGGCCTTCACCATCGCCGGGGTGAACTCCTTGGAGGAGAGGCCGTAGCGGCCGCCGATCACGGTGATCTCGTGGTGGAAGCGGTCGATGTGGGCCTGCTGCGCCTCGCGGAGCGCGGTGACGACGTCCTGGTAGAGCGGCTCGCCCAGGCTGCCCGGCTCCTTGGTACGGTCGAGCACGGCGATGGAGGTGGTGGCGCGGGGGAGCGCCGCCATGAACTGCCCCAGGGAGAAGGGGCGGTAGAGCCGCACCTTCACGAGCCCCACCTTCTCGCCGCGGGCGACGAGGTCGAGCACCGTCTCGTGCGCCACCTCGGCGCCCGATCCCATCATCACGACGACCCGATCGGCCTCGGGGTGCCCGACGTAGTCGAAGAGGTGGTACTGGCGCCCCGCCACCTTGGCGAAGTCGTCCATGGAGGCCTGCACGAGGTCCGGGGTGTCGGTGTAGAAGCCGTTGCAGGCCTCGCGGGCCTGGAAGAAGGCGTCGGGATTCTGGGCCGTCCCGCGCACCACCGGGGCGTCGGGGTTGAGCGCCCGGCCGCGGCAGGCCGCCACCAGGTCGTCCGTGATCATCCGGCGCAGGTCGTCGTCGTCGAGCAGCTCGATCTTGGCCACCTCGTGCGAGGTGCGGAAGCCGTCGAAGAAATGGACGAAGGGGACGCGGCTCTTCAGCGTGGCCCGCTGGGAGATGAGCGCGAAGTCGTGGGCCTCCTGCACCGAGTTGGAGGCGAGGAGCCCGAAGCCGGTCTGGCGCACCGCCATCACGTCGGAGTGGTCCCCGAAGATGGAGAGCGCGTGGGTGGCCAGGGCGCGCGCCGACACGTGCATGACGAACGGCGTCAGCTCGCCGGCGATCTTGTACATGTTCGGGATCATGAGCAGCAGCCCCTGCGACGCCGTGAAGGTCGTCGTGAGCGCGCCGCCCTGGAGGGCTCCGTGGACCGCGCCGGCGGCCCCGCCCTCGGACTGCATCTCCACCACCGTGGGGACGAGCCCCCAGATGTTCTTCTTCCCGAACGCGGACCACTCGTCGGCCCACTCGCCCATGTTGGAGGACGGGGTGATCGGGTAGATGGCGATGACCTCGTTCGTGCGGTGGGCGACCGAGGCGACCGCCTCGTTGCCGTCCATCGTCACCATCTTCCGCTGCTTCTGCTCCTTGGACATGCTTCCTCCGGCGTTCGGACCGCCCGTGGTTGTTTTGCGAGTGGGGCATTCTACCCCGCTCCGGATTCGTTGGGTCCGGTTCCGAACGTGGTGTGGTCAGGATGCCCGGAGAAACTTCGTTGACCGGGGTCAAGGGCGGGAGGGGGCCCGAGGCGCATATCCTGGTGGATTCACATGAACCGCTCCCAGCTCCTGCTCATGGCCGTCCCGGCGCTCGTCGCGCTGGCGGGCGGCTTCCTCGCCAAGGTCTGGCACCCGAGCCGGCGGGCCCGCAGCCACATCCAGCACTTCGCGGCGGGGGTCATGCTCGCCGCGCTCGCGGTGGAGCTCCTGCCGGACATCGAGCGGGAGCACGCCTCCCGCTGGGTGCTGCTCCTCTCCTTCTCGGCCGGCGCCCTCCTCATGTTCGGCCTGAAGCTGCTGACGGAGCGGCTCGAGCACCGGACGGGGGACGGCGCGTCCAGCGAGGGTGCCGAGGGGCTGCTCGTCGCCACCTTCATCGACGTGGCCGTGGACGGGGTGATCATCGGAGCCGGCTTCGCGGCAGGCGGCGAGACCGGGGCCATCCTCGCCATCGGCCTCTCGGTGGAACTCCTGTTCCTCGGCCTCTCCCTCACCACCGACCGGCCCGGGGGCTGGCGCATCGTGGCCCTGTCGGGAGCGCTGGGGGCGACCGTGTTCCTCTGCGCGCTGGCCGGGAACTGGGCGCTCGCGGGCGCGAATCACCACGTGATGGCCGGGGTGCTCTCCGCCTCCGTGGCGGCGCTCCTCTACCTCGTCACCGAGGAGCTTCTCGTGGAGGCGCACCGGGAGCCCGAGACGCCGGTGGCGACGCTCGTGCTCTTCGCGGGATTCCTGGCCTTCTGGGCGGTGCGGCTCTGGGGGTGAGCGCCCCGGCTACCCGACCGGGATGCGCGGCGCGTCGGCCCAGAGCCCCTCGAGGTCGTAGAAGCCCCGCGACTCGGGCGACATCACGTGGACCACCACGTCGCCGAAGTCGAGCAGCACCCAGCCGCCGCCGCTGCGCCCCTCGGCGCCGAGCCGCTGGGCGCCCATGTCGGTGAGCCGGGCGTCCACGTAATCGGCCACGGCCGCGGCCTGCCGATCGCTGTCGGCGGAGAGCAGCACGAAGTAGTCGGCGACTCCGGAGATGCCGCGAACGTCGAGGACGATCGGCGACTCGGCCTTCTTCTCGGCGCCGGCCGCCACCGCGGCGAGCGCGCGGAGCTGCCCCTCGTCCGGCGGCATCGGGGCGACGACGACGGCGGTGGAGACCGGCGCGGCGGGAGCGGGGCGGGGGGTGACCTTCTTCCCGGTCCGCAGCGCGGCCCGCTTCAGGCCGGGGCGCTCCTCGCGGACGGGGCGCTCGGTGCGAACCGGAGCCGCGCCCTTGCGTCCCTGGGCCGGACGGGGCGCCTTGCCGACGAAGAAGCGCTTGGTGG
Organism: uncultured Anaeromyxobacter sp.; assembly: GCA_903855945.1. Lineage (GTDB taxonomy): Bacteria > Myxococcota > Myxococcia > Myxococcales > Anaeromyxobacteraceae > CAIOAK01. The sequence continues at coordinate 51,517 of CAIOAK010000015.1, forward strand.
GCGCCTTCTTCCTGGACGCGGGCTTCCCCTTCGGCGCTCCGCGCGCCGCCGGGCCCTTTCGCGCCGTCGGACGCTTCCCCTTCGCCGCGCCCCGGGCCGGGCCCTTCGACTTCGACTTCGCTCCCTTGCCGGACTTCGTCGCCTTCGCCATGCGTACGTTTCCTCCTAGGACCTGACGTGACCGCGTCCCTCGACCACGAACTTCTGCGTGGTGAGTTCCTCCAGCCCCATGGGGCCGAACGCGTGCAGCTTGGTGGTGCTGATGCCGATCTCTGCGCCGAGCCCCAGCTCGCCGCCGTCGTTGAAACGTGTGGATGCATTCACCATCACCGCGCTCGCCTCCACCTCCCGCTCGAAGCGGGACGCGGCGGCCGGGTCCTCCGTGACGATGGCCTCGGTGTGGAGCGAGCCGTAGCGGGCGATGTGGGCGAGCGCGCCGTCGAGGTCGGGCACGACCCGCACCGCGAGGATCTTGTCGAGGAACTCCTTGCCGAAGTCGGCCTCGGACGCGGGCACGCAGGGCACGCCGGCGCGGGAGAGGACGGCGAACGACGCGGGATCGCAGCGCAGCTCGACGCCCCGCTCGGCGAGCGCCCGCCCCACCGGCGGGAGCAGCCGGTCGGCCGCGGCCCGGTGCACGATCAGGCACTCGGTGGCGTTGCAGACGCCGGGGCGCTGCACCTTCCCGTTCACGGCCAGGGCCACGGCATCCTTCTCGCCCGCCGAGGCGTCGAGGAAGAGGTGGCAGACCCCCTGGTAGTGCTTCACGACCGGGACCCGGGAGCGCTCCACCACCGCCCGGATGAGCCCGGTGCCGCCGCGGGGGATGGCCAGGTCGATGAGGTCGTCGAGCTGCAGGAGCTCGAAGGTGGCCTCCCGGTCGCGCACCGGCACCACCTGGACGGAGGCGGCCGGGAGCCCTGCCGCGGCCAGCCCGTCGGACAGGGCCTCGCCGAGCGCCAGCGAGGAGGCCAGCGCGTCGGAGCCGGGCCGGAGGATGCAGGCGTTGCCGCTTTTCACGCAGAGTGCAGCAGCCTCGGCGGTGACGTCGGGGCGCGCCTCGTAGACCATGAGCACCACCCCGAGCGGGATGCGCACCTTGCGGACGAGGAGGCCGTTGGGTCGGTTCCAGCGCGCCGTCACCCGCCCCACCGGGTCGGGCAGCGCGGCCACCTCCCGGAGGGCGGCGGCGATGGCGCTGAGCCGCTGCCGGTCGAGCCTCAGCCGGTCGAGGAAGGCCTCGTTCTGGCCGGCGGCCCGGGCGGCCTCGATGTCGGCCCGGTTGGCCGCGAGGATGGCCGACTCCCGGGCCAGCACCGCGTCGGCGGCGGCGCGGAGCGCCAGGTTCTTCGCCTCGGTGCCGGCGTGGGACAGCTCCCGGGCGGCGGCGCGGGCGGCGGTGGCGAGCGAGCGCATGCGCGTGGCGAGGCCGTTGCCGGCCGCGCTCATCGCGCCGCCCCCCTGCCCGGGTCCGTGAGGACCATGTCGTTCCGGTGGATCACCTCGTCCAGGTACTTATAGCCCAGCACCCGCTCGATCTCGCTCGACTTCAGGCCGGCGATGCGGCGGACCTCGTCGGCCCCATACCCCGCCAGGCCGCGGGCGAAGGGGGGCTCCCCCTCCACCGCGATGTCGACCGGATCGCCCACGCCGAAGGAGCCCTCGACCCCCAGGACACCGGAGGGAAGGAGGCTCTTCCCCTGCTCGGAGAGGGCCCGGCGAGCGCCGGCGTCCACCAGGACGGTCCCCTTGCCCCGTGCGGCGAGCGAGAGCCACTCCCTCCGGCCGGCCCTGCGCTCGGAACCGGGGAGGAACCAGGTCCCCACCTGCTCGCCGGCGAGCAGCGCGGCGAGCGCCCCGGCGCGACGGCCGGAGAGGAGCGCCGTTCCCACCCCCTGGACGGCGAGCCGCTTGGCCGCGGCCACCTTGGTGGCCATACCCCCCACGCTGTGCTCGCTGCCGGCCCCGCCGGCCATCCGCTCGATCTCGCTCGTGACCCGGTGGATGTCGCCGACGAGGCGCGCGGCGGGGTGGCGGGGGTCCCGGTCGTAGAGCCCCTCGACGTCGGTGAGGAGCGCCACCAGGTCGGCCCCGATGCAGGTGGCCACGAGCGCCGCGAGGCTGTCGTTGTCGCCGACCTTGATCTCGTCGACGGCCACCGTGTCGTTCTCGTTCACGATCGGGATGACCCCCCGGCCGAGCAGGTTCTCGAAGGTGTGGCGGGCGTTCAGGAAGCGCTTGCGGCTCGCCAGGTCGTCGGCGGTGAGCAGCAGCTGGGCCACGGTGCGGCCGCGGGCGCCGAGCGCGCGCCCCCACTCGGCCATGAGGTCGGGCTGGCCGACGGCGGCGGCGGCCTGCTTCGTGGCCATGTCCCAGCTCTTGCGGGGCGAGCGGACGAGGCCGAGCCGGTCGGCCCCGAGCGCGATGGCGCCGGAGGAGACGAGGACGACGCTGCGCGTTCCGGCCAGCTCGGCCAGCTCGGCCGCCAGCCGCTCGCAGTTCTTCCGGTCGAAGCGCCCTGCACCGTCGGTGAGGGTGCCGGTGCCGACCTTCACGACGAGGCGGCGCGTCTTTCCCAGGGCTCGGCGGGGCACGGGGGCATTGTACAGCGACGCCCGTGAAACAGGCGGCGCAAGACTCGCGATCGCCCTATGCTCCCCCGCACTTCATGGAAGAGGTCCACGGCAACACCCTCGGGCTCAAGCAGAGCCAGCTCCACGCGCTGCGCCGGACCTACCGTCGCCGCGTCGACGCCGGCCAGGTGATCTCCCCCGAGCTGGCGCGCCACCTCACCGAGGTCTCCCGCGAGACCAACCGGCAGGTGGGCGTGCTCCTCGACCGGAAGGGGGACGTCCACTCCGTCGTGGTGGGCGACGCCGGAAAGCTCACCCTCCCCGACGTCGGCCGCGCCCGCGCCGGCTCCCACCGGCTCCGCGGCCTGCGGCTCGTCCACACCCACCTGCGCGGCGAGCCGCTCACGCGCGACGACCACACCGACCTGGCACTCCTCCGGCTCGACTCGGTGACGGCCCTCGAGGTCCGGGACGACGGCCTACCCGGCAAGGTGCACCTGGCCCACCTCCTCCCGGAGAACGCGCAGGGGGCCCTCTGGAAGGACGAGGTCGCCGCCTCGGTGCACGACCTCTCCTACGACTCGGTCGAGGGGCCGCTCGCGCTCGAGGAGGAGTTCGCCCGGGCCTCGGCGCTGCGCCGCACCGGCGGTCGGGAGCGGGCCATCCTGGTGGGCGTGGGCGGCAAGGGGAAGAGCCGCGCCGACGCCGACTCCTCGCTGGCCGAGCTCCGCGAGCTGGCCCGCACCGCGGGAGTCGAGGTCATCGACGCATCGGTGCAGATGCGGCGCGACCCCGATCCGCGCACCCTCATCGGCCGGGGCAAGCTGGAGGACGTGCTGCTCCGCTCGATGCAGCTCATGGCCGACCTGCTCATCTTCGACGCCGACCTGTCGCCGTCGCAGGCCATCCACATCGCCGACGCCACCTCCCTCAAGATCCTCGACCGGACCCAGCTCATCCTCGACATCTTCGCGCAGCGGGCCCAGTCGGCCGACGGCAAGCTCCAGGTGGAGCTGGCCCAGCTCCAGTACCTCTACCCGCGCCTCGTCGGCCGGGACGACTCCCTCTCCCGACTCGCCGGCGGCATCGGCGGCCGGGGCCCGGGCGAGACCAAGCTCGAGATCGATCGGCGGCGCGTCCGCGACCGGATCACCCAGCTGAAGCGGCGCACCGAGGCGCTCTCGGTGGACCGTCAGGTGCGCCGGAAGCGGCGCAACGCGCGCGGCCTCCCGGTCGTCTCCATCGTCGGCTACACGAACGCGGGCAAGTCCACCCTCCTCAATGCGCTCACCGAGTCGGAGGTCCTGGCCGAGAACAAGCTCTTCGCCACGCTCGACCCCACCAGCCGGCGGCTGCGCTTCCCGCGCGACCGCGAGGTGATCATCACCGACACCGTGGGCTTCATCCGCGACCTCCCCGAGGATCTCGTGAACGCCTTCCGGGCCACGCTCGAGGAGCTCGACGATGCCGACCTGCTCCTCCACGTCGCCGACGCGGCCGACCCTTCGCTCGACGAGCACGTGGCGGCGGTGGAGAAGATCCTCTCCTCGCTCGGCCTCGCCGACACGCCGCGCCTCATCGTGCTGAACCAGGTCGACCGGCTGCCGCCCGGCGAGGGGCAGGCGATCGCCGCGGCGCGCGACGGCGTGGCCATCTCGGCCCTCACCCGGGCCGGTCTCCCCGAGCTGCTCCACCGCTGCGACCGGATCCTCTGGGGCGCGGGGCGCGTCCCCCTCTCCGACGTCACGCGCAGCGGCGAGGAGAGCCAGCCGGAGCCGCCCCGCATCCTCCCGTCGGCCCCCAGATTCGGGAAGGGGAGCGGGGGGAACTGATGGCGCGCCGGTTCGTCCTCCTCGGGCTGCTCCTCGCCGCCTCCGCCTGCAGCAGGGGGGCACCGCCTGCCGAGGCCGTGCGCTCCGGCCCGCGCGCGCCGGCCCCCTTCGACTGGGACCGGCCGACCGCGGCGCTCGGCCTCGGCGCCGACGCCGTCGCCGCCGGGCTCGGCTCCTTCGCGTGGGAGGGCACCGCCGCCTGGTCGGCCGCCCGCGGAGACCGGAAGCTCGAGGTCTCCGAAAGACATGCCGTTCGCCAGCTGGCGAGCGGGACGTTCGCCGCCGAGGGCACCGTCGATCCCGGGCGCGGCCCGGGCTCGGAGAGCGGCAAGCGGGTCATCTGGGCAGGGGGGATGACCTACGCACGCTCCCTCTATCCCGCCTCGGGCGAGTGGCGGGAGCGTCCGGCCGACCACGGACGCGGCGCGCGCCGATTCCGCGACGAGAGCTTCCTCCTCGCCGGCGAGGTCGCTGCGCTGCTCGGCCCCGCGCTCGTCGCCTCCCCGGCCGGGACGACCACCGCCCTGGGACGTCCGGCCCGCCGCTTCTCCCTGTCCCTCGACCGCGGTCGCTTCGCGCCCGGGCCGAAGCGCCTCTCCTCCGAACCGGCTCCGGGCGGCCTCGACGCGCCCACCCGGACGCGCCTCGCGCTCCTCGACGGACGGGAGCCGATCGACGCCTCCGGCGAGATGCTCCTCGACTCCGCGACCGGGGCGCCGCTGTCGGTTCGCCTCTCCACCCTGCTCGGCGTGAAGGGGGACTCCGAGGCGCGGGTCCGCGTGGACGTCGATGGACACATCGTCTCCCTCGGGAGCGACGTGCCACCGGTGGAGCCGCCCCGGAACGCCTTGCCCGACGAGCGGAAGCCGCGTGGCGTCGCACGAGCCCTGGAGCAGGCGGGTTTTCGCAAGAAGAAGGGAGCGGAGGGGGCGGCGGTGCCCCAGGGGGCCGAGCCGGACGACGAGCCCACCGAGGCCGGCGACGACTGACGGCGCCATCCCGGGCGCATGAAAATTGGACAGCACCCGGGACGTGCCTAGGATCGGGTCCATGAAGAAGAAGATCGTCGGCACCACGGTCACCGAGGCCTCGGCCCAGGCCCTGCTCCGTCGCCAGGGCGGCAGGCAACTCGCGCCGGTCGAGGACCGGTTGATCCGGATGCGGCTCGGCGCCTCCCAGCCCCGCCAGGCCCGGATCGAGTGGATGGGCACCGACAGCGAGGAGCTCGCCATCGAGCTGCGCGCCATCGAGATCGAGACCTATCTCAAGCTGAAGGCCCACCGGGCCCGCAACGCGGCCCGCGCGGCCGCTCCCGCCGTCGCATCCGCCGCGTCTCGCACCCGGGACAAGATCGTCCGGGCGCTGCGGCGGCGTGGCCCGAACCGCTAGATCCCCTCCAGGACCGACACCAGGGCCTCCGCCGCACCTGCGAGCGGGGGCCTTTCTTCCTGGGGTCCCGGGCTCCCCGCCGCGAGCCGCCCCGAGAGCGCCTCGCCGGTCCGGGGGTTCCTCCAGTAGTCCTCGTCGAAGCGCTCCCGGAGGTCGTGCCGGATCGCCGCAGCCCAGGCCGCGCCGGCGAGCGTGGCCCGCAGCTCCCCCGCGTCGTCGTCCCGGTGCGCCAGGCCGTCCGGCCAGGAGGCGAGCGTGGCCCGGGTGAGGGCCTCCCGGTGCGCCTCGTGCCAGGCGCGACCCCCGGTCCCCCGCTCCACCTCGGTGGCGACCCGAAATGCCGCCGCCCGCACCCGGAGCTGGAAGAGCAGCCGGAGCGCCAGCCGGCGCGCGACGTCGCGCGAGCCCTTGCGCTCCGCGCCGGCGGCGGCCGCGAGGAAGCGGGGCTCGAGGAGGAGTCCGACCCCGAGCGCGCCGACGGTGGCGGCGAGCGCCGGGTCACGGGTGGATGGGCGGCTCGCGCCCAGCACCGACGCGCGCCCGGCGGCGTCCATGAGGTCGATCCAGTCGGCCAGTCCTCCCTGCCGTCGGAAGGAGACCCTCCCCTCGAAGGGGTGGGCCCCCGGCCACTTCGCGGCGCGCGCGCCCCCGTCGAGCCGGACGCGCCGCACGTCGGCGCCCAGCCCGTCGAATCCGTCGAGCACCGCCCGGGAGAGCGGGGCAGAGCGGAAGAGCCCGTCGTGGTCCCGGAAGGCGAGCAGGTGGAGGAGCTCCGTCCGGTCGAGGTCGCCGCGGGGGTGGGGCTCGAGCCCGTCGCGCCGAGCGAACCAGCCGAGCAGGTCGGCGTAGGCCGCGTCGGAGGCGGCGAGGAGCCCGTCGGCCTGCACGACCTCCTCCCAGGCGGGGGTGAGCCCGAGCGAGGAGCGTGCCGCGGCGCGGGCCTCGGCGGCAGCCTCGCGCGGGGCGGCGGAGGCATGTGCACCCTCGACGACCGCTCGCCCGAGCATCCCACGACGCTCCCGATCCCGATCGTGGAGCAGGGCGAGCTCGGCCTCGGAGAGGGGGACCGGCCCGTCGGGACCGAGCCCGGTGGCCGAGGCATCGGCCGCGCGCCAGCGCTCCTCGCCCTCCGCAGAGGCCCGTTCGGCCGCGAGACCCGCCACCCGGTCGGAGAGGTCCCGCTCCCCTGCTTCCCGGAGCGCGCGGACCGTGTCCCGGTGTGCGGCGACGGGGTGGGTCTCGAAGATCGGGGCGAGGGAGGGCCGGGCGGCGAGCCCGGCGACGTGGCGGAAGCGCTCCTCGGCCAGGTCGCGCCGGAGCGCGTCCACCTCCGATCGGACCTCCTCGACCTCACCCGAGTCCATGCCTCCCATCATACGGGCGCTTGACAGCATTTCCCGGGCGATTACGTTCCCGACGCCATGCCGATCTACGAATACGACTGCCCGAAGTGCGGGCGCTTCGACACGCTCCAGCGGATGTCCGCACCCCCGCTGCGCCGCCACGAGGCCTGCGGGTCCCCGGTGAAGAAGGTGATGAGCGCCGGCTCGTTCGCGATGAAGGGCTCCCACAAGGCGGCGAAGGCCCCGTCCTGCAGCGCGCCCAGGGGCGCCGGCTGCGCGGGCTGCCCATCGGCCGAGGCGTAGACCCGGGGTGAAGCGGCTCGCCCTCACCGCCGGCCCGGCCGACGAGGGCGAGCGGCTCGACCGCTTCATCGCCGCGCGCGGCGGGATCTCCCGCGGCGAGGCACGCCGGGTCCTCACGCGGGGCGGCGTCTTCCTGGACGGCAAGCGCTGCAAGGTCTCCGGGCGCATCGTCCGCCGCGGCAACCTCGTCACCGTGAACCTGGAGGAGGCCGGAAGGGGCGCCGACGCGCCGGGGCCCCTCGAACGCTCCCGCCTCCTCTTCGCCGACGATCACCTGGTGGTGGTGGACAAGCCGGCCGGCATCCCGGCCCAGCCCACCCTCACCTCCGACCGGGGCCACCTCCCGGAGCTGGTCGCCGCCCTCGTCGGCGCACCGGTCCGGCTCGTCCACCGGCTCGACCGGGAGACCAGCGGAGTCACCGTGCTGGCGCGCACGGCCGAGGCGGAGCGGAGGCTCGCCGAGGCGTTCCGCACCGGGGGGCCGGAGAAGACCTACCTCGCCCTCTGCGCCCGGGCTCCCGAGCCGCCCGAGGGGCGGATCGACGCACCGCTCGGCCGGGACCCGCTCCGCCCGGGGCGGCGGGCCGTCACCCCGGGGGGCGATCCGGCGGCCACCCGGTACCGGACGCTCGCCACGGGCCCGGGGGGCGCTGCGCTCGTGGAGGCCCGACCCGAGACCGGCCGAACCCACCAGATCCGGGTCCATCTGGCCGCCCTGGGCGCCCCCCTGCTCGGCGACGCCCGCTACGGCGGCCCGCGCATGGTGGGGGCGCTGCCCATACCGCGGGTGATGCTCCACGCGCTCCGGCTCGAGATCGACCATCCGGCCACGGGGGCGCGCACCTCCTTCGAGGCACCGATCCCTCCCGACCTCGCCGGGGTCCGGGATGCGCTCGTGGGGCCGCCGGTCCCCTGAACCGGAACCCGCTCCCGCGCCGCGCCTGCCGGGTGGAATCGAGCCCGGAAACGTGCTTTCTTCCCGCCCCGTGGAGCGGCCTCCCTGCCGCTCCGGAGGGAGTCCCAGGCCATGAGCAACGACGGCAACGGAGCCGCAGACTTCAAGCCCTACATCTCCGCCGAGCAGAACGTCCCCGAGTTCACGGTGAAGGCGGTGGTGGCCGGCGCGCTCTTCGGGATCCTCTTCGGCGCGTCCACGGTCTACCTGGCGCTCAAGGCCGGCCTCACGGTGTCGGCCTCGATCCCCATCGCCGTCATCGCCATCTCGCTGGGGCGCAAGCTCCTCAAGACCTCCATCCTGGAGAACAACATCATCCAGACGGCCGGGTCGGCGGGCGAGTCGATCGCCGCCGGAGTGGTCTTCACCCTGCCGGGATTCCTCTTCCTCTCCGCCGGGCCGGACGGCGTGTCGGTGGGCGCCGGCTACTTCAACTACGCCACGCTCTTCACCCTCTCCCTCGTGGGCGGGATCCTCGGCGTGCTCATGATGATCCCGCTGCGCCGCTCCCTCATCGTGAAGGAGCACGGCGAGCTCCAGTACCCGGAGGGCGCGGCCTGCGCCTCGGTGCTCATCGCCGGCGAGAAGGGGGGCGACTTCGCGAAGACCGCCTTCCAGGGCGTGGGCATCGCCATGGCCTACGCCATCCTCCAGAAGGTCTTCCACGTCATCGCCGAGACCCCGGCCTGGGTGAGCGCCCGGACGAGCAAGTGGCTCCCCAACGCGACGGTGAACGGCGAGATCACCCCCGAGTACATGGGGGTGGGCTACATCATCGGCCCGAAGATCGCCGGCGTGCTGGTGGCGGGCGGCGTGCTCGCCTGGCTGGGGCTCATCCCGCTGCTCGGCTTCCTCGTGCCGGGCGACATGGTCTACGCGCAGCTGGTGAAGGTGGGGAACAACCCGGCCGGCTTCGGCTGGGATCCCGCCACCCACACCTTCGCCAACACCGCCAACGCCATCTACCGCGCCTACGTGCGCCAGATCGGGGCGGGCGCCGTGGCGGCCGGCGGGTTCATCACGCTCGTCAAGACGCTGCCCACCATCTACACGTCGCTGCGCGACTCGATCCGCTCCCTCTCCGACAAGACCGCCGCCCACGAGACGAAGCGGACCGACCGGGACCTCTCCTTCGTCACGGTGATCGTGGGAAGCCTCGGCCTGGTGGTGGTGCTCGTCGCCCTGCCCTTCATCCCGGGCAGCACCATCCTGAACAAGGTCCTGGTGGCGCTGCTCGTCATCGTCTTCGGCTTCATCTTCGTCACCGTCTCCTCCCGCATCGTCGGCCTCATCGGCTCCTCGTCGAACCCCATCTCCGGCATGACCATCGCCACCCTCATGGCCACCGCCATGGTCTTCGTGGGGCTGGGCTGGACGGGGACCGCCTACGAGCCGATGGCCCTCGTGGTGGGCGGCATGGTCTGCATCGCCGCGGCCAACGCCGGCGCCACCTCCCAGGATCTCAAGACCGGCTACCTCATCGGGGCCACCCCGCGCGCGCAGCAGATCGCGCTCTTCGTCGGGGCCATCGCCTCGGCGGTGGTGATCGGACTCACGGTGAAGGTGCTCGACACCCCCAGCGCCGACCAGCTGGCCAAGGGGATCACCCACGCCATCGGCACCGAGAAGTTCCCGGCCCCGCAGGGCACCCTGATGGCCACCCTCATCAAGGGGCTCCTCTCGCTCAACCTCGACTGGGTCTACGTGCTCGTGGGGGTCTTCTTCTCCATCACGATGGAGCTCTGCGGGGTGAAGGCCCTCTCCTTCGCGGTGGGGCTCTACCTGCCGCTCTCCACGACGCTGCCCATCTTCGCGGGCGGCGTGGTGAAGGGGCTCGCAGACGCCGCCACCCGCCGCAAGGGTGGCCAGGCCGAGGATTCCGAGCTCGGCGGCGGTTCCCTCATGGCCACCGGGCTCGTCGCCGGCGGTGCCCTCACCGGCGTGGTGGTGGCGCTCCTTCAGGTCAACGAGGGGGTGGAGCGCTTCCTCGCCACCCGGCTCGACCTGGAACCGGCCATCACCCGGGCCATCGGCCACGGGGGCTACACCCTCCTCGGCGTGGCCGCCTTCGCCGGACTCGGGATCCTGCTCTTCCGCACCGCCCTGAAACCCCAGGCGAAGGTGGACTGACCCCCCGATCGGGATCCGTCGCACCGAAATTCCCGGCGCCTCCATCCGTTGCACCTTTCGATGGAAGCCGTACCATCTGGGGGCTTGCCTCCCGCCGAACATCCGCCGGGTGGGGGTCCGCCGCCGACCCCACCACGTCCCAGCTCGATGTCCGCCCTGCTCGAGGAGCTGGCGGAGGCGCCGGAGGTCCAGCCCGGAACCGGCATCGGCCCCGGAACGGTCCTGGGCGGGCGCTTCGAGGTCCTCCGCGAACTGGGGCGAGGCGGCTTCGGCCTGGTCTTCGAGGCCCGCGATCGGGAGCTGGGCAGGCTGGTGGCCGTGAAGGTGGTCCGGCCCCGGCGCGGGGCCGACCCGGGGATGCTGCGGGCCGAGGCCGAGGCGGTGGCCGCGCTCCACCACCCCAACATCGTGACGGTCCACGACCTGGGAAGCGCCGGCGGGGAGGGCTGGCTCGTCCTCGAGCTGCTGCACGGCGAGACGCTGGAGGAGCGGCTGCGCCGCGGCCCGCTCCCCGGCGCGGAGGCCATCCGGGTGGCGGTCGAGGTCGCACGCGGTCTGGCCCACGCTCACCGTGCGGGCGTGCTCCACCGGGACTTGAAGCCCTCCAACGTCTTCCTCTGCGACGACGGGGCGGTGAAGATCCTCGACTTCGGGCTCTCCCGCGTCTTCGGCTCGGGCAGCGGTCCGGAGGGGGGGACGCCGGCCTACATGGCGCCGGAGCAGTGGCGCCGCGAGGAGGGGGACGAGCGGACCGACGTCTTCGCGCTGGGCGTCCTCGTCCACGAGATGCTCACCGGGCAGCGTCCGTTCGCCGTGGAGTCGGGGCGCAGCACGGCACTCGACGCCGCGCCGCCGCCCTCGATCCCGTCGGGAGCCGCGCCGCGCGCGGTGCGCACGCTCGTGCGCCGCTCGCTCTCGCGCGAGCCGGGCGATCGCCCCCGGGACGGGGCTGCGGTGCTGGAGGGGCTGCTCGCGGGGCGCTCGGCCGGCGACGCCGGGAGGCGAAGGCGCCGGATCGCCATCGGGGGCGGGCTGCTCGTGATCGCGGTCGTCGCGGCCGCCGCCGCCTGGCGCACCTTCCACGTCCCGGACCTGGCGCCGGGGCAGCGCATCCCGGTGGCGGTGGCCGACTTCCAGAACGGCACCTCCGACCCCGAGCTGAACGGGCTCTCCGAGATGCTCACCACCTCCCTCGAGCAATCGAAGCGGCTCACGGTGCTCACCCGCTCCCGGCTCGCCGACCTGATCCGCCAGACCGGGAAGGAGGTCCCGGAGCGCATCGACGAGTCGCTCGCCCGGGAGGTGGGGCGGCTGGCGGGCGTGAAGGCGCTGCTCCTCGCCACGGTGCACCGGTTCGACGACCTCTACGCCATCGAGATGCGGGCGCTCGATCCGGCCCGGAACGAGTACCTCTTCACGCTGAAGGCCGAGGCCCGCGGCAAGGCGAGCATCCCGGGGATGATCGACCGGCTCTCCGGCCAGACCCGGGAGCGTCTCCGCGAGCGCCCCGCCGACCTGCAGGGCGGGCGCGCCGTGGCCGACGTGACGACCGCCAGCCTGGCCGCCTACGAGCACTACTTCCGCGCCCGGCAGGCGATGGACGCCTGGCAGCCCGAGACGGCGAAGCAGGAGCTCGAGGCCGCGCTCCGGATCGATCCGCAGTTCGCGCTGGCCCACTACCAGCGGGCGGTCCTCGACGCCTGGACTCCGGTCTGGCTCAAGGCGAGCAACGCCGGCGACGAGACCAGCCTGCGGACGATGCAGGAGCACCTCCTCACCGCGATGAAGTTCGCCGACAGGCTCCCCGAGAAGGAGCGGCTGGCGCTCCTCGGCTGGAAGGCCACCGTGGACAAGCGCCCGGCCGAGGAGTTGCGCCTCCGGGACCAGGCCGCCGAGGCCTACCCGCAGGACAAGGAGGCGGTCTTCTGGGCGGGCGACGTGCGCTTCCACCAGGGGGACCGGGCCACCGCGGTCCCGTTCTTCGAGCGGGCCGTGAAGCTCGACCCCGATTACGCGCTCGCCCTCGATCATCTCGCATGGTCCTACGATGCGCTCGGCCTCGCCGAGCCGGAGCTCACCGCCGCCCGGCGGTGGCGCGAGGTGTCCCACTCGGCCGACGCGGAGCGCTGGGTGGGGCGCGCGCTCCTGTCCCTCGGCCGGCGGGACGAGGCCGAGGCCGAGTTCAGGAAGGCCTTCGCGATCGACGGAAGGCAATGGCCGTCGTCCGACCTGGGCTCCTGGCTCGCCTTCCAGGGGCGCGCCCGCGAGGCCGAGGCGGTGGCCCGGGAGGGGATCGGCGCCGCCGGGAAGGCGTCCGCCGCGGGGGACGACCTGGGACGGGCGTCGGACATGGGCGGGCACCTTCGACTCCTGGTGAACTCCCTGGGGCAGCAGGGGCGCCTGCGCGAGGCCCAGGCGACGGTGGACGGCCTCCGCGCCGCGGGGGCGCCGGCACCGGACGCGGCCATGGCGCGCCTCTCGTTCGGTACGGCCATCCGTTCCCGGGAGCAGGTGCTCGCAGCCGCCGCGGAGTCGGAGCAGGCCGGCCTGCTCAAGTCCGCCCGGGTGCTGCTCCCCGTCGCCAGCTCGCTCGCGATGGTCGGGGAAGTTCCGGGCGCCCGCGCGATGGCGGAGCGGGCGCGGGCCGCTCCCGACTGGGGGGAGACCGAGCCGGTCCAGCGGCAGGCCTACGACACCCTCCTCGCCTGGCGGGAGGGGCGGCTGGCGGACGCGGAGGCCGGACTCCGGGCCATCTCGGAGAACCCCCACGTCTCGCAGCGCTACAGCGGCCTCCACCACCTGGGGGCCTTCCTCGTCGGCCAGGGAAGGCACGCCGAGGGGGTGGCCTCGCTCGAGCAGGCCCGCGCGGTCGGCTGGTTCCGGGGGACGGGAGACGGGCATCCCTGGCTCCACCCGGAAGGGCTCCTGCTCCTCGCCTCCGCCTACGAGAAGCTGGGGGACCTGCCGAAGGCGACCGAGCGGGTGGACGAGCTCCTCCGGATCCTCGACCGGGCCGACCCCGGCCTCCCCCGCCTCGTCGAGGCCCGGGCCCTGAAGAAGCGGCTCTCCTCCGGTCAGGCCACGCAGCGGTAGTCGCGGATCTCCTCGAACCCCTGCCGGCCGAGCTCCGCCCGGATGAGCTCCCTCGCCCCCGCCGCGCCCACCGCCACGAGGAGCGGCAGCCCACGCGCGCGCGCCGCCTCCTCGAAGGAGACGACCGGCGCGCCCTGCACGGTCCGCCCGATCTTGCGCCGATCGACCTCCAGGAAGAGGGCCACGTGGACGCCGTGCACCGCGAGCGCGCGGGAGAAGGCCCGGCCGGTCTCGCCCGCCCCCCACACCGCCACCTCGCGCCGACCGGCGAGCGGGCCCTCGGCGAGCCAGGCCGCCTTGAGCGCCAGGTGGCGGGAGAGGGCGTAGCGCGCGTCGGTGCGGGTGAGCCTCCCCGGCGACTCCCTCCAGTCGAGCAGGACCTCCGGGACGTTCGTGAGCGCTCGCCCGGCCGCGGCGAGGCGCAGCCAGAGATCGTAGTCCTCCGGGAAGTCCCCGTCGCGCCAGCCGCCGACCTGCGCGAGCGCCTCCCGCCGGATGGCGGAGGCCGGGTGGACGAGGGGCGCCTCCACGAGCAGGTCTCGCGCGACGAGCTCCGGCGTCACGAGCCCGTTCAGCCAGGCCGCGTACCGGGCCATCCCGCCTGCCACCCTGCGGCGTGGGAAGAGGCGAACCCGCGACCCCACCGCTGCGAGCGACGGGTCGGCGTCGAGGGCCGCGAGCTGTCGCTCGATGCGGCGCGGCCAGGCCACGTCGTCGGCGTCCATCCGGACGACCACCTCGGCATCGCAGAGGGCGAGCCCCCGCTCGAGCGCCCCGACGATCCCCTCCCCGGAACCGCGGACCGGCCGGACGCGACGGTCGCGCGACGCGAGCGCCTCGAGAACGCCCAGGGTCCCGTCGCGGGACCCGTCGTCCACGGCCACCAGCACGAGGTCCCGGAACGACTGGCGGAGGATGGAGACGGCGGCCGCGCGCACGGTCGCCTCGGCGTCGCGGGCCGGCAGGAGGACGGCGACCCGGGGCACGCGCCCCGCTACCCCTCGTAGTCGCCGCCGACGGGGGGCGGGACCTGGGCCAGGCCGGGCTCGTCGGGGTCGAGGAGGAGCGGTTCGGCGTCGGCGTCGTACTCGCCCAGGACCGGATCGGTCACCTGCCCGCAGAGCCAGACCGCCGCGTAGTAGTAGCCGGACGTGCCGAGCCCGACGATCTGCCCCCGGGTGGCGGGTGCGACGAGGTCCTGGCGGCGCCACTCCTCGCGGGCGTGGACGTTCGAGATGTGCACCTCGATCACCGGGAAGGAGATCGACTTCAGGCAGTCGTGGAGCGCGTAGCTCGTGTGGCTGAGGGCTCCGGGGTTCACGATGAGCCCCTTCGCGTCCTTCCGGTGCTCCTGGATGAAGTCGAGGATGGCCCCCTCGTGGTTCGACTGGAAGGCCTTCACCTGGCGACCGTAGGCCGCACAGGCCTCGGTCACCATCCGCTCCACGTCCCGCAGCGAGGTGTCGCCGTAGACGTCCGGCTCCCGCTCGCCGAGCAGGTTCAGGTTGGGTCCGTTGACGAGAAGGATCATCCCTGCCTCCCGATCTCCCGAGCCGCATCCCTCACGGCCGCAGGGTCGGCGACGACGTCCCACTCTACCGCCCAGCCGCCCCCCCGGCGAATCGGCAGCACCCAGAGGAGGCCGGCGGCGGAGCGCTTCTTGTCGTGGGCCGTGAGCCGGAGCGCCTTCCGTGCGACGGAAGGGGAGACGCGGACGGGCAACCCGGCCCCGGTCAACGCAGCCTCCACCCGCTCGACCTCCCCGTCCCCCACCCGCCCCATCCGGCGCGCCAGGCGGAAGGCGTAGGCCATGCCGATCGCGACCGATTCACCGTGAGTGAAACGCCGGAATCCGCCGGCCGCCTCGACGCCGTGGCCGAAGGTGTGGCCGAGGTTGAGGAGCTTGCGCTCCGCCTTCTCCCTCGGATCGCGCTCGACCACCTCGAGCTTCACCGCCGCGCAGTCGGCGAGGGTGCGCGCGCCCGCGCGCCCGGCGCGGGCCTCGGCGGCGAGCCGGGGCAGCAGCTCCGGGCGGAGGAAGCCGTACTTCAGCACCTCCCCCAGCCCGCTCCGCATCTCCCGGGGCGGCAGGGTCGCGAGCCAGGCCGGATCGGCGAGGACCCCCACCGGCGGGTGGAAGGCGCCCACCGCGTTCTTGGCCTCGGGCAGGTTGACCGCCGTCTTGCCCCCGAGCGCGGCGTCCACCATGGCGAGCACCGTGGTGGGGACGGCCAGCCAGTCGATTCCCCGCATGAAGACCGACGCGAGGAACCCACCTGCGTCGGTGACGGCCCCGCCGCCCACGGCCACCACCAGGCTGCGGCGGGTGAGCCCGGCCCGCAGGAGGCGCGAGGCGGACCTCTCCAGGACGGCGAGGGTCTTCCCGCGCTCCCCGTCGGGCAGGATCAGCGTCGCCGCGAGCGGAGCGGAGCGGGCGAGCGAGGCGGCCAGGCGACGCCCCGGGTCGGTGCGGATCACCCGGGCGCAGGTGACGAGCGCCACGCTGTCTCGACCCTCGGTGAATCCGGCGAGGCGCGGAAGCGCGGGCCCCACGGCGACCGGGTAGGTCTGCCCCTGCTGGCGTGCCTCGAGGAGGGTGCTCACGGCGATACCCCCAGCATCGCGGCCAGGCGCCGCGCCACGGCCTCCGCGGAGAACCCGTCCACCGGGACGGTCCACCGGGCTCGCCGGTAGAGGGGCAGGCGGGTCCGGAGGAGCTCCCCCCATCGCCCGGCCAGCGGACGCCCCTCCCCCTCCCCCAGCCGGCGCACGGCCTCGACCGGGGAGACGTCGAGGAAGATCACCGGCCCGAGCCGGAGCAGGTGCTCCGCGTTCCCCGCATCGCAGAAGGCTCCGCCGCCGAGCGCCACCACCACCGGTCCGCGGACGGCGCGGACCGCCTCCCGCTCCATCGCGCGGAAGGCCGGCTCGCCCCGCTCCTCGAAGATGCGGGCCACGGGCATCCCGGCGCGCCGCTCCACCTCCCGGTCGGTGTCCACGAGCGCGCGCCCCAGGAGGCGCGCGAGCTCCCGGGCCACCGTCGACTTCCCGGAGCCCATCATGCCGGTGAGCGAGACCGTCTCAGCGGATCCGAGCCCCATAGGCCTCCACCGCCTTCTCGACGTCGATCATCGCATCGCCGCCGAACTTCTCCAGGAAGGCCACGGCGAGCTCCCAGCAGACCACCGCCTCGCCCACCACCGAGGCGGCCGGCACGGCGCACACGTCGCTGCGCTCGTAACGGGCGAGCGCCGGCTCGCGGGTGTCGAGATCGACCGTGGCGAGCGGCGTGGTCATGGTGGGGATGGGCTTCATGAAGGCCCGCACGCAGAGCGGCTCGCCGTTCGTCATGCCCCCCTCGATGCCCCCGGCCCGGTTGGTGGCCCGGTGGAAGCCGCGGCCGGCGGTGTGCTGGATGGCGTCGTGGAAGCGGTCTCCGGGGAGGTCCACCCGGGTGCCCTCGCCCAGCTCCACGGCCCGGATGGCGGGGATGGCGCAGAGGGCGCCGGCGAGCCGGCCGTCGAGCCGCCGGTCGGGGTGAGCGTAGGTCCCGAGGCCGGGAGGGAGCCCCGTGGCCCAGATCTCGAAGGTCCCGCCGATGGAGCCGCCGCGGGCCTTCTCCCGATCGACGATGGCCCGCCAGGCCGCCGCCAGATCTGCGTCGGCGGTGCGGACGTCGGAGGCCTCGATGGCGGAGAGCTCCGCCGCGGTGGGCGGCCCCTCGCCGCGCACCGATCGCTCGCCGATGGCGGTGACCCGCGACGCGACCTGGATGCCGAAGCGGGCGAGCAGTTGACGGGCCAGCGCACCGAGGGCGACGGTGGTCGCGGTGGACCGGGCACTCGCCCGCTCCAGCGCGTCGCGCGCGTCGTCGAAGCCGTACTTCTGCACGCCGGGCAGGTCGGCGTGCCCGGGGCGGGGACGGGTGAAGCGGGGGCCGCCGCGCGCGGCCGGCGACATGAGGTTCTTCCAGTTCTCGTGGTCCCGGTTCCAGACCACGAGCGCGATGGGCGTCCCGAGCGTCACGCCCCCCCGGATGCCGGAGAGGAACTGGGCCCGGTCGGTCTCGATCTGCATCCGGCCCCCGCGCCCGTAGCCCTTCTGCCGCCGGGCCAGCTCGGCGTCGACACGCTCCAGGTCGAGGGAGAGGCCGGCCGGGAACCCCTCGGCGATGGCGCAGAGCCCGGGTCCGTGGGATTCACCTGCAGTGAGATAGCGAAGCCCCATGTCTACCGCCCTCCGTGCCGCTCGATGGCGCGGGCCATCACGTCCTCGGGCGCGGTCCGCCCCAGCCAGATCCGGAAGGCGAGCGCCCCCTGGCGCACGAGCACCTGCTCGCCGGTCACGAGGCGCGCCCCGTTCTCGCGGGCGGACCGGGCGAAGGCGGTCTCGCCATACACGTAGTCGAGCGCCACCTGACCGGAGCGCCAGGCCAGCGCCGGGAGCTCGCCGGAGTGGCTTCCGAGCCCCACCGTGGTGGCGTTCACGATGGCGTCCGCCTGGATGGCCTCGGGCGCGATCGCCTCCCAGTCCACCGTCCGGATGGCCCCCTCGGGCAGGTCGAGGGCGCGGGTCATCTGGCGGGCCAGCTCGTCGCCGGCCCCGGCGCGCCGCGCGGCGAGACGGACGTTCGCCCCCATGGCCAGGAGCGCCCAGACCGCGGCCCGGGCGGCCCCTCCGGCCCCCAGCACGAGCGCACGGGAACGCGGGCCGATGCCGGCGTCGGTGAGCAGCCCACGGACCGCCGGGGCGTCGGTGTTGAATCCGGCCCAGCCGCGGGCGTGCCGGGCCAGCACGTTCACCGCCCCGACCTGGGCGGCCACGTCGTCGAGCTGGACGCAGAGCGGGACCACCGCCTCCTTGTGCGGCACGGTGACGTTCAGACCTCCGAAGCCGAGCGCGCGGGCGCCCTGGACCGCCGCCTCGAGTTCGGCGGCGGCGACCGGCAGGGCCACGTAGGTCCCGTCGAAGCCGACCGCGGCGAAGGCGGCGTTCTGCATCGCCGGCGAGAGGCTGTGCTCCACCGGCGATCCGATGACGGCGAAGACCGTGGTCCGCCCCGAGGTCATGCGCGCTCCGAGAGACGTTCGAGGATGGGGAAGAAGGACGGGAAGCTGGTGTCGACGCAGGCCACGTCGTCGAGCACCGTCTCCCCGCCGGGGGCCAGCAGCTGGGCGATGGCCATGCTCATGGCCACCCGGTGGTCCATGCGGGTGCGGACCGTCACGCCGCAGAGCGGCGTGGGCCCCTCGATGGCGCAACCGTCCTCGAAGAGCTCGATGCGCGCCCCGGCCGCCGCGAGCGCCTCCCCCATCACGGCCAGCCGGTCCGACTCCTTCACCCGGAGCTCCCGCGCGTCGCGGATGAGCGTTCGCCCGACGGCCTGCGTGGCGAGCACCATGATCACCGGGAGCTCGTCGATGAGGCGCGGCACGAGCGCCCCCTCGATGGTGACCCCCTCGAGCGGCCCCCCGTGCACGGTGACGTCGGCCCGCGGCTCCCCGGCGCTCTCCCGCTCGTTCGCCACCACGACGTCGGCGCCCATGGCCCGGAGCACGTCGAGCAGACCGGTGCGGCTGGGGTTGGTCCCCAGCCCGCGGGCGGTGACCTCCGACCCGGGGATGGCCGCCGCTCCGCAGAGGAAGAAGGCCGCGGAGGAGATGTCCCCGGGAACGTCCACCTCACCGCCGTGCAGCCGGGACGGCCGGATGGAGACCCGCAGCCCGTCCACCCGGAGGTCGGCCCCCATGCGGCGCAGCATCCGCTCGGTGTGATCGCGGGAGAGGGCGGGCTCCTCGACCACCGTCTCGCCGTC
Organism: uncultured Anaeromyxobacter sp.; assembly: GCA_903855945.1. GTDB lineage: Bacteria > Myxococcota > Myxococcia > Myxococcales > Anaeromyxobacteraceae > CAIOAK01. The sequence goes on from CAIOAK010000015.1 coordinate 70,950, forward strand.
CGCGGAGAGCCCCGCGAGCAGGATGGCCGACTTCACCTGGGCGCTCGCCACGGCGAGGACGTGGTGGGTGGCCCGCAGCGGTCGCCCCTGGATGACGAGGGGTGGGAGCCGGTCGCCGTCGCGGGCGTGGAGCACGGCCCCCATGGCCCGGAGCGGATCCACCACCCGGCGCACCGGACGGCGGCGGAGCGACGCGTCGCCGGTGAGCACCGAGAGCCCCGGCACCCCCGCCAGCACGCCGGCCAGCAGCCGCAGGCTCGTTCCCGAGTTGCCGCAGTCGATCACGTCCTCCGGCTCGGAGAGGCGGGCAGGCGGCGTCACCACCACCTCGCTCCCCTCCTCCCGCACCCGCGCGCCGAGCCGCTCCACAGCCTTCCAGGTGGAGTGGACGTCCTCGGCGCGGAGCAGCCCGCGCACACGGGTCTCCCCCTCGGCCAGCGCCGCGAAGAGCAGCGACCGGTGGGAGACCGACTTGTCCCCGGGCACCTCGAAGGCGCCCCGGAGCGGGCCCCGGCGGCGACACGTGAAAGGTCCCTTCAAAAGAGCGTCTCCCGGGCCGCGCGGGCCTCCTCGAGCGCCTGCCGCGCCGCACCCGGCGACTCGGCGATGGCGGCCAGGATGCGGGACAGGTGGCGCTCCAGCCGCTCGGCCGCCTCCGGGACGTGGGCGTTGCGGCGCGCCACCTCCCCCTGGATGTCGAAGGCGAAGCCGGCGAGCCGGGTCATGTCGTTCATCCCCGGGCCGGCGAGGAGCCGGGCGAGCGGCCCCGCCTCCTTCGCGGCGAGCGAGAGCGCGCTCGCGACGAGGTAGGGCAGGTGGGAGACGAGCGCCACGGCCGCGTCGTGCTCGGCCGCGGTGCAGGGGGCGACCCGTGCGCCGAGCGCCTCGTGGAGGGCCGTCACGCGGGCCACGGCCTCCGCCGGGGCGCCGTCGGTGCAGACCGCCACCGTCCCCCCCTTCCAGCGATCGGCCCGGGCTCCCTCGTATCCACCGCGCCCCCCGAACATGGGGTGCGCACCCACGAAGGGGATGCGTGGGTCTCCGTCCCTGCGCGCCACCTCGACCACCTTCTCCTTCGCGCCGCCCACGTCGGTGAGCACCGCGCCGTCCGGCAGGGCGTGGGACACCGGCCCGACGAGCGCCTCGATGGCCGCCACCGGGGTGCAGAGCAGGACGAGATCCCGGTCGGCGAGCCAGGGACCGGGGGTCTCGTGCATGGCGTCGGCGACGCCGTCGGCGATCGCCCGGTCCCGCACGTCGCCCCGCGACTCGGCCGCGGCGATGTGGATCCCCGGATCGAGCGCGCGGATCCCCCGCGCCAGCGAGGCGCCCATGAGACCGAGCCCGACGATGCCCACCCTGCGGGGCAGCCTGGGATCACCCGGCACCGATCAACGCCCGCCGGGCAGCGGCGAGCCCTCCGGATCGGCCAGGTCGGGACGGAGCGCCCGCGCCCCGCGCAGGTAGACGTGGCGCACCGGGCGGTCGAGCGTCTCCACGTGGAGCAGGACCCGGATGATGCGGGGGAGCGACCCGGGGACCGGGATCTCCTGCGAGCAGATCATGGGGACCTGATGCCAGCCGTTCCGGACCCGGGCGGCCCGGGCCGGGAAGTCGGCGTCCAGGTCGCGCGTCACCGTGAAGATGGCCCAGCCGATGTCCTCCGGGCGGATCTGGTTCCGCTCGCAGAGGGCGTGGCACATCTCGGCCACGGCCTCCTCCATGGCCTGGACGGTGTTCTCCTGTATCTGGGTCGCGCCCCGGATCCCGCGCATGGGCCGGAGAGCTTACTTCCAGACGCGCCGGTCGTCGATCCGCTTCGCGCCCGCGGGGATGGTTCCGGAGGGTGCGGCCCGGACGTCGGCCTTCAGCTTGATCTCGTCCCGCAGCGCCTCGGTGAGCCGGCCGGCGAGCGCCCCGCCCGCGTCGGGCGCGGAGAGCTCCACCACGTACTCGAGCCGATCGACGTGCCCCTCGCGGGTCACCACCGCCTGCCAGGCGGCCACCTCGGCGAAGCGCTTCATCACGCCGTCGATCTGCCCGGCGCGGATGAAGAGCCCCTTCACCTTGACGCCGTCGCCGACGCGGCCGAGCAGCCCCTGCAGCTTCGGGGTGGTGCGGCCGCAGGCGCAGCGCTCCTCGGGCCCGAGCACCGAGAGGTCGCCGGTGCCGAACCGGAGCAGCGGGTAGGCCACGTCGAAGAGCGTGCCCACCACCTCGCCGGGCTGGCCGGGGGCGGCCGGCTTCCCGGTCTCGAGGTCGAGCACCTCGACGATGGCCTCGGGGTGCGCGTGCCAGCCCCCCTTCTCCGGACACTCGTAGGCCAGGCAGCCCAGGTCGGCGGTTCCGTAGCCCTGCAGCACCCGGACCCCGAACCCCTCCTGGAGCTCCTGGCGCAGCGTCTCGGGGAGCATCTCGGCGAGGACGAAGGCCGCCTCGAAGGAGAGCGGCGTGCCGAGCTCCCGCGCCTTGGTGAGCAGGGCGTGCAGGAAGCTGGGGAGCCCCAGGTAGGCGCTGGCGCGCAGGTGGGACGCCACCTTCACCTGCAGCTCGGTCTGCCCCACGCCGGCCGGGATCACCGCGCAGCCCAGCGCGCGGGCGCCGGCGTCGAGCATGAAGCCGAGCGGGGTGAGGTGGTAGGAGGCGGCGTTGTGGGCCACGTCGCCGGCGCGGAAGCCGGCGGAGGCGAGCGCGTGGCGGAACCGCCAGAAGTCCTCGTGGGCGCCCTGCGGGTCGTAGATGGGGCCGGGCGACATGAAGATGCGCGCCAGTTGCCCCGGCTCGACCGCGGTGAAGCCGGCGAAGGGCGGCTCCTCGGCCTGGGCGCCGGGCAGCGTGTCCTTCCGGGTCACCGGGATGCGGACCAGGTCGTCGAGCCCGTGGATCGACCCGGCGTCGAGCCCGGCCGACTCCAGCGTGCGCCGGGCGCGCGGGGCGCGGGCGAAGGCGTGGGCCACGGTGCGCCGGAGCCGCTCGCCCAGCGCGACGCGGCGGACCTCGGGTGACTCGCACTCCGTGGAGGGGTCGAAGACGCGGCTCGGGCGGAGCATGGTCATGCCACCTTTCCGTGGACGGGGCGGATCCGCGGACCCGCTCCTGCGCGGCCTGAAGGCCGCGCTATGAGAGCCAGCGCTTGCGGCGCTTGTAGAACTTGAGGTTCTTGTAGCTCTTCTTCCCGCTCTCGCCACCGCCGCCCAGGTAGAACTCCTTCACGTCCTCGTTGGAGCGCAGCTTGTCGGGGTCGCCGTCGAGCACCACCCGGCCGTTCTCCATGATGTAGCCGTAGTCGGCGATGGAGAGCGCCAGGTTGGCGTTCTGCTCCACGAGCAGGATGGTGGTCTTCCGCTCCTCGTTGATGCGCTTGATGATCCGGAAGATCTCGGCCACCAGCAGCGGCGCGAGGCCCAGCGAGGGCTCGTCGAGCATCATGAGCTTGGGACGCGCCATGAGGGCGCGGCTGATGGCGAGCATCTGCTGCTCGCCGCCGGAGAGGTAGCCGGCCAGCTTCTTCCGCCGTTCCCGGAGGCGCGGGAAGAACTCGTAGCAGGCCTCCTTGTCGGCGCGGAGGCCGGCCCGGTCGTTCCGGGTGTAGCCCCCCATGTCGATGTTCTCCTCGACGGTGAGGTCCTCGAAGACCCGGCGACCCTCCATGACCTGGAAGATGCCGCGGCGGACCACGATCTCGGGGGGAAGCTCGTGCACCGGCTGCCCCTCGAAGAAGATGCCGCCGTCGGTGACCTCGCCCTCCTCGCTGTGGAGCAGGCCGGAGATGGCCTTGAGGGTGGTGGACTTCCCGGCGCCGTTCGAGCCGAGCAGCGCCACGATCTTCCCCTCCGGCACCTGCAGGGAGAGCCCCTTCAGGACCAGGATCACGTCGTCGTAGATGACCTCGACGTTCTTCAGCTCGAGCATCCGCAGGGCTCCCAGCCAGGAGGGAGGCGGGCGGGACCCGATGGCCCCGCCCGCCCTGGTTTCACTTATAGTCTACAGACCGAACCACTCCTTGGTGCGCGGCATGATGTAGTCGCCGATCTTCACGAGCTTGCCGTTCTGGATCTGGTAGATGCTCGTGGTCATGGTGGGGCGGTGGTCGGCGGGGGTGTAGGTCACCGACTGGGAGAGGCCGCCGGTGGAGAAGTCGGCCAGCTTCTCGACGGCCGCCTTCACGCCCGGCCCGTTCATCTGGCCGGCCTTGTCGGCGCCCCGGAGCCCCTCCGTCCACACCAGGCAGCTGGCCCAGCCGCGGACGTACATGGCGTCGTGCTTGTCGGTGGGGTGGTACTTCTGGTGCGCCGCCTCGAGCATCTTCATGCCCGGGACCGGGGTGCCGAAGGGGACGTGGGGGACGACGCCGGTCACGCCCTCGGCGAGGGGGCCGGCCACGGCCACCAGCGACTCGGAGAAGCCGTAGGGGTTCGAGCCGAACTTCACGGTGAGGCCGAGCTTCTTGGCGTCGCGGAGCACGAGCGACACGCCGGTGGTGGTGACGTTGATGTAGGCGTACTCCACCCCCTTCTGCTTCATGGTCAGCAGCTGGCTGGTGGCGTCCTGGAAGTTGGGCGGCAGCACCGCCTCGTCCACCACGTCCACGCCGATCTCGGCGGCGTACTTCCTGCCCGCGGCGAGGGGGGCCTTGCCGTAGGCGTTGTCGCCGAACATGAAGGCCACCTTGGCCTTCCCCTTGCCGCCGCCCTTCCCGTAGTCCTGCTTCACCCAGTCGAGCCAGCTGCGGAGCTGCTCGGAGTAGGTGGGGGCCACGAAGAAGTTGTAGGGGAACTTCGACGGGTCGGAGAGCGGCGCCGCGAAGGAGCCGGAGAAGTAGGGGATCTTGTCCTGGCCCACGAAGTCCTTCAGGGCCTCCGTGTCGCCGGTGCCCCAGCCCTGGATCATCACGACCTTGTCGTCGTTGACGAACTTCTTGTAGAGGGCGCGGGCCTGGTCGATCTTGTAGCCGTAGTCGGCGCCGAGGAGCTTGATCTTCTTGCCGCCGATCCCGCCGGCGTCGTTGGTCACGGCCACGCAGTCCTGCACGCCCTGGGCGAAGGGCTTGCCCACGTCCGAGGTGACGCCGGTGAGGTCGAAGATGCCGCCGACCTTGATCTCCTGCTGGGCCGAGGCCCAGGACGGGACGAGCGCCGCAAGGGCTGCGGCGAGGATGCCTGCCAGGCTCTTCTGCACGTTCATGATTCCTCCTGTTTCACTGTCGGTCAACTACGCGGGGGGCTCGCTGCGGGGCTGCTAGTACGAGAACGGGTACAGCTTCCAGTAGGCCTTGATGTGGTTCCACCGGGCGGCCATGCCGTCCGGCTCGAAGATCAGGAAGAGGACCACCACCAGGCCGAACACGCCGGTCTTGATGGGGGCGACGATGACCATCAGGGAGGGCCAGTAGGAACCCAGCGCGTCGGTGGCGAGCCGGAGCATCTCCGGGAGCAGGGTGATGAAGATGGCGCCGAAGATGGAGCCCAGGATCGAGCCCAGGCCGCCGATGATCACCATGCCCAGGTAGTCGATGGCCAGCGTGATGGGGAAGTTCTCCGGGCTGATGAGCCGGGCCTGGTAGGCGAGCAGCGAGCCGGCCACCCCGATGATGAAGGAGGACACCGCGAAGGAGAGCAGCTTGTAGCGGAAGACGTCCACGCCCATGACCTCGGCGGAGATGTCCTGGTCTCGGATGGCGACGAAGGCCTTGCCCACCTTGGTGCGGAAGAGGTTCTTGGTGAAGAAGAGCAGCCCCACCATCACCGGGAGGATGAGGTAGTACATGCTCCGGTCGTCGGAGAGGGCCAGCCCGGCGAAGTGCGCCGGCGGAACGGAGATGCCGTTCACGCCACCGGTCATCGCGTCCCAGTGGGTGACGATGAACTCCACGATGTAGTGGGCCGCCAGCGTGGCCACCGCCAGGTACAGCCCCTTGAGCCGCAGCGAGGGGATGCCGAAGACCAGCCCCACCAGCGCCGTGAGCAGCCCGGAGAGGGGGATCACCACCACGAAGGGCAAGCCCGCCTTGCCGGCCATGGCCGCGGTCGCGAAGCCGCCCACGGCCAGGAAGGCGGCGGTCCCGAGGGAGATGAGGCCGGTGTAGCCGGTGACGACGTTCAGCCCGGTGGCGGCGATGATGGCGATGAAGATGCGGCTCAGGACGTCGAGCCAGTAGGTGCTGGCGAACCCGGGCAGCACGAGCAGGAAGACGAGCAGGCCGGCGAGCAGCACCCGCGGCAGCGGGGACTCGAAGAGCGACATGTCCTCGGCGTAGCTCTGGCGGAAATCCCCACAGCGCATCCGTGTCCTCCTAGACCCGCTCGATCTTGATCTTGCCGAAGAGGCCGTACGGCTTGATGGTGAGGATGAGAACCAGCACGACGAAGGGCGCGACCTCCTTGGCCCCGCCCCCCACCAGCGGGTCGAGGTATCCACCCGCCAGGTTCTCGAGGATGCCCATGATCGGGCCGCCCACGATGGCCCCGGCGATGGAGTCGAGCCCGCCCAGGATCACCACCGGGATGACCTTGAGCCCGAAGAAGGCCATGGCCCCGTCGAGGCCGCCGCGCACGCCGGCGAGCAGCACGCCGCCGATGGCCGAGACCACCGCGGCGATCGACCAGGCGAGCGCGAAGATGCGCTTCACCGAGATGCCCATGGAGAGGGACACCTGCTGCGAGAAGGCGGTGGCGCGCATGGCCACCCCCGAGCGGGTGTACTTGAAGAAGAGCGTGAAGAGGATGAGCAGCACCGCCACGCTGAGAAGGCTGTAGAGGTACCCCTGCGAGACGGGCAGGGGCCCGATGCGCACCGGCTCGGCCGGGAAGATGTTCGGGAAGGGCTGGAGCTCGGTGCCCCAGATGCCCTGCACGATGGCCTTGAGCAGCGAGGAGAGCCCCAGCGTCACCATGATGAGGGAGATGACCGGCTCCCCGATCATGGGGCGCAGGATGAGCCGCTCGGTGAGGATGCCCATGAGCGCGGAGAAGACGAGCGTGAGCAGGAAGGCCCAGAAGAAGGGCACCTGGTACTGCACGGTGAGCGTCAGGCAGATGTAGGCGCCCAGCACCAGGAACTCGCCCTGGGCGAAGTTGAGCACGCTGGTGGACTTGTAGATGACGACGAAGCCCAGCCCGACGAGGGAGTAGATGCTCCCCACCACCACCCCGTTGAGCAGGAGCTGGAGGAAGAACTCCATCAGGCTGCCTTTCCGGTGCTCTGGGCCAGGATGCGCACGAGCAGCGTGGTCTGGATGCGGGTGGTCTTGCCGTCCTGGAACTTGATGGTGGTGTCGATGTCCACCGCCTCCCGGTCGCCGTAGAGCGCGTCGATGACCACCTTGTAGCGCTCCTCCACGAAGCCGCGCCGCACCTTGCGCGTGCGGGTCAGCTCCTCGTCGTCGGCGTCCAGCTCCTTGTAGAGGAGGACGAACTTGCGGATGCTGGCGGCCGCCGGGAGCGTCTCGTTGACCTGGTCGACCTCCTTGTGCACGAGGTCGTAGACCTGGGGCTTGGCCGAGAGGTCGGTGTAGGTGGTGTAGGAGATCTTGTTCTTCTCCGCCCACTTCCCCACCACGCCCATGTCGATGTTGAGCATGGCGGTGAGGTACGGGCGCCCCTTGCCCACCACCACCGCCTCCTTCACGAAGGGGGAGAACTTGAGCCGGTTCTCGATGAACTGGGGCGAGTACTGGGTGCCGTCGGCCAGCTGCATCACGTCCTTGATGCGGTCGATGACCACGAGCTGGCCGTCCTCGGCGAGGTAGCCGGCGTCGCCGGAGTGGAGCCAGCCGTCGGAGACGGTCGAGGCGGTGGCCTCGTCGTTCTTGTAGTACCCGAGGAAGACCGCGTCGCTGCGGGAGAGGATCTCCCCCTTGTCGGAGATCTTCACCTCGGTGCCGGGGATGGGCACCCCCACGGTGTGGAACTGGATGTCGTCGCTGCGGTGGATGCAGGAGATGCCGCTGATCTCGGTCTGCCCGTAGATCTGCTTGAGCGGCACGTCCATGGCGTGGAAGAAGCGGAAGACATCGGGGCCGAGTGCGGCGCCACCGGTGGACGCGCTGCGCAGGCGGCTGAAGCCGAGCCGGTCCTTCAGCGCCCGGAAGAGCGCCCAGTACCCCAGCTTGTGGAGGAGGGCCAGCCCGGTCGGCACCGGCTTCTTCTGGAACCGGAGGTCGGCCACCTTCTGCCCCACCGGCATCCAGCGCTCGTACATGAAGCGCTTGAACGGGGTGGTGTCCATGATCTTCACCTGCACCGTGGAGGTGAGGTTCTCCCAGATGCGGGGCGGCGCGAACATCACGTTCGGCCCGATCTCCCGGATGTCCTCCATCACCGTCTCGGGCTGCTCGGGGAAGTTCACCGTGAAGCCCACCGCGAGCGCGGTGGAGAGCGACATCATCTGCTCGCCTATCCAGGCCAGCGGGAGGAAGGAGACGAACTCGTCGTCGGGCAGCTTGGGATCGACGGAGCTCAGCGAGAGGGACATCGACAACAGATTCCGGAAGGAGAGCATCGCCCCCTTGGGAAACCCGGTGGTGCCCGAGGTGTAGCAGATGATGGCCACGTCGGAGACCTTGCCGCGCCGGACGCTCTCCTCCCAGGATTCGGGCCGGTGGGCCAGGTACTCCCGCCCCTTCTCCTCCACCCCCTCGAAGGAGAGGAGCTTCGGATGGTCGTAGTTCCGCAGACCGCGGGGATCGGTGAAGATCACGGCGCGGACCTTGGGCAGCTTCTCGAGCATGTCGAGGATCTTGTCGACCTGCTCCTGGTCCTCGGCGACCACGAAGGTGGCGTCGCAGTGGTCGATGACGAACGCCACCTCGTTGAGGTTGGAGTCCTGGTAGAGCCCCACCGACGCGCCGCCGGCGCCCTGGGCGGCCACCTCGGCCCAGACCCACTCCGGGCGGTTGTCCCCGATGATGGCCACCTTGTCGCCGGGCTGCATCCCCAGCGAGACGAGCCCCATGGAGAAGTCCCGGACGTGGTCGTGATATTCACGCCAAGTGAATGGCTGCCAGATCCCGAACTCCTTCTCCCGCATGGCCACCCTGTCGGGGTGAAGCCCGGCGTTGCGGACGAGGAGCTTGGGGAAGGTGTCGTTTCCCAGGAGGGTGTCGAGGATGTCGGCCACGTGCGAGCTCCCCCGGTTACTGCGCTTGCCCCAGGTAGGCTTCCTGGACCGCCCGGTCGCCCTGCACCTCCTGGGGCGTACCGTCGGCGATCTTCTCGCCGAAGGAGAGCACCGTGACCCGGTGCGACACGTCCATCACCACCCCCATGTCGTGCTCGATCATGATCATGGTGGTCCCGCGGTCCTCGTTGATGTCGAGGATGAAGCGGGCCATGTCCTCCTTCTCCTCGGCGTTCATTCCGGCCATGGGCTCGTCGAGCAAGAGCAGCTTCGGCTCGAGCGCCAGGGCCCGCGCCAGCTCGACCCGCTTCTGCAGGCCGTACGCGAGCGTCCCGACCACCTTCTTGCGGATGTGCTGGATCTCCAGGAAGTCGATGATGTCCTCGACCACCTCGCGGTTGGCGATCTCCTCCCTGCGGGCCGGTCCGTAGTAGATGCCGCCGGCGAGGAGCCCCTCCTTCTGGTGGGTGTGCCGACCGATGAGGAGGTTGTCGAGGACGGTCATCCCCCGGAAGAGCGCGATGTTCTGGAAGGTGCGGGCGACGCCCATCCGGGTCCGGGAGGCCGGCGAGAGCCGGGTCACGTCCTTCCCCTCGAACTCGACCGAGCCTCGCTGGGGACGGTAGACCCCGCTGATGCAGTTGAGGAGGCTCGTCTTCCCGGCGCCGTTCGGGCCGATGACGGCGTGCAGGGCGCCGCGGCGGACCTCGAAGCTGACGTCGGAGAGGGCGGTCACCCCCCGGAAGTGAAGTATCAGGTTGTTCACGCGCAGGAGCGGCATGAACTCCCTTGATCCCAGAATCGACCCCCCGGCTTCAAGCCGCACCGCGGCATGAATCTAGGGCTGGAAATCCTTGACTTCTCTCAAGTTCTATCCAGGCGGCCAGAACATCGGCCTTCCTCCCATGCAGTGCATGTGCACGTGGAAGACCAGCTGACCGCCCTCCCGGTTCACGTTCACGATGCTGCGCCAGCCCGGCTCGGCGATGCCCCGGTCCCGGGCGATGGTCGCCGACACCCGCGCCATCTTTCCCATGAGTGCGTCGTCCCCGGGCGCGAGGTCGTTCAGCGTGGGGATGTGGCGACGGGGGACCACGAGCACGTGGACCGGGGCCTGCGGGTTGATGTCCTCGAAGGCGATGACGTCGTCGTCCTCGAAGAGGAGCTTCGCCGGGATCTCGTTGCGCACGATCTTGCAGAACAGACAGTCGGCCACGGTTCACCTCGAAGGGGGCGATCCGCGAGGGACCGCCCGGTCGAGGGAGGATACCCCGGCGCTACTCGCCCCGCGAGTCGAGGATCAGGGTGACCGGACCGTCGTTCACGAGCTCCACCTCCATGTGGGCCCGGAAGACGCCGGTCGCCACCGGGAGCCCGCGCGCGCGGAGCATCCCGGCCACCTCCTCGTAGCGGGCGTTCGCCTCCTCGGGCGGGGCGGCCCCGGTGAAGCCGGGACGGTTCCCCTTGCGGGCGTCGCCGAGCAGGGTGAACTGGCTGACGAGGAGGACCGCCCCTCCCACGTCCCTCACCGACAGGTTCATCTTGCCGGCCGGGTCCTCGAAGATGCGGAGCTGGGCCAGCTTGTCGGCGGTCCAGCGGACGTCGTCGGCCGAGTCCCCCGCCGCGACGCCGAGGAGCACGGCCAGCCCGTGCCCCACCTCCCCCACCACCCGCCCGTCCACGCGGACCACGGCGCGGGTCACGCGCTGCACCACCGATCGCATCCGACCTTCATGACACGAGGGGCGCCACGTGCCAATCTCGGTCCGTGCTGCTCCTCCGCGACGTCCGGCGATCCGACCTTCCTCGGCTGCGCGCGCTGGCCCGGGTGCTCAACTCGGTGAACCTCCCCGCCGACGAGCGGGCGCTCTCGGGCATCGTCGACCGCTCGGTCCGGAGCTTCGCCGGGCGCATCGCCGACCCGCTCCGCCGGAGCTACGTCTTCGTGCTCGAGGACCCGCGGACCGGGCGCGTGCTCGGCACGTCCATGGTGATCGCCCAGCACGGCACCCGCGAGTCCCCCTGCACCTTCCTCGACGTGACCGAGCGGGAGAGCTACTCGTCCACCCTCGACCGCCACTTCCGCCACCGGGTCCTCTCCATCGGCTTCCACTTCGACGGCCCCACCGAGGTCGGCGGGCTGGTGGTGGACCCGCGGCGGCGGCGCGGACCGGACCGGCCGGGCAAGCAGCTCTCGCACGTGCGGTTCCTCCTCATGGCCATGCATCCGGAGCGGTTCCGCGACACCGTGCTCGCCGAGCTCATGCCGCCGCTCGCCCGGAACGGGAGGAGCCTCTTCTGGGAGAGCTTCGGCCGCCGCTTCACCGGCCTCGACTACCAGGACGCCGACAAGCGGAGCCGGCAGGGCAAGGAGTTCATCCAGCAGCTCTTCCCGGCCGGGGAGTTCTACGCCACGCTGCTGCCGCTCCGCGTCCAGCGGATGCTCGGGAAGGTGGGGCGATCCACCGAGGGTGCGCGGCGGATGCTGGAGCGGATCGGGTTCCGCGGCGTCGATCGCATCGACCCCTTCGACGGCGGGCCGCACTACGAGGCGAAGCTGGCCGAGGTGACGCTCGTCCGCCAGCACCGGCGGGCCCGGCTCCTCGCCGATCCGCTCGTCCCCGGCCGGCGCGACGCCGAGTTCCTGGTCGGGCTGGCCCGAAAGAGGGGGGCGAACCGTTTCCGGGCGGTGCGGACGGCGGCGCGGCTCGATTCCTCCGGGGTTCGGCTGCCCGGGGAGGCCCGGCGGTTGCTCGGCGTGGCGCCGGGGGACGAGATCGACCTCGTCCCGTTCGACTGACCCAACCGGGACGGGCGCCGCCTTCCCCGTGCGCCTATCGAGCGCGGGTTCTCTCTCCCGGAGGTTCCCCGTGCGCAACCCGATGAAGTGGTTCCCCGCGATCGTCCTCGCCGTCGCCCTGGCCGTTCCCCTCGCCGCGGTGCCCCAGTCGGCGCCGATCCCCTACGGAGCTCCCATCACGACCGAGGCCGCCAGGAAGGTGGCCGCGGGCGCTCTCGCCGAGGCGAAGAAGAACGGATGGAACGTCGCCGTCTCGGTGGTGGACTCGGGCGGCGTCCTCGCCTACTTCGAGAAGAGCGAGAACACCCAGTACGGCAGCGTCGAGGCCTCGCTGGAGAAGGCGCGCACCTCCTCGGCCTTCCGGCGCCCCAGCAAGGCCTTCGAGGACGTCGTGCTCGGGGGCAAGGTGAACTACACGAAGCTCCCCGGCGCGACCCCGCTCGAGGGCGGGCTCCCGATCGTCGTGGACGGCAAGATCGTGGGCGCCGTCGGCATCTCGGGCGCGACGTCGGCCCAGGACGGCCAGTGCGCCAAGGCCGGGGTGGACGCGCTCGCTGCGAAGCAGGGAGGGACCTGACGTCGCGGCGGGCGGGCGGTGGGGTCGAGCACCTCCACCCAGGGAAACCGATGGAAGTCGGTGTCGAGCGTGGTCTTCATGGATGGAAAACCATACGAAAGGGACGGAAATCCGTCACGGCTTCGACTTCTTCCGGGCCCGCTTCGCCGCCGCCGCGCGGCGCGCCGAGGCGAGCGCCAGCTTCCCCCAGGGCTCCATCTCCTCGGGCGACTCGTGGGCCTCGTCCGGCGGGCGGAAGTAGCTCGTCTCCGTCGTGCGCCCGCCGCCCGTGTAGACCCAGCGGCGGCAGCCCGCCTCCTCGAAGCGGGGCCGTGACTCCGCGTCGGTCTTCAGGAAGAGCTCGTCGTCGTCCACCAGGCCGATCATGAGGTCGCCGCAGTAGACGCCGTGCCCGCCGAACATGGCGCGGGCGCGGACGGGGCCGACCCGGGAGAGCAGCTCGACGGCGAAGGCGACGAAACCGGGGGATTCGGGCACGGGAACCTCCTCGACGGGGCCGGAGGCGCTTATAACGTGGGCGTGGTCGCCCGCCCCTCCCGCGACGTCGCGCTGCTCTTCACCACCCGCAGCCTGCGCCTCTTCGCCTACGGCTTCCTCGCCGTCGTGCTCGTGCTCTACCTCTCCGAGGCCGGGCTCTCGGAGGGGCGCATCGGCCTGCTCCTCTCGCTCACGCTCCTCGGCGACACGGTGCTCTCGCTCTGGATCACCACCCGCGCCGACCGGATCGGACGGCGGCGGATGCTGCTCCTCGGCGCCGGGATGATGGTGGCTGCGGGCCTGCTCTTCGCGGCCACCACCTCGTTCTGGGTGCTTCTCGTCGCCGCCACCATCGGGATCATCAGCCCGGCCGGCAACGAGGTGGGGCCGTTCCTGGCCATCGAGCAGGCCGCCCTCGCCCAGACGCTCCCCGCGAAGGAGCGGACCCGGGTCTTCTCCTGGTACGCGCTGGCCGGGTCCTTCGCCACCGCCCTGGGGTCCCTCTGCGGCGGCCTCCTCTCCCAGGGATTGCAGGGGCGCGGGTTCTCGCCCCTCCACGCCAACCGTGCCGTGGTGCTGGGGTACGCGGTGCTGGGCGCGGCGCTCCTGCTCCTCTTCACGCGGCTCGGGCCCTCGGTGGAGGCGCCTCCGACGGGTCGCGTCCACCACCGCCCCAGCTTCCTCGAGCCCGGCCTCGGCCTGCGCGGCTCGCGCAAGGTGGTGCTCCGGCTCTCCTCCCTCTTCGCCCTCGACGCCTTCGCGGGCGGGTTCGTGGTGCAGAGCTTCGTCGCCTGGTGGTTCCACGTGCGCTTCGGCGCCGACGAGGGCACGCTGGGGGCCATCTTCTTCGGGGCCAACGTGCTGGCGGGGATCTCGGCGCTCTCGGCGGGGTGGCTGGCGGGGCGCATCGGGCTCGTGAACACCATGGTGTTCACCCACCTGCCCTCCAACCTGCTCCTCCTCCTCGTGCCCTTCATGCCGACGCTCCCGCTCGCCATCGGCGTGCTCCTGCTCCGCTTCTCCATCTCCCAGATGGACGTCCCCACGCGCCAGTCCTACACGATGGCCGTGGTGGCACCCGACGAACGCTCCGCAGCGGCCGGGGTCACGGGGATCGCGCGCACCATCGGCTCGTCGATCGCCCCGCTTGCCGCCGGACCCCTCTTCGCGGTGCCGGCGCTGGCGAGCGTGCCGTTCCTCCTCGCCGGTGGGCTCAAGATCGTCTACGACCTCCTGCTGTGGCGCGACTTCCGGCGCGTGAAACCGGAGGAGGAGAGAGGCCCATGACCGTTCTCGCACTCGCGCGGGCGGTGGTGAAGGGGCGGTAGCCGGCCTACCCCTCCACGAGCACCGTGCCCACGCTCCCCGGCTCCTCCACCGCGCGGCGGAGGTCGCCGGGCGCGAGGCGCCCCACGATGACCACCGACCGCGCGCCGTCCTTCAGCACCTCGAAGGACTCCTCCAGCTTCGGGATCATCCCGCCGGAGATGGCGCCGCTTTCTACACCCTGAGTGAATTCACTGTGAGTGATCCTGGGGATGCGGCTCCCGGGGTCCTTCACGTCGCGGAGCACCCCAGGGGCGGAGGTGACGAGCACGAGCGCGTCGGCCCGCAGGGCCCCGGCGAGCTGGCTGGCCACGGTGTCGCCGTTGATGTTGAGCGGCTGCCCTTCCCGGTCGCAGCCCAGGCAGGCGAGCACCGGGACGTAGCCGCGGGCCCAGAGGTCGCCGAGGAGCGGGAGGTTGAAGCCCACCACGTCCCCCACGAGGCCGAGGTCGATGGGGTCGGGGCCGGCCCCGGTCATGACGCGCGGCGGGCGGCGGCGAGCAACGATGACGTGGCCGCTCGCCCCGTGCAGCCCCACGCCGAGGACCCCGGCGGCGAGGAGGCGCGCGCAGACGTCCACGTTCACCTTGCCGGCCACCGCGTACTTCATGACCTCCAGCGTCTCCGGATCGGTGAAGCGCTTGCCGGCCACCATCCGGGTCTCGAGCCCCATCACCTTCTGGAGCGCGGTGGCCTGCGGGCCGCCGCCGTGGACGATGCTCACCCGGTGCCCGTCCTCGAGCAGGGCGCGGATGTCCCGGGCCACGGCGTCCATCTCCGGGGTTCCGGCGATCTCGCCGCCGATCTTCACGACGATGGTCTTCACGGGTCTCTCCTAGTGGCGGGGGGCGGGTGCGGTGCCGCGGGTTGCCGGAGCCGACCCGCCGCGAGGCGCGGGCGCGGTGCCGCGGGTTGCCGGGGCGCCGCCGCGCGTTCCCGGGCCGGGCGCGGGGGGGCGGTAGCCCGGAGCGGGCGGGCGCGGTCCGCCGGGCGCCATGCCGGGAGGGGCCCGGTACCCGGGGTAGTAGCCTCGATTGTAGCCGCCGCGCCACGCACCGTAGCCGGGCGCGACGTAGCCGGGGCCCCAGTATGGAGGGGCTCCCCACCAGGGGGCGCCCACCCATCCCGGCGGCATGCCCCAGCCCGGGCCCCAGTACGGACCCCACGCCGGCGGTGCGATCCAGACGTTGGCGTACGGCGCCGGGGCGGCGACGATCACCTCGGTGTTCCCGGGGAGGTAGGGCGGAGCGGCCGATGCGGCGGCCTGCGCGGCCGCCTCCTCCTGGGACATCCGCTGGGCCGCATCGATGCCGTAGGGGTCGGGGTTCGCGGCGGGGGGCGGAGGAGGCGGCGGGGGCTGCGACTGGGCCACCTCCTCGTCCTGCTGCTCGGGGCGCTGCTCGAGGATGAACGCGGCACCCCCCGGATCGGCGACCACCGCGAACTGGGGCCCCTTCGTGCCGGGCTTGCGGAGCACCGTGCCCCCGAGTTCCGCCACCCGGACGAGCGCGCCGGGGAGGTCCTTCACGACCACGTACGGGAGCCACTGCGAGGGAACCTTCTCGAAGGGCATGCGCGACGCACGAGCCCGCGGGCGCCCGCCCGACGCGTAGATCCAGGTGGCCTGCTTGCCCGACCCCACCTGCCAGGCCTCGTAGCCCACGACCTTCTTGTAGAAGGCGGCCTCGCCCATGAGGTCGTCGGTCCAGAGCTCGGCCCACATCCAGCCGGGGGGCGGCGCGTCGGCGTCCACGGGATCGCCGCCCGCGGCGGTGATGAGGACGAACTGGGCGCCGCGCGGGTCGGCCACCGCGGCGTAGCGTCCCCTTCGCCCCAGGCTGCCCGGCCCCTCGAGCACCCGCCCTCCCGCGGCCTGGGCCGTCGCGGCGGCGCGGGCCACGTCGGAGACAGAGATGAGCGGCATCCAGCGGGACTGCGGCGCCGGTGCGCCGCTCCGGGGCGCAGGCATGGGGATGAGCCCGGCCACCGGGACGTTCCCGTCCCGCGCGATGGAGTAGGTGCCGCGCTCCTCGAAGGTCCAGCCCAGCACCCCGGCGTAGAAGGGGCGCGCCCGGGCCGGATCGAGGGAGAGGAGATCGAACCAGATCACCTTGCCGGGCAGCCTCTGCCCGGTGGGGCGGGCGGAGACGGGCGGGAGGTCGAGCCGGGGCGCGGCGGAGGAAGGGGGCGTGGACTGCGCAGCGGCCGGACCTGCGAGGGACGCGGCGGCGAGGAGGGCGAAGAGCTTCGACGGGTGGAGCGACATGGTCGGTCTCACGGAGGCCAGGGGCCCGGGTCCTCGAGGGAAGCGCGCTCGTCGAGGCCGAGCGCGAGGTTCATGTCCTGGATGGCCTGCCCGGCGCCGCCCTTCACCAGGTTGTCGATGGCCGAGATCACGGTGACCGTCCGGCGGCCGCGCCAGACCGGGCCGGCCGCCACGCCCACCTCGGCGAAGTTGGAGCCGGACACCGCCGCCACCTCGGGCAGCCGACGCGCCGGGACGCGGACGAACGGCTCCCCGGCGTAGGCCGTGCGGAAGAGCGCGTCGAGCCGCTCGCCGGTCCACTCCTCCGGGAGCTCGACGAAGGCGGTGGCGAGGATCCCGCGCACGAGCGGCGCCGAGACCGGGACGAAGCGGAGCTGCAGGTCGCGCGCGCCGGCCGAGGTGAGCGACTCCTCCACCTCCGGGACGTGCTGGTGCCAGAGGGGCCGGTAGGCGCGCAGGTTCCCGGCGCGGACCGGGTGGTGGGTGGTGGCCTGCGGCGCCACGCCGGAGCCCGAGCTGCCGGTGATCCCCTGCACGTGGATCGGTCCCTCGAGCAGGCCGGCCCGGGCGAGCGGGAGGAGCCCGAGCTGGATGGCGGTCGCGAAGCAGCCCGGCGCGGAGACGAGGCGTGCGCCCCGGATGGCCTCGCGGTTCAGCTCGGGCAGGCCGTAGACGAAGCTCCCCAGCATCTCGGGGTGCGGGTGCGGCTGCCCGTAGGATCGGGCGTAGGAGGCGGCGTCTCGCAGCCGGAAGTCGCCCGACATGTCGATGACCCGCACCGAGGGCAGGGCCACGATCTCCGGGACCTTCGCGGCGGTGACCTTGTGCGGGAGCGCGAGCAGGACGACGTCCATGCCCTCCGCGGCGGCGGCCGGCGAGAGGTCCTCGAAGAGGATCGCGCTGCGCCCCTCGAGCGACGGGTGGGCCGCCGAGAGGGGCTCCCCCACGAAGTCCACCGACGCGACCCGGCAGAGCTCGACGTCCGGGTGAAGGAGGAGCCGGCGGATCATCTCGGCGCCGCCGTAGCCGGAGCCGCCGATCACCGCGGCCCGGAACCGCTTGCTTCCTGCCATGCGAAAACCATATACCGGCTCGGCCGCGCTGGCACGCGCGCCGATGGAGGCCGACGACGTGGACCTGCCGCTCCCTACCGCCCTGGCATGGCTCTCCGGGCAGCTCCCCGCGATGGAAGCGCTGTTGCGACGCCTCGTCGAGCAGAACTCCTCCACGCGCAACGTCGCGGGCGTGAACGCGGTGGCGTCGATGGTGGAGGCGGAGCTCGCCGCGAGCGGGGTGGCGGTGGAGCGCGTCCCGGGTGGCGCCTTCGGGGACACGCTCCTCTTCGCCTCCCCGGCGCCCGGCCCGTTCACCTTCCTCATCGGCCACTCCGACACCGTCTTCCCGCCCGGCACCTTCGAGGGGTACCGCTCGGAGGGAGGTCGCGCGATGGGACCGGGCGTCCTCGACATGAAGGGAGGCCTGGTCCTCGGGATCTTCGCGCTCCGGGCGCTCCGGGAGGGCGGGTTGCTCGCGCGGATCCCGGTGCGCGGCATCGTGGTGGGGGACGAGGAGGTGGGATCGCCGGCGTCGCACGGCGTGACGGTGGAGCGCTCCCGCGGTGCCGCCGCGGCGCTGGGTCTCGAGTCGGGGAGGACGGGGGACCTCATCGTCACCCGGCGCAAGGGGATCGCGTCGCTCGACGTCCGGGCCGAGGGGGTGGCGGCGCACGCCGGCGGCGACCACGAGAAGGGGCGGAACGCGGTGTGGGCGCTCGCGCGCCTCGTCGATCGGATCCAGGGGCTCACCGACTACGGCCGCGGCGTGACCGTGAGCGTGGGACGGTTCGAGGGGGGCACGACGCGCAACACGGTCCCCGCGGCGGCCCGCTGCGAGGTGGACGTCCGGTTCGTCGCACCGGAGGACGGCGAGGCGGTGCTCCGGGACATCGCGGAGGCGGTCCGCGCGTCGGCGATCCCCGGGACGCGCATCGAGGTGACGCGCCCGGGCAACCGGCCGGCACTCGTGCGCACCGAGGCGTCGGCGGCGCTCGCGGCCGAGTACGGGGAGTGCCAGCGCGAGGCGGGGCTGGCGGCCGGCGAGGCGCCGCTCTCCGGCGGCGGCTCGGATGCGTCGATCACGGGCGCGGCGGGGGTTCCCTCCATCGACGGGCTCGGCCCGCGCGGCGCCGGATTCCACACGCACGACGAGTACATCGAGCTCGCGTCCCTCGTGCCGAAGGCCGGGGCGCTGGTGCGGTTCCTGGCCCGGCGGGCGACGTAGCCGCGATCACGGTACGCGCGTGATCCCCGCCTTGCCCCAGCAGGCGAGGACCTTCCGGCCGGCCTCGGCGCGAGCGTCCTCGTCCCCGGGGGCGAAGCGCGCCACCGCGAAGCGGGGCGCCTGGGCGGGGAGCTGCCGGAAGCTCGGGTCGACGGCGATCCACCGGCGGGCGGCCGCCACCTCCACCCATTCGTGCCAGACGAACCGGGCCCCGTCCCAGGCCACGCCGACGACGAGCCGCCCCTCGAGACCGTCCTCCCGTGCCCGGCGGAGGTAGGCGGCCGACCGCTCCTGGCAGTTCCCGCGCTCCGGGAAATCGCGGGTCAGCCCCACCACCGGGATCTCGGGATCCTCCGGCTCCGGCGGGAGGCCGCAGAAGCGGATGGCGCGCTCCACCTCGGCGTTCGGGGGCGCTGGAACCGTGCCGCCGAAGGCCGCCGGCGCCCGCGCCGGTACCGTGGCGGCGGGGTCGGCTACGAAGCGCGTGCCCTGAGCGGGGAGCAGCACCTCGTCGGGCAGTCCGTCCCCCGCTGCGCGGAAGCGGACACGCTCCCCCAGGACCTCCCCGTCGAGCCAGGTGCCCCGTCGGATCGCGCAGGCCCCGCCGCGGCGACCGGTCTCGACGTCCTCGACCGGCACGCAGCGCCTTTCCCCCTCGGCGGCGCCGGCGAGCAAGGTCTCGGCGAGGATCGAGGCCACCCCGTCGCCGGCCCCCTTCCGGCGGCGCCCCGCCGTTTCCGCCTCGAGCAGGTTCCCGGCGCGGTCGGTGGACGCGGAGACGGTCCGCCGAGCGACGCCACCCCCGCCGGCGTCGGGCACGCGAAGCGCGGTCTCGAAGCGCGCCGAGCAGCTGGCCCGATCGCAGCGGACCGCGAGACGGGCCGTTCCGACGGGCTCCCCGCCGATCTCGACGCGGTAGTCCTTCGTGGCCGCGTCGGGCAGCGCCACGAGGAGGAGCAGGAGCAGTTCCTTCACTTCCCCTTGCCCTTCGCCCGCCGGACCAGGAAGCGGACGAGGAAGATGGCGGCCACGACCACCATGGCCACCCACGCCATGGTGGTGTAGCGCTCGAGCAGGCCGACCAGGTCGTCGAGGTTCCGGGCCAGGAAGGCGCCGGCGAGGAGCAGGAGCGCGTTCCAGGCCGCGGCCGAGATGCCGCCCCAGAGGAGCACCTTCCCGACCGGAAGCCGGGCCGCGCCCGCCCCGACGAAGAGGAAGGCGCGGATGCCGGGCAAGAACCGGTTCGCGAGCAGGAACCACTCCCCGTACCGGGCGTAGCCGGCCTCCACCTGTCGCACGTGCTCGAGCGTGATCGGGCCGCGCCGCGCCGCGCCGCGCTCCAGCGCAGCGCCCAGCGCGACCCCCACCCGGTAGTCGATCCAGGCCCCCAGCACCGCTCCGGAGGTGGTCGCCGCGAAGGCGACCGGCCAGGAGATGGTCCCGTTCACCGCGTACCAGGCCCCCAGCACCACGAGCGTGTCGCCGGGGAACGGCGGGAAGACGTACTCGATCAGGCTGCCGAGGAAGAGGATGGCCGGCGCCGCCGGCCCGGTCCGTGCGAGCGCATCGGTGAGGGTCGCCACGATGCGCTCGAGCGTGCTCACGCCCTCATGGTAGACCGGCGCAGGGCTCCCTGCTAATCATCCGGCCTCCGATGTCGCCGTCCGGCAGAGATCGCCTCCGCAGAGCCGCCCCGTACCTCGTCGCCACCGCCTGGATGGCGCTCGGCTGGGCGTTCCTGGCCCGGGGGCTCGACCACCCCGCGGTGGCCTACCGCCCCTGGGCGTTCGCGAACCACGCCTACTCGGACCTGCTCGCCATGACCGGCGACCGGTACCTGAACGGCGGTCGGCCGCTGCCCTACCTGGAGGACCGGATCGAGTATCCGGTGCTGCTCGGCGCGGCACTCTGGGCCCCCTCGTTCCTCCCGGGTGGGCAGGCGGCCCACTTCGGGGCGAGCGTGGGGCTGCTCTGGCTCTGCCTGATGGCGTCCGTCGCGCTGCTCCGCCGGCTCCCGGGCGCGAGCCCGTGGTGGCTCGCCGGCACGCCCGCCATCGCCTACTTCGGCGCGCTGAACTGGGACCTCCTCCCCATCGCGCTGCTCCTCGCCGCCGTCCTGGCCGCGGAGCGCGACCGCCCGGCCGCCGCCGGCGCGTGGGCGGCGCTCGGGGTCTCGGCCAAGCTCTGGCCGGTGGCGCTCCTCCCCGCCGCCATCGGGGAGATGGCCGGGCAGCGCCGCACCGGTTCCCTGGCACGGGCCGGCGCGACCTTCCTCCTGGTTTTACTCACAGTGAATCTTCCGGTGGCGCTCGCCGCGCCCGCGAACTGGTCCTGGTTCTGGAGCTTCAACGGCGGCCGGTCCGCCGAGAACTCGGTCTGGGAGGTCCTGCGCCTCTCGGACCCGGCGCTGCTCAACGCCCTCTCGGGCGCCTTCGTCGCCATCGCATCTCTCGCCGCCGCCCTCCTGGCCTGGCGCGCGGCACCGCAGCAGCGGGCGCGGGCCGTCCGGCTCGGGACGGCGCTCGTGCTCGTCACCTGGGTGGCGACCAACAAGGTCTGGAGCCCGCAGTACGCCCTCTACGCCTTCGCGGCCGGGGCGCTCGTGGCCGCGCCGAGGTGGCTCTTCGTCGCGCTCGTGGCCATCTCGATCGTGGACTACCACCTGGCCTTCGAGGTCCGCTCCGGGCGGAACCTCCTCTGGTTCTTCGACGGCTGGTACTACGCGGAGGAGGGGGTCCGAACCGGCGTCTACGCGGCCTTCGCCGCCTGGACCGCGATCGAGCTCGCGGCCACCGGACGCGGCGAGGCGATGGAGGTGGCGACGTGAAGGATCCCGTCCCGACGAACGGATCGAACCGGGCCTGGTGGGGGGTCTTCGCCGCGGTGCCGGTCCTCGTCGTCGCCTTCCACTGGATCGCGGCGCGGCCGGGGATGGCCTTCTCCGGCTCCGACCTGCGCTACTTCTTCTACGGGGTCCGGGAGACCGTCCAGGCGGCGCTGCGCCACGGCGAGCTCCCGCTCTGGCAGCGCGGGTTCTTCCTGGGCTACCCCCTCGTCGCCGATCCGCAGGCGGCGGTCTTCGCCCCGACCACCTGGCTCACCCTCCCCTGGAACGCACCCCGGTCGCTCACCCTCGCGACGCTCCTCCACTTCACCATCGCCGGCTGGGGCATGGCGGCGTGGATGCGGCTGCGCGGCCTGAAGCCGGCGTCGGGACTGCTCGCCGCGGTCCTCTTCGCGCTCGGGGCCAAGCAGACGGTCCACGTCGTCCACTGGACCTTCGCCGCCACCACCGCCTTCTGGCCCTGGATGCTCGCCGGGCTGGAGGGCTTCGCGGTGCAGCGCCGGTCCCGCTGGCTTCTCGTCGCCGCCGTGGCGACGGCGCTCGCCTGGCTGGGCGGTTCGCCCCAGATGGCCCACCTCGGGACGATCGTGGCGGGGCTCTACGCGCTGCGCGTGGCCATCGACCTCTGGCCCCAGCGGAGGGGCGACGCCGCCTGGGCCGTCGTCATCATCCCGGCGGGCTTCGTGCTCGCCGCGGTCCTCGTCCTGCCCACGCTCGAGCTCTCCCGCCTCGGAGCCCGGGCGGTGGCGGTGGACTACTCCTTCGTCACGAGCTGGCGCTGGCCGGACGCCTGGGGGCTCGCCCTCTACGTCCTGCCGCGCGCCTACGGGGACGGGCGCTGGGGGCTCAACCTCTGGGAGGCCACCGGCTTCGTGGGCATCCCGGCGCTGGCGCTCGCGGTGGCCGCGCCGGCCAGGCGCCGCGGCATCCTCCTCTTCGCGGTGCTGGCGCTGCTCGGCCCGTGGCTCGCGCTGGGCGAGAAGGCGCCGCTCGGGCTCCACTGGCTGCTCTACAAGGTGCTGCCCGGGTACGGCGGCTTCCGCGTCCCCACCCGGGGGCTGCTCGTCACCGCCTTCGCGGTCGCGCTGCTCGCCGCCGAGGGGCTCGAGGCCCTGCGCCGCAGCCCCACCCGCGGCCGCATGCTCCGGAGCGCGGGGGTGCTCGCGGCGGCCGCCCTCCTCGCGCTCATCCTCCCCCGGCTCCCCGGATTCCCCTTCGACCCTGTGGCCACCCGTCGCACCGCCTGGTTCGCGCTGCTCGTCTCCGGGCTCGGCGCGCTGTGGCTGGCGGTGGTCTGGAAGGGGCTGCGCGGCGCACTCGCCGGCGGCGCCATCGTGGCGCTCGCCTTCTACGAGCCCTGGTACCTCTTCTCCCGCTTCAACGACGTGTCCCTCTCGAAGGACGAGGTGCCGGCGCTGAACGACTTCCAGCCCTTCGTCCCGCGCTCCCCCGACCCGCGCCGGGTCGGCGTGCTCGCGAAGTGGGGGGCCACGATCAACTCCCCGCTGCGGAACGGCTGGGAGGGGACGATGGGCTACGGCCCGATGTCCATCCAGCGGGTGCGCGAACTGCTCGAGGCCACCCGCCTCGGCAGCGTCTTCCGGCTCGCCGCCTCGAACGGCGACGCCACCTTCCCCGGCGCCGATCCCTCCTCTCGACTCTGGCCGCTGCTCGCCACACCCATCGTCATCTCCGACCGTCCACAGCCCGGGCTCCAGGAATTCTTCGTGGGGAAGCGGGAATGGGAGAACCGGATGGTGGGCTTCCGCGCCCCCGCGCTGCCGCGGGTCTTCTGGACCGGCGCCTGGGAGGTGGCCCCCGATTCCGCCGTCACCGGGCCGCTCCTGCGCGCCGCCCAGGGAACCCTGGCGGTCCTCCCCGAGCCGCCGCCGCTCCCGCCGGCCGTGACGAGCGGAGGGCCCGTGGGACCGGTGGCGGCCGACTCGATCCAGGTGGAGGGGGCGGCCCTCCAGGCAACCGTCACCGCGCCGGCCGACGGACTGGTGGTCGTGCTCGACCCCTTCTATCCGGGCTGGACCGCGACGGTCGATGGACGGCCGGCCCCGCTGCTCCGAGCCGACTTCGCCTTCCAGGCGGTGCCGGTCACGGCGGGGCGTCACGAGATCCGGCTCACCTACCGGAACCGCTGGGTGGGGATCGGCGCGGCGGTCTCGCTGGGATCGCTCGTGCTCCTCTGCGCCGCGCTCGCGCTGCGGAGCCGCGCGGTCCGACGCGAGGCCTGACCCTACCTCCGTCGCGGCGATGCGAGGAGCAGGTGGACGTTCTCCCGCTCCCAGGCCTGGGAGCGGGCGTGGTCGGGGAAGGTGCGCTCCTGGCGCCGGAACTCGCGCCCGTGGATGGTCCGGCGCCCTCCCCGCTCCGCCGGCGGAACCACCTGGTGGAGCATCTCGTGGAAGACCACCGACGCGACGTAGAACTCCGGGACCTCCTCGCGGTCGAGCGCCGGGTGGATGCGGATGGCGCGGGCCGCGTGCAGGTAGACCCCGGTGCGGATGGACCTGCGCCCCGGCAGCGCGCCGCTGCGCCCCCAGCCGATGCGCACCTCGACCGTCCCCTCGAAGTGCTCCGCGTTGAGCCGGTCGAGGATCGCCTGGAGGTCGTGGACCCGCCCGCGCGCCTGCATGCGGCCGGTGCGCGGCGGGGCGATGCGGTCCCGGTGATCGCGGACCCAGGCGTCGATGGTGCGGGACGCGGTGCGGCGCCCGTCGCCACGCCCCGGCCGGACGAATCCCGCCAGCGCCTCCACCACCTCGGGCGGGCAGCCGAGGAAGAGGTGGTGGACGCGGAACTGGATGCGCCCCCGCTCCCGTCGGAAGGAGACCATGGTGTGGCGGTTGTCGTGCACCACGAGCCGCACCGGCTCCCCGAGCCGGGCGGCCACCGCGTCGGCGAGCCGCTCGGCCTCCGCCACGCGGTCGGGCCGGGGGGCCTCGCGGGCGTCGAAGGCACTCACGTCCCTCCCCCCTCCTCCTCCTGGAGGAGCCGCTCCACCCGGGACGGCTCGACCCGCAGCGCCATCCCCTTCTCCTGGCTGTAGGTCACCGCCCCCGGGGCCGTACCCTTCACCTTCCGTACATGGCGGGCCCGGGTGTAGACCACCTCCGGCGCCGCCTCGCCCCGGGCGTCGCTGAAGTGGGCGGCGAGGTGGGCCGCGTCGAGCAGGCTCTCCGTGTCGGGGGCCCCTCCCTTCGGAAGGCGCAGGACCACGTGGGCTCCGGTGCGCCCCCGGGCGTGGAGCCACAGGTCGTTGCCCTTCGCGACCCGGACGGTGAGCTGGTCGTTCTCGGCGGCACCGCGCCCCACCAGGATGGGCAGCCCCGCGAGCGAGCGGAAGGACCGATAGGGC
Source organism: uncultured Anaeromyxobacter sp. (assembly GCA_903855945.1). Taxonomy (GTDB): domain Bacteria; phylum Myxococcota; class Myxococcia; order Myxococcales; family Anaeromyxobacteraceae; genus CAIOAK01. Next base: position 96,005 of record CAIOAK010000015.1, read on the forward strand.
AGCGCCGGCTCCCGGTCGCGCCGACCCTTCCTCCCGGGCACCGGCTGCGGCCGGGGCCCGCCGCCCAGCCGTCGCGCCTCCCGCTCGAGCCTCGCCAGCGCCGCGAGCGGGGCGTCGTCCAGCTCGGCGCGGAGCGCCTCCAGGGCCGTGAGAAGAGCCCGGACCTCGACCGTGCGGGCCTCGACCCGGGCCGCGCTCTCGGCGATGCGCCGGTAGCGCCGGTAGAAGCGCTCCATGTTGGCGCGGGGGGTGAGCGCCGGGTCGATCGCGATCGCCACCGGGCGAGGGCCGTCCTCGGTCCACTCGGTGACCGTCACCTCCCGCGCGCCCCGCGGGACCTCGTGCAGCACCGGCTTCAGGAGGTCTGCCGCGCGCCGGTCGGCCTCGGCCGCGGGGACCCGCGCCGCCTCGTCGGCGAGCCTCGTGAGCGCGCGCCGCGACCGGGCGACCGCCGCCCGGAGCGGCTCCCGCAGGCGCCGTCGCGCCGCCGCGAGCGCTCGCTCCTCCTCCAGCGTCCGGTAGGCCGCCTCCACCGTCGCCGAGATCGGGAAGGCGGTGCCCGTGGCAGGCGGGAAGCGCGCCGGGCCGCCCTCCCCCTCCCGCGACTCGGGGGGGACCCAGGGCTGGCCGGGCCGGAGATCGCGCTGGGGCGACAGGTTCCTGCCGGTGAGCGCCCGGATCCGCCCCGCATCGTCGACGAGCAGTAGATTTCCCTCCCGGCCGGCCATCTCGACCACCAGGGAGATGGGGCCCGCGGCCCGATCGAAGCGGAGCATCACCACCCGGTCGCCGGTCGTCACCTCGAGGGCGGTGAGCCGCGCGCCCAGGAGCTCGCGCCTCCACGGCGCCTGGAACGGGAGCGGGTCGGCGAGCGGAGCGGGTCGGCGGGTGGCGACGTGGATGCGGGCGAGGTCGGGCTCGCCGGAGAGGAGCAGCGTGATCTCGCCGCCCGGCCCGCGCAGGTCCAGGGTCAGGACGCGCTCGGCGTGACCCCGCACCCCATCGACCCGCGAACCTGCGAGCGGCGCGAGTTCCGCAACGAGCTGCCGGATCTCGCTTTCCCGCAGGGACATGGACCCCCGAAACGGCTGCGGCCGCCCGGAGGCGGCCGCAGGACCTGGGCGCGAGTTGCCTCGCGCCACAAAGGCATCACTACTTCTTCTTTGCGGCAGCCTTCTTGGCGGGCTTCTTTGCGGCGGCCTTCTTGGCGGGCTTCTTCTTCGCAGCCATGTGTTACCTCCCTGACGATTGGTCAACCACCTACCACGCACGACGAAGACGAGAGGGAGATTAGCGAACGCGGATCGACGTTGCAAGGTGACGGCCACGCTTTTTTCGCGTCGCCGCCGCTCCCCTCTCCCTCCGTGTACCCGTCTGGATCGTGCCGCCCGCCGGGTTTCGGAGCCTTCCGGCTCTCCCGCGTCGCCCTCCGTTGTCTACCGTGAGTGAGTATTCACTTTCAGTGAACTATCGGAAACCCGCCACAGCAGCCCGATTCCCGTCTTTTCGATCAGGCGACCAGGCCGCGCTTCAGCTCGTCCACCTTGTCGGTGACGAGCGCCTGGATCTCGGCGAGTCGCTCGGGGGTCCGGGCCTCGAAGCGGAGGACGAGGAGCGGCTGGGTGTTGGAGGCTCGCACGAGCCCCCAGCCGTCCGGGAAGATCACCCGGACGCCATCCACCGTCACCGCCTCGTACCGGGACGCGAACCACTCCTGGGCCCGGCGCACCAGCTCGAACTTCATCTCCTCCGGGCAGTCGTAGCGGATCTCGGGCGTGGAGAAGGTCCTCGGCACGTCGGAGAGGAGCGTGGACAGCGGCCGGTCGGTGCGGGACACGATCTCGAGGAGCCGCCCGGACGAGTAGATGCCGTCGTCGAACCCGAACCACCGGTGGGCGAAGAAGATGTGGCCGCTCATCTCGCCGGCCAGCAGCGCCCCCTCCTCCTTCATCTTGGCCTTGATGAGGCTGTGGCCGGCCTTCCACATGATCCCGCGACCGCCCCGGGCCGCGATGTCGTCGTAGAGCGTCTTCGAGCACTTCACCTCGCCCACGATGGCCGCCCCGGGGTTCTCGGCGAGCAGCGCCCGGGAGAAGAGGATCATGAGCTGGTCCCCCCAGAGCACGTTCCCCTTCTCGTCCACCGCCCCCACCCGGTCGGCGTCGCCGTCGTAGGCCACGCCCAGGTCGGCACCGGTCTCGCGCACCTTCGCCTTCAGCTGCTCGAGGTTGTGCTCCACGGTGGGGTCGGGGTGGTGGTTCGGGAAGCGCCCGTCCATCTCCAGGAAGAGCGGGACCACCTCGACGCCCAGCGCCTCGAAGATGGGCACCGCCACCACGCCGCCGGTCCCGTTGCCGGCGTCCACCACCACCTTGAGCCGCCGCGCGCCGAGCTTCAGATTTCCCCGGACGTAGGCCTGGTAGGGCGTGACGATGTCGTGGGTGTCCACCGTGCCCGCCCCGGTGGCGAAGCGCCCCTCGACGATGCGCCGGTGGAGCGCCTGGATCCCCTCCCCGTGGAGCGTGCTCTTGCCGACGCCCACCTTGAGGCCGTTGTACTCGGGCGGGTTGTGGGAGCCGGTGATCATCACCAGGCCGTCCACCGGCAGGGTGGCCGCGGCGAAGTAGGTGAGCGGCGTCGGGACCACCCCCAGGTCGGTGACGTCCACCCCCGTCGAGGTGAGCCCGGCGATCATCGCCTTCGCGAAGCGCGGGCCGCTCTCCCGGCAGTCGCGTCCCACCACCACGCGCCGCCCGCCCTTCTCGCGCACCTCGGTGCCCAGCGCGCAGCCCACCAGGCGCACCGCCTCCTCGGTGAGGTCCTGGTCCACCAGCCCGCGGATGTCGTACTCGCGGAAGATCTGCCTCGAGATGCTCGCCATGTCGTCTCCTCCCCTGCGCCTGCCCGTCGCCTACAGCAGCCCCTCGCGCCCGCGCCGCCTCAGCTCCTCGACCGCCTTGCGCACGTCCTGGGCCTTCTCCTTGCGCACCACGAGCACCGCGTCGCCGGCGTCCACCACCACGAGCCCGTCCACCCCCACCACCGCCACCGGCCGCTTCCCGTGCCCCAGCACCACGTTGTCGTGGCCGTCGATGACGATCGCGTCCCCCTGGACCACGTTGCCCAGGTCGTCGAGCTCCCGCACCTCCGACAGCGCCGCGAAGCTCCCCACGTCGCTCCACCCGAACTCGGCCGGCACCACCGCGATGCGCTGGCTCTTCTCCATCACCCCGTAGTCGATGGAGATGGAGGGCGCCGCCGGGAATACCCGCGCGAGCGTCCGCCCGTAGGCCGGGGTCCCGATCGACTTCTCGATGACCGCGAGCTGCTCGCCGAGCACCGGCATGGCCCGCCGGATCTCCTCCAGGATCACGTCGGCCCGGAAGAGGAAGATCCCCGAGTTCCAGAGGTAGCCCCCCTCGGCCAGGTAGCGGGACGCGGTGACCACGTCCGGCTTCTCCACGAAGCGCTCCACCCGCGCCGGGTGGAAGGCCTTCTTCCCCTTCCCGAGCGCCTTCAGCTTCGCCCCCACCTTCAGGTAGCCGTACCCGGTCTCGGGGCGGTCCGGCTTGATTCCGATCGTCGCCACGGCCCCCTCGAAGGCGAGCTTCGCCCCGGCCGCGAGCGCCTCCCGCAGGGCCTCGGGGCGGGCCACGTGGTGGTCCGCCGGCAGCATCACCATGACCCCCTTCGGGTCGCGCCGCTTCACGTGCAGCGCGGCCAGGCCCACGCAGGGTGCGGTGTTCCGCGGGCAGGGCTCGACGAGCAGGTTCTCCCGGGGCAGCTTGCGCAGGATGCGGCGCGCCGCGGCCGCGTGGTTCGGGCCGCAGACCACGAAGGTGTCCTGGATGCGCGCCAGCGGCGGCAGCCGGTCCACGGTCGCCGCCAGCATCGGCTCGTCCCCGTCGAGGGGCAGGAACTGCTTGGGGCGGTTCTTCCGGGAGAGCGGCCAGAACCGCGTCCCGCTGCCGCCCGCCATCACCACCGGGTAGATCTTCATGCGGCTCTCCATGCGGTCAGGAGTTCGTGGAGGATGAGGGCGCTCGCTCCCCAGACCACCTCTCCCTGGACCTCGAAGGTGTGGACCACGTGCACGCTTCCGAACGCCTCCCGGGTGCCCGTCCGGTGGACCCCCGGCGCGAGGAGGTCCGCCACCGAGAACTCGACCATCCCCGCGACCTCGGACGGCTGGGCCACGTAAGGATATGCGTATGGCACGATCCCCACCCAGGGCGTCAAGCGGAACCCGGAGAGCACCGCGAGCGCCTCGCTGAGCCGACCCAGGACCTCCACGTCGGAGGGCAGGAGCCCGACCTCCTCGTGCGCCTCGCGCAGCGCCGCCGCGCGGGAGTCGGCATCGCCCGGATCGACCCGGCCGCCGGGCCAGGAGATCTGCCCCGGGTGGATCCGCAGATCGGCGCGGCGTCGGGTCATGACGACGTGCGGCTCCCCGGCGTCGAAGAAGACCGGCACGAGCACGGCCGCCTCGCCGAGCCGGCCGGGCGAGTCTCGGTACCCCGCCTCGAGCGCCGAGACGTCCAGGACGGAGAAGGGGCGCCCGGCCACCGCGCGCCGGAGCCGGTCGGCGCTCATCGCGGGCGGGCGGTGGCGGACGGCGGCGGCGCATGCGCCTCGTCCGCGGCGGGCAGCACCCCCTGCCAGAGGAGCACCGCGACGAGCGCACCCATGACGACGCGCCAGACGACGAAGAGGTAGGTGGTCCGGGTCCGGAGGTAGCGGAGCAGCCAGCCGATGACGAGGTAGCCGGCCGCTGCCGCCACGACGGTGCCGACGATCGTGGCGTTCCGCCAGGAGGGCTCACCGCGCAGCACCGGCAGCGCCTTGACCAGCTTGTAGACCCCCGCCCCCAGGATGATGGGCACCGAGAGGAGGAAGCTGAACCGGGCCGCCGCTTCCCGGGAGAAGCCGAGGAGCATTCCGGTGGTGATGGTGCTGCCGGACCGGGAGGTTCCGGGCACGAGTGCCAGCGCCTGCCCCACCCCGATGGCGAGCGCCGAGCGGGCGGTGACGTCGGAGATCTCGCGCCGGTGGGTGGCAAAGCGCTCCGCCGCGGCCATGACGAGCCCCCAGAAGACGAGCGAGAAGGCGATGACCCCGTTGCCGAGCGCCTCGATCCGGTGCTCGAGGAGCTTGCCCAGCACCGCCGCCGGCAGGGTCCCGAGCGCGATGTACCAGGCGAGCCGGGCGTCGGCCGTGCCCATCGGGCGCCCCGTGCGGATCCCCGTGAACCAGGCCGCGGCGAGACGGCGGAGGTCGTCGCGGAAGTAGACGAGCACCGCCAGCGTGGTGCCGGTCTGGATGATGGTCACGAAGGCGCGGAAGCGCGCGTCGCCGAGACTCTCCCCGAGAAGCTCCCCCGCGAGCAGCAGGTGGGCGGTCGAGCTGACCGGGAGGAACTCGGTGACGGCCTGGACCAGTCCGAGGAGGACCGCGGCGAGGGTTCCCATGCGGCTCCCCGGTCCCGGGCGTGACGGCTACCGGCGCCGCGCGCGACCGCCGGCGGCGGCCTGGAGCGCGCCCTTCTTGTCGGTGCGCTCCCAGGTGAAGGCCTTCTCCTCCCGGCCGAAGTGGCCGTAGGACGCGGTCGCCTGGTAGATGGGGCGGAGCAGGTCGAGCCCCTCGATGATCTGGCGGGGCGTGAGGCCGAACACCTCGCGGACGGCGCGGGAGATGGCCTCCTCGGGCACCGTGCCGGTGCCGAAGGTGTCGACCATCACCGAGACCGGCTCGGCCACGCCGATGGCGTAGGCCACCTGCACCTCGCAGCGGGTGGCGAGCCCCGCGGCCACCACGTTCTTGGCGATGTATCGCCCCATGTAGGCTGCCGAGCGATCGACCTTGGAGGGATCCTTGCCGCTGAACGCGCCGCCGCCGTGGCGACCCATGCCGCCGTAGGTGTCGACGATGATCTTGCGGCCGGTGACGCCGGTGTCGCCCATGGGGCCGCCGATGACGAATCGGCCGGTGGGGTTGATGAAGATCTTGGTCTTCCGGTCGACGAGCTTCTTCGGCAGCGCGCGGTCGATGACCTCGGCGCGGATGGCGGCGTGCAGCTTCTTGTTGGAGATGTCGTCGGAGTGCTGCGTGGAGACCACCACCGTGTCGATGCGGGAGACCTTGCCGTCCCGGTACTCCACCGACACCTGGGCCTTGCCGTCGGGGCGCAGGAAGTCGAGGCCGCGCCGGCGGGCGCGGGCCAGCTCGTGCGTGAGGTGGTGGGCGTACTGGATGGGCGCCGGCATCAGCTCGGGCGTCTCGTCGCAGGCATACCCGAACATCATCCCCTGGTCGCCGGCGCCGCCGGTGTCTACCCCCTGGCCGATGTCGGGCGACTGCTGGTCCACCGCCACGAGGACCGCGCAGGTGTGGCCGTCGAAGCCCATGTCCCCGTGCGTGTACCCGATGCGCTTCACCGTCTCCCGGGCCAGCCGCTGGTAGTCGAGGTGCGCCTTCGTGGTGATCTCGCCGGCGATCATCACGTAGCCGGTCTTGAGCAGCGTCTCGCAGGCCACGCGGCCCCGGGGGTCGCTCTCGAGGACGGCGTCCAGGACGGCGTCGGAGATCTGGTCGGCCATCTTGTCCGGATGGCCCTCGGTCACCGACTCGGAGGTGAAGAGGTAGTCTTTTTGCATGGTTCTCCCCGGGGAAAAGGGAGGCGAAGGTATGTCCGCTGGAACGGACGTGTCAAGCGTCCGTTCGGGCGAACGGATGGGGGGCCTCAGCCGCTCACCGGACCGACCCGCGCGCCCCCCTCGAGCAACCCGGGGAAGCGGCGCGCCATCTCGGCGCGGACCTCCCGCTCGATGTCGTCGGCGGTGTTGAGATCCAGGATCCGGTCGAGCAGCTCGCGCCCCTCCCGGGCGGAGGCGCCGCGGATCACCCGCTTCACCTCCGGGATGGAGGGACCGTTCATGGAGAGCTCGTCGAGCCCCAGCCCGAGGAGCACGAGCGTGTAGAGCGGCTCGCCGGCCATCTCCCCGCACATCGACACGCTGATGCCGGCAGCCCGGGCGGCCTCGGCGACCGACTTCAGCATGCGCAGCACCGCGAGGTGCAGCGGCCGGTAGAGGTAGGCGACGTCCATGTTCTGGCGGTCGACGCCGATGGCGTACTGGATGAGGTCGTTCGTCCCGATGGAGAGGAAGTCCACCTCCCGGGCGATCCGGTCGGCCACCACCGCGGCGCTGGGCAGCTCCACCATGACGCCCACCGGCGGCATGCGGGCCGGCAGCCCCTGCGCCACCACCTGCTCGAAGGCCTCCGCGAGCGCCCACTTGGCCGCCCGCACCTCGGCCACCCCGCTCACCATGGGGAACATGATGCGCAGGTTGCCGTGGGCCGCGGCCCGAACCGCGGCGCGCAGCTGCGCGTAGAAGAGGTCGGGGTGTCGCAGGCAGTAGCGCACCGCGCGGAGCCCCAGCGCCGGATTCTCCGAGTGGTCCTTCTGACCCGAGGGCAGCTTGTCCCCGCCCAGGTCGAAGGTGCGCACCGTCACCGGCCGCCCCCCCATGGCGTCGAGCAGCGCCCGGTAGTCGCGGTAGTGATCCTCCTCGGTGGGAAGCTCGCTCCGCCCCATGAAGAGGAACTCGGTGCGGTAGAGCCCCACCCCCTCGCCTCCGTGGGAGAGCAGCCCCGGGACCTCCTCCCCGAACTCGATGTTGCCGACCATCCGCAGGCGAACGCCGTCCACCGTCTCGGCCGGGAGGTCCTTCAGGCGCGTGAGCTCGGCCTCCCGCTCCATCTGCCGGACCCGCGCGGCCTCGTACTCGGCCCGCTCCGCCGCCGACGGGTTCAGCACCACGAGCCCGTGGCTGCCGTCCACCACGAGCCAGTCGCCCCGCTCGGCCGACGTGGACGCCTTCCCGGTCCCCACCACGGCGGGGATCTCCAGCGCGCGCGCCACGATGGCGGTGTGGCTCGTGACGCCGCCGGCGTCGGTGACGAGCGCGGCCACCCGTCGATCGTGGAAGAAGAGGGCCGTGTCGGCCGGGGAGAGGTCGCGGGCCACGACGATCGAGCCGGGCGGCGGCATCTCGGCGGCGTCGCTGCCCTGCCCCATCAGGTTCTTCACGATGCGCTCGCCCACGTAGTCCACGTCGGATCGGCGCTCGCGGAAGAACTCGTCGTCCGCGTCGAAGGCCCCCTTGATCTTGCGGACGGCCCGCTTCACCGCCCACTCCACGTTCACCCGCTCGACGCGGACCAGGCGCCGGACCTCGTCCACGAGCGACGGGTCGCGGAGCATGGCCCGGTGCACGTCGATGATGGCGAGGTGCTCGGCACCGTCGGAGGCCTGGAACTTGGCGCGCACCCCGTCGAGCTGCTGCACGGAGAGGTCGATGGCCACGTCCAGACGGTCGAGCTCGGTCTCCACCTCCTGTTCGGTCACCTTGCGGCGCGGGGTGCGCAGGCGGCGCCGGTCCACCGTCCAGCAGCGTCCCACCGCGATGCCGGGGGAGGCGGGAAGGCCCTGGAGCGTGGTGGAGGCCATGGTCAACGCTCCCCGAACCCCGACTCGAACACCTTGCCGATCGCCGCCATCGCCTGCTCGGCGTCGTCGCCTTCGCAGATCACCAGGACCGAGGCGCCCCGGGCGGCCGCCAGCGTGAGCACGCCCATGATGCTCTTCGCGTTGATCTGCAGGCCGTCCTTCTCGAACTGGATCTCGCAGCGGAACCGGTTGGAGGCCTGCACCACCATGGCCGCGGGGCGCGCGTGGAGCCCCAGCGAGTTCACGATGACGAAGGAGCGTTCCAGTCGACCCATCGCCTACCTCCCTCCCCGGACGACCTGCGCGAGCGCCCCGACCGCCGTCCCCAGCGAGAGCGCGGCGTAGGTGGTGGGGAGCAGCCGCGCCCGGTACCCGAGCGCCACGACTCCGGCCGCCGCCGAGACGAGGAGAAGCGCCCCGGCGCCGATCCCGATCCGGCCCGCGGCGGAGAGCGCCCCGATCCCGGCGATCACCCCGCAGAGCACCGAGCCGGCGTCGCGCAACCGCGCCGCCCAGGCCGGCAGGGAGAGGGCGGCGAGCCGCGTGAGCACCTCGTCCCCGGAGCGGTAGCCGGCCCGGAAGAGGGTCCAGCGCAGCCAGAGGTGGAGCACGTTGTAGACGAGGAGGGACGCCACGAGCGCCGGCCATCCCAGCGCGAGCGTCCCCAGCGCCGCGAGCGCGCCGAAGAACGGGCGCAGGCCGGCCCAGAAGAAGCCGTCCCCCACCGCAGCCAGCGGTCCCTGCAGCACCTGCTTGTAGGCGAGCGGCCCGGCAACCGGCTCCTGGCCGGCGGCCACCCGCTCCTCGTGGTGGATGGCGCCGCCCACGATGGCGCTGGCCGTGTAGGGGTGGCAGCTGAAGGCCCCCAGGTGGCGCCGCAGCGCCGCGCTCCGCAGCGCCGGATCGGAATAGAGCCGTCGCAGCGCCGGGTCGATGGCGTAGGCGAATCCCAGGTTCTGCATGCCGCGCCGGTTCCAGGCGGCCTGCAGGAAGAGGCAGCGCCAGAACACGCGGCGCAGGGTGGCTTCGGGTACGCTCACCGAGCCCCTCCCACGATCCATCCCACCGCGACGGTGACCGCCGCGGCCCCGGCGAAGAGCCCGATGCCCCGCGCGCTCCGGAAGGCGCGCGCCCCCGCGGCTGCGGCGAGCCCCACCAGCGCGGTCCAGCCCCAGCCCAGCGGAACGGACGCGGAGGGGAGGTCGCGAAGGATGGCGGGGATGACCCAGGCCGCCAGGGCGGCGACCGCCGGCGCGAGGAGCGCGGAGACCAGGAAGGGCGGCAGGAGGCCGACGAGGTTCTCCCGCACCGCGGCGTTCGGGGACCCGCGCGCGATCAGGGCCTCGGCCCGCGCGGCGAGCCGCACGTTCCACTCCTCGATGGCCCGATCGGTGGTTCGACCCAGGGCGGCGAGCGCGCCCGCCATCGCCACCGCCAGCACGGCCACCGCGGGCGTCACGCCGGTCCCGAGCAGCCGGCCGGCGAGGATCGCCCCCCCGGCGATGGCGGCGGTCCCCAGCGCCTCGTTGGGCGGGAGCGCGGCGCCCATGTTCATGGCGCCGAGCCAGAGCAACTCCAGCGGCGGACCGAGGAGCAGGCCGCCCCGGAGATCCCCGAGCGCCAGCCCGAGGATGGGCGCGAGCGCCACCGGGCGGGAGAGCATGGCCTGCAGGAAGCCCCTGCGCTCCACCGCCGCGAGCCCGGCGACCACGGCGACGACGAGGTAGTCCACGTGGGCGCGATCCTATCAGCCCTCGCCCCAGCGGCGCTCGATCTCGGCGAGGTCCACGGCGTCGTCGAGCGGAACGGCACGGGCCTCGACCCGGAAGCCGGCCGCGGCGAGCCGTCGGAGCCCCTCCACCTCGGGGCCGGAGAGGAAGACCGACGGGGTGATGGGGCGCCGCTCCGCGGAGTGGTGGAGGTTGCCGAGGTTCAGGACCGGGGTGCGCGCGGGCGTGAGCCCTCCCGCGAGTGCCCGCTCCGCCGCGGCGACGCTGCGGAGCACGACGAGGATGCGCTGCGGGGAGGCGGCGAGCGCCCCCCAGTCGACGTCGCCCACGGGGGAGACGTCGGCCTCCGTCCCGGGGGGGAGCGCCAGCGTCATGGCGGCGCGGGCCAGCGGGCTGGCCGCCGCCTCGTCGTCCGCCACCACCACCCGGCGCGCCTCGAGGTGCGGAACCCAGCCCACGAGCACCTGGCCGTGGACGAGCCGCTCGTCGATGCGCGCCAGCGCGATCACGCCGAGCTTCCCGCAGCGGGCGGCGGCGCCCCGGCCACCCGGCCGCGGAGCATGTCGCTCGCCAGCACCACGTTCTTCTGGCCGTAGGCGCTGAGGAGGCGGGCCACGTCGGCGAGGCGCGCCTCCGGCGTCCGGCAGGTGGAGAGCTTGAGCAGCACGGGGAGGTTGAACCCGGCGATCACCTCGACCCGGTCGGAGAGGAACCCGAGCGCCAGGTTGGCCGGGGTCCCCCCGAGCATGTCGGTGAGGACCAGCACGCCGTCCCCCTCGTCCATCTCCCCGATGGCCGAGGCGAGGGAGGCGCGGGCCGCGTCGAGGGGCAGGGCCGACGAGATCGAGACCGCCCGCGTGCGCGGGAGCGGACCCAGGATGCCCTGCGCGCAGGCCAGGGCCTCCTCGGCCAGCCGCCCGTGCGTCGCGATCACCACGCCGATCATCGGTATTCACTCCTTGTCAACGTCGCGATGCCAGACCCGCACCGGGATCCCGCGCTTGCCGAGGCGGGAGGCCAGCTCGGTGGAGATGGCCACGGAGCGATGCCGGCCGCCGGTGCAGCCGATGGCGAGCGTCAGGTAGGTCTTCCCCTCGGCGCGGTAGCGGGGGATGAGGAAGCTGGCCAGATCCTCGGCCTTGTCGAGGAAGGCCTTCGCGTCGGGCTGGCCGAGGACGAAGTCGCGGACGCGCGGCTCGGTTCCCGGGAAGGGCTTCAGGTCGGGCACGAAGTACGGGTTGGGGAGGAAGCGGACGTCGAGGACCATGTCGGCGTGGGCCGGGATGCCGGTGCGGAAGCCGAAGGAGACGAGCGTCACCCCCATGGCCTCGGAGGCGGTCCCGATGAACCGGTTGTGCACGAGCCGCTTCAGCTCGTGGACGTTCAGGCGGGTGGTGTCGACCACCTCGTCGGCCACGGCCCGGAGCCCGGCCAGCGCCTTGCGCTCGGCGGCGATGCCCTCGGGCACGCTGCCCGAATCTCCCGCCAGCGGGTGGCGCCGCCGCGTCTCCGAGTAGCGCCGGATGAGCGACTCGTCGGAGGAGTCGAAGAAGAGGACGGTGACGTCGGCCCCCTTGCGGCGCAGCTCCTCCAGGATGCGGGGGGCGTCGGCCAGGAAGCGCTGCTCGCGCGCGTCCACCACGAGCCCGATGCGGGAGACCTCGCCGGCGGTGTGGCCGGAGAGCTCCATGAGCTTCTCCAGGAAGACGATGGGGAAGTTGTCGACGCAGTAGAAGCCGCCGTCCTCGAGGGCGCGGAGCGCGGTCGTCTTGCCCGATCCGGAGACGCCGGTGAGCACCACCACCTGGGTGTCGGCGGCGCCGCGGGTCTCGTCGGGGAGGGGGGCGTTCATTCGACCTCCGTCCCGCCCCCGCCGCCCTCGGACGGCAGCGCGATGGCCCGGTTGAGCCGCTCCTGGAACTCCCGGGCGGAGTGGTGCCCCTGGAGCTTGAGGAGGTGGTTGCGGGCGGCCACCTCGATGATGGTGGTCATGTTCCGGCCGGGCCGGACCGGGACCACGAGCATCGGGATCTCCACGTCGAGGATGCGGAACTTCCGGTCGTCGACACCCAGGCGGTCGTACTCGACCTCCGGGTCCCACTCGCAGAGCTCGAGGACGATCTCGATCTTCTTCCGCTCCCGGATGGCGGCGACGCCGAAGAGATCCTTGATGTTGATGATGCCCAGGCCGCGGATCTCCATGTGGTGCTTGATGATCTCGCTCCCGGCGCCGACCACCGCGTCCTGGGTCCGGCGCTTCACCTCGACGATGTCGTCGGCCACGAGCCGGTGTCCGCGCATCACCAGATCGAGCGCGATCTCGCTCTTGCCGATGCCGCTCTTGCCGAGCAGCAGGATCCCCACGCCGAGCACGTCGAGGAGCACGCCGTGCATCGAGGTGCTGGCGGTGAGCTGGTCCTCGAGGAAGCTCTGGATGTTCTCGATGAAGGTGGAGGAGAGGTGGGAGGAGCGCAGCACCGGCACACCGGCCGCCTCGCCCGCCGCGGTCACGTCCTCGGGGATCTCGATGTCCTTCGTGACCACGAGGCAGGCCACGTCCTGGGCGAAGAAGGCCTGCAGCACCTCGAGGCGCCGCTCCCGCGGCAACGTCTTGAGGTAGCTCATCTCCGTGTTGCCGAAGACCTGGATGCGCTCCCGGTGCAGGTACTCGGTGAAGCCCGCCAGGGCCAGGCCCGGCTTCTGGATCCGCGCCGAGCTGACCTTGCGGGACAAACCCCTCGCGCCGGCCACCAGCACGAGCCGGAGGTCGAACTTCTGGTCGTCGAGCAGGGCGCCCACCCGGATCGTCTCCATCCGCGCGGAGTCTAGCGCGCACCCCTCGCGGCGTCGACCGGAGGGGGGAGACAGGAACCTTTCCTTGGCGGGGTGCGTCCAGAACCCTTAGAACCGTCGCGCGGGATGAACGCGCGCATCCTCTACCACGGCAACTGCTTCGACGGCTGCGCATCGGCCGCCTTCCTGGGGCAATTCCTGCGGGCCCGGTCGGGGTCGGATCTCGGCGCCATCGAGCACGTCCCCCTGCAGCACCAGGCGGGAAATCCGATCCCGACGGAGATCCTCTCCGCCGATCTGAACGCCGTGGTCGACTTCCGGTACAGCAGCTCGCCCCGGCTCGACTGGTGGTTCGACCACCACCGGAGCGCCTTCCAGCCGGCTTCCGACCGGGCCCACTTCGAGGCCGACCGGTCCGGACAGCGCTTCTGGGACCCCACCGCTCCCTCCTGCACCGGCTTCATCGCGCGGGTGACGCGGGAGCGGTTCGGGTTCGAGGCCCCCGACCTGGCCGACCTCGTACGCTGGGCCGACGTCATCGATGCGGCGGCGTTCCCCTCGGCCGAGATGGCGGTCCGGCTCGAGGAGCCGGCGCTGCGGATCATGACCTTCCTCGAGGCCACCCGCGACCCGGAGGCCCCGGGCCGGCTCATCGAGGCGCTCCGCTCCCGCGCCCTCGCAGAGGTGGCGGCCGAGCCGTGGGTGGCGGGGCCGGTGGCGCCGGTGCTGGAACGCCACTTCCGCTCCATCGACGCCATCCGGACCGCGGCCCGCCTGGAGGGGAACGTGGTGTTCCTCGACCTGGCGGCGGCGGGGCTCGCGGCCGGCAACAAGTTCGTCCTCTACTCCCTCTTCCCGGAGGCGAACTACACAGTGACCGTGTCGCACGACGCCCAGCGCGCCAAGATCTCGGTGGGCTCGAATCCCTGGGCGCGGCCCGCCCGGGCCCACGACATCTCCCGCATCTGCGAGGGGTACGGCGGCGGGGGCCACCCGGTGGTGGGAGCCGTCTCGCTGCCCCCGGACCGGCTCGAGGATGCACGGCGCATCGCTCGGGAGATCGTCACCACGCTGCAGGCCTCCCCGGGAGGCGCGGCGTGATCCCGGCCCCGCCCCGGCACCCCTAGCCTCCCAACCCAGAGCCCTCCATGTACCTCCTCATCGTCGCGGCTCACTCCCTCCTCCGATGGCTGGTCCTCGCCCTGGCCGCCTGGGCCACCCTGTCGGCGATCGGGGGAGCCCGGGACCGGCGCGCCTTCACCCGCCGTGCCCGGCTGCCCGGCGTGGCGCTCAGCGCGGTGGCCGACATCCAGCTCCTCCTCGGCCTCTCGCTCTGGCTCGTCCTCTCCCCGCACGCGGTCACGTCGGCGGGGCGCTCGGGCTACTGGACCTTCTTCCACCCGCTCTGCGGCCTCACGGTGGTGGCGCTCGTCCACGTGGGCAGCGTCCGGATCCGGCGGAAGCTGGACGACGCGGCGCGCTGGCGCACGGCCATCCGGTTCTACGGTGCGGCGGTGGCGGTGGCGCTCGTGGCCATCCCCTGGCCCTTCCTGGGTACCGGGCGTCCGCTGCTCCCCTTCTGAAGCGGGACCCCGCTACCCCTTGCCCCCGCGCTTCGGCCACTGGATGGCCGGTCGGAGCGTCTCCGGCGCTCGCTCCACGAGCGTGGCGGGGCGGACCGACGCCTCTCCGTAGCGGTCGGCGAGCGCGTCGAGCGCGGCGTTCAAGGCATCCCGCTTCGCGTTCGCCCCGACCCGGCCCGGCGGCGAGGCGCCGGGCGTCCCGAGGAGGTCGAGCTGGGCGGGAGGCTCCTCCTCCGCGGAGAATCCGGAGACGGTCACGCCGGTGAGCCGGACGGCGCGCTCGGGGCTGGCCCGCGCCAGATCGGCCCGGATCGAACGGTAGATCTCCCCGGCATCGTCGGTGGCGCGGGGCAACGTCGTGCGCCGGGTGACCATCGTGAAGTCACCGTACTTCACCTTCAGCGTGACGACGCGGCCGCGCAGGCCCGCCTCGCGGAGGCGGCGCGCCACCCGGACGCTCTGGTCGAGGAGGGTGGGCAGGAGCGCCTCCTCGCCGGACAGGTCCCGCTCGAACGTGTCCTCGGCCCCGATCGAATGGGCCTCCTCGTCCGGGACGACGGGGCGCGGGTCGTCGCCCGCGGCGAGCGCGCGCATGTGGGCCCCCTGCGAACCGAATCGTTCCACCAGCACCTGCTCGGGGAAGCGGGCCAGCTCGCCGATGGTGGTGACGCCGAGCACCCGGAGCGCCTGCTCGGTCACCCGTCCGACGCCCCAGAGACGGGACACCGGGAGCGGTGCCAGGAAGGCGGCCGTCGTCCCCGGCGGCACGGCGACGAGCCCGTCGGGCTTGCCCAGGTCGGAGGCGATCTTCGCCGCCATCTTGCAGTCGGCCACCCCTGCCGAGACCGTGAGCCCGGTGCCCTCGCGAACCTCGGATTTCACCTTCCGTGCAATGGATTCCGGGTCCCCGTGGAGGGCGCGGCTCCGGGTCACGTCGAGGAAGGCCTCGTCGAGGGAGAGCGGCTCCACGAGCGGCGTGTAGCGACGGTAGACGGCGAAGACCGCGCGGGAGAGCTCGCTGTAACGGGGGAACCGGGGCGGGAGAAAGACGCCGTCGGGGCACCGGCGTCGGGCCTCGGCGGTGGGCATCGCCGACCGGACTCCGTACCGGCGCGCCTCGTAGCTGGCGGCGCACACCACCCCCCGGCCGGAGGTGCCCCCCACGATGACCGGCCTCCCCCGGAGCCCCGGATCGTCGAGCTGCTCGACCGCGGCGAAGAAGGCGTCGAGGTCGAGGTGGACGATCGCCCGCACAGGATCCTCTTATCATCGACCCCCCGCTTGGGTGGTATGGGCCCCTGAAAACGTTTTTTGTGGACCTATCCGGTCAAGTTGACTTATATCAATAATGTAGCATTCTGTGATCCCCTCATCGTGGAGAACGTCATGGACCTCCAAGCCATCCCCGCCACCGCCCCTGCGGGAGGAAAGATCGCCACCCGGCTCTGGGCCGCGGCTCGTACCGAGTTCGCCACGCGCGGATACCACGGAGCCCGGGTGCAGGGCATCGCCAAGCGGGCCGGCTGCAACGTCGCCCTCCTCTACCGTCACTGGGCGTCGAAGCGGGCCCTCTACGCCGAGATCCTGAAGTCGATCTGGCACGAGGGTGCGCAGGAGATCCTGACCCGACTCGAGACCACCGGGGGCGTCCACGGCGCCATCGCGGCCTACCTCGACCTCCGGATCGGCGACCCCGAGGCGAGCCAGATCGTGGTCCGGGAACTCCTCGACGGCGCTCCCTTCCTCAAGGAGATCGTGGCCGCCGACCCCTCCATCGTGAACCCGACGAAGCGGGTCGCGGAGGTGATGGCCCAGGGGAACGGACACGCGCTGCGCGCGGGCGTGGACCCGGAGATGGGCGCCCTGCTCGTGGCCGGATTCGCGGCCCTCGTGGGCGCGGCCCACACGTCGACCGGGTTCTTCTTCGGCGAGTCCATCCCGGCCCAAGATGCCTGGAAGAGGACCGTCGGCGACATCCTCCTGCACGGCCTCCAGGCCGGGTAGCGCGGGGCGCGCCGACCGGCGCTCGCGAGACTTGGCCGCGCCGCCGCCCGGCGATACGGTGCGGACCATGGAAACGGACGTCGTCGTCGTCGGCGCGGGACTGCAGGGCTGCGGCGTGGCGCTGCGGCTCGCCCAGGCGGGCCGGCGCGTGCTCGTGCTGGAGCGGAGCATCCCCGGCGCGGAGGCCTCCAGCGCGGCCGGCGGGATCCTCTCACCGGGAGTGGAGGCCGAGCCGGGTCCATTTCACGATCTGTGCATGGCTTCCCTGGACCGCTGGACCGCCTTCGCCGCGGAGGTGGAGCGGCTCTCCGGAGCCTGGGTCGGGTACCGCGGCGGCGGCACGATGGAGATCTCGGTCGACGACCGCTTCACGCCGGTGCTGGCGGGGCGGGCGGCGGCGCTCGCGCGGGCCGGGCTCTCCGTCGAGGTCCTGGACGGCGACGCGGCGCGGCGGCTCGAGCCCGGCCTCTCCGGAGAGACCCGGGGCGCTCTCTGGTTCCCGGGCGAGGGCTCCGTCGATCCACGGCTCCTGGGGCGCGCGCTCCACGTGGCCGCCTCGCGCGCCGGAGCGAGCTTCCTCCGGGGGCAGGTCCGGGGTGTCGCCGTGGAGGGCGGACGGGTCGCCGGGGTGGACCACGAGACCGGGCGAATCCCGGCCGAGGCCGTGGTGCTGGCCGCGGGGGCGTGGTCGCTGCAGGTGGCCGGGAACGACCTGCCCGCGGGGGCGGTGCGACCGGTGCGCGGGCAGATCGCGGTCCTCGACACGCGCCCGCCCCTGCTCTCGCGGGTGATCTTCACCGACAAGGGCTATCTCGTGCCCCGGCCGGACGGGCGGATCCTCTGCGGCTCCACCATGGAGGAGGCCGGCTTCGAGAAGGCGGTGACCGCCGGGGGGCTGCTGCGACTGCTCGAGCTCGCGGTGGAGGCGGCGCCCGCGCTGGCCGGCGCGCCGGTCGTCGAGACCTGGTCCAACTTCCGGCCGGCCACGCCCGACGGACTGCCCATCCTCGGCCCGGGGCGCGTCCCGGGGCTCTTCTACGCCACGGGGCACTACCGCAACGGCGTGCTGCTCGCTCCGGTGACCGCCGACCTGGTGAGCGCGGCGGTGCTGGGCCGACCGGAACGGATCGACCTCTCCCCGTTCGGACCGGCGAGGCTCACCCCCCGGGGCGCGGCGCGGTGAGGGGTTCGCTGCGATCCCTCCTGCTCGCCGCCTGCCTCGCGACGGGCGGGGAGGCGCGCGCGGCGTGTCTCCCCGATCGCACCGCCGCCACCGCGACCGAGCTCGCCGATGCGGCGGCCCGCGCGCGGGAGGCCCGCAAGCCGGAGGTCGCGCTCGCCTGTGCCGACGAGGCGCTCGCCGCCGACCCGCTCACCCGCGGGGGGCTGAAGGAGCGGGCGCGCGCGCTCGCTGCGCTGGACCGGGAGGCCGAGGCCCGTGCGGCCGTCGCCCGCCTCCTGGCCGTGGACCCGGACGACCCCGGCGGCCTCCTCGTCGCCGCCGACCTCCACGTGACCCGGTTCGGCAGCCGGGAGTCGCTCGCCGCGGGGCGCGAGTTCGCCCTGCGCGGCGCCGCCCGCGCCGCGTCCGGCCCGCGGGCGGACCCGTCGCTCGCCTCGCACCTGCTCGTCGTGGCCGCCATGGCCGAGAACGACCTGGGGCGAAACCAGGACGCGCTCGCCCACCTCGACGATGCGCTGGCCCGGGACCCGCGCGACCTCGACGCCCGGTACGAGCGAGGGGTTGCCCTCTTCGAGCTGTGCCGGTTCGGCCCGGCCCGGCGCGCCTTCGAGCACGTGCTTCGTCAGTCGCCCCGGGACGCCTGGGCCTTGCACCACCTCGGGCTGCTCGCGGAACGGGCCGGCGACGAGCGGCGCGCCCGCGAGCTCTTCTCCCGGGCCTCCCGCCTCGCACCCCGCGACCTGCCTCCCGCGGTCGAGATGTCACGACCCGACTTCGAGGCCGAGCTGCGCCGGGCCATCGCCGAGCTCCCCGCCGAGGAGCGGACCGCGCTCGTCGGGGTCCCGGTCGAGGTGGAGGAGATCCCGGCCTTCGGCGACCTCACCGCGGTGGATCCCCCGCTCTCCCCCTCCATCCTGGGGCTCTTCCGGGGCCCGTCGCTCGGCGAGTCCTGCGAGGAGGGGGACGGGCCCGGTTGCCGGTCGATCGTCCTCTACCGGCGAAACCTGCTCCGCTTCGCCCGGGATCGCGCGGAGCTCGCCGAGCAGGTTCGGGTCACGCTGTTCCACGAGATCGGCCACCTCCACGGCGAGAGCGACGAGGACCTGCGGGCGCGCGGCCTCGAGTGATCCCGCCCGGCGCCCCGAACTTCCGTTGCCGCGCCGGCGGGCACGTGCCTATCCTCCCGGCCATGTGGGACACAAACCCTTGGGCCCCCTGGGGGCTCATCCATGTCGTGCGCGACGGCATTGCGACCGTCACCGAGACCGGCCTCTGGTTTCTCCTCCGCCGCCATCCGGACGCGGTCGAGCCGGACGGGGACGGGTACTGGCTGTACCTGGATCAGCCCTACCGGGCCGAGCGGGTCGCCGACCGGGCCTTCTACCGTCTCGCGCCGGCCCCGTCGCGCCGCCGCGGCGGGTAGCGCGGAGGCATCGCCCGCGGCAGGCCGAACTCAGTTCCCGGCCAGCCCGCGGAAGAGCGCCTCGTACCGCTCGGCGCTGCGCCCCCAGGAGAAGTCGAGCGCCATGCCGCGGGCCTGGATGCCTCGCCACGCCCGGACGTCGCGCCAGACGTCGAGCGCGCGCTGCACCGCACCCACCAGCGCGCCCGGGTCGAGCGGCCCGAAGAGGAAGCCGGTACCCCGCTTCCATCCGTCGTAGTCCTCCACGGTATCGGCGAGGCCGCCCACGGCCCGGGCGATGGGGGGCGTGCCGTAGCGGAGGCTGTACATCTGGTTCAGCCCGCAGGGCTCGAAGCGGCTCGGCATGAGGAAGGTGTCGGCCCCGGCCTCGATCCGGTGGGCCAGCCCCTCGTCGAATCCGATGCGCGCCGCGAAGCGGTCGGGGCGCTGCCCGGAGACCCAGGAAAAGAAGTCCTGGAGATCCCGCTGGCCGCTGCCGAGCATCACGAACTGGGCGTCGAGGCGCAGGAGCGCCGGCAGGGCCGCCGCCACCAGGTCCATGCCCTTCTGGTCGGCGAGCCGACCCACCATCCCGACGAGCGGGACGTGCGACTTCACCGGCAGTCCGAGCTCGGCCTGGAGGGCCGCCTTCACCCGGGCCTTCCCGCGCAGGTCCCGGGCGTCGAAGCGCGCCGGGAGGTGGGGGTCGCGCGACGGATCCCACTCCCGCTCGTCGATGCCGTTCAGGATGCCGAAGAGGTCGCCGCTGCGCGACCGCAGCACGGTGTCGAGGCCGTAGCCGCCCTCCACCGTGAGGATCTCCCGCGCGTAGTTCGGGGAGACGGTGGTGAGCGCGTCGGCGAAGGAGAGCCCCGCCTTCATGAAGTTGAGCTGGTCGTGGAACTCGAGCCCCCCGTCGAGGCGGAAGACGGACCAGGGCAGCCCGAGCCCGTCCATGAACTCCTTGGCGAACATCCCCTGGTAGGCCAGGTTGTGGATGGTGTAGACGCTCCGGCTCCCCTCGAGCCACGGATCGTCCCCGTGCTCCGCGCGCAGGAACCAGGGGCCGAGCGCCGACTGCCAGTCGTTGAAGTGGACCACCTCCGGGCGCATCCCGAGCGCCCGCGGGAGGTCGAGGGCCGCCCGGGCCAGGAACGCGAAGCGGGCCGGGTTGTCGGGGTAGTCCACCCCTCCCTCGCCGTACGGGGCACGACGGAATCCGTAGAAGAGGTCGTGCTCCAGGAAGTACACTTCGGGTGAACCAGGTCCGCCGCGGCGCATCCACAGGCCGCAGCGCTCGCCCCGGGCGTCCAGGGAGAGGGGCAACCATTCCAGCCCGTGCCGCGCCGGATCGATCGAACCGTACCGCGGCGTCACCACGACCACGCGGTGGCCGAGTTCGGCCAGCGCGGCCGGGAGCGACGCCGCCACGTCGCCCAGCCCCCCGGTCTTGGAGAAGGGCGCAACCTCGGAGGAGACGAAGAGGACGTTCATGGCGATGGCCGATCCTAGACCGCGACCTTGCGCAGGAACTCGGCCGCCTCCTCGGGCGGGACCGGGTTGATGTGGAAACCGCTTCCCCACTCGAAGCCGGCCACCTGCGTGAGGGCCGGGACCACCTCGATGTGCCAGTGGTAGGAGGGGCTCGTGGGGTCGCGCAGCGGATTCGTGTGGACCATGAAGTTGTAGGCGGGTCGCCCCAGGCCGCTCATGAGCTTGGCCAGCGTGACCCGCAGGGCCTGGGCGGCGAACCCGAGCCGCTCCTTGGGCTCGGCCTCGAAGTTGGACTCGTGCCTCCGCGGCACGATCCAGGTCTCGAAGGGGCTTCGCGGCGCCCAGGGCTCGAAGACCAGGAACTCCTCGTTCTCGTAGACCACGCGGGAGCGGTCCTTCCGCTCCTGCCCGACGATGTCGCAGTAGATGCAGCGTTCCCGGTGGTCGTGGTGGCGGCGCGCCCCGTCGATCTCGTCGGCCACCTGGCGCGGCGTCACCGGGAGCGCGATGAGCTGGCTGTGGGTGTGCTCGAGGGTGGCGCCGGCGGCCGACCCGTGATTCTTGAAGAGCAGGATGTAGCGGAAGCGCTGGTCGTTCTTGAGATCCAGCACCCGGGCCTTGAAGGCGAAGAGGACCTCGGTGACCTCGGCATCGGAGAGCTCGGAGAGCTCCCGCGCGTGATCGGGGGTCTCGATGACCACCTCGTGGGCTCCCACGCCGTTCATCTTGTCGTAGATGCCGACCGCCTCGCGCCCCAGGTCCCCCTCGATCATCAGGGCCGGGTAGCGGTTGGGGACCACCCGCACCTTCCAGCCGCCCACGTTGGCGGGGGCGGCGGAGCGCCCCGACACGTAGACCTCGCCGGGGGTCTTGTCCTCGTTTCCGGGGCAGAAGGGGCAGAGCCCACCGGGTGGGTCCTCGGCCCGCCGGAACTGGTTGGGGCGGCGCGCGCGCTCGGTGGCGATGATCACCCAGCGCCCGACGATGGGGTCCCTCCGCAGTTCGGGCATGGCGGGGAGTCTACCCCAGGCGCCGCGGCGGAGGGGGCTCGGGCGCCATCAGGACTTCGCGGGCGTTCCGCCGCCCTTCCCCGGGACCGCCAGCGTCGAGCCGACCACGGCGCCGACCACCATGAGCGCCGCACCGCCCAGGTAGGGCCCGGCCGGCCAGGAGGCGAAGGCCATGGTTCCGGCGAGCGGGCCGATGATGCGCCCGAGGGCCGATGCGGACTGGCCGATGCCGAGCGTGCCGCCCTGATCCTCGGCGCGGCTGAAACGGGAGAGGAGAGACATCAGGCTGGGCGTGGCGAGCCCGGAGCCGAGGGCGAGCGGCGCCGAGGCGAGGAGCAGCCCCGCGGTGCCGCTCGCGAAGGGGAGGGCCGCCAGCGCCACCCCCTGCAGCAGCGAGCCCACGACGAGCAGCCGCTTCTCCCCGAATCTCCGGGTGAGCGGCCCGATGAGCCCCCCCTGCACGAGCACCACGATCACGCCGATGTAGGCGAAGACCCAGCCCACCTGCCGCTCGTGGAGACCGAACCGCCGCTGGGCCAGGAAGGCGTAGGTGGCCTCCATGGCGCTGAAGGCCAGCGTCACCACGAGGTAGATGAAGAGGACGCGCCGGATGCCCGGCTTGCGGAGCTCGTCGAGGAGCGCCTGGACGCGGCCGCGCGATCGGGCGGCGGCCACGTGCTGGGCCGGCTCCGGCAGGAGGATGGTGGCGGCGACGAGGTTCACGAGCGACAGCGCGGCGGCGGCCAGCCCGGGCGCGGCGAGCGACCAGCCCGCGAGCAATCCCCCCACCGCCGGCCCGAAGACGAAGCCCAGGCCGAAGGCCGCCCCGATCATCCCCATGCCCCGGGCGCGCCCCTCCGGGGGGGTCACGTCGGCCACGTAGGCCTGGGCGATGGCGATGTTGGCCGTGGCGGCCCCGGCGAAGAGGCGCGAGATGAGGAGGACGACGAAGGAGCCGGCCACCCCGTAGAGCAGGAAGGCCACCGCGGTCATGGCGATGGAGACGAGGAGCACCGGCCGGCGCCCGATCCGGTCGGAGAGGCGGCCCCAGAGCGGGGCGAAGACGAACTGCATGAGGGAGTAGCCGGTGCTGAGCCAGCCGGTGGCGGCCTCGGAGGCCCCCAGATGCTCGGCGTAGATCGGCATCACCGGGATGACCATCCCGAAGCCGAGCAGGTCCACGAAGACCACGAGGAAGAGGATGCCGAGGGAGGCCTGGCGTTTCACGAGCGCTGTCCTTAACCGAGGTGGTCTGCGATCACACGCGCCAGTGGACGCGCTCGAAGTCGGCCCCGGGCACCGAGAGGGGCAGGTAGCCGGACCCGGGAATGCGCTCCATCCCGTCCCCGCCGGAGAGCGCCTCCACCGACATCACGAGCTCGTCGCCGGGGCGGATCCCCAGCGGCTCGATGGGGAGCTCCAGCTCCACGATCTTCCCCTGCACCCCCCGCCCGACCTCCCCGCCCTCCCGCCGGCCGGGCCGGGAGACGCCGTCGGGTACCAGGTCGAAGTCGATGCGCACGGGTCCGAGCGGTCCGAGCAGGGTGACGCGCAGCCGGTCGGCGCGGGGGCCCTCGGGGTCCGGGTCGAGCCGCAGGTAGAGGCGGGTCTCGTCGAATCCCCAGTGGAGCGCCTGGAAGGTGGGTGCGCCGCCGAACATGGCGCCCCGCCCCCGCCCCGGTCGATGGAGACCGGCGCCCTGCCACTCGAAGAAGTCGGGCTCGCGCCCGTCGATCACCGGGCGGATGAGCGCGGTGGGCTCGCGGAGCGCCTTGGCCTCCAGCGCGCCGCGCCCGGTGGGCTTGATGGGCTGCAGCGCCTCCGGCGGAGGGGCCAGGTCGAGCAGTTCGCAGGCCCGGAGCACATGGCCGCGGAAGAGGGCGTCGAACTCGGCCGCGTTCTCGGTGGAGAAGTCCTCCCCGTACCACCAGTACCAGTCGGAACCCTCGGCCGCGCGCAGGTGGGTGAGCGCCCGCTCCACCCGCTCCGGCGGGGCGCCGGCCGCTCGCGCCGCCTCGACCGCGGCCCGTGCCGTCCCGAGCGCCGTCCAGGCCAGCCGGTCCTCCCGGTGGCCGATCCAGATCCGGTAGGAGGCCTCGATCCAGGACCCGGAGTGGATGGCGGCGATCCGCGGCTCGGCGGCACCCGCCACCGCCTCGGACATCGTCACCGTCTCGATGCGGGAGTCGCTCTCGAGCGCCCGGTGGAGCGCTTCGAGGAAGTCGTGGCCGGAGTTCACGTAGCGTTCCCAGGGGTTCTCCCCGTCCAGGAAGACGCCCACCGTGGCCGGACCCTTTCCGCCCTCGCCCCGCCAGGCCTCCCCGGCGGACGCCACGCGCTCCACCAGGTCCGCGGCCGCGGCCGCGGCGGGCAGGCGCGCGTAGGTGAAGCCCACCAGGTCGGAGATGGGGCGGTCGCGGAAGAGCATCGCGATCTCCCGGTCGCCCGCGGCGACGCGCCAGGGGCGGTAGAGCGACAGCGCCCTGGGGCTGCCGGGGGCGAGCGAGCGGAGCAGCACCCCCTCGTCGGATGCGGCCCAGGCGACGCCCTCGGCGGCGAGCACCTCGAGCGCCTCGGGCGACACCGACCCCTCGGCGGGCCACATCCCCGCGGCGGCTCGGCCGAAGCGGCGACGGTGGAGGGCGAGGGCATCGGCCACCTGCCGGTGCGCGTCGCCGGGCCAGGCGAAGCGCGGCGGCAGCGCCACGCCGGGGAGCGCCCGGGCGGCGGCGTCGCTGTCGCAGACGAGCGGGAGGATGGGGTGGTAGTGCGGGGTGGTGGAGAGCTCCACCTGCCCCCGGTCGGCGAGGGCCTGCCACCGCGGCAGGACCCCGGCCATCACCCGGTGCTGCGCGCCGAGCAGGTAGGCCACGTCGTCGGCCCCGAAGTCGCGTCCGCGCGAGA
Organism: uncultured Anaeromyxobacter sp.; assembly: GCA_903855945.1. Taxonomy (GTDB): domain Bacteria; phylum Myxococcota; class Myxococcia; order Myxococcales; family Anaeromyxobacteraceae; genus CAIOAK01. The sequence continues at coordinate 120,620 of CAIOAK010000015.1, forward strand.
CGAGCGTTCGCAGCTCCGGGTCGTCGGCCAGCGCTCCGAACCCCATCCAGGCGAGGTTGAAGAGCACCTGCAGGTCGCGCAATTCACTGACAGTGAATGTCGGCGCCACCTCGTCCAGGTCCACCCGGGCCAGATCGCGCCCCCGCTTCTCGAGCAGCTCCAGGTAGCGGGGGACCGGGCGCACCGAGCGGTCCCAGTCGATCATGAAGAAGGAGTGGAGCAGCCGCTTGCGCTCCCTCGGGGTGAGATCGGCCGGGTCGCGCGCCGAGATCTCGAGGAGCGTGTCGGCCGCCTCGCCGGCGACGTAGTCCTCGAGCTGGTCGAGCAGCACCGGGGTGAAGTTCACCGTGACCCGGACCGTGGGGTGGCGCTCCAGGATCCAGGCCATGTCGGCGTAGGCCCGGGTGGCATGGAGCCGGACCCAGGGCAGCACGTAGGCGCCCGTGGCCGGCTCCCGGTAGAGCGGCTGGTGCATGTGCCACAGGATGGCGAGGCGGACCGGCTTCATGGCGGGAGGTGGAGTGCCGCGAGGTGGGCTTCGAGCTCGTCGACCCGGTTCTCCAGCCGCGCCCGCAGCGCGGCCTCCGCGAGTCCGGGTGCGCCTCGGAGCGCCGGAGCCGGAAGGGGCGGTCCGGCCACCACGGTGGTGGACCGGAGCCCGGACGGCCCGCTTCCGCAGAGGAGGAGGCGGGAGGCGGCGGCCGGGGCGCCGAGCCCGCTCCCGTCCCAGCTGATCTCGCCCGGCGCCGGGGATTCCGGGATCACGAGCCAGGCCGGCACGGGCAGGAGCACCGCCGTCTCCACCACCGGGAAGGCGTCGCGCAGGAGCGGCTCCACCCCCTCGTCGCCGGGACGCAGGGCCACCGCCAGGAGCCCGGCCGGCGCGAGGAGCGCCCGCAGCCGGGCGATCCGCTCCGGGGAGAGGGGCCCGCCGCCCGGGTGCACCACGATCCGCTCGAAGCCTGCCCCGGGGGTCGCCTCCGCCTCGGCCTCGGCGAGGACCGAGCCCTCGATCCCCCGCGCGGCCATCCATGCGCGGCTCGCGCCCCTCTCCGCGTTCCCACCGAGCACGAGCAGGCTCCGGCCGAGCAGGGCGGGCTCGAGGTGGCCCAGGCGGGCCAGCGCCTCGGCGGCGTCGGGGATGGGGTCGGTCACGCGCCGAGTCTATCTCGTCGGCGCGGGGCCGGAGGGTCCCGGAGATCCCGGGGCGGGGATGGCGGGTCGCCATCGCTCGGAGGCGAACCGGGTCGCCTCCAGCATGAGCTGCCCCGCGGAGGCGGCGAGCGGCTCGACGGTCTTCTCGAGCGTCGCCGCCTCGACCGCCACCGGCCCCTGGGCCTCGGACGCGAGCTTGAGCCCTTCCATGGCCCGGCGCAGCGCGTTCGCCCCCTGGGTCAGGTTCTCCACCGCCTCCTGGAAGGCGGTCTCGGCGTGGAGGACGCGCAGCTGGTCCCTCTGCGCCGGAGACAGCCCGGCGAGGCGGGAGGCCCGGACGAGGTAGCCTCGGGCCCGCTCCATCCGCTCCGCCTGCTGGGAGCCGATGTCCTCGCGGGCCCAGCGGACGAGCAGGTCGAAGAGCGCCCGGTCGAGGTCGGCCCGGTCGTCGAAGGAGGCCTCGAGGGGCAAGGAGGTGCCCTGCGGCGGCACGACCGGGGCGTAGGTGCGGGCCGTCTCCGGCTCCGCCGACTGGAAGGCGGCCTTCCCGACGACGAAGAGCACCCCCTTCTTCACCACGACCCTCCCGTCCTCGGGGACGAGCCACCACTGGCGGGCGTTGCGCTCGGCGAGGAGCCACGCCACCGCCACGGCGAGCCCGACCGCGACGAGCACGGGCAGGACGGGGCGGCGGTGGCGCACAGCGCCCTTCGGATCGGCCATGGCTACTCCTTCACCACGCCCACCCAGGGCAGGTTGCGCAGGCGGCCGTCCCGGTCGAGGCCGTAGCCCACCACGAACTCGTCGGCGATCTCGAAGCCCCGGTAGCGGACCGGCACCTCCACGCGCGCCCGCGATGGTTTCACTAATAGTGCACAGACCGCGACGCTGGCCGGCCCGCGCTCCCGGAATCGCTCGAGCAGCCAGCTCATGGTGAGCCCGGTGTCGACGATGTCCTCGACCAGGATCACGTGCTTGCCCTCGATGGGGCGCGTCAGGTCGGCGGTGAGCTCGATCCGGCCGGTGGTGCGGGTGCCCACGTAGGAGGAGAGCCCCACGAAGTCGAGCGTGAGCGGGAGGTCGATGGCCCGCATCAGGTCGGCGAGGAAGACGAGCGCCCCCTTCAGCACCCCCACGAGGACGAGGGGCTTGCCCTGGTAGTCGCGCGCGATCTCCCGGCCGATCTCCTCCACCCGCTGGCGCAGCTGCGCCTCGGGGATGAGGACCTCGACCACGTCGGCGCCCTGGCGCCGGACGGCTCGCTCCACCTCGTGCATGGGCGGGCAGCCTAGTCCCGGGGCGCGGCGGGCGGCAAGCGCCCTCCTGTGATAGGGACGAAGCGTGATCCGCCTGTCGTGCCCGGCCCACGCCAAGGTGAACCTGGTCCTCCGGGTGGGGAGCGCGCGGCCGGACGGCTTCCACGACATCTCCTCCCTCTTCGCGCCGCTCGACCTCGCCGACGAGGTGCGGGTGACGGTGGGCTCCCGCGCGGGACCGGTGAGCTGCCGATGCCCGGGCTTCCCGGCCCTGGACGGGGCGGAGAACCTGGCGGCCCGGGCCGCCGTGGCGCTGCGGGAGCGGCTCGGACGTCGCGACCGGGTGGACCTCCTCATCCGGAAGCACATCCCGGTGGTGGCCGGCCTGGGCGGGGGCAGCTCCGACGCCGCGGCGGTGCTGCGCTGCCTGGCCCGGGCCTGGGGCCTGCGCGACCGGGCCCTGCTCGCCGAGGTGGCGCTCTCGATCGGGTCGGACGTCCCGTTCTTCCTCGGGAAGGGGCCCGCCTGGGGCACCGGACGCGGCGAGCGGCTGCGTCCCGCCCGGGTCGCCCCGCGCCATCTCGTGCTCCTCTACCCCCGGGATCCCGCGCTCTCCATCCGGGCCGGGGAGGCCTACCGCTGGCTCGACGAGGACCGGGGAGGCGTCCCGCCGCGTCGCGGCCGGCCGTCCGCTCGCCGGATGGAGAACGATCTCATGGCGCCCTGCGTCGCGAGGAGAGCCTCGCTCGGGACGCTCGTGGCCTGGCTTGAAGAGGCGGGTGCGGCGGCGGCTATAATGTCAGGAAGTGGGCCGACGGTCGTCGGATCCTATCGGGATGCCGGGTCGGCGAGGGATGCGGCCGGACGTCTCGAAGGGCGCAGGCTCGGGGGCGGCGGGGTCGAGGTCATCGTCGCGCGCACGCTGTCGCGGATGCGGGAGGTCTCTCCATGGAAATCACCGAGGTCCGCGTCTTCCCGGTCCAGGAGGAGAAGCTGAAGGCCTACGTCACCATCACCCTCGACTCCTGCTTCGTCGTGCGCGGGCTGAAGGTGATCCAGGGGACGACCGGGCTCTTCGTCGCCATGCCGGCGAAGCGGAGGAAGGACGGGACCTTCAAGGACATCGCCCACCCGCTCAACGTGGAGACCCGGGAACGGATGGAGCGGGTCATCCTGTCGGAGTACGACCGCGAGCTGGCCCGCGGCCCGGTGGCCCACGCGGCGAGCGCCGACAGCCTCGTTTGAGCCCTGTGCCCGGCGCGCGCGGCGCGGTATAACGCGCCGGTCATGGGCAACCCCAACTTCTACAAGGTCTTCGCCGGCAACTCGAACCCGGCGCTGGCCAAGGCGGTGGTTCAGAACCTCGGCCGCGAGCTCTCCGCGGCCAGCGTCGGCTCCTTCTCGGACGGCGAGATCCAGGTGGAGATCGGGGAGAACGTGCGCGGCACCGACACGTTCATCATCCAGTCCACGAGCCCCAACGCCAACCAGAACCTGATGGAGCTTCTCATCATGGCCGACGCGCTCAAGCGCTCGTCGGCCGGCTCCATCTGCGCGGTCATCCCGTACTACGGGTATGCCCGGCAGGACCGCAAGGTGGCGCCGCGCGTCCCCATCACCGCGAAGCTCGTCGCCGACCTCATCGAGGCCGCCGGGGTCACCCGCGTGGTCTCCATGGACATGCACGCCGGGCAGATCCAGGGGTTCTTCAACATCCCCTTCGACCACCTCTACGCCGCGCCCGTCATGCTCGAGCACATGAAGCGGCAGTTCCCCGACCCCGAGAACCTGGTCATCGTCTCGCCCGACGCGGGCGGGGTGGAGCGCGCCCGGGCCTACTCGAAGCGGATGGGCTGCGCGCTCGGCATCGTGGACAAGCGGCGCACCAAGCCCAACGTGGCCGAGATCATGAACGTCATCGGCGACGTCTCCGGCAAGGTGGCCATCCTGCTCGACGACATGATCGACACCGCCGGCACCCTCACCCAGGCCGCCGCCGCCATCCGGGAGAAGGGGGCCGTCCAGGTGTACGCCTACGCCACCCACGCGGTCCTCTCCGGGCCGGCGGTGGAGCGGATCACGAAGAGCCCGATCGAGTCGGTGCTCGTCACCGACTCCATCCCGCTGTCCGCCCAGGCCCAGGCCTGCCCCAAGATCCAGCAGGTCACCTCCGCCCGGCTGCTCGCCGAGGCGATCCGGCGGATCCAGAGCTCCGACTCGCTCTCCAGCCTCTTCGTCTGATCCAAGCCCTTGACGTGACCGGGGTTTGCGGCTAAAAGCCGCGCTCCATCCGTCTGCACCCAGGGCCGGGGTATTTCCACCACCGGCCCCTCGCGCGCCGAAGGGCGCGCAGCCCGCTGGGAGGAATCCATGGCCGATACTGCCTCCAACCTCGTCGCTGCCCAGTCCCGTACCGGGAAGGGCAAGGGCCCTGCGCGCCGCCTGCGCAACCAGGGGCTCATCCCCGCCGTCGTCTACGGGCTCCAGGCCCAGCCCACGCCCGTGTCGGTCGACCCGGCCGCGGTGATGAAGGCCATCGCCACCCCGCACAAGCGCAACACGCTCATCACGCTGCAGCTGGAGAGCGGCGAGAAGCGGGTTCTCTTCAAGGACTACCAGGTCGATCCGGTCAGCCGCCGGCTCCTCCACGCCGACTTCCTCGAGGTGGCCCTCGACAAGCCGGTGCTCGTGAAGGTCCCGGTCGTCACCATCGGCAAGGCCGAGGGCGTGGCCGCGGGCGGCATCCTCTCCGTCTCCACCCACGAGGTGACGGTGGAGGCCCTGCCCGACCGCATCCCGGTGCAGATCGAGGTGGACGTCACGCCCATCAAGATCGGCCACTCGCTCCACGTCTCGGAGCTGACGTCGCCCCCGGGCTCCAAGATCAAGTACGCCACCGACTACGTGATCGCCTACGTCGCCGTTCCCGAGAAGGAGGAGGAGGTCGTCGCTCCTGCCGCCGTCGCCGGGGCTCCGGCCGATGGCGCCGCGGGTGCGGCTCCGGCCGCCGGTGCGGCTCCGGCTCCGGGTGCGGCTCCGGCCGCGGGCGCGGGGAAGGCGGGCGACGCCAAGGGCGCTCCTGCCAAGGGCGGCGATGCAAAGGGTGGCGGCAAGAAGTAGGGCCTGCTCTTGAAGCTGCTCGTGGGCCTCGGCAACCCCGGTCCGGAATACGCGCGCTCCCGGCACAACGTCGGGTTCCTCGTCGCCGACGAGGTGGCGCGGATGACCGGGGCGGGATTCGCGCTCCGCAAGTTCGGTGCGGAGATCGCCGAGGCCAGCACGGGTGGGGAGCGGTTCTGGATCGTGAAGCCGCAGACGTACATGAACCACTCGGGCGAGGCGGTCGGCGCCGCGATGCGGTTCTGGAAGCTGGACGTGGCGGATCTGGTGGTGGTGCACGACGACCTGGAGCTGGACGCTTTCCGGGTGCAGGTGAAGGTGGGCGGCGGGCACGCGGGGCACAACGGGCTCCGCAGCGTGAACGCCCACGCGGGAAGTCCGGACTACGCCCGGGTGCGCCTGGGAGTGGGACGTCCTCCCCCGCAGGTGGATCCTGCGGACTGGGTGCTGGGGCGCTTCCCGCGCGCAGAGGATGCGGCGGTGGCCGACCTGGTGGAGCGCGGGGCGGAGGCGGCGCGGGCGGTGGTGGTGGACGGGGCCGCGAAGGCGATGAACGAATTCAACCGGCGGAAGCCGCCGGCGGAGTGACGTACCCCGGGGCATGGGGCCCCGGGGCGACAGGAAGCACGGGCTCCTCGCGGCGGGCGAACCGCCGCTGCACGAATCCGAGGGGAGTAACGAATGGCCGAAACCCAGAAGCGTCTCGTGCGTGAGTACGAGACCACCTACCTGATCAAGCCGGAGACCCCGGACGAGCAGGTGGACGAGATCAAGGAGCGCCTCCGCGCGGTGGTGAGCCGCGAGGGCGGGAAGGTGATCCGCTTCACGAACCAGGGGCGCCGCAAGACGGCCTTCCCGGTCGCGAAGCTTTCCAAGGCGCTGTACATCCACTGCCTCTACGTGGGGAAGCCGGGCCTGGTCGCCGAGTTCGAGCGCAATCTGAAGATGCTCGACGTGGTCACCAAGTTCGAGTCGATCCGCGTGGCCGACGACGTCGATCTCGACGCCCGCCAGGTCGAGGCCGACGTGGTGGTTGCGCCCGTCGAGGAGGAGCGCCCGCGCCCCGAGTTCGGTGAGCGCGGTGACCGCGGCGAGGAGCCGTTCGATCCGGTCGCCGACGACCGAGGGGAGGAATAGCCATGGCACGTCCCGACATGGGTGAGCGCAAGGGTCCGCCGGGCGGCGGCCGCTTTGGTGGTGGTGGCGGTGGTGGCGGTGGCTTCGGTGGTGGTGGCGGCGGCGGTGGCCGCTTCGGCGGGGACCGTGACGACCGCGGAGATCGTGGCGACCGGGGTGGCGAGGAGGGTGGACGCGGGCGGGGCTTCGGCCGCCGCAAGGTCTGCCGCTTCTGCGCCGAGAAGGCCGCCAAGGTCGACTACAAGGACCAGGGGCAGCTCAAGTACTTCCTCACCGAGCGCGGCAAGATCATCCCCCGCCGGATCAGCGGCAACTGCGCGAAGCACCAGCGCGAGGTGGCAACCGCCATCAAGCGCGCTCGGGTCCTGGCGCTCCTGCCCTACACCGTCGCGCCGGCCTAGGAGCGAGACATGAAGCTCATCCTCCGTGAAGACGTGTACAACCTCGGCAAGGGCGGCGAGCTCGTCGAGGTGAAGCCCGGCTACGGGCGCAACTTCCTCATCCCCCGCGGCCTCGCGGTTCCCGCGAACCCGAAGAACATCCGCGAGGTCGAGCACCAGAAGGCGGTGGCGGCGGCCAAGGCGGCCAAGCTGAAGGCCAGCGCCGAGGCGGTGGCCAAGCGGCTGGCCGACACACCGGTGACGTTCCAGCGCAAGGTCGGCGAGCAGGACAAGCTCTACGGCTCGGTCACGGCCATGGACATCGCCGAGGCGCTGGCAGCGCGCGGCGTCCAGATCGACCGGCGCGCCATCGACCTGCCGGAGCCGCTCAAGGCGCTCGGCGACTTCGAGGTCGGGGTGAAGCTCCACTCCGACGTGGTCGGCAAGGTGAAGGTGAAGGTCGCGGCCGAGGCGTAGGCCTCCCCGACGAACCGGAAGCCCTCAGGGGGTCGGCCCGACCGGGTCGGCCCCCTTCTCCTTTCCGGGCGCGCCCTCGGCGAGGCGCGCGGCGAACTGCAGCACGTCGGGGCGGGCGGGCGAGCCCGGCTCGAGCCGTGCGAAGGCCGCGGCCACGAGGAGTGCGTCGTCGGTCCGGGCGTTCGACTGAAGCTCCCGCAGTTGCCCCATCACCGCGCTCCCGGCCGCGGCGCCCGGCCCGAGCGCGAGCAACCGGTAGGTGCCGCTTCCGGCCGTGCGCGTCACCTGAAGGAGGACCGGCGCCTCGGCCGATCCCTGCGCCGGCATCCGGACGATCAGCGGCTGGCCGGGCTCGCCGTGGGCCATCCTGGCGAAGCCGGGCCGTCCGCCTCCGCCGCCGGTCGCCTCCGGCTGGCTCCAGACTGCGACGTCGAGGGCCAGGCCGGGACGGGGGACGAGCAGGACCGCATCCGGAGAGCGGCTCCGGCGGCGCGGGCCGAGTGCGAAGGTGTCGAACTCCTCGCCCGCGGTGGTCTGTGCACGGGCCAGGTCGCCCTCGGCGAGCCAGTTCCGGCTCGCCACCTGACGCCAGCCAGCGTAATCGGTCACCGAGACGTCGGAGATGCGGTGGCTGGCCTCGTCGATCTCCCGCGGGCCCTCTCCGTGGATCCAGGTGGCGGCGAGGAGGATGGCGAGCGTGAGCGCCACCGTGGCGAGCACCGGGACGAGCAGGCGGCGGGGGTCCTTGCGCGCGGAGGGTGGGAAGTCGGTCCGCCGGGCGATGGGCATCTCGCCCGTCCGTTCTCCCGTTTCGGCCTCGGCGACCGGGGATTCGGCCGCCACCCCTGCAGCGTGGAGCGCATCCCGCATCGCGTCGGCACTCTCGAACCGATCCTCCGGCCGCTTCGCGAGCGCCCGGTCCACCACCGCGGCGAAGGCGGGGGAGACCTCCCCGCAGGCCTGGGAGAGCGGGACCGGCGCCTCGTGGAGATGCGCGGAGAGCACCGCCAGCGGGTTCTCGGCCTGGAAGGGCGGGCGCCCCGCGACCATCTCGTAGAGCATGACCCCGAGGGAGTAGAGGTCGCTGCGGGCGTCCGGCGCTGCGCCTCGGGCCTGCTCCGGCGAGAGGTAGGTGGGGGTGCCCAGTCCACCGCCGGGACCCTGCCCCTCCAGCTCGGCGATGCCGAAATCGAGCAGCTTCACGAAGTCGGGATCGTTCCGGTGCGGGACCAGCATGACGTTGGCCGGCTTCACGTCGCGATGGACGATCCCGGCGTCATGGGCCTCACCGAGCGCCCCCAGGAGCCGCTCCCCGATGGCCGCCGCCCGCTGCCAGGGGAGGCGCCCCTCCCGTCGCAGCACGTCGAAGAGGTTCTCGCCGTGGAGGTACTCCATGGCCAGGTAGAAGCCCTCGCCGGCCACGAGCTCGCCGAAGTCGAAGACGGCGATGGTGTGGGGATGGGAGAGGCGCGAGACCACCCGGGCCTCGGTGCGGAACCGGGCCGCCACCTCCGGATCGCGGGCGGCCGGCCCCCGCAGGACCTTCACGCACAGGATCTTGCCCATCCGGACGTGCTCGGCCTTGAAGACCGAGCTCACGAGCCCTTCGGCGATGGGGGCGATGAGCCGGTACCGGTCGTCGATCACCCGCCCGAGGAGCGCCCCGGCCGGCCGGGGTCCCGGGGACGGGGCGGACGGGTCACGAAGGATTCGGACGCCTGGGGCTGGCATCGAGAAGGGAAGCGTATCAGCCGGAAGGCAACGGGCGGAAGGGGGCACGAGATCGGGTGCCGGCGCTCGTTGCCAAGGCCGGGTACCCTGGTATATTCGCGCCCTTCCAAGAGACCCAATCTTGCTCGACTGGCTCCACAAGATCCTCTCCCGAGACCTCGCCATCGACCTCGGGACGGCCAACACGCTCATCTACATCCGGGGAGTCGGGATCGTATCCAACGAACCCTCGGTCGTCGCCGTCCAGCAGGACGCGCGCGGCGGACGTCGTGTGCTCGCGGTGGGCAAGGAGGCGAAGGAGATGCTCGGGCGCACCCCGGGTAACATCGTCGCCATCCGCCCGATGAAGGACGGCGTGATCGCCGACTTCGAGATCACCGCGGCGATGCTCCGCTACTTCATCCAGGCCGCGCACAACCGGAAGGCCTTCGCGCGGCCGCGCATCATCATCGGGATCCCCTCGGGGATCACCGAGGTGGAGAAGCGCGCCGTGCGCGAGGCCGCCGAGAGCGCAGGTGCACGGGAAGTGTACCTGATCGAGCAGCCGATGGCGGCCGCCATCGGCGCGGGCCTGCCCATCACCGAGCCCTCCGGGAACATGATCGTGGACATCGGGGGCGGCACCTGCGACGTGGCGGTGATCTCGCTGGGCGGGATCGTCTACAGCCGCTCGGTGCGGGTCGCCGGCGACAAGATGGACGAGGCGATCATCCAGCACGTGAAGCGCAAGTACAACCTTCTCATCGGCGAGCGCACCGCCGAGCTCATCAAGATGGGGATCGGCACCGCCTTCCCCACCGACGAGGAGCTCACCATGGACGTGAAGGGGCGCGACCTGGTGGCCGGCGTGCCCCGCACCCTCACCATCACCTCGTCGGAGATCCGCGAGGCCCTCACCGAGCCGGTGAACGGCATCGTCGAGGCCGTGAAGGTGACGCTGGAGCGCACGCCCCCCGAGCTGGCCGGCGACATCGCCGAGCGCGGCATCGTGCTGGCAGGCGGCGGCGCGCTGCTCAAGAACCTCGACACCCTGCTGCGAGAGGAGACCGGGCTGCCGGTGTTCCTCGCCGAGGACCCGCTGTCCGCGGTGGTCATCGGAGCGGGCAAGGCACTCGAGGAGCTCGACATCCTGCGGCAGGTCGCGCAGCGGTAACAGCGCGCCCTTCAGGGCGCGCAAGAACCACCCCACGGCACCGCCTCACCTTCGGAGTCGCTCGCGGTTCGCCTTCGGTAACCCTTGCCTGGTGCCGCCGGCCCCACGGAAGGGCGTCCCCGCTGTCGCGGGTCCCCGGCACCCCGTCGGGAAATCCCGACACCCACCCCTCCTAACCCCCCGGAATCCCGTGCTTCGCCACCTGGCAAGCCGCCTGCATTACCTCCTCCCGTCTACCAACCTCGACGGAACTCAAGGAGAACCCCATGAACCGCAAGACCCCCAGCATCGTCGGCGCCGCAGTCGGACTGGCCCTCTTCCTCGCCATCGCGCTGCTCCCCGCGCTCCTCTACGGTGGTTACGCTGGCGTCATGCTGGCCGGTGGGATCTTCGGGACGCCGGTTCAGCCCACCTTCGCGGTCCGTGCCCTCATCATCTTCGGGATGGTCATGGGCGTCACGGGCGTCGGCTCCCTCTTCGCGGTCGGCGGCGCGGTGGCCGGCGCTGCGGTCGGCGTCCTCGCCAGCGGAAACGAGAAGAAGGCGGCCGTCCAGGCCTCCAAGGTCTAGTCCACGCCCCTTCTGCCAGGAAATGCGGCTCCGGGACCCCGGGGCCGCATTTCCGTTTCGGGCAGGCTCGCACGCGCAAGTCGTGCATCGTCCCGAAATCTGATCCAGCGCAATGCTTTTGAATTCCGAACCCTTATCCTGCGCCGGTTCGGCATACCCCCTGCACGGGGCCTCCCACCGACCCTTATGCGCGCAAAGACCATCCTCCTCCTCTCGCTGCTCCTGACGCTCCCCTGGGCCGCCTCCGCGGCCGACGCCCCCGCCAAGGCGGCCGCGCCCGACCCCAACCAGGCCTGCCTCGACTGCCACTCGGCCGCGAAGCCGGACGAGTCGGGCGTGCGCCCGGTGGAGTTCGGCAAGTCGGTGCACGGCTCCTTCGGCTGCACCGACTGCCACGCCGGCTACCAGGCGCCCGGCCCGCACGAGCTCACCCCGCTCGACGGTGCCGACGGGGCGCTCGTGGCCCGGTTCGATGCGCTCAAGGCCAGCACCGCCCCTCGCGCCTACCTCGCCTGCCAGAACTGCCACGGCGAGGTGACGGAGCAGCTCGCCGCCTCGGTCCACGGGAAGTGGATGAAGGGCGACGCCAAGGTGGCCGGCCCCACCTGCGCGAAGTGCCACGGCACGGTCCACGAGATCGTGAAGGGCGTCCAGGCCCCCGCAGCGGGTGACGCAAAGTTTACCATTGGTGCAAGAGCCATCTCGGCGCGCTGCGAGAAGTGCCACTCCGACGCCACCTTCACCGAGAAGGCCGGCCTGAAGGACGACGTGGGGGCGACCTTCCGCGACTCCATCCACGGCCGGCTCGTCGCGGTCGGTTCGGCCCGGGCCCCGGCCTGCGCCGACTGCCACGGCAGCGCGGAGAAGGATGCGAAGGGGGTCCTCCACCCGAACGCCCACCGGATCCTGGCCAAGACCGACGCCGCCTCGCCGGTGGCCGGGAAGAACCGGGCCCAGACCTGCGGCCGCTGCCACGACGGCGCCAGCGACAACTTCGCCCAGCTCGTCGCCCACCGCCCCGCTGCGGAGAGCGACAGCAAGATCCCCCACTTCCTCCACGTGGTCTTCTCGTGGCTCGCCGCGCTCACGCTCTTCTTCTTCGCCGGCCATGTGCTCCTCGACCTGGCCGCCGAGATCCGCCACAAGGTGAAGGCGCGGAAGGCGGGGCACGGCCCCGATCCCGTCAAGGAAGCGCTCTTCGTCCAGCGCTTCGACATCCACCAGCGGGCCCAGCACTGGCTCATGCTCTCCGGCGTCATCGTCCTCGGCGTCACCGGCTGGCCGCTGCGCGGCGCGGGCTCCGCGGAGGCCATCGAGTCCTCCCGGAAGATCATGGCCCTCTTCGGCGGCCCCCACGGCGCGGCGCTGGTCCACCGCATCGCCGCCGTGGTGATCATCATCTCGGGCGCCTACCACCTCGGCTACCTCCTGCTCCACGGCGCACGCCGTACCCTCGCCTTCTCCATGCTGCCCGGCCCGCGCGACGTGTTCGAGATCCGGGACAACCTCCGCTACATGCTCGGCTTCGGCGACCGGCCGGGCTACGGCAAGTACAGCTACCTGGAGAAGTTCGATTACTGGGCGGTGTTCTGGGGCATGATCATGATGGTCGGCACCGGGTTCGTCCTCTGGTTCCCGGTCTTCTTCGCCAAGTACGCGCCGCACTGGATCCTGACCTCGGCGCAGATCATCCACGGCGAGGAGGCCACGCTCGCGCTCCTCTTCCTCTTCGTGGTGCACTTCTACAACGCGCACCTGAAGCCCTCGATCTTCCCGATGAACTGGGTCTGGCTCACCGGCAAGATGAGCCACTCCATGCTCGAGGAGGAGCACCGGGGACAGTACGAGGACCTGACCGGGAAGAAGAAGGACCCGCACTAGCGGTTCGAGCCGGGTCCGGCCGGGTCCGGCCGGGTCCGCCCGGGAACTACGCTCCCGACTTCGCGTCCTCGCGCCGCAGCGGCGACGGGACGATGCCGAGCACGAAGAGGAGCGCGCCGACGAGGCCGTTGCTCACGCGGGCCTGCATGGAGACGTCCGGGAGCAGGATCGCCGCCCAGAAGAGGATGAAGGCGAGTCCGGAGATGATGAGCCGCAGGCTCATCCGGCCGGGCGAGGCGATGGAGATCCCGCTGACGAGCAGCGACACGATCCAGGCCATCAGGAACGACTCGCCACTCTGGGGAAAGGCGAAGGTCGAGATCATGAGCCAGGAGCAAAGGGTCACGATCAGTGCCATGAATCGCATCGGTGGGCCTCCGGGGGGAACGGTTCCGACAGGTTCGGGAAGTTCTCTTCCTGCGTCAAGACGCAGGGCGCCACGAAGCTTCCCGTGGAGAGGATCGATGACCGCGCCGGTCTACTTCCGGGGGAGGCCGGCCCGGAATCGATGGCAGGCTTCGCAGGCCTTCTCCTGGGCGTGCCCCCCCGCCTTCTGGTGGCATCGCAGGCACTCCGCGCTCCCGGCCACCCATAGGTGGGGGGCGTGGCAGGCGGTGCACTGCTCATTCACGTGGCGCGCGTGCAGCCCGGCCGACTCGGCCACCACGTGGCAACTCCCGCAGCGCGCGACCCCCTCCCCGGGGGTGGCGGCGTGGGGCTTGTGGCAGGTCCCGCAGTCGAACTGCATGGGTGCACCGTCGGAGAAGCGGGCGGGGTGCACCCCCTCGGCGCGGTGGCACCGGAGACAGTCCCTCCGGGTGGGGAGCAGGCCCGGGTCGGGGGAGAGGAAGTCGTGGCAGACGAAGCAGTGCAGCTTCGCCATCCCCTGGGCACGGACGGTGTGTTCGCCGTGGCATTTCTTGCAACTCTCGGTGAGGGGATGGAAGCCGTGCATCCCCTCGGCGTGGCAGGAGACGCAGGCGATCCCCTTCTCGACGAAGTGGACGCGGTGGCCACGTGAAGTACCCACCTGTGGCCAGTTCCCGTCGTGGGAGAGGTGGCAGGAGGCGCAGGAGCCGATCTCGACAGGGGCGTGAGTCTTCGAACCGGCCGGCGACTTGCCGGCGACGAAGGCCTTCAGCATGGCGAGCCCCTGCTCCGGGGTGGAGTGGTGGCATCGCTGGCAGGCCACGCTCGCGTGGGTCCCGTTGGCCCAGAGGGAGAACTCGGGACTGGCCCGGTGGCACTGGGCGCAGAGGCGCGGGTCGCTGTCCACGAACCTCTTCAGCCGCCAGACGCCGGCCAGGGCGGCGAGGAAGAGCAGCCCCCCCACGACCGCCAGCACGTAAAAAAGGGGCCTCCGGCGCATGGGGGTGGCATTCTAGTCGAACGATCCCGGGACCCGATAGTGACCCTTCGGCTCAAACTCTTCGTCCTCATCGCCGGTCTCGTGGTCTTCGCGACCACGGGAGTGACGGCGGTGGCCCTATGGAGGGACCTCCTTCGCGGCCAGGAGTTGCTGTTGCGCGAGGGGAGCGCCATCGCGGCCTCCTCCGCACCGTCGGCCACCCGCTGGCTGCTTCCGACCGGGGTGGAGCCGGGCGGGAAGGAGGCGCTCGAGTCCCTCGTGCAGCGGGTGCTCCGCGCCGGCCCGTTCGACCGGGTCTGGGTGGTGAACCGGAGCGGGACGCTGGTGGCCTGCGCGTCTCTCCGGAACGAGCCCTGCCCGGACCACGCCCCGCCCAGCATCTTCCAGCGCGGCGCAACGCCGCTCGAGGCGCTCCAGCGTCTCATCCACCCGGAGGGGATCGTCGCCAGCGCCCCGGTGCTCCGGGAGGGGGAGCTCGTGGGCGCCTTCTACCTCGACTACTCCCACGAGGAGGTGGTGGGCGACGCCCGACGGCTGGCCTGGGGCGTCGCGGTGGTGGCGGGGTTCTGGATCGCGGTGGGGCTGCTGCTCGCGAGCTACTTCCTCATCCGAATCGGCAGACCGCTGGAGCAGGTGGTGGCGGCGTCGGAGCGGCTCGGCGAGGAGACCGGGCTGCAGCTGCCGGTTCCGTCCGACAAGGAACTGGCCGAGCTCGTCATCGCCGTGAACCGGATGTCGCGCCGGCTGGAGGAGCGCCGGCTGGAGAACGAGCGGCTCATCGCCTCCCTGGAGGAGCGGGTGGAGCAGAAGACCCGCGAGGTTCTCCGCGCCGATCGGCTGGCCACGCTGGGAGGCATCGCCGCCGGCTTCGCCCACGAGCTCGGCAACTCGCTCAACGTCATCCGGGGGTTCAACACGGTGGCGCTGCGCGAGCTGCCCGCCGATCACCCGAACCGCCCCGATCTCGAGGCGGTGAAGCGGGAGGTGATGCGCGCGGCCAGCCTGCTCGAGCGGTTCCTCGTCTTCGCGCGGGCGCGGCCGGGGAGCGCTCAGGTCCAGACGGTGGAGCCGGTGATGGCGGAGGTGGTCGAGGTCCTCGGCCCGGCCGCCAAGGCCGCCTCGGTGACGATGGAGATGGGCTACGCGCCGGACGCCCCGGAGGTCCGCATCGACCCCGATCTGCTCCGGCAGGCCTTCATGAACCTGGGGCTGAACGCCATCCAGGCCCTGCAGCCAGGTGGCGGAGGCATCGTGCGGTTCAGCGGTGGCCGCGACGGGAACGACCTCGTCCTTCGGGTCGCCGACGACGGGCCGGGCATGGACGAGGAGACCCGGGCGAAGATCTTCGAGCCCTTCTATACGACCAAGGCCACCGGCACCGGCTTGGGACTCGCCATCGTGCGACAGGCGGTCGAGGCCCACGGCGGCACGGTCTCGGTGGAGAGCCGCCTCGGCGCGGGCGCCACCTTCGTCATCCGGCTCCCCGGGGCCAGGGAGGGAGCATGAAGCTTCGCGTGATGGTCATCGACGATCTCGACTCGGCCCGACAGATGGTGAAGCGGGCGCTGGCGCGGACCTTCGACATCTATGACTTCGCGTCGGTGGCGGAGGCCCTTCCTGCGCTCGACCGCGCCGAGTTCGACGTGATCGTGACCGACCTGCGCATGCCCGGCATCGACGGCCTCGAGGGGCTGAAGCGCTTCCAGGCCAAGCTCCCGGAGATCCCGGTCATCATCATGACCGCCTTCGCGACCGTGGAGACGGCGGTCGAGGCGATGAAGGCCGGCGCCTTCGATTATCTGAAGAAGCCCTTCGACCCGGAGGAACTGGAGCTGATGGTGCAGCACGCCGCCGAGCACGGCGCCCTGCGACGGGAGAACCGGGAGCTCAAGCAACAGCTCTCCGGGACCTTCTCGGTGAAGGGGATGGTCGGCAAGAGCCAGGCGATGAAGGACGTCGTCTCGATCGCGGAGCGGATCGCCCCGTCCGACGTGCCGGTGCTCATCGAGGGGGAGAGCGGAACCGGGAAGGACGTGCTGGCCCGCACCATCCACGGTCTCTCCGGGCGCGCGAACGGACCGTACCTCGCCCTCAACATGAGCGCCATCCCGGAGAACCTGGCCGAGAGCGAGCTCTTCGGCCACGAGAAGGGTTCCTTCTCCGGCGCCGACCAGGCCCGGCCCGGCTTCTTCGCGGAGGCGAAGGGCGGCACGCTCTTCCTCGACGAGGTCGGCCTCCTGCCCCCCCAGCTCCAGCCGAAGCTCCTGCGCGTGCTGCAGGACGGCGAGTTCTTCCCGGTGGGCAGCCGCAAGCCCCAGAAGGCCGACGTCCGGATCATCGCCGCCACGAACGAGGATCTGAAGAGGGCGGTTCAGGAGGGCAAGTTCCGCGAGGACCTCTGGTACCGGCTGCGCGTGATCCCGATGCGGCTGCCCCCGCTCCGGGAGCGGCGGGAGGACATCCCGCTGCTCGTCGAGCACATGGTGCAGAAGCACGCCGTTCGCCTCTCGCGTCCGCCGCTCATGCCGGACGCCGAGGCGATGCGGGCGCTGCTCGACCACTCCTGGCCCGGCAACATCCGCGAGCTGGAGCACGCCATCGAGCGAGCGCTCCTCCTGGCCCGCGGGGATCACCTCACGGTGGCCGACTTCCCGCCCGAGATCGCGGCCCGCGCCGCCGAGATCGCCGGCGAGGGGCGCTACCGTGCCGCGCGCGACGCCTGGGAGCGGCGGTACCTGGAGGACCTGCTCCGGGAGGCCGGGGGCGCGGTGGGCAAGGCGGCCGAGCTCTCCGGGCTCCACCGCTCCACCCTCTACGAGAAGCTGGCCCGCCATGGCCTCGTGGAGGCGCCGGGGTAGGGTCGCCCCGTCACATCCGTCCGCAGGGGCGGCGGAAGGGACAGCGGCGGCAGGCGGTGCGGTCCTCGATGGGGGGGAAGCGCTCCTTCGAGGCGGCGTTCCGGGAAGGATCGTCGAGGCTCGCCTGCATGGCGGAGATGCTCGCCCGCATCCGGTCCTGCGCCGCGGCGAGCGCCGGCCCGTCCACCGCCACGTCCACGCGCTCGGCGCCGGCGGAGAGGTAGACGAGGCCGCCCACCACCGACTCGGGCGCCGCCTGCCACTTCTGCTGGGCGTAGAGGGCGTACTGGGCCACCTGCATGTGGTCCGCGCCCCGCTCCTTGCCGGTCTTCCAGTCGAGCACGTGGATGCGGTCGTCCTCGTCCCGGTAGGCGAAGTCGATGGCCACCCAGACCTTCGTCCCCTCGAAGGTCCAGGAGTCGAGCTCGTCGACGGTGAGCCACCGCTTCGGCGGGATGGCCCGGATCCGCTCCAGGGTCCCGCTTCCGTAGAAGCCCCGGATCGAGCCCTCGATGAGCTCGTCCCAGATGCGCTTCCACTCCTCGGGGGGCACCGGCTCGGCGTACTCGTGCTCGACGAGGCCCGGGATGCGCTTCGGGTCTCGCCAGTAGCCCTTCTCCCGGGACGCCGCGAACTGGGTTCGGGATCGCCGGCGCGTCTCGTCGAGCAGGCGGTCGAGCGACTGGGCATCGCCGCTGAAGCGGGAGCGGTTCAGCATGTGCCGGATGGCCTCGTGCACCGTGGAGCCCGCCCACTGCCAGCGCGACGAGAGGTTCTTCAGCACGTAGAGCTCGCGGGTCTCGAGCCCCGTGGCCGCGTCCCAGCCGCCCCACGAACCGTAGTAGTGGAACCAGTAGGCGCGCGGGCACTCGGCGAACTTCTCGTGTCGCGACTTGGACCAGGAGAACTCGTTCCGGAGCTCCCTCATGGCTTGCGCACCTCCACGTCGCCGAGGGGAAGCCCGCCGAGCTGGGGCGTGACGACGGCCGGGTCGCCGACCATCACGGTGACGAGCCGCCCCTCGTCGAGCACCCGCCGGGCCACCCGCTGCACGTCCGCCGGTGTGACCGACTGCACCCGGGAGGGATAGCGCGCCCACCAGTCCTCGGGGAGCGCGTAGACCACCTGCTCGGCGAGGCGCCCCGCGATACCGGATACGGAGGCGAAGTCGCCCGGCAGCGATCGGACGATCCCGTCCCGGGCGTCCGCGAGCTCGGCGATCGGGACCGGGACGTCGCGCAGCGCGCGGACCTGGGCGAGCAGGTCGCCGAGGGCCTGTCCGGTGGCGTCGGCCCTCACGCTGCCCCCCAGGTAGGAGACGCCCCCCTGGCGGCTCGCGGCCTCGCGGGCCGAGAGGCCGTAGGTGTAGCCCTTCTCCTCCCGCAGATCGCGGAAGAGGCGGGAGGCGGATCCGCCGCCGAGCACCTGGAAGAGCACCTGGGCGGTGACGTAGTCGGGATCGCTGCGCGGGATCCCGGGCATGCCCAGGATGAGGAAGGTCTGCGGAGCTCCCTTCTTCTCGACGAGAACGGCGCGCCGCGCGGTGGTGGGCGCCTCCGCCGCGGGGGGGCGGGCCGGTGCCGCTCCCTTCCATCCGGCGAGCGCCCGTTCCAGGACGGGGCGCAGCGAGTCGACGTCCACGTCTCCGACCACCACGAGCTCGGCGGCGCCGGGGCGCCAGTGCTCGGCGTGGAACCCGGCCAGGTCGGCCCGCGTGGTCGCCGCCACCGATGCCTCCGTGCCTCCCGCCCAGTGGCCGTAGGGGTGGTCGCCCCAGAAGAGCGGGCCGAAGGTGCGGGAGGCGACGGCGCCGGGCTGGTCCCGCTGCTGGAGCAGGGACACCCTCCGCTGGTCCTGGACGCGCGCGAAGTCGGTGGCGGGGAAGGCCGGGTTGGCGACGACGTCGCCCAGGAGGTCGAGCAGGCGCGGCAGGTGGCGGGAGAGCGCGGAACCGGAGACCCAGGCGGCGTCCATGCTCGTGCCGGCGGAGAGGCTCGCGCCCAGGCCGCCCAGCTCCTCGGAGATCTGGATCGCGGTGCGGGTGAGCGTACCCTCGGTCAACATGGCCGCGGTGAAGGAGGCCAGGCCCGGAAGCCGGCCGGGGTCGCGCGCCGCCCCGGCCTCGAGCAGGACGAGGTGGACGGCGACGATGGGGAGCCGGTGGGACTCGACCAGGCGGACGGCGAGACCGTTCGCGAGCCTGAAGTGGCGGGAGGACGGGAGGCGGAGCTCGGGCTGGGGGCCGAGCGCCGGGACGGAGACGGGGGGCGCGGCGACGACCGGCGCCGGAGCGGGGCTGGAGGCGGATTCGGGCAGCTTCGCCGGCGTGGCGCAGCCGGCCAGCAGGATGGCGAGAACCGCGGCGATGTTTCGGGCGCGCATCAGCGGGCCTCCTGGGCGGGAGCGGCCCGGGGGACGACCGTGAGGACCACGCGCCGGTCGGTGGCGAGGTACTTCTCGGCGGCGGCGCGGACCTCCTCGGCGGTGACGGCCCGGAACCGGGCCAGGTCCTTCGAGAGGTAGCCGGGGTCGCCCGTCTCCCAGAAGTACTCGTTCAGGTGGGCGGCCCGCCCGCCGAAACCTCCCACCGGCTCCAGCCCGAAGATCACCTGCGACTCGACGCGGTTCCGGGCTCGCTCCATCTCCTCGGCGGTGGGCCCCTCCCGGGCGATGCGCCGGATCTCCTCGTCGATGACGGCGCGCAGCCGGTCGGGATCGACGCCCGGCTTGGGGTTGGCCACGAGGACGAAGCTGCCGGCGAGCGCCTGGGACTGCTGCCCGCCCATCACGCTCTGGGCGATGCGCTCCTCCATGACCATGCGGCGCACGAGCCGGCTCGACTTGGAGCCCGCGAGCACGTCGGCCAGGAGCGCCAGGGCGTCGTCGCCGTCGGCGTACTCCCGGGGCGACTGCCAGGCGAGGTAGAGGCGGGGAAGCTGCACGTCGTCCTCGACGGTCACCCGCTTCTCCGCCGCGAGCGGAATCGGGGCGGGAGCCTGTCGGGCGGGCGCGTCGGAGCGCGGGATCGCGCCGAACCACCGCTCCACGAGCGCCCGGGTCCGGACCGGATCGATGTCCCCCACGATGGCGAGCGACGCGTTTCCGGGCCCGTACCAGCGCCGGTAGAACTCGCGCACGTCCTCGAGGGAGGCGGCCTGGAGGTCCTCGTGGGAGCCGATGGGCTCCCAGTGGTAGGGGAAGCCCGGGTTCCAGAGGTTCTCGAGCAGCACCTTCCAGGCGAGGCCGTAGGGCTGCATCTCGTACCGCTCGCGCCGCTCGTTGCGGACCACCTCCCGCTGGTTGTCGAGCTTGGCCTGGTCGAGCGTGGGGAGCAGGTGCCCCATCCTCTCGGCCTGGATGAAGAGCGCCTGCTCGAGCGCATTCGAGGGGACCTGCTCCCAGTACTCGGTCCGGTCCGGGCTGGTGGCGCCATTCCCACTCCCGCCGGCCGCCTCGACGAGCCGGTCGGCCTCCCCCTTGGGCAGGTGGGCGGTCCCCTGGAACATGAGGTGCTCGTAGAGGTGGGCGAAGCCGGTGCGCCCGGGGCGCTCGTCCTTCGAGCCGACGTCGTAGAGCACGTCCACGCCCACGATGGGCGCGGTGTGGTCCTCGGAGAGGATGACGTTCAGGCCGTTCGGCAGCCGGAACTGGGTGTACGGGATGGACGGCCCGGGTTCCGGTGCGGCGAGCGCCGCGGCGGCGAGGAGCGCGAGGAGGGTGGGCATCGCCCCCCTTTCTAACCGGAACCTACGACTTGGGCTCGATCCGCATCCCCTTGGGGATGATCACGATGCCGCTCTCGGTCACCTGGAAGCGGGCCCGGTCCTCCTCGGGGTCGTATCCGATGACGGTCCCCGGGGGGATCTCCACGTGCTTGTCGATGATGGCGCGCCGGATCTTGCAGTGGCGTCCCACCTTCACGCTCTCGAAGAGGATCGACCCCTCCACGTAGGCGTAGCTGTTGACGCGCACCCGCGGCGAGACGATCGAGTGGTGCACGTGGGCGCCGGAGAGGATGCAGCCCTCGGAGATGAGGGAGTCGGTGGCGTGGCCGACGCGCCGCTCCTTCTCGTTGTTGAAGACGAACTTGGCCGGCGGGTAATTGTAACGGATAGTGAAAATGGGCCAGTCGAAGTTGTAGAGGGAGAAGATCGGGTCGACCGCCACGAGGTCCATGTTGGCCTGGTAGTAGGCGTCCAGGCTCCCCACGTCGCGCCAGTAGCCCCGCTCCTTCTCCGACTGGCCCGGCACCCGGTTGTTCATGAAGTCGTAGACGAAGACGCGGCGGCGGGCGTGCATCGACGTGACGATCGACTTCCCGAAGTCGTGGGCCGAGCCGGTGTCGCCGGCATCGCGGACGATCTCCTGCACGAGCGCGTCGGTGCGGAAGAGGTAGTTGCCCATCGAGGCCAGGCAGCGGGTGTCGTCGCCCGGCATGGTCTTCTCGGTGCCCGGCTTGGGCTTCTCCACGAAGCCGATCATGCGGCCATCGGGGGCCATCTCGATGATCCCGAAGTCGCAGGCCTCGGCACGCGGCACCGGGATGGCCGCCACGGTCAGGTCGGCCTGGTTGTCCTGGTGGTACTCGAGCATCTGCCGCACGTCCATGCGGTAGACGTGGTCGGCGCCGAAGACGAAGGTGTGCTCCGGCTCCTCGTCGGTGATGATGTTCAGGTTCTGGTAGATGGCGTCGGCGGAGCCCTCGAACCACTTGGGACCGTAGCGCATCTGCGCCGGGACGATCTCCACGTACTCGTTGAGGAGCGAGGTGAGGCGCCAGGCCCGCTGGACGTGGGTGTTGAGCGAGTCGGACTTGTACTGGACGAGCACCTTCATCCGCACCACGCCCGAGTTGGCGAAGTTGGACAGGACGAAGTCGATGATCCGGTAGCGTCCCCCGAAGGGCACGGCCGGCTTGGCGCGGTCGCGCGTCAACGGATCGAGGCGGCGTCCCTCGCCACCCGCCAGGATCATCGCCAGAACCGATGTCATGTGAAGCCTCCCGGGGCGACTTTAGCAGGGACCCGGGTGACGGCAAGGGCGCTTGGCGAGGGGACCGGCCGATGCTAGAAGGACGCCCTTCGTGAGGCAAACCTCCGCCATCGCCCGTTCTCCGGCCCCGGCCCCCGTCCTGCTGCCCGTTCCGGACCACTGCGTCCTCTGCGGCGACGGCCGGCTCGAGCTCCGATTCCCGGCGCGGGGGGAGATGGTGGCGCTCGACGCCGGTGCCTGGCGCTGCACCAGCTTCGGCCACCGGCACCATCCCCCCATCTACGGATGCGAGGGCTGCGGACTCCTCTTCCAGTGGCCCATGCCCCCGGACGAGGTGCTCGAGGCGGCCTACTCCGGGGTGGTCGACCCGCTCTACATGGCCGAGCGGGAGAATCGCATCCTCACCTTCCGGAAGGTGGTCCGGACGCTCGGGCCGGGCGGGGGACGCCGGCTGCTCGACGTGGGGGCCTACTGCGGCTACTTCCTGGAGGTGGCCCGGGAGGGCGGGTTCCGGGCCGAGGGGCTCGAGCTCTCCCGGTGGGCCGCATCGCATGCCCGCGCCCAGGGATTCACGGTGCACACCGAGCCGCTCGAGGTCCGCGCGACCTCCGCCGACCGCTACCACGTGCTCACCATGTGGGACGTGGTCGAGCACCTGCCCGACCCCCGCGAGGAGCTGGCGGCGGCCCACGACCTGCTCGTCCCGGGGGGTCGGCTCCACCTCTCCACCATCGACACCGGGAGCCTGGTGGCGCGGCTCCTGGGTCGGCGCTGGCCCTGGCTCATGGACATGCACCTCGTCTACTTCGACCGGCCCACCCTCTCGGCGCTGCTCGAGGAGGCCGGTTTCCGGGTGCTCGAGATCGGCACCTACAGCCACACGGTCTCGGCCGGCTACCTGCTCCGGAAGATCGGGGCGAGCTTCCCCCTGCTCTCGCCGTTCACCCGGGCACTCGCCCGCGTCGTGCCCCCCGCCTGGCCCATCCCGGTCAACCTGGGCGACAACATGCTGGTGAGCGCCGAGCGGATCTGAGCCGTGGCGAGGCCGTCTCGCCGAGCGCTCGCGGCGCTGGTCGCCGCCTCCCTGGCGCTCACGGCGCTCGTCCCCCTCACGAACCGGACCCCGTACGGCGACCTGTCGGCGGGCTACACCGACCACCTCCACCACGCCCACGCCACCTGGGTCTTCCTCCACCGCGGGCTCGACGCCTGGCGGCTCCCCCTCGTCGAGTCGTCGCGCGGCATCGCCTACCCGCACGAGACCGGGGCCTGGCCCCAGATGCCGGTGAACTACCCGCCCGGCATGTTCGCGGTCTTCCTGCCCACCGCGATCCTCGGGCGCTACCTTCCGATGAGCCAGGAGACCTTCGGCCGGGTGGGCGTCCTCTGGATGCTCCTCCTCGCCCACGCGGCGCTCCTCGCCATCTTCCTCCTGCTCGCCGAGGAGCCTTCGGGGGGGCGGGCGGTGGTGGGGGTGATCGCATGGCTCTACCTGGTCCGGCTCGCCCTGCAGGGGTTCTACGATCCGGCCTTCCTCGGGGCGGGGGCGATGGCGCTCCGGGAGGTGCACCGGAAGCGCCCGGGCCCGGCGCTCCTCTGGCTCGCCTGCGCGGGGCTCCTCCACTACCGGGCCGTGGCGCTCGTGCCGGTGGGGGTGGCGGCCCTCTGGCAGGCGCTCGGCGTGCCGCGGAAGGAGCGCCCCTGGGGCGCCATGGCGGTCGTGGCCGTCGCCGGTGTCGTCGTGGTGGGGACCTTCCTCCTGCAGTGGCCGGTGACCGAGCGCTACCTGGACACCCTCCACCCTTCACTTGGAGTGATCGGGAGCGGGCCGCGCTTCTGGGCGGTGGTGCTGGCCAGCGTCGCCGCGGCCGCCGCGTCCTGGTGGTACGGGGGGCCGCTCGTGGCCGGGCTCGTGCTCGCCGCCCTGGGGCTCGCCCTCACCGACATCTACGACTGGTGGCACGGGGCCGTGCTGCTCTTCGCGCCGATGGCGGTGGGGGTGCCGGGAGCGCGGGCCGCGTCGACGGCGCGCGCGCTGCTGGTGGGCTGGCTGCTCCTCATGCAGCCGCTCGGCTTCGACCAGACGCCGAGCGACCTCTTCCTCGACTTCGCGAAGCACTACCGGCTCCGCGGCTAGCGCCAGCTAGTACGACATGTGGACGACGATCCGGTTCTCGCCGGGGCCGACCTCGACGCGGGCCTTCTCGAAGGTGGGGGGGCCCATGAACCCCTTGGCGTCGTTGGAGGCCGCCGTGCCCTCGGTGGGGATGCCCAGGAAGCCGGTGTCGAGCCGGCCGTTTCCGTTCTCGTCGTGGTAGACGGCGACCGCGTAGCCGCCCGGCGGAAGCCCCTCGAAGACCAGGCGGGCGCGTCCTCCCTGGATGGGGGCTTCGACCTTGCGCATCGCCTTCTCCGGCTTGGTGGGGTAGCCCTCCTCCGAGGCGTAGAGGGCGGCGCGCGCGCTCCCCTGATCGTCCTTCAGACCCTCGACCTGGACGACGAGGGTGGCGTCGCCGGCGGCGAGGAAGAGCGTGAGGATCGCGGCTGCGGCGGCGGCATGCATGGCGGTCAACCTCCTCGTTCGGCGCGGAGCACCGGCCCGTGGGCGGCCTCGTGGGCGAGCAGCCAGGCCTTCTTGTCGGTGCCGCCAGCGTAGCCGCCGAGACCGCCGCCGGTCTCCACGACCCTGTGGCAGGGGACGAGGATGGCCACCGGGTTCCGCGCGTTGGCGTTCCCCACCGCGCGGGCACCGCGGGAACCCAGGCGGGCCGCCAGTTCACCGTAGGTGATGGTCTCCCCCCACGGGATCTCGAGCAGCTCCTTCCAGACCTTCCGCTGGTGCTCGGTGCCGTGCAGGTCGAGCAGCGGAACGACCGGGGGGCGGCCGGCGAAGTAGTCGGCGAGCGCCTGGAGACCCGCCTCCAGGTTCTCCCGGGTCCGCCGGCTGATGGGGGGACGGACGCCGTCCCGGCCGCCGAAGCGGATGCTGCAGACACCGTCGTCGGTGGCCTCGACGGAGAGGGTCCCGACCGGCGACCGGATGCGGGCGAGGGCGGTCATGGGGGGGAGTCTACGCCAGCAGGAAGTCACGGAGATACGGTCGGGGCAGCGCCCTTCCACGGCTACGCCGGTGCGTCGCGCGACAGGGAACGCATGAGCAGCGCACGCGCCCTCGCCGACCGACTCGCCGCGCTCCTCTCCCGGGAGAGGGATGCGGCTGCCGACTTCCTGGAAGCGCTCGCCGACTTCGAGCGACGGCGCGCATGGGCCGAGCTCGGCCACGCGAGCCCGTTCTGCTTCCGGCACCGAGATCTCCGACCGTCCAAGGGAGCCGCCCACTACCGGAAGGCGGCGGAGGTCGCCGCGGCGCTCCGTCGCGGCGTGAAGGGAGGTCACCCTCTTCGCAGGAACTTGGCGATGACCCGCTTCTCCCCGATCCCCGGGAAGATCACCGTCACCTTGGCGTCCGGCCCCGTGCCGTCGCACGCGCGCACCATCCCCTCCCCGAGGCTGGGATGGGTGACCGGATCGCCGGGCCGGAAGGGCTTCGCGTCGTCCCCGCGCTGGTCGTAGGAGTAGTCCACGTCGTACTCGATGACCGGCTCGCCGGGCAGCGCGCCCGGGTGGCGGCGCACCACCGGCGCGACCGGGACCGCCCGGGGCGGAGGGTGCGCGGGCAGCCCGAAGAGCTCCGGCGGCAGGTCGCCCAGGAAGCGGGACGGCTCCCGCTCGCGCCAGCTCGGCCCCGCCTCGCCGAAGGCCATGCGGCGGCGCGCCAGGGAGAGCACGAGGCGCGACCGGGCGCGCGTCATCCCGACGTAGCAGAGTCGCCGTTCCTCATCGAGCTCCGCCGAGCGCTCCCCGTCCGCAGCCGCCTCGCGCCGCCAGGGGCGCTCGTAGGGCAGCATCCCCTCCTCCATCCCGCAGAGGAAGACCGCGTCGAACTCGAGCCCCTTGGCTGCGTGGAGGGTCATGAGGGCCACACGCCCCTCGGGCGTGGGGGCGTCGGCCTCGCCGATGAGCGCGATCTGCTCGAGGAAGCGGGCGAGCGGGGGCGCCACGGGCTCGTCCGGATCGTGGGGCGGCCGCTCGGCGCCGCGGGCCTCGTCGAACTCCCGGGCGGCGGCCACCAGCTCGAGGAGGTTCTCCACCTTGTCGGTCGCCTCGTCGGTGCCCTCGGCGCGCAGCCGCTCCAGGAGTCCGGAGCGGGTCACCGCCTCCTGGACCGCCTCGCCGGCCTCCAGCGCCGGTGCATCGCGGTGGAGTCCCGCCACCACCTCGTGGAACTCGCCCAGGCTGCGCCGCGCGGCGGTCTTGAGCTCCACGATCTCGTCCCGGCGCCCCACGGCGTCGAAGAGCGTCAGCCCCTGGACCGAGGCGAAGGCCTGCAGCCGCTCCAGCGTCCTCTCCCCGATGCCGCGGGCCGGCCGGTTCACGACCCGTAACAGGTCGATGTCGGAGGACGGGTTCAGGGCGAGCCGGAGCCAGGCCGCCGCGTCCCGCACCTCGGCCCGCTCGTAGAAGCTGGTCCCCCGCACGATGACGTAGGGCACCCGCGCGGCCCGCAGCGCCGCCTCCACCGGGCGCGACTGGGCGTTCACCCGGTAGAGCACCGCGATCTCGTCGCCGCGCGTGCCGCGGTGGCGCTCCGTCTCCACCGCCGCGGCGATGCGCTGCGCCTCCTCGTGCTCGTCCTGGGCGACGAGGAGCGCGAGCGGGGCGCCCGGCTCCCGCGTGGTCCAGAGCTTCTTCGCCCGGCGCCGGGAGGCGCGGGAGATGACGGCGTGGGCCGCGGCCAGCACGTTCCCGGTGGAGCGGTAGTTCTGCTCCAGCTTCACCACCCGCGTGGCGGGGAAGTCCTTGTCGAAGTCGAGGATGTTGCCCACGTCGGCGCCGCGCCACCGGTAGATGGCCTGGTCGTCGTCCCCCACCACGCAGACGTTCTTTCGCTCCCCGCAGAGCAGCCGGAGCAGCCGGTACTGGGCGGGGTTGGTGTCCTGGAACTCGTCCACGAGCACGTGGCGGAAGCGGGTGGACCAGCGGGCCAGGAGCTCCGGGTCGGACTCGAGGAGCTGGGCCGGGCGGAGCAGGAGGTCGCCGAAGTCCACCGCGCCGGCCCGTGCGAGGGCCCGCTCGTAGCGGCGCCACACCTCGACGCTCCGCTCCGTCTGGACGTCGTGCTCCTCGAAGCGGACCGAGGAGGGGGCGTGCCCCAGGTTCTTCCAGCGATCGATGCGGGAGAGCACCTCGCGGGGACCGAACCGGCCGTCCTCGGTGATCCCCATGTCGGAGAGGATCCGCTTCACCAGCCGCTTCTGGTCGTCGTCGTCGTAGATGGCGAAGGCGGGGGGCAGCCCGGCCCGGACCGCCTCCCGGCGCAGGAAGCGGGCCCCGAAGGCGTGGAAGGTCTGGACCCAGGCGTCGGAGGCCTCGACCCCGAGCAGCTCGAGGAGCCGCTCCCGCATCTCGCCGGCCGCCTTGTTGGTGAAGGTGACCGCGAGGACGTGCCAGGGGGCGATCCCCCGCTCCCGGATCAGGTGGGCGATGCGGTGGACGATGACCCGGGTCTTCCCCGATCCGGCGCCGGCGAGCACCAGGACCGGACCGTCGCCGTGGAGGACGGCCTCCCGCTGCGCGTCGTTGAGCGGGTCGAGGATGGGATCGGCCGGAACCACGGGGGCCGAACCTTATCCCAACCCGGGGACGTGCGCCGGGGCTCCTCCCGGGTAGATTGACGGCATGGCCTCCCCGGTCCGCATCACGCCGCTCGGCGGTCTCGGCGAGATCGGGATGAACTGCCTGGCGGTCGAGTGCGACGGGCGGATCACCGTCGTCGACTGCGGGCTCCTCTTCCCCGCCGAGCCCTTCGGCGTCGAGGCGGTCGCCCCCGATCTCTCCTGGCTCCTCGCGCGGCGCGACCGGGTGGACGCGGTCCTCCTCACCCACGGCCACGAGGACCACATCGGGGCGCTGCCCCTGCTCCTCCGGGACGTGCCCGTTCCGGTTCACGGACCGCGTCTCGCGCTGGCCCTCCTCCGCCCGCGACTCGAGGAGGCCGGCATCCGGGCCGACCTGCGCGAGGTCCGCGACGGGGAGGTGGTGCGCCCCGCCGGCTCTCCCGTCACCGCCGAGTTCGTCCCGGTGGCCCACTCCATCCCCGACGCCTGCGCGCTCGCGCTCTCGACGCCGCAGGGGACCGTCTACCACTCGGGGGACTTCAAGATCGACGACGCGCCGCTCGACGGCCGGCGCACCGACCTCGCCCGCATCGAGGCGCTGGGCAGGCAGGGGGTGAGGCTCCTCCTCTCCGACTCCACCAACGCCGACCGGCCCGGGAGCTCCCTCTCCGAGGCGGAGGTGGGGCCGGCGCTGCGCGGAGCCATGGACGGGGCGCCGGGTCGCGTCTGGGTGGCCTGCTTCTCCTCCCACCTGCACCGCGTCCAGCAGGTGGCCGACGCGGCGCGAGCGTTCGGGCGGCGGCTCCTGCCGGTGGGTCGATCGATGGAGGAGAACGTCCGGCTCGGACTCGAGCTCGGCTACCTGCGCCTTCCCCCGGGGCAGCTCGCCTCGGCCGAGGAGGGGCCCGACCTCCGCCCGCGCGAGACCTGCGTCCTCGTCACCGGCACGCAGGGGGAGCCGAGGAGCGCGCTCGGACGGGCCGCGCGCGGGGAGCTCACCGGCCTCGCGGTTCGACCCGGCGATCGGGTGCTCCTCTCCTCCCGGTTCATCCCGGGCAACGAGGTGGCCATCGGCCGCACCGTGGACGGGCTCGTGGCCCGCGGCGCCGAGGTTCTCTGGGAGGACTACCGGGCGCTCCACGCCTCCGGCCACGCCCAGGAGGAGGAGCAGCGGCGGCTGGTGCGGCTCTGCCGGCCGGAGCACTTCCTCCCCATCCACGGCGAGCTGCGCCACCTCGCACGACACGCGGCCCACGCCGGTGCGGAGGGGGTTTCGGTGGATCGGCGCCACGTCCTCGTGGACGGCGAGGTGCTCGAGCTCTCCGACGCGGGCGTGGTCCGGCTGGGGGAGCGCGTGCCCTCCGGCCGCATCCACCTGGCGCGGGACGGCGGCTTCTCCCCCATCGACGGGGACGTGGTACGAGAACGTCGGGGGCTGGCCGAGCTGGGGATCGTGCTCGTGGCGGTGGCGGTGGACCGGACCACCCGGGAGCCGGTGCGCCCACCGGAGGTGAAGGGGCGGGGCGCCGCGGGGCTCTCCGGGCGGGAGGCGGAGGTCGCCGGCGAGGTGTCCCGGGCGCTCCTCGCGCTGCCACCGGGCGCCCGCGACGCGGCCACCCAGGAGCGGGAGGCGGGGCTGGCGGTGCGCCGCTGGTTCCGGCGCGCGTCGGGGCGGCGGCCGGCGGTGCAGGTGGTGGTGCTGGATGTCTAGCGCGGCGCGACGCGCCGGGAGGAGGAGAGGATGCCGAGCTTCGACGCGGTGAGCGACCTCGACATGATGGAGGTCGAGAACGCCTTCATGCAGGCGCGCAAGGAGATCGCGCAGCGCTTCGACTTCAAGGGGACCTCGACCGACCTGGAGCGTCAGCAGGACGGCTCGATCCTCCTGAAGGCGAACAGCGACGGCCGGGTGGACGCCGCCTACACGGTCCTGATGGAGAAGTTCGCCAAGCGCGGCGTCCCGCTCGAGGGGCTGGATCCACAGAAGATCGAGCCGGGCGCCGGCGGCCACGTGAAGCGGCTCGTGAAGCTGCGCCGCGGCCTGAAGCAGGAGGACGCCAAGAAGATGGTGGCCCTCGTGAAGGCGGCCGGCCTCAAGGTCCAGGCCGCCATCCAGGGCGAGGCGGTCCGGGTCACCGGCAAGAAGCGGGACGACCTGCAGGCCGCCATGGCGACCATCCGGGGCGCGAACCTGGGAATCCCGGTCCAGTTCCAGAACTTCCGCGAATGAGGAGAGCCCCGATGCGAAAGCCCCTGCTCGTCGCCGTCCTCTCCCTCCTCTCCCTCACCGCGTGCAAGAACCCGAGCACCCCCGCCGGCTACGTCGGCTATCTCACCCGCGGTGCCATCGTGGGCAAGGCGAGCTACGTGGGGCTCCAGACCGGGCCCACCAGCTTCGGCCTCTCGTGGCTGGTGAGCGTGATGAACGTCTCGGTCACGCCCTTCAGCTACCAGGAGGACTTCTCCGGCGAGAACGCCGTGCTCACGAAGGACAAGCTCATGGTCTCCTTCCGCGCCCACACCATCTTCCGGGTGCGCGGCGACCGGGTGAAGGAGTTCGTGGAGCAGTACACCACCATCGGGGAGGGACCGAACCAGGTGCAGGTCGCCTTCGGCAACTACCTGAAGGAGCCGCTCCGGACCGAGATCCGCGAGGCGGTGGCCCACTTCGACGCCTTCCCCCTCAACGAGAACATCGGCAGGATCAGCACCGAGCTGACGCGCTGGGCGCAGGAGAAGACCCGGGACACCCCCTTCGAGGTGATGAACGTGGTGGTGGGGAACCTCCAGTACCCGGCCGTCGTCGCCCAGGCGGTATCGAACAAGCTCGCCGTCACGCAGGATCTCGAGACCCGCGCCACCCAGGTGGAGATCGCGAGGAAGGACGCCGAGCGGCGCGTGGTCGAGGCCGAGGGCATCGCCAAGGCGACCCAGATCATCCAGCAGCGGCTCACGCCGCTCTACATCCAGCACGAGGCCATCGAGGCCCAGAAGGCCATGGTGGGAAGCCCCAACCATTCGGTCATCTACATCCCGGTGGGCCCGATGGGCGTCCCCCTCGTGAGCACGCTGCCCGCGCCCGTCGAGAAGCGCTGAAGGCAGCGCGATGGCGACCCCCGTCTACCTGCACACCCTCGGCTGCCCGAAGAACCGGGTGGACAGCGAGGTGATGCTCGGCACGCTCACCCAGGCCGGCTACCGGCTCGTGCAGGATCCGGCCCGCGCCGACGTCATCGTCGTCAACACCTGCGGCTTCATCGAGAGCGCCAAGGAGGAGTCGGTCCAGGCCATCCTGGAACTCTCCCGCATGAAGGAGGAGGGGCGCTGCAAGAAGCTGGTGGTGGCGGGATGCCTCACGCAGCGCTACCCCGAGGAGATGGCCCGGGAGATGCCCGAGGTGGACCACTTCGTGGGCACCGGCGCCTACGCGGACATCGCCGCCATCGTCTCCGACGCCCAGGCGAAGCGGGTCATCGTCCCCGACCCCGACTTCGTCCACTCGGCTACTACACCTCGAGTGAACTCGCTGGCCCGCCACACCGCCTACCTCAAGATCGCCGAGGGCTGCGACAACGCCTGCGCCTTCTGCATCATCCCGGCGCTGCGCGGCCCGCAGCGGTCCCGCACCGTGGCCGACGTCGTCGCCGAGGCGGAGGCGCTCGCGGCCCAGGGGGTGGTGGAACTCTCGCTCGTGGCCCAGGACCTCACCGCCTACGGCCAGGACTTCCCGGGCAAGGTGCGGCTGCACCACCTGCTGCCCGAGCTCTGCCGGGTGGAGGGGATCCGATGGATCCGGCTCCACTACGCCTACCCGCGCGACTTCCCGGATGCGCTGGTGGAGGTGATCGCCCGGGAACCCAAGATCGCGAAGTACGTGGACATGCCGCTGCAGCACTCCTCCGACCGGCTGCTCCGGTCGATGAAGCGGGGGCGGGATGCGCGGTTCCTGCGCGGGCTCCTCCGGAAGCTGCGCGACCGCGTGCCGGGGATCGCGCTCCGCACGGCGCTCATCGTGGGACTCCCCGGGGAGACGGAGGAGGACTTCGAGGGGCTGCTCCAGTTCGTGAAGGAGCAGCGCTTCGAGCGGCTGGGCGTCTTCACCTACTCCCGCGAGGAGGGCACCGCGGCCGCGGAGATGGGCGGGCAGGTCCCGGAGCGGGTGAAGAAGTCCCGCCAGCGGAAGGTGATGGCGATGCAGCAGCGCATCTCCCGCGCCGAGCAGCGCGCGCTCGTGGGGCAGCGGCTCGAGGTGCTCGTGGAGGGGAAGGCGGAGGGGACCGACCACCTGCTCGTCGGTCGCCACGCGCGCCAGGCGCCGGAGATCGACGGCGTCACCTACATCAACGATTTCGCCACCCCGGGGGAGAAGGTGGCCTACCCGGGCGAGATCGTCACGGTGGAGATCACCGAGGCGGGCGACTACGACCTGGTGGGTCGGGTGGTGGCGCGCGAGGGGCGGCGCGCCGGGCGCAGGCTGCCGGCTCCCCCCTCCCCCGCGCCGGGCAAGCGCGCCTCGCTCCGGGTGATCCCGTGACGCTCGAGCACGTGGTCCGCCCCGCGCAGGTCGCCGCCGAGCGCCCCCCGCTCGCGCTGCTCCTCCACGGCCTGGGGGCCGACGAGCACGACCTCTTCGGCCTCGCCCCCTGGCTCGATCCCCGCCTCGTGGTGGTCTCGGCCCGGGCGCCGATGGAGGCCCAGCCGATGGGCCACTCCTGGTTCGACATCGACTTCGGGGAGTACCCGCCGCGCATCGACCTCGACCACATGCTCGAGAGCCGCGACGCCATCCTGGGCTTCATCGCCGAGGCTGCCTCGGCCTACGGAGCCGATCCGACCCGCACCTGGCTCGTGGGCTTCAGCCAGGGGGCGGCCATGGCCTCCGCCTGCGCCCTCCACCGCCCGGACCTCCTGCGCGGCATCGCCGCCCACTCGGGGCGCATCCCCCGGATGCTGGTGCCGCAGGGCCCGCTGCCGGGTCTGGCCGGGTTCCCGGTCCTCTGGCAGCACGGGAACGGCGACCCGGTGGTGCCGGTGGAGTTCGGCCGGGAGGCGCGCGACCTGCTCGGCGGGCTCGGGGCGGACGTGGATTACTGCGAGTACCCCATCGGCCACGAGATCTCCGAGGAGAGCGCGGGCGATCTCGTCCGCTGGCTCTCGGCCCGGATCGACGAGGCCGGCGAGGGCTGACCGGGTGGCGCGAGGCGCTACTCGGCGTCGTCCGTCCCCAGCAGCGAGCCGAGCCGGGGCGCCTGCGACGCACCCGCGCCGAGTGCCCGCACCGCCTCGAGGTGGTGGAGGAGCAGGTCCCGGTTGTCGCCCACGGAGAGGTTCTGCAACTCCAGCGCGCCGATGCGGTCCTCCGGCGTGAAGGCCGGATTCTCCACCCGCTCCATCGACAGCTTGTGGGGCGCGTAGCTCATGTACCGCGCCTTCGTATCGAGGTAGCTCCAGTCGTCCCCCCGCCGCAGTTCCACCGTCACCGATCCGGTGACCGACGGTGCGATCCAGCGGGTGAGCGCGTCGCGGAGCATGAGCGCCTCCGGGTCGTACCACTTGCCCTCGTAGAGGATGCGCCCGAGCCGGCGGCCGAGCGAGGCGTAGAGGTCGAGGGTGTTCTCGTTGTGGATGGCGGAGAGGAGCCTCTCGTAGGAGAGGTGGAGGAGCGCCATGCCCGGGGCCTCGTAGACGCCGCGGCTCTTTGCGTCGATGACCCGGTTCTCGATCTGGTCGCTCATGCCGAGCCCGTGGCGGCCGCCGATGCGGTTCGCCTCCAGGAAGAGCTCGTACGGCGAGGCGAAGCGGCGGCCGTTCAGCTCCACCGGCTGCCCGTTCTCCCAGGTGACGGTGATCTCCTCGGCGGCGACCTTCACCTCGGGCTTCCAGTGCGCCACGCCCATGATGGGCGCGACGATGCGCATGCCGGTGTTCAGGTTCTCCAGATCCTTCGCCTCGTGCGTGGCGCCGAGGACGTTGGCGTCGGTGGAGTAGGCCTTCTCGGTGCCCATCTTGTAGGGCAGGCCGCGCCGCTCGAGGTACTCGCTCATCTCCTTGCGGCCGCCGAAGGCGGTGACGAAGGCCTGGTCGAGCCAGGGCTTGTAGATGCGCAGGTCGGGATCGACCAGGATCCCGTAGCGGTAGAAGCGCTGGATGTCGTTGCCCTTGTGGGTGGAGCCATCCCCGAAGACGTGGACGCCGTCCTCCCGCATGGCCCGCACGATGGCGGTCGTGGTCACGGCGCGACCGAGCGGCGTGGTGTTGAAGTACTTCTTGCCGCCCGAGGAGAGGTGGAACGCGCCGCACTGGATGGCGGCGATCCCCTCGCGGACCATCGCCTCGCGGCAGTCGATGAGCCGGGCCTTCACCGCGCCGTGCGAGAGCGCGATGGGCGGGATGTCGGCCGGGTTCTGCTCGTCCGGCTGGGCCAGGTCGGCGGTGTAGGCGTGCACGGCCAGCCCCTGCTCGGCAAGCCAGGCCACCGCGCAGCGGGTGTCGAGGCCGCCGGAGAAGGCGATGCCGAGGGCGGTTCCCTTCGGGGGGAGCGACTTGTAGATGCGGCTCATGGCTCCGCGACGTACCATCGTCGCCGTTCATGCGCAACCGCGGATACCTCCACGGAGAGCAGGTGGACGGGGACGCCGCCGGGCGCACCGTCCTCGACCACCTGTGCGCCCGCTGGGGGCGCGCCTCCGAGGCGGAGTGGCGCGCCCGGATCGCCTCGGGCGCGGTCCGCCTGGACGGGGCGGTGGTGGCCGAGACCCAGCTGCTCCGCGCCGGGCAGCGGCTCACCTGGGAACGGCCGCCCTGGGATGAGCCGGAGGTCCCCCTGGCGACGGCGATCCTGCTCCGGGACCCGGACCTGCTCGCGGTCGCGAAGCCGCGGGGGCTTCCGACCCTGCCCGGTGGCGGGCAGTTCCTCGACTCGACGCTGCTCGCGCTGGTCCACCGGATCGACCCCGAGGCGACCCCGGTGCACCGGCTCGGTCGGGACACCTCGGGCGTCGTGCTCTTCGCGCGAACTGCGACGGCCCGCTCCGGGCTGAACGCGGCGCTGCGGGAACGAAGGGTGCGAAAGGTCTACCGGGCGCTCTGCACGGGCCATCCGGACCGGGACGCCTTCGAGGTGGACGCCCCCATCGGCGAGGTGCCCTACCCGCCCACCGGGACCCTCCACGCGGCCACCCCGGACGGCCGCCCCTCGCGGAGCCTCGTCCGGGTGCTGGAGCGGCGGGACGGCCCCGAACCCGCGGCGCTCGTGGAGGTGGAGATCGAGACCGGCCGCCCGCACCAGATCCGGATCCACCTGGCCTTCGCCGGCCACCCGCTCGTGGGCGATCCGCTCTTCGGCCCGGGGGGGCGACCGATCGAGGGCGGGCTCGCGGTGCCGGGCGATCCGGGCTACCGGCTGCACGCCTGGCGGCTCGAGCTCGACCACCCGCGGACCGGGGCACGGCTGGAGGTCGAGTGCGCGCCGCCGCCGGTGCTGCGTCACAGCGCCCGATCTCAGTGGCCGATCATCGGCGCCATCCGGTAGGCGCTCCGGAAGGCCTCGAGCGGGACCTCGCTCGTCCAGAAGCCGGTGGCGACGGCGACGCCCCAGAAGAGGAGCATCGTCCCCACACCCAGCACGGGCACGAGCCAGGGTGAGACCCGCTTCGACCGGCTCACGCCCAGGCAGGACGGGACCGTTCCCACCGCCACGCAGGAGAGGCAGCCGGTGCACTCGGGGGAGCGGACCTGCGCCCGCGCGTGGACCGGGATCTCCACCGGGCAGGCCCGCGTGCAGGCTCCGCAGTCGTTGCAGAGCTCGGTGTCGCGGACGATGCGGAGCGGCGAGAAGAAGCTCGCGAGCCCGAGGAGCGCCCCGTACGGGCAGCCCCAGCGGCACCAGGCGTTTTTCACTATTAGTGAAATCAGGACCAGTCCGCCCAGGACCCACGCCGACGTCGCGGTGAGGTCGAGGAAGAAGAGGAGCATCTTCGCGTCGGCCGCCACGTTGTAGGAGGAGAGCTGGAATCCCTCCAGCGCGCGCAGCGGCATCTGCCAGAGGACGGCCCAGGAGAAGAAGGCCAGCAGCAGGTACTTCACCGAGGTGAGCGCGAGGTCGAGCCAGCGGGGAACCGCCGGCCAGCGGCGGCGCCAGAGGAGCTTCTCGCCCAGCCACTCGAGCCCCCGCGAGAGGGTCCCCACCGGGCAGATCCAGCCGCAGAAGGCCTTGCGTGCCACCAGCGCGCCCACGATGGCGGCGGCGAGGAGGGTGAGCCCCGCCGGGTGGACCGGGTCCCAGTAGCCGGTGAGCAGGAAGCGCTTCAGGCCGACCAGCGCGCTGATGGGGAGGAAGGCCTCCACCGACGGCGGCCGCGCCACCGTCACCGGCCCAGCGCCCACCGCCTGCTGGTGGAAGCGCCAGAACTCCCAGCCCACGAGCACGAGGAAGGCGAGGTAGAGCCCCTGCACGCCCCAGCGGACGGCGGGGAGGGCCCGGAACGGGTTCCGCCAACGCGCCTTCCGCGCCGGCGGGGACTCCCCGAGGGTGACGAGGTCGGACATCGCGGCCGGGTATATCGCCGGAGCGGACCCGGGAGCCACTTCATCCGGACGAAGTGCGAATGACCGGGTCCGGGAGGACCCGGGTCCGCTGCGCCCCGTCAGGCGGCGTCACTTCCCCGGCATCGAGAGGCGTCGCACGCCCTCCGGCAGCGCGATCTCGAAGCGCGCGTCGGGGATCCCCGGGTTGCGCCGGATCTCCTCGAAGGCGATGTCGTTCACGTTCCCCTGCCCGTCCACCACCCGGGTGCGGGTCACCTCGCCGTCCGGTCCCGCCGTGAGCGTGATGGTCTCCACGCGCGGATCGGCCTTGCGCGGCCGGAGCACGAGCGTCCCTCCCTCGCCGGCGGAGAGCAGGAACTCCTTCTCCAGGCTCCCCTTGCCGAGGAGGAAGGTGACCGCCGCGCTCATCGCGGTCGCGTCGAAGCGGTCGTCCACGAAGGCCTGGTTGGCCTCCGGCTCCCACTGCACGAGTCGGGACCCGTTCACCGCGATGGTCTTCTGCGTGGGCGAGGCGTAGTCCCAGCGCATCTTCCCGGGCTTCTTCACCTCCAGCGTGCCCTTCGACACCTGCCGGCGCCCGATGGCGGCGTAGGTGTAGGTCTGGACGAAGCGGGCCTTCAGGTCCCGGGTGGACTCGTAGAAGGCCTGGACCTTGCGAGCCAGCGCCGTGGCGTCGCCGGACGGCGGCGGGAGGGCCGGCGCCCCGGCGGGGGGGGCCGCGAGGAAGAGCGCGAGGGTGGCGGTGATCGCGAGCATGTTTCGGTTATACAGGAGGGACCCCCGCGTACGGGACACTGGAGAGGACGATGCCCACCCTCGAATTCTTCTACGATTTCGTGAGCCCCTACTCGTACCTGGCCTCGACCCGCATCGAGGCGGAGGCGGCCAGGGTGGGAGCCACGGTGCGCTACCGCCCCTTCCTGCTGGGCGGCGTATTCAACGCCACAGGGAACCGGGCTCCCATCGACACCGCCGCGAAGGCCGCCCATCTCGCCACCGACCTGGGGCGCTGGGCCAGGAGGCTCGGCGTCCCCTTCGCCTGGCCGGCGAAGTTCCCCATCTCCACCGTGCTCGCGATGCGCACCGCGTTCGCTGCCGAGCGGGCGCGAAAGCTCGTCCCCTTCACGGACGCGATGTTCCGGGCCTACTGGGCGCAGGGGCGCGACATCTCCGACCCCGCCGTGGTGCAGGACGTGGGGAACGGGCTCGGCCTCGACGGGGCCGCGCTCGTGGCCGAGGCGGGCAACCACAAGGAAGCCTTGAAGGCCCAGACCCAGGAGGCGGTGGACCGGGGCTCGTACGGCGCCCCCACCTTCTTCGTCGGCCCGGAGATGTTCATCGGGAACGACCGGCTCGACTTCGCCCTCGAGGCGCTGGCCTCGGCCGGAAAGAGCTGACCGGAGCCCTCCACCGGGGAGCGGGACTCGCTTGACCCCGGGGGGGGTTCGGGCGATCCTCCGCCGCCTCATGCAGACCCGTCTCCCCCTCGTGCTCGCCCTCGGGCTGGTGCTCGCGCTCGGTGCTGCGGGATGCAGCAGCCCGTGCCAGGACCTGGCCAACCGGGTCTGCCAGTGCGAGGCCGAGGGGCAGGTCCGCACCAACTGCAACACGAACGTGAAGGCGCGCATCCGGGCGTCGGCGCTGGGCCAGTCGGAGCAGGACTACTGCTCTGGGCTGCTCGGCACCTGTCCGGATCCCAACGGGGACGTGAACATGTGCGCCTACATGCTCAACACCTGCCCCGGCAAGGTGGCCTGCGGGCTCGCCATCCCCGAACCCGCGCCCACCGGACCCACGGGACCCACCGGACCCTACGGCTGCACGAATCTCGAAGTCGCGGCCGACCCCGCCGTCACGCCGGCGCCCTAGAATCTCCCGGCGATCCGCTCGCCGCAGCCCGGGCAGGAGCCGCCGGGACCGAGCCGGTTCCGGCTCACCTCGTTCCAGCCCCGCTCGATGACCGTCGCCCCGCATCCCGGGCAGAGGGTGCTCTGCCCCTCCGGGTCGCGGACGTTCCCCGTGTAGACGTGGCGCAGGCCGACCTCGCGCGCGATGCGCCGCGCGCGCGTCAGGGTCTCGGGCGGGGTCCGGGGCACGTCGGTCATCTTCCACGCAGGGTGAAATGCCGAGAAGTGGAGCGGGACGTCTTGCCCCATGTGCGAGCCGATCCACTCCGACAGTCGCCGGGCCTCGGCGGGATCGTCGTTCAGCCCGGGGATGAGGAGGTTCGTCACCTCGGTCCAGGTCCGCCCCTGACGGGCCAGCCACTCGAGCGTCTCCAGCACCGGCCCGAGGTGGGAGAGGGTCACCTTCGCGTAGAACGGCTCGGTGAACGCCTTGAGATCGACGTTCACCGCGTCCATCCAGGAGAAGATCTCCTCGCGGGCCCGTTCCGCCACGTAGCCCGACGTCACGAAGACCGTCCGGACCCCGCGGCGCCGTGCCTCGCGCGCCACGTCGATGGCCCACTCGGCCCAGATGACCGGATCGTTGTAGGTGAAGGCGATGGAGGGGCACCCGTTCGCCTCCGCCAGGTCCACCACCTGCTCCGCCGTGGCCTCGATCATCGCGCGCCCCGACTCCCGGGCCTTCGAGGTGCTCCAGTTCTGGCAGAAGCGGCAGCCCAGGTTGCAGCCCACCGTCCCGAAGGAGAGGACCTGGGTGCCGGGGAGGAAGTGGTAGAGCGGCTTCTTCTCCACCGGGTCGGCGGCGAAGCCGGTGCTGCGCCCGTGGGCGAGCGACACCATCTCGCCCCCCTCGTTCATCCTCACGAAGCAGAACCCGGCCTGTCCGTCGGCGAGGATGCAGTCGCGCGGGCAGAGGGTGCAGCGCAGCCTCCCGTCGGCGGCACGCTCGAAGAACCGTGCCCGATGGGCGGTCACG
Organism: uncultured Anaeromyxobacter sp.; assembly: GCA_903855945.1. GTDB lineage: Bacteria > Myxococcota > Myxococcia > Myxococcales > Anaeromyxobacteraceae > CAIOAK01. The sequence continues at coordinate 159,806 of CAIOAK010000015.1, forward strand.
GCGCCCGGACGCCCGGCTCGGCGGGCAGGGCGCCCTCCAGCCAGGGCAGCGCGTTCGTGCGGCGGGGCATCGGCCCGAGCCACCGGCTCCAGGCCTCCACGTCCCCCCGGTGGAGCTCCTTCCCCTTCAGGAACACCTCGAAGGAGAAGGTCCGGCCCTGGCCGTCGGCTCGGAACATCCTTCGGTCCTCCGGGTAGTTCCCCATGGCGAGGATGGGCTCGCCGGGTCGCGGCCTGTCGTTCCAGAGGTCGAGCTGGGATGGGCGCTCCACCGCCGGGCCGAACCGGGTCCATCCGGCGTAGAAGGCCAGCTCGGCCGCGTCCTGGTAGTTCGTGGGGTAGACGAACGGGTCGTCGGGACTGCAGCCGGGCGGGGCGCCGACGGAGTCGCAGGCCGAACGGGCCGCCGCGCGCGCCTTCGCGGCGAACTCGGGCCAGCCCCGGAATCGCTTCGCCGCCTCGCTGTCGGCCGGGATGAGGGAGGGGTTGCGGAGCTCGAGCCCGACCCCGACCGCGGCGACCATCCCCAGCCCCACCGTGAAGGAGAGGAGCCCGGCCGACCAGCGCGGGCGCAGCCGGACGAGCTGCGCCGCCGCCGCGCCGCAGAGCGCCGGGAAGACGAGGGCCGCCCAGTTGGCCTCCACCTTGCCGCGCAGGGCCGACAGGGTGGTCACAGCCACCGGCACGAGCGTCGCCGCCGCCACGCGAAGGGAGGCGGTGTCGCGCCCGCGCGCCAGCCGCCAGGCCCCCAGCGGGAAGGCCACCACCCCCGCGCCGCCGACGAGGCCGCCCACGAACTCCAGGAAGGAGCGCAGGGTGGCGCCGCTCGCGGTCCCGTGGCGCATCTGCACCACGATCGAGACCCAGCCGTGCGAGGCGTTCCAGAGCAGGTTGGGGAGGAAGACGAGCACCGCCACCGCCCCGCCCAGCCACGGCCAGGGGGTCTTGAGCTGCCGCCGCAGGTCGGGATCGACGAGCAGGAGCAGGAGGAGCGCCGGGGCGAGCAGCGCCGCCGTGTACTTGGAGAGGAGCGCGAGCCCCACCGCCACGCCGGCCGTGATCCAGCCCCTCCCGCGGGCCCGGACGAGGAGCCAGGTGGCCCCGGCGTAGGCCGCCTCCACCGGGGCGTCGGGGAGCGCCAGCCCGCCGGTGAGCATGAGGATGGGGGAGGTCGCGGCGAGGACCGCAGCCACCCCCGGTGCGCGGGGATCGTCGGAGAGCTCCCGGGCGATCAGCCCGGCGAAGACCACCGCGAGCGCGCCGCAGGCGACGAAGAGGATGCGGACCCCCGGCTCGGCCGGGAGGAGCGCGCCGCCGGCCCGCACGAGCCAGGCCACCATGGGCGGGTGATCGAGGTATCCGGTGGCCGGGCGCCGCCCCCACATCCAGTAGTAGGCCTCGTCGGCGTACAGATCGAGCCCCAGGAAGAGCAGGAGCCGGAAGACCGCCGCGCCGATCGCGATGGCCCAGACCGTCCGCATCTCCCCGCGCGTCGCCGACATGGGCGCGCATCCTACCGGAACGGCGCCCCGTACGCCCCTTGCCCGGCGGGTCGAAACACCATAGGTATCGGCTTTCCGTTCCAGCGGATGGGGTGCAAACGTGACGTTCCGGGAAGCGGTGGAGAAGCGCGTCCTCGTGTTCGACGGGGCCATGGGGACCCAGATCCAGGGGTTCGACCTCCGGGCCACCGACTTCGGGGGGCAGGAGGGGGCGAACGACCTGCTCACCCTGACGCGCCCGGACCTGGTCGAGGCCATCCACGGGCGCTACTACGCCGCCGGCGCCGACGTGGTGGAGACCAACACCTTCGGCTCCTCCCGGCTCAAGCTGGACGAGTACGGGCTCGGCCACCGGACCTACGAGGTCAACTTCCGGGCCGCCATCCTGGCCCGCCGCGCCGCCGAGCGGCACGCCACCCCCGACCGGCCCCGCTTCGTGGCCGGCTCCATCGGGCCCACGGGCATGCTGCCCTCCTCGTCCGACCCGGCCCTCTCCAGCATCACCGGCGACGCGCTGGAGAGGATCTTCTTCGAGCAGGCGCGCGGGCTCATCGACGGCGGCGCCGACGCCATCCTCATCGAGACCCAGCAGGACATCCTGGAGGCCCGCGCGGCGGTCCTGGGGGTGGACGCGGCGCGCCGGGAGGCGGCCCGCGACGTCTTCGTGATGGTGCAGCCCACGCTCATCGACGCCTCCGGGCGCATGCTGCTCGGCACCGACATCTCGGCGGTGATCGCCACCCTGGAGCGGCTGCCCGTGGACTCGATCGGGATCAACTGCTCCACCGGCCCCGCGGAGATGCGGGAGAGCGTCCGCACGCTCTGCCAGAAGTCGAGCCACTTCGTGTCGGTGATGCCGAACGCCGGGCTCCCGGAGAACGTGAACGGGAAGGCCGTCTACCGGCTCTCGCCCGATGCCCTCGCCGACGCGCTCGCCCAGTTCATCTCCGACTACGGGGTGGACCTGGTGGGCGGCTGCTGTGGCACCACGCCGGAGCACATCCGGAAGGTGGCGGAGCGGGTCCGTTCGTTCCCGGCCCCCCGCCGGCGCCGCCCCGCGCCGCTCCCGGAGCTCTCGTCCGCCATGAAGGCGGTCCCGCTCGACCTGCAGCCCCGACCGCTCATCGTGGGGGAGCGGGTGAACTCCCAGGGCAGCCGGAAGGTGAAGGAGCTGCTCATCGCCGACGACTACGCCGGCCTGCTCCAGATCGCCCGCGACCAGGTGGAGGGGGGCGCGCACGTCCTCGACGTCTGCACCGCGCTGAACGAGCGGGAGGACGAGGCGGCGCAGATGCGCTCCCTCTGCCGGCTCCTCGCACAGAGCGTGGACGCGCCGCTCATGATCGACTCCACCGAGGCGGACGTGGTGGAGAGCGCGCTCAAGGTCTACCCGGGGCGCTGCATCGTCAACTCGGTGAACCTCGAGAAGGGAGGCGAGCGGGTCCGCAAGGTGCTCCCGCTCGTGAAGCGGTTCGGGGCCGCGGTGGTCTGCATGACCATCGACGAGAAGGGCATGGCCCAGACCGCCGACCGGAAGGCCGAGATCGCCCAGCGCACGGTGGCGGTGGCGCGCGAGTACGGGCTCACGCCCGACCAGCTCGTCTTCGACGCGCTCACCTTCACGCTGGCCACGGGCGGCGAGGAGTACCGCAGGAGCGCCATCGAGACGCTGGAAGGCATCCGGCGCATCAAGGCGGAGAATCCCGGGGTCTTCACGACGCTCGGCGTCTCCAACGTCAGCTTCGGCCTCGCCAAGGCGGCGCGCGAGGTGGTGACCTCGGTCTTCCTGTTCCACGCGGTGCAGGCCGGCCTCGACCTCGCCATCGTCAACCCCAAGGACATCCGCCCCTACCCGCTCATCGACGCGACGGAGCGGGCGCTCGCCGAGGACCTGATCCTCGACCGGCGCGAGGACGCGCTGGCGCGGCTCATCGCCCACTTCGAGGGAAAGGCCCCGCAGGCGACGGCCACCGCCGAGGCACTCGGCGCGGGGGAGCCGGCCGAGCGGCGCCTCCACCTCCAGATCCTGCACCGCCGCCCGGAGGGGATCGAGGCGCTCATCGACGAGGCGCTGACGCGCCATCCGCCGGTCGCGGTGCTGAACGACGTGCTCCTGCCCGCCATGAAGGACGTGGGCGATCGCTTCGGCTCGGGCGAGCTCATCCTCCCCTTCGTGCTCCAGTCGGCCGAGGTGATGAAGCGGGCCGTCTCCTACCTCGAGAAGTTCCTCGACCGGGTGGAGGGTTCGACGAAGGGCACCGTGGTGCTCGCCACCGTCTACGGCGACGTCCACGACATCGGCAAGAACCTGGTGAAGACCATCCTCGCCAACAACGGCTTCACCGTGCACGACCTGGGCAAGCAGGTTCCGGTGGCCACCATCATCGAGAAGGCGGTCGAGACCGGTGCCGACGCCATCGGCCTCTCGGCGCTGCTCGTCTCCACCTCCAAGCAGATGCCCTACTGCGTGGAGGAGCTGGCGCGCCGAAACCTCTCCTTCCCGGTGATCATCGGGGGCGCCGCCATCAACCGGCGCTTCGGCCTTCGCACGAACCTCCTGCCCGACGGAAACGCCTATGCAGGCGGCGTCTTCTACGCCAAGGACGCCTTCGAGGGGCTGGAGCTCATTCAGAAGCTCGTGGACCCGGCCGCGCGGGAGGCGCTGCGCCGCACCACCGTGGAGAAGGCGCTGCAGGCGCGCAACGCGCCGGTGGTCGAGTCGGCCCCCCGGCCGCCCGCCCCGCGCAGCGACGTGCGCCCCGTCGAGAAGCCTCCCACGCCGCCCTTCTGGGGCACGCGGGTGGTGCCCTCGGGCGCGGTCCCGCTCTCCGACCTGTGGCCCCACCTCGACCTGAACGAGCTCTTCAAGCTCCAGTGGGGCGTCCGCGCCAAGGGGGAGGAGTACGAGCGGATGATCCGGGAGGAGTTCGGCCCGCGGCTCGAGAGCCTGAAGGCCGAGGTCCAGTCGAAGGGCTGGCTCACGCCCCGGGTGGTGTACGGCTACTTCCCCTGCCACGCCGAGGGGCAGGAGCTCGTGATCCTCGACCCGGAGCACCGGCGCGAGGAGCTCGTCCGGCTGCGCTTCCCGCGCCAGCCCGACGAGCGGAACCTCTGCCTCTCCGACTACTTCCGCACCGAGCGGGGCGGCGACGTGGTGGCCTTCCAGGTGGTCACGGTGGGCGACCAGGCGTCGAAGGTGGCGGACGAGATGCAGGAGAAGGCGGACTATGCGCGCGCCCTCTACCTGCACGGACTCGCGGTGGAGACCGCCGAGGCGCTCGCCGACCTCTGGCACGCCCGGGTGCGGAGCGAGCTCGGCCTCGCCGCCGACCAGGGCAAGCGCTACTCGCCCGGCTACCCCGCCTGGCCGGACCTCGCCGACCAGAAGCTCCTCTGGCGGCTGCTCGACCCGGAGCGCGCCATCGGGGTGTCGCTCACCAGCGCCGACCAGATGGTTCCGGAGCAGTCCACCTCCGCCATCGTGCTCCACCACCCCGGCGCCGTGTACTACACCGTGAAGGGAGCGGTACCGGTGGCGTGAGGCGCTCCGGCCCCGCCCCCTGGCTCGGCTACCTGGGCGCCGCGGCGCTCGTGGTGGCGACGACCGCGGTGGGCGCCGCCACCCAGGCGGTGCTCGACGTCCCCGACGTGGAGATGCTCTACGTGGTGGCGGTGCTGGTGGCCGCGGTCTTCCTGGGGCGCGGCCCGGCGGTGGCCGCCGCGGCGGTGGGAGTGCTGGCCTACGACTGGTTCTTCGTCCCGCCCCGCTACACGCTTAACGTCGCCGACGGCCGCTACCTCTTCACCTTCGGGATGATGTTCGGGATCGGGCTCCTCGTCAGCTCGCTCGCCGACCGGGCCCGCGCCGCCGCGGTGCGGGCCGAGTCGGAGGCGCTCCGCGGCACGCTCCTCTCCTCGGTCTCCCACGACCTGCGCACGCCGCTCGCGGCCATCACCGGGGCCGCCACCACGCTCCGGGACCAGTCGGTGGACGAGGCCACCCGCGGGGAGCTCCTGGAGACGATCTGCGACGAGGCGGAGCGGATGGAGCGGCTCGTCGGCAACCTCCTCGACATGACCCGCCTCTCGTCGGGCCGGGTCGTCATTCACCGTGAGTGGATTCCGGCGGAGGAGCTGGTGGGGGCGGCGCTGGCCCGCACCGAGGCGCGCCTCGCCCGCCACCGGGTGGTGACCGAGATCCCGGGGCCGCCCGCGCTGGTCTCGGTCGACCCGGTGCTCGTGGAGCAGCTCCTCGTGAACCTATTGGAGAACGCCGCCCGCCACACGCCCCCGGGCACGGAGGTCTCGGTCCGGGCCACGGCAGACGGCGGCGGGCTCCAGGTGGAGGTGGCCGATCGCGGCCCCGGGATCGCCCCGGGCGAGGCGGAGCTCGTCTTCGAGCGCTTCCCCCGGAGCGGCCGGGCCACCGGGCAGGGGGCGGGGCTCGGGCTCGCCATCGCGCGGGCCATCGCCCGCGTGCACGGGGGAACCCTCACGGTCTCGGAGCGCTCCGGCGGCGGCGCCGTCTTCCGGCTCTCGCTGCCGGGCGGCGGCCCGTCCCCCGGAGTCCCCCCGGAGCCGGAGGGCGAGGCGGACGGAAGGGAAGGACGCACGTGAGCGAGCCGCGGGGGACGATCCTGGTGGTGGAGGACGAGCCGCAGATGCGCCGTTTCCTGCGCGCGTCGCTGGGGGCCGAGGGCTACCAGGTGCGGGAGGCCTGGACGGTCGCCGACGGGCTGCGCGAGGCGGCCGCCGAGCACCCCGACGCCATCCTGCTCGACCTGGGCCTCCCCGACGGGGACGGCCTGGAGCTCCTGCGGCGCGTGCGGGAGTGGTCTCAGGTTCCGGTGATCGTGGTCTCGGCGCGCGGCCGGGAGGAGGAGAAGGTGGCCGCGCTCGACGCGGGGGCCGACGACTACCTGCCCAAGCCCTTCGGGACGAAGGAGCTGCTCGCCCGGCTCCGGGTGGCGCTGCGCCACGCCCGGGCCGGTTCCACCCCGGGCGAGCCGGTCCTCGCGGTGGGACCGCTCCGCATGGACCTGGAGCGGCACGAGGCGGCCCTAGACGGCCGGCCGGTGCGCCTCACCCCCATCGAGTGGCGGCTGCTCGCGCTGCTCGCGGCCCATGCTGGAAAGGTGCTGACCCACGCCCAGATCCTGCGCCAGGTCTGGGGGCCGAACGCCACGGCCCAGTCCCACTACGTGCGGGTCTACATGGCCGAGCTCCGCAAGAAGCTGGAGGCCGATCCGTCCCGCCCCCGGCTGCTCCTCACCGAGCCGGGTGTGGGCTACCGGCTGGCTCCTCCAGCGTGACCCGCACCGGGAGGACCATGGCGTTCATCCCGGCGAACTGGAGCCGGCGCTGCAGCGAGTAGGCGGTCTCGTTGTGGAGGAGCCGCTGGTAGAAGCGTTCCTCCCGGAAGATGAGCTTCCCGGCGAAGAAGAGGGAGCGGGGGAACTCCCGGCTCACCTCGAGCGCCATGCGCTCCGCCTCGCTCACCGCCTCGGTGGCCACCGAGACCCGGTAGTCGGCGGCGAAGCCGAGCCGCCGCGCCAGGTCCACGTACTGCTGCAGCGAAGCCTCCGTGCGCTGCCTCACCCGGTCCACCTCCTCGACCCCCTTCATGGCGGCTGCGTCGATGACGCCCACGGAGAGGAAGATCACGTTCTTGAAGTGGTTCGGGAAGAGGCGCTGGACGGTGAGGAGGGCATGCACGCCGAGACCGGCGTAGGAGCCCACCAGCATCACGGCCGTGGGAAGCTTCGGATCGAGCGGGCGGGGCGGGCCCGGCGGCGCCGCGGGCAGGGCCGCCATCACCGCGTCGAGCCGCCCGAGGTGGGTCTGCACGTCGCGGTAGTGACGCCGGATCCGGAAGCAGAGCGCCACCACGGCGCCGGTGACGACGATGGTCACCCAGCCGCCAGCGAGGAACTTCTGGGAGACGATGCCCACCAGGATCCCGCCGCAGAGGAGGAAGGCGATCCCGTGCAGGAGGAGGTCGAAGGTCCGGCTCCTCTCCCGATGGGTCCACTGGAACTTGAGCATCGCGGCCTGGGACAGCGAGAAGGTGAGGAAGACGTTGATGGAGTACATGGTGACGAGCTTGTCCAGGTGACCGCCGGTGAAGAACAGCGTGGCCAGGCTGGCGCCCCCCATGAGCAGCACGCCCGACTGGGTGACGAGCCGGTCGGAGAGGGACGCGAAGCGATGGGGCATCCAGCTGTCGGTGGCCATGTTGGCCATCACCCGGGGCCCGTCGAGGAAGCCGGCCTGCGCCGCCACGAAGAGGAGCGCCGCCTCCACGACGAGCGTTCCGGTCACGAACCATCGCCCCGCCGGGGAGCCGGCCAGGCCGAAGGAGCCCACGAAGTTCTCGAGCAGCACGGCGTTCATCGTCTTCCCCTCGACCGGAGCGACCCGGAAGAGGAGGTAGGCGAGCAGGATGCCGCCCGCCGTGACCGAGAGGGAGATGGCCATGTAGGCCATGGTCCGCTTGGCCGTCGCGACGCGGGGCTCCCGCATGATCTGGAGCCCGTTCGAGACCGCCTCGATGCCGGTGTAGGTACCGGCTCCCATGGAGTAGGCGTAGACGAAGATCCCGGCGATCGCCCCCCATCCCATCGACCCCACCGACTCCTTCCCCTTCTGGACGAGCTCGACGGCGATGGCGGGAGCGTCCCCGACATGGGTGCCCACCCCCACGAAGATGAGGATGGCGTGGGTCACGAGGAACAGGAGGAAGATCGGTGCCAGCACGCTCACCGACTCCTTCACGCCGCGCAGGTTGAGAACCACGAGGAGCAGGATGGTCGCGCCCTCCGCGGGGAGCTTCCAGGGGGTGAGGGTCGCCGGGAGGAAGCTCCAGATGGCCTCCCCGCCGGCCGCGATGGAGACCGAGATGGTGAGCACGTAGTCGACGAGCAGCGCCGAGCCGGAGACCACGCCTGCCCCGGACCCGAGGAGGCGCGTGGCCACCACGTAGCCTCCGCCTCCGAAGGGGAAGTGCTCGATGATCCGGGAGTAGGCGAGCGAGATGATGAGGACGGTCAACCCCGTGGCGAGCGCGAGCGCCGGCGCCAGGAAGTGGAGGTCGCCGATGGCCCGGTAGAGCTCGTCGGGACCGTAGGAGGAGGAGGAGAGGCCGTCGGCGCCGAGACCCACCCAGGCGAGCAGGGCGACGAGCGAGACGTGCTTGTAGGTGCTGGGGTCGTTGATGTCCCGGGGTGCGCCGAACAGCGCGCGACGGAGCCCTCCGCCCCGCGGAGGATCCTGGCGATCGTCTGGGTCGTCCATGGGCGGAAGATAGGACCCGTGACCTCAGCCGCGGCTCAAGAGGCGGACCCCTCGCATCAAGAACGCATCAAGGACGTCCCGGGAGGGGCGCGATTTTGGCACTTCGCCCGGCGTGGAAATGGATAGGCTAGCGAGCGCGTTCGACGCGTCGTAGGTGATTGACCCTTGCTCGCCCTGCTCGCCGCCACCGCGCTCCTCGCGCTCCCCGCCGCCGCGGAGGAGCCCGCCGCGGCGCAGTCCGACCTGCCTGCGACCCTGACGCTCGCCGACGCGCTGCGCATCGCCCGGGAGCGTGCGCCCGACCGGGCGCTGGCCGACGCCACCCTGGCGGCGGCCAGGGCCCAGGTGAAGGTGGCCGGCGCGCTCCCCAATCCCACCGCCGGCTTCCTCGTGGGCTGGTCCTCGCAGTGCGACAGCATCGGATGCAACGAGCCGGTCTTCAACGCGAACGTGGGAGACCAGGGGCTCGTCGCCTTCCTCGTCACCGGCCAGCGCGGCCTCGCGGTCCAGGCCGCCGAGCAGGGGGCGCAGGCGGCCGCGTCCACCCGGAAGGACGTCGGGCGCAACCTCGACTTCCAGGTGAAGCAGCAGTTCGTCACCACCGCCGTGTCGGCCCGGGCGGTGACGGTGGCGCGCGAGGAGGCGCAGCTCGCCGACCAGACGGTGGCGCTGGCCCGCAAGCGCCGGGACGTGGGCGCCATCTCCGACGCCGACGTGGCCCGGCTCGAGGTGCTCCACATGCAGATCGAGCAGCTCGCCGATCGCTCGGTGCAGTCCTTCGAGCAGGCCCGTGCGGCGCTCGCCCAGCTGCTCGGGCTCCGGTCCGGGTCGCCGGCCTTCACGGTGGTGCCGGGGCCGACCGCCACCGCGCTCCCCCCTTCCCCGCTGGCCCAGGCCTCGCTCGCCGCGCTCTCGGCCCAGGCCATCTCCGTCCGGCCCGACCTGGCGGCGGCGCGCGCCCAGGCCGAGCAGGCCCGCTCCCAGGCCTCGCTCGCCCGGCGGCTCGTCATCCCGCAGTTCCAGCTCCAGACCCAGTACCAGCAGCAGGGGAGCACCTCGGGCGGCTGGTTCACCCCGCCGACGGCCTGGGTGGGGCTCACCGTCCCCATCCCGGTCCTCTACCAGCAGCAGGGGCAGATCGGGCAGGCCGACGCCGGCGTCCTCGCCGCCGAGGCCACCGTGGCCAAGGTGGAGGCCCAGGTGGTGGCCGACGTGACCACCGCCTACTCGGCCTACCAGGCCACCCGCGCCGGCGCCGAGCGGGCCGAGCGGCGCCTGCTGCCCCGCTCCCGCGACGCGCGCGACCTGGTGCAGATCCAGTACGCCAAGGGGGCGGCCAGCCTCCTCGACTACCTGGACGCGCAGCGCACCCACCTCACCAACGAGATCGACTACCTCTCGTCGCTGGCGGCCTTCTGGACGGCGGTCTTCCAGCTCGAGCAGGCCGTCGGAGCGAGCTACCTGCCATGAAGCCCCTCCGCATCGCGATCCCCCTCCTCGCCCTCCTCGCCGCCGCGTGCAAGGACAGGCCGGTCGCGGTCCCGCCCGCGCCGCCGGCCGGCGAGGTCTGGCTGAACGAGAAGCAGGTGGCCGATGCGCGGCTCGCGACCGACGAGGTGCGGGTGCGCCCGGTGGGGTCGCCGGTGGTGGCGCCGGCGCGGGTGACCTTCAACGACCTCAAGGTGGCCCACGTCTTCTCGCCGGTGTCGGGCCGGGTGATGAAGGTGCTCGCCCATCCGGGCGACCGGGTGAAGAAGGGGGCGCCGCTCGCCACCATCCACTCCCCCGACGTCGGCCAGGTGGTGGCCGACCTGGCTCGCGCCCACGCCGATCTCGTGCTGGCCGACCAGGAGGAGCGGCGCCAGAAGGAGCTCTTCGAGGCCCGCGCCGGCTCCCGCCGAGATCTGGAGACCGCGGTGGCCGCCGCCGCCCGGGCCCGGGCCGAGTTCGGCCGCGCCGACGAGAAGGCCCAGCTGCTCCGCTCCGAGGGGCTCGACGCGAACCAGGAGTTCCAGATCCGCAGCCCGCTCGACGGCGACGTCATCTCGCGGAACATCAACCCCGGGATGGAGCTGCAGGGGCAGTACGCGGGCGGCCAGACGTCCGAGCTCTTCACCGTGGGTGATCCCTCGGCGGTCTGGGTGCTGGCCGACGTCTTCGCCATCGACCTGCCCCGCCTCGCGGTGGGCGCACCGGCCCGGGTCAGCCTGCCCGCCTTCCCGGGGCGCACCTTCGACGGGAAGGTCGATTGGATCGCCGGGGCCCTCGACCCGGCCGCGCGCACCGCCCGGATCCGCGTCGTCCTCCCCAACCCGGCCGGCGAATTGAAGCCGGAGATGCTCGGCACGGTGGAGGTCCTGGGGCGGGCCCGCGCCACGCTCGCCGTCCCCCGGTCGGCGGTGCTCCGGCTCGGCGAGGGGCGCATGGTCTTCGTGGAGGACGGGAAGTCGCCCGACGGGCGCACCCGCTTCGTCCGGCGCAACGTCGAGGTGGACGACGATGGCGGCGAGGTGGTGGCGGTCCTGAAGGGGCTCGCGCCCGGCGACAAGGTGGTCTCCTCCGGGGCGATCCTCCTCGTCGGGATGCTCTAGGGCACGGATGATCTCCCGCATCGTCCGCTTCGCGCTGGGGCTGCCCGCGGTGATGATCGGGGGCGCGATCGCGCTCGCCGTGGCCGGTTTCTTCGCCTTCCAGGGCCTGGACGTGGAGGCCTACCCCAACCCCACCCCGCCGCTCGTCGAGGTGATCGTCCAGCCGCAGGGCTGGAGCGCCGAGGAGGTGGAGCGCTACGTCACCGTGCCGCTCGAGGTGGAGCTGGCCGGCATGCCGGGGCTGGACCACATCCGCTCCCAGTCCCTCTTCGGCCTCTCCGACGTGAAGGTCTACCTCCGCTGGGGCATCACCTACGAGCAGGCCCGCCAGGAGGTGATCAACCGGCTCCAGTTCGTGCAGCTGCCCGCCGGCCTCCAGGCCCAGCTCTCGCCGTGGAACGCCATCGGCGAGGTCTTCCGCTACCGGCTGCGCGGGAAGGGCTGGTCGCTCACCGACCTGAAGGCGGCGCAGGACTGGATCCTGGAGCGGGAGTTCCGGCAGGTGCCCGGCGTGATCGACGTCTCCTCCTTCGGCGGCGAGACGAAGCAGTTCCACGTGGACGTCGACCCGAACCGGCTGCGGGCCTACGGGGTCACCCTCTCCCAGGTGCAGCAGGCGCTCGCCAACGCGAACCTGAACACCGGCGGGCAGCGGCTCACCGCCGGCGAGCAGTCCTTCACGGTGCGCGGCGTGGGCATCATCCGCTCCACCCGCGACGTGGGAGACGTGGTGGTCACCACGCCCAAGGGTGCGCCGGTGCGCATCCGCGACGTGGCCACCGTGGCGGTGGGCGCGGCGCCCCGGCTCGGCCAGGTGGGGCTGAACGACGAGGGGGACGTGGTGCAGGGCGTGGTGCTCATGCGCTACGGCGGCCGGACCCGCCCCACCCTGGAGGGGATCCACCAGCGGCTCGAGGACATGAAGCGGCGCAAGACGCTCCCGCCCGGGATGGAGATCGAGCCCATCTACGACCGCGGGGCGCTCGTGGCCCTCACCACCCGCACGGTGATGGAGAACGTGCTCGTGGGGATCGGGCTCGTGGCGCTCGTGCTCGCCTTCTTCCTGGGGAGCTGGAAGGCGGCGCTCGTCACCGCCGTGAACATCCCGCTGGCGCTCTGCGCGGCCTTCGCCGGGATGGTGCTCACCGGCACGCCGGCGAACCTCATCTCGCTCGGCGCCGTCGACTTCGGCATCGTGGTCGAGTCCACCGCCATCATGGTGGAGAACGTCTTCCGCCACCTGGGCAAGGACGGCACGGGGGGGATGCGTCCGCGCATCCTGGCCGCGGCCGGCGAGGTGGGGCGGCCGCTCGGCTTCTCCACGCTCATCCTGGCGGTGGCCTTCCTGCCCCTCTTCGCCATGACCGGCGTCTCGGCGGTGATCTTCAAGCCCATGGCCGAGACCTACGGCTTCGCCATCGGCGCGGCGACGCTGCTCGCCGTGACCCTCACGCCGGTGCTGCTCTCGCGGGTGCTCCGGCCGGACATGGAGGACCGGGAGAACGCCGCGCTGCGCTGGGTCCAGCGCCGCTACGACCCCACCTTCGGGCTGGCGCTGCGCCGCCCCACCGCCACCCTGCTCCTCGCGGGGTTCCTGGCCCTCTCCCCGGCCCTCCTCTTCCCCGTCGTGGGCAAGGAGTTCATGCCCAAGCTGGAGGAGGGGAACTTCTGGATCCGGGCCACGCTCCCCACCTCCATCTCGCTGGAGAAATCGGCGAGCTACGTGGGGCGCATGCGGGAGATCGTCCGCTCCCATCCGGAGGTGATCTCGGTGGTGTCGCAGGTGGGGCGCCCCGACGACGGCACCGACGTGTCGGGCTTCAACAACGTGGAGCTCTTCGCGCCCCTCCGCCCCTTCGGGGACTGGAAGGGGGGGCTCACGAAGGAGAGGCTCACCGAGATCCTCGCCGCCGAGCTCTCCGAGGCCTTCCCCGGCGTGGTCTTCAACTTCTCCCAGGCCATCGCCGACAACCTGGAGGAGGCGATCTCCGGCGTGAAGGGGGAGAACAGCGTCAAGGTCTTCGGCCCGGACGTGAAGGAGAACGAGCGGCTCGGCGACGCGGTGGCCGACGAGATGGAGAAGGTGCGCGGCGTGGCCGACCTGGGCGTCTTCCGCTCGCTCGGCCAGCCGAGCATCCGGGTCACCACCGACCGGGTCCGCGCGGCCCGCTACGGCCTGAACACCGGCGACGTGGAGGCGGTGGTGCAGGCCGCGGTGGGCGGGCAGGCGGCCACGCAGGTCTACGAGGGGGAGCGCAAGTTCGACCTCGTGGTCCGGCTCCAGGAGCCCTTCCGGCGCAGCGCCGACGCCATCCGGCGCATCCCGCTCTTCGCGCTCGACGGGAGCCAGGTGGCCCTTGGCGAGGTGGCCGACGTCACCGAGGAGGACGGACCGGCGGTGATCTACCGGGAGGACGGACGGCGCTACATCCCGGTGAAGTTCTCGGTGCGCGGCCGCGACCTCCAGTCCACCGTGAAGGAGGCGCAGGCGCGCATCGACGCCGGCGTGAAGCTCCCCTGGGGCGTGAACCTGGAATGGGCCGGCGAGATCAACGAGCTCGGGGACGCGGCGCGCCGGCTCGCCATCGTCATCCCGCTCACGCTGCTCCTCATCGCGCTCCTCGTCTTCCTGGCGGTGCGCAACTGGGTCGACTTCTCGCTCGTCATCTTCTCGATCCTGCTCTCGGCCGCCGGCGGGTTCCTGGCCCTCGTCGTCACGGGTGAGAACTTCTCCGTCTCGGCCACCATGGGCTTCGTCTCGCTCTTCGGGGTGGCGGTGCTCTCGGCGCTGCTCATCGTGAGCCACGCGCAGCAGTGCTGGGCCGAGGGGGCCGGTCTCGAGGAGGGGGCGCAGGAGGCGGGGCGCCACCGCTTCCGGCCGGTGCTCATGACGACGCTCGTCGCGACCCTGGGGCTCCTCCCCGCCGCGGTCTCGCACGGGATCGGCTCCCAGACCCAGCGCCCGCTCGCCATCGTCGTGATCGGCGGTTCGCTGGCGCTCGCCTTCCTGTCGCGGGCCTTCCTCCCGCCGCTCCTCGTGATCCTCCACCGTCGCTTCGGGAGCCGGATCGCGACCTCGTCCCCGGAGGGTGCCGTCTGACGCCCCGGGCGTCCGCCCACATCCCATCCACATCCTGGACACCCTCTTTCCACCAGGAAAATCCGCCTTTTCCACCGCTTGCCTACGATGATCCCGTCGGACTCGCCTGCTAGCATCCGCACCTCTCATGGGCGAGCCACTTCCACTTCGAGGCGTCCGCGACCTCCCGCACAACCTCGAGGCGGAGCAGGCGGTGCTCGGCGCCGTCCTGCTCGACGAGACCGCCTTCGACCAGGTCGCGCCGATCCTCAAGACGGAGGACTTCTACGCGCTGGCCCACCAGCACGTCTTCGCCGCCTTCGAGGATCTGGCCCGGGAGTCGCGCAAGATCGACCCGGTGCTCGTGCAGCAGCGGCTCGACGCCAAGGGGTTGCTCGGCGCCCAGGTGCCGCGGGAGCTGGTCTTCGGGCTGGCCGCATCGGTGGGGTCCGCGGCCAACGCCACCCACTACGCCGAGGCGGTGAACGAGCTGGCGCGTCTGCGCCGCATGATGCTCACCGCGCAGCGGGTGGTGGAGCGGGGTTACGAGGCAGGCCCCCACGTCCGCGAGTTCCTCGAGCAGTCCCAGCAGGACGTCTTCGGGGCGGCGCAGGGAAACACCCTCGAGACGATGCGCCCCTTCGCCGAGGCGATGGGCGCCGCCCTCGACCGGCTCGAGGCCATCCACGCCCGCGCCCGGGACGGGCTCTCCCACGTCACCGGAGTGCCCACCGGCATCCCCTGGCTCGACGACCAGACGCTCGGCCTCCAGCCCGGCACGTTGAACATCCTGGCCGCCCGCCCCTCCGTCGGAAAGACGGCGCTGGCCCTCAACATGGCCTCCCACGCGGCCACCCAGGGGAAGAAGAAGGTCGTCTTCTTCTCGCTGGAGATGCCGTCCGACCAGCTCGCGCTCCGGCTCCTCTCCAGCGAGGCCAAGCTCGACAGCGAGCGGGTCTCCAAGGGGAAGCTCAGCCAGCACGACTGGGACAAGATCATGAGCCACGGCGAGAAGCTCATGGGCGCGCCGATCTGGTTCGACGACAGCTTCGTGCTCTCGCCGGTCGAGCTCCGCTCCAAGTGCCGCAAGCTGAAGCGGGAGAGCGGCCTCGACCTCGTGGTCATCGACTATCTCCAGCTCATGCACGCCCCGTCCGACCGGGCCAGCCAGTCGCGCGAGCAGGAGATCGCCACCATCAGCCGATCGCTCAAGGCGCTCGCCAAGGAGCTCGAGGTCCCGGTGGTGGCGCTCTCGCAGCTCAACCGCGCGGTGGAGAAGCGCAAGGGAGAGCGACCGATGCTGGCCGACCTGCGCGAGTCGGGCGCCATCGAGCAGGACGCCGACGTGGTGATGTTCCTTCACCGGCCCGAGACCGAGACGGTGGAGGGCGGGCCGGACGCCATGAACGCCGAGGTGCAGGAGGTCGAGCTCATCCTGTCCAAGCATCGACAGGGACCCACGGGGCTCGTGCCGCTCGTCTTCCTCCGCAAGTACACCCTGTTCGCCCAGAAGCAGCGCGAGGCGTAGCGCGCAGCATGGGTCGCAGGCTGGTCCCGATCCTGGTGGGCTTCGGGCCGGCGCTCGCGTGGACGGTTGGGATGACGCTCCGCTGGCGAGGCTGGCTGGGTCCGGGAAGGGCGCTGGCGCTCGCGGCCTTCACGGGGCTGGGGGTGCTGGGGCTGTCGGCGCTCGTGCTCGCGTTTCTGCCGTCGTTCCTGGAGGTGGCGGGGATGGGGAGGGCGGCGGCGTGGTTGAGGAGGTACTGGGACGAGGAGGCGAGGTAGGGGGAACCGGAACCGGAACCGGAACCGGAACCGGAACCGGAACCGGAACCGGAACCGGGTCCGCGCTCGCGTCCACGGCATCGCGAGCCGGCTCCTTTGGGGGTGGGGCTGCCCCTGGGGTGAAGCCCCACCCCCAAAGGAGCCGCAAATGTCATTTCACGCATTGGAAGTGTCGATTGAACTCATCCAATCGCTCCGGGAGCCGCTCGGGAGTCTCGAGCGCCGAGATCCGGACCTTGCGAGGCAGATACGACGGGCGGCTGCTTCGGTGCCGCTCAACGTGAGCGAGGGCCGGCGGCGAAACGGGAAGGACCGGATCCACCTGTGGCGGGTGGCGGCGGGCAGCGCGAACGAGCTGGCGGCCGGACTGCGAGTCGCGGATGCGTTTGGGTACGTTTCAGCGGAAGCAGTCGAGCCGTCGCTTCTGCTGTGCGACCGCGTGCTCGCCATGCTCTGGCGGATGACGAGTCAGCCGGCGGCGGCGCGGGCCGCGGAGTCCAGGTAGCGCTCCACGAGCCGCTTCGCCCGGCGCACGGACTCCTCGAGGTCCAGGCCGCGGGCCAGGAAGCCGGCCGTCGCCGAGGCGAGCCGGCAGCCGGTCCCCCGGGCGGTGCCGGGGCGGCGGCGGCCGCGGATCCGGATCACGCTGCGGCCGCGCACGAGCAGGTCGACGGGGGCCCCCTCGCGATGGCCACCCTTCACCAGCACGGCGCGGGCGGGCAGCTCCCGGGCGGCGCGGACCGCCTCCTCCTCCGAGCCGAGCGACCAGCCGGAGAGCGCCTCCAGCTCGGGCCAGTTGGGCGTGGCGAGCGCGGCGCGAGCGAGGAGCGCGTCGAGGGCCCGGCGCGCGCCGGAGGCATCGAGGAGCGGGAGGCCGGAGGAGGCCGCCAGCACGGGATCAACTACGAGTGAAATGCGGGCGAGCGGCCGCCGGGAGAGCCGCTCCGCGAGCGCGGCCGCGTTGGCTCCGCTCCCCAGCATGCCGGTCTTCACGGCGCGCGGGAGCTCCCGGGACCCGTCGAGGAGCGCGTCCACCTGGGCGAGGAGCATCGCCGGCCGGGCCGGCTCCATCGCCCGGGCGCCGCGGGGACCCTGCGCGGTGAGCGCGGTGGCCACCGCCCAGCCCCGCGCCCCGGCGGCGGCGAGCGCCTCCAGGTCGGCGAGCAGCCCGGCGCCGCCGGTCGGGTCGAGCCCGGCGCAGACGAGGACCAGTGGCTTCACCGGCCACGCTCCCGGGCCGCGTCCACCAGCCCGCGCAGGATGGAGAGCTGGCGCGGGTCGCGCGCGGCGAGCGCCTCCGGGTGCCACTGCACCCCGAGTGCGAAGCGGGCCCCCTCGATCTCGATGGCCTCGACCACCCCGTCGGGCGCCCAGCCGGAGACGGCCACGCCGTTCCCGGGGCGGCGCACCGCCTGGTGATGCGTGCTGTTCACCCGGAGCGGCTCCGACCCCACGAGCCGCTCGAGGAGCGAGCCGGGGCCCACCTCCACCACGTGGCTCGGGAGGTCCTTCGGCGCCGGCTGCTCGTGGGAGAGCCCCATGTCCTCGGGCAGGTGCTGGTGGAGCGCGCCTCCGCGGATCACCGCGAGGAGCTGCATCCCGCCGCAGATCCCGAGGACCGGCTTCCCGGCGGCGAGCGCCCCGACCGTCATCGCCTCCTCGAAGGCGGTGCGCTCCGGACGGGACGGGCCGCAGGCCGGGCGTCGCTCCTCCCCGTAGCGCTCGGGCGGGATGTCGAAGGGGCCACCCGCGACGAGGAGCCCGTCGCAGAGCTCCAGGTACTCCGCGGCCCGCGCCGGGTCGCCGCAGGGCACCGGCAGCGGCAGGCCGCCGGCGGCCAGGACGGCATCGGCGTAGGCGCGCGGCTGCTCGTACCGGGAGCCCCCATCTGCGAGGTCGAGCGGGATGGCGATGCGGGGGCGGGTCACGGAACCCTGCCGGCGCCGCGCGAGAAGCCTTCCGCGAGCAGGACGGCGCGGTCGCGCACGTCGCCGCGGGAGAGCAGGTCCTCGATGACCGCCGCGGCGGCCGCTCCGGCCCGCGCCACCTCTCCGATGGTCTCGAGCGTGATCCCCCCGATGGCCACCACCGGCGCGCCCAGTTCCCGGGCCACCTCCCGCAGCGCATCGAGGCCGCGGGGCGCGGCGGCGATGGCCTTGGTGCGGGTCGCGAACATGGGGCCGAACCCGACGTGGTCGGCGCCGTCGGCGAGCGCGGCGCGCGCCTCCGCGAGGGTCCGGGTGCTCCGTCCGACGAGGAGCGCCGGGCCGACGATCCGGCGAGCCTCCGCGCTGGGCAGGTCCTCCTCCCCGACATGGACGCCATCGGCTCCCGCGAGCAGCGCCAGGTCGGCCCTGTCGTTCACGATGACGAGCGCCCTCCCCTGCGCGAGCGCCACGATCTCCCGGGCCACGGAGAGCACCTCGCCCGCCGGGGCCGACTTCATCCGGACCTGGACGACGGCTGCTCCACCCTGGATCGCGAGCCGCGCCCGACCGACCGGGTCCTCCTCCCCGACGATGGCGTAGAGCCCGCGCAGTCGCGCGAGGCGGGACGCGCGGAGCGTCGTGGAATCCTCCATGGTCGTGAACCTTTGCACGTGGCTTGACGCGCCCGCAAGCCGGGCCTATTTTCCCGCCTCCTGAACAGGCTGCGAGAGAAGGACCCATGGCCGAGACCCTCGAGAACAAGCTCATCGACAAGCGCGTCGCCGCCCGTTACGTCCGCAAGGGACTGCTCGACGAGAAGGACTTCGAGCGGCATCTGAAGGCCCTTCCCGACGTGGCCGACCAGGCCGTCCCGGTCGAGTCGGAGGTCGAGCACGTCGAGACGGGCGAGGACTGAGCATGCGGGCCGCCGCGGCCCTGTGCGGCGCCCTCGCGCTCCTCGTCCTCCCCGGGGTCGCATTCCCCCAGGCCGCGTCCGCGCTCCCGCGGGCCGAGCCACGCCCCCCCGCCGAACGCCGCAATCCCGTCGTCGCCGCCACCGAGAGGTCGCGCGGCGCGGTGGTGAACGTGTCGGCGGAGGAGCTCGTGCGGGTGCGGGTTCCCACGCCGGGCGCGGACATGGGGCAGCTCCTCTTCGAGGAGTTCTTCGGAAAGCCCCGCTTCCGCAGCGGCTACGCCGTCACCTCGCTGGGAAGCGGCGTCATCGTCTCGCCGGAGGGCTTCGTCCTCACGAACGCCCATGTGGTCGAGCGGGGCGCTCGGTACCGGGTCCAGCTCCTCGACGGACGCGAGCTCCCGGCCCGCGTCGTCGGGACCGACCCGGCCACCGACGTGGCGGTGCTCCGGATCGAGACGAAGGAGAAGCTCCCCTTCCTCGCGGCGGGAAGGTCCGATGACCTCATGATCGGCGAGACCGTGATCGCCATCGGCAACCCCTTCGGCCTCGCCCACACGGTCACCACCGGCGTGGTCTCCGCGCTCCACCGCAAGGTGGGGGATCCGCGCCGGCCGCTCTTCGACATGGTGCAGACCGACGCCTCCATCAACCCGGGCAACTCGGGCGGGCCGCTCGTCAACATCCAGGGTCAGCTCGTCGGCGTGAACTCCGCCATCCTGGGCGATCGGAGCGCCGGCATCGGGTTCGCCATCCCCATCGACCGGGCCATCCGCGTGGCCGAGGACCTGATCCGGCACGGGGAGGTGCGGGAGGGTTTCACCGGCATCTCCGTGCGGGACGAGCCGGTGAAGTCGGACCGGATCGGCGGCGACCGGTTGCGGGTGCAGGTCAGCGGCGTCGAGCCCGGCTCCCCGGCGGCCTCGGCAGGCGTCCGCAAGGGGGATGTCGTCGAATCGGTCGGGGATTCCCCGGTGGAGAGCGCGGCCGAGTACCGCTTCCGCGTGCGGGACGTGCCGCTCGGAGCCCCGCTCCGGCTCGGCATCCTGCGGGGCAAGGAGCGGGTCCCGGTGACGGTCCGGTCGGTGGAGCTCTCCGCCGAGAAGGCCGAGCAGACGCTCCAGCAGAGGACTGGCCTCTCCCTCGGGGAGGAGAAGGTCCGCGGCGGCGAGGTGGTGGTCGTCCGCTCCGTGCGGCGCGGCAGCCCGGCCGCAGAGATCGGGCTGCAGGCGGGGGACTGGATCCGGGAGGTCAACTCGCTCGAGATCTCCTCGATGGCCGACTGGCGGAAGGCCGCGGTCCAGGCGCGCCGGGCCGGCCAGCTCGTCCTGCTCGTCCAGCGCGGCTTCGCCGCGGAGCGAATCACCTTCGATGTGGATTAGGATGGAGACATGACCGACGCCCAGCACCCCGGCCACGTGGACTTCGGAACCTTCGTCCTCTCCCTCGGGTCCTCCGCCCTGATGCACCTCGGCGAGATCCAGCACCCCGAGACCTCCGAGGCCAAGGAGAACCTCGCCCTGGCGCGCCAGACCATCGACCTCCTCGCCATGCTGCAGGAGAAGACGAAGGGCAACCTGACCGACGAGGAGACGCGCTTCCTGCGCGACCTGCTCTCCGACCTGCGGCTCAAGTTCGTCGAGAAGAACCGGGCGGCGCGGTAGCGGATAGCCTACAGCCCGGCCTCCACGAACGACTCGGCGAGCCGTCGGATGAGCTCGCGGCGGAGCACCCGCCGCGTCCGGGCCAGCGCATCGGGGTCGCGCGGAGGGCGCCGCGTGCGGCGCGAGGCGGCCTCCACCACCCAGGCGATCCTGCGGGGATCGAGCCGCGCCGGCTCGCGCCGACGCCGCTTCAGGAAGAACCCGATCCCGCGCTGGTCGAGGACGCGGTGGAGGGAGCGACGTGCCTCGGCGGTGAGAGTCAGATCGACGACGTTTTCCACGGGGCGATCTCTAGGATCGATCGCGCTCCCGATCCAATTTCCGGCCGCTCGAGCTCAAAACTGGACAGCGGGGACGAGCCGATCCGCGAGGAGCGCCGCCCGACGGACCGGGTCGGGTTCATGGGGCAGATCGGCCAGAACCCGCACGCCGGAGAGCCGCTCGATCTCGGCTGCGTTCCAGGGCTCGGAGGGATCGGCCCCGGCGGAGGTGCGATTCAGCACCACCCCGGCCACGGCGAGCCCACGGGTTCGCAGCGCCTCGCAGGTGAGGGCGGTGTGGTTCACCGTCCCGAGCCCGGCCCGGGCCACGACGAGCACCGGCAGGCCGAGCGCCACCGCCAGGTCGGCGTAGGTCTCGCGCGGGGTGAGCGGCACGAGCAGGCCACCGGCCCCCTCCACGAGCAGCGCCGCGTGGCGTCGCGAGAGCTCGGCGGCGCAGGCGAGAACCCGCTCGAGGGAGATCTCCACCCCCTCCAGCCGGGCCGCCACCGCCGGGGCGAGCGGTGCACGCAGCGAGTAGGGGCAGACGAGCTCCGGCGGATCCACCTCCCCCGCCGCCCGGCGCAGCCGGTCCGCGTCGCTCGGCTCCCCCGCAACCACGCCCGACTGGGCCGGCTTCATGGCCGCGACGTCGAGGCCGCGTGCCCTCCAGCCGGCGACGAGCGCCACCGACACCTCCGTCTTGCCGACGCCGGTGTCGGTCCCGGTGACGAGGAGGCCGCGCATCAGATACTTCCCGTGGCCGCTTCGATCGACTCCCGCGTGATGCGGACGAGCTCCCGGAGATCTTCCTGGGTCATCGCGAGCGGGGGCATGAGGACCACCACGTTCCCGAGCGGCCGGAGGATGGCGCCGCGGCGGCGGGCCTCGAGCGTCACCCGGTGGCCGGCGCGGAGCTCGAAGGCGTACTCGTCCTTCGTGGCCCGGTTCCGCACCAGCTCGATGCCCACCATGAGCCCGCGGCGGCGGATCTCGCCCACGTGGGGGTGCGCCTCGAGCGGGGCGAGCGCGTCCGCGAGCGCCCTCTCCTTCCCGGGCATCCCCGCCATCACCCCCCGGTCGCGCAGGAGGCGCATGCTGGCCGTGGCGGCGGCGCAGGCGAGCGGGTTCCCGGTGAAGGTGTGGCCGTGGAAGAAGGTCTTCCTCGACTCGAAGGGGCCCAGGAACGAGGCGAAGATCTCCTCGGTGGTGATCGTGGCCGCGAGCGGCAGGTAGCCGCCGGAGAGCCCCTTCGCGACCGTGAGGATGTCGGGGCGGACCCCCTCCTGCTCCACCGCGAACATCGTGCCGGTGCGGCCGAAGCCGGTGGCCACCTCGTCGCAGACGAGCAGGGCGCCGTGCCGGTCGCAGATCTCCCGCATGCGGCGCAGGTAGCCGGGCGGCTGGACGATCATCCCGTCGGCCCCCTGGACGAGCGGCTCGAGGACGAGGGCCGCCACCCGGCCCGGGTGGGCCTGGAAGACCTTCTCCACCTCGTCGGCGCAGGCCATGGCGCAGCCGGGGAGCGCTTGGCCGAGCGGGCAGCGGTAGCAGTAGGGCTGCGGGGCGTGGCGCACCGGGAAGAGCAGCGGCTTGAAGATGCGGTGGAAGAGGTCGATCCCCCCCACCGACACGGAGCCGATGGTGTCCCCGTGGTAGCCGCCCCGGATGGCCACGAACTCCTTCCGCTCGAGGTCGCCCCGCAGCTGGAAGTGCTGGTAGGCGATCTTGAGCGCGATCTCGGCCGCGGTGGCGCCGGCGTCGGAGAAGAAGACCCGGGTGAGCCCGGGGGGCACGATGCGGATGAGCTCCTCGGCGCACTCGATGGAGGCGGTGGAGGCGAGCCCGAGCATCGTGGTGTGGGCGATGCGCCCGAGCTGGTCGGCGACGGCCCGGTCGATCTCCGGCACCCGGTGACCGTGGACGTTGCACCAGAGGGACGAGACGCCGTCGAGGTAGCGGTTGCCCAGCGTATCGACGAGGTGGACCCCCTCGCCGGAGTCGATGATCACCGGCTCCTCGGCCATCCACTCCTGCATCTGGGTGAAGGGGTGCCAGAGGTGGCGGTGGTCGGCGGCGACGAGTCGCTCGTGCCGCGCGCGCGCCGCGGCGTCGGCTGCGGGATCGGGGGGCATGGGGCGCACTCAGCGCTCGATCACGTCGATGTCCTGCATGGCGCGGGGCTTGGCGTCGATGACCACGAGGAGCCTCTTCCCGTCGGTGAAGTAGGGGTCGCCGGTCAGGTTGTGGCGGGGGGCGGTGCGGGGGGCCTCCCCCACGCCGGACACGAGCGCCAGCGTCCCGACGTGCTCGGTGAGTACCAGGTCCTGCAGGAGGTAGTCCCGGTCCTCGTCCACGTCCGGATCGATCTTGTGGGTGGTCAGGTACCAGGATCGGGTGGTGAAGCGGACGCCGATGTCCCGGCTCACCTGCCCCACCCAGACCGGCTGTCCACGCAGGGTGAATGGGGCGAGCCAGAGCCGCAGGTGGTTGCGCCGGTCGATGTCGTTGCGCGGCTTCTGGAGGGCGACGTCCTGCGCGCGGCCGAAGAGGTGGAGCGGACTCACCGGCGAGGTGAGATACGGCGAGCGGAGCAGGAAGGCCTTCACGCTCCGCCAGGCGGAGCCGGCGTCGAACGGTTCCGTGAAGTTCCAGCCGCGCTGCACGAGCGCGGAGGCAGCGACCTGGGGCGTCCCCACCAGGACGACGTTGAGCGGATCCGCGACCGGGTTCCCCTTCTCGTCGGCCGCGCAGCAGGGGAGCTTCTCCAGCTCCGCCATGAGGGCCGGCAGCTCGAGGTCCTTCACCGCCGCCGCCTGGTAGAGCCGGTCGAAGTCGATGCGGTGGAAGTCCCACTTCCTGCCCGGCACCTTGTTGACGAAGTGAAACTCGTGGAGCGCGCGATCGTCGAGGATCTGGATGCGGTTGTACCTGGGCCCCACCCCCGCGTGCACGAAGGCGAACCCCTTCACCTGGCCCCCCGGCGGGACGTTCAGCTCGACGGCGGAGGTGAGCAGGTGCTCGGCGATGCGGGCGTTCCTCCTCGGGGTCCACCAGTGCTCGAAATGGTAGGCCACCTCGTACGGGGCGAAGTAGGCCGGGTCGGTTCCGATCGGCATGTACCAGGCCGACCCGCTGGCGGGGTTCTCGATCTCCACCCAGATCGGCTGGATCCCCGCGCTCTCCAGATCGACCCCCAGGTAGCGGTGCGCCTCCGCCCCGGAGAGGGCGGCCGTGCCGACGCGGATGCCGTCCTTCTCCTGCGAGAGAATGCGCGCGTGGAAGTCGGCCCCGTCGTGCGCCTGCGGGGCGAACTCCTCGCAGCCCGAAAGGACGAGCAGCGCGAGCCCTGCGACGGCGGCGCGAAGCGACCTCCCGCTCACGACCACCTCCGCCACCCGGTCGCCGGGCGCATCCGGGCGTCGAGCCGCTGCCCGGGCTTGAGCCGCCCGGTCCGGCGAAGCGCCTCCTCGATGAGCGACCGGTTCCTCGGGTCACCCCAGCGGATCAGCGCCTTCTGGGTTCGCTTCTCCCGCATGTCGCGCACCACGTGGACCGGGCGGCCGCTCATGGGGTGGAAGCCGGACCAGTGGATGTCGGAGGCGAGCGTCATGGGCGTGGGCATGAAGTCCTGAACCTGCTGCGGCTTCCACCGGTTCTTCTGCAGATACTCCATGAGCTGCACGGCGTGCTCGGTGGTCGCGCCGGGGTGGGAGGAGATGAAGTAGGGGACGAGGTACTGCTCCTTGCCGGCCTTGCGGGAATATCGCTCGAACTCGCCGCGGAACCGCTCGAACGACGCGGGCCCCGGCTTCTTCATCACCCCGAGCACCTCGTCGCAGACGTGCTCGGGTGCCACCTTGAGCTGGCCGGAGACGTGGTGGGAGACGAGCTCCTCCAGGTAGCGCTGCCCGTTCTTCTCGTCGGCGTGGGCCAGGTCGTAGCGCAGCCCGGAGCCCACGAAGGCGTGCTTGACCCCCTTCACGGCGCGTGCGGCCTGGTAGAGCTCGACGAGCGGCCCGTGATCGACCGCGAAGAAGGTGCACACCGTCGGGTAGACGCAGGAGGCGCGACGGCAGACGGCGTGGGCCTCGGGGCTCGTGCAGCCCATCTGCCACATGTTGGCGGTGGCGCCGCCCAGGTCGGTGACGGTCCCGCGGAACCGCGGGTCGCGGGTCAGCGTCTCGAGCTCCCGGATCACGCTTCCGTGGCTGCGGGAGGTGACGTCCCTCCCCTGGTGCTCGGTGATGCAGCAGAAGGCGCAGCCGGCCGCGCATCCGCGCAGGATGGCCACGCTCCAGCGGATCTGCTCCAGCGCGGGGATGTGGGCCCCTCCGTAGGCCGGGTGGGCGTCGCGGGCGAAGGGGAGCTCGTGGATCGCGTCGAGCTCGGCGGTGGTGGGCGGAGCCATCGGCTGGTTCACGACCACGGTCCGCTCGGCCTTGCCCCGCCCGTGGCGCTGCACCATCACCCGGGCGTTCTCGTGGTTGTGCTCCAGGTGGTAGAGGCGCGAGAAGTGGGCGAAGGTTCGCCGGTCCGACGCCACCTCCTCGAAGCTGGGGAGCTGCAGGGTCCCTCGGCTCCGCCCCTCGAGCCCGGCCAGCGCGAGGTCGGGAACGGCCACCGCCGTCCCCGGCACGTCCACGAGGCCGCAGACGTCCTCCCCGGAGGCGAGTCGCCGCACGATCTCCACGATGGGCTTCTCCCCCTGGCCGTAGACGAGCAGGTCGGCGCCGCTGTCCACCAGGATGGATGGGCGCACCCGGTCGTCCCAGTAGTCGTAGTGGGCGATGCGGCGCAGCGACGCCTCCACGCCGCCGATGACGATGGGCATCGACGGCCCGAAGGCCTGCCGGACGAGGCGCGCGTACACCGTCACGGCCCGGTCGGGGCGGCGCCCGGCCTCCCCGGCGGGCGTGTAGGCATCCTCGGAGCGGGGGCGCTTCTGGGCCGTGTAGTGGTTGACGAGCGAGTCCATCGCCCCGGCCGTGATGCCGACCATGAGCCGGGGCCGCCCGAGCCGCGCGATGTCCTCCGGCCCGTCCCAGCGCGGCTGCGCCACGATCCCCACCCGGAATCCGCGCGCCTCGAGCACCCGCCCGATCACGGCGGCGCCGAAGGCCGGATGGTCCACGTAGGCATCCCCGGTCACGAGCAGGACGTCCACGGCGTCCCAGCCGCGCGCACGCAGCTCGTCGGGGAACATGGGGAGGAAGTGCGTCCGGACGCTCACGGCGACACCATCTCCCCCCGCCGGCCGGGGATCAAGGCTGCGCCCGGGCGGTCGCGAACTTTTGCCAGGCCCGGTGGGGCGGTATCATCGGGCCTCGGAGCGGCACGCCCCCCATGACGCAGATAAAGGACCCCGCAGCGGAACTTCGGGACCTCGCGGAGAGGTCCCGGACGGGCGTCCTCACCGCCGCGGAGAAGGCGCGCCTCGAGGAGCTCCGGTCGAGCGCGCAGCCCGGCCCGGCCAGCGCCCTCTGGGAGGCGGGACCGGTCGTCGAGGAGACGGCGGAGATCGAGGTCGAGGTGGACCCGGAGGACATCGAGGAACCCCCTCCCCCGGAAGCGACTCCGACCACCTTTCTCTCGGCCTTCGTCCCGGGAGAGCACCGTGTGGTCCTCCATCTGATGGAGGGTCAGGTGCTCCGCGGCACGCTCGCCGACGCCGACCTGGGCGACCCGGAGCTCGGGCTCCTGCAGCCGGACGGAAGCGTCTCCCGGGTTCCGGCCGAGCAGTTGAAGGCCGTCTTCTTCATGCTGCCCCTGGGGGAGCGGCCGGCGCCTGCCTCCGGCACGCGGGTGCGGGTCACCTTTGGCGACGGACGGGAACTTTCCGGTCTCTCCCCGGACTACGCGCCCGACGCCCAGGGCTTCTTCGTCCTTCCGCTCGACGCGCGGACCCACACCGCCCGGGTCTGGGTCTACCGCGCCGCCGTGCGGCAGGTCACCGTGGAACCGCCGACCGGTTGAGCCAGCGCCGATCCGGGTCGCGGTCGGCGTGGATCACCTCGAAGCGCCCCCTTCCGCGGCGGCGCGGGAGGCGGAGGCGCCGGAGCCAGCTGCCGGGCCCCTTCCCGCTCGCGTGGAGCCAGGCGAGCCCCTCGGCGAGGAGGTGGGGGACGAAGGCGGTGATGCTGGAGAAGAGGGCGAAGAGGACGGTGCCGCCCACGGTGATGGCGACGAGCGCCTTCCCCGACACGGGGAGCGCGAAGTAGAGCAGGATCTGCCGGAACGGGTGGACGAGACCCCAGCAGATGACGAGCACGTCGAGCGCCACCCAGAAGCCGCTCGACCAGGAGGCGGCGAGCCGGGGCCAGGCGAGCGCCAGGAGGCAGGTGAGCACCGCGGCGGCGGCGGGCACCCCGAACCAGGTGGCGAGGAACTTCCTGTCCCCCCAGGCCTCCACGAGATCGCGGCCGAACCAGTAGAGGACGAGCCCTCCGAAGAGGAGGTTGAGCGGGTTCTCCTCCACGAGGACCCAGGTGACGAGCCGCCACACCTCGCCCTCCCAGACGGCCGCGGGCTGCAGGAGGAGGAGCGCCCGGACCCGGTAGTTCATCTGATCGCCGACGGCGGCGACGAGGCTCACGAGCACCGTGGCGACGATGAGGCCACCGACGACGGCGGGGACGCGCCCCCCGAAGGCGAGGGGATTGCCGGCGCGCCGGTAGGCCATCCTACGTTTCCTTGGGCCGGAAGAAGAGGATGATGGTCAGGCAGTGGAACTGGTTGTCGGACGAGAGGGTGACGCTCTTGTCGACGATGTCCAGCTCCGGGTGCTTCCCGAGCCAGGTGTTGATGGTGTCGCTCATGGCGTCCCGGTCGCGCGCCAGCGTCGCCGAGAAGACCTTGCACCCCGTGAACTTCTCCATGGTCGCCACCTCGCCCCGAGACTACAGCGCCTCGACGATGACCGCGATACCCTGCCCGCCGCCGATGCAGGCCCCGGCCATCCCGTAGCGCCCCCCGCGCTCCCGGAGCGCCAGGATCGTGTGCAGGGTCAGGCGCGCGCCGCTCGCCCCCAGGGGGTGGCCCACGGCGATGGCGCCGCCGTCCACGTTGGTCCGGTCGCGCGGCAGGCCGAGCTCCTTCTCCACCGCCAGGTACTGGGGCGCGAAGGCCTCGTTCACCTCGAAGAGGTCGAAGTCGGAGAGCTTCGCCTCCGCGCGGGCCATGGCGCTTCGGAAGGCCGGGACGGGGCCGATGCCCATGACGGTCGGGTCGACGCCGGCCACGCCCCAGTTGACGAGGCGCGCCAGCGGCCGGAGCCCGCGCCGCTCGGCCTCCGCTCGGCTCGTGAGCAGGAGCATCGCCGCGCCGTCGGCGACGCCGCTCGCCGCGCCGGCGTGGATCACTCCGTCCTTCTTGAAGATCTTCGGGAGGCGGCGCAGCCCCTCCACCGTGGTCTCGGGGCGCGGGTGCTCGTCCTTCGCGAAGATGACCTTCCCCTTGCGGGTCTCGATCTCCACCGGGGCGATCTCGGCCTGGAAGCGACCGGCCTCCTGGGCCGCGGCGGTGCGCCGCTGCGAGAGCGCGCTGAACTCGTCCACCTCGTCCTGGGTGATCCGGTACTGCTCCGCCAGCTTCTCGGCGGTCATCGCCATGGGCATCCGGGCCTGGGTGTCGGTGAGCGCGGTCCAGAGCGTGTCCTCCAGCGCCGGGGTCCTCCCCAGCGGGACGCCGAATCTCCCGCCGCGCAGCGCGTACGGAGCCTGGCTCATGGACTCGGTCCCTCCCACCAGCGCCACCTCGGCCTGGCCGGTCGTGATCTGGAGGGCTCCCTGGATGACCGCCTCGAACCCCGATCCGCAGAGTCTATTCACTATGAGTGCGGGTGCGGCCACCGGCGCGCCGACGCGCAGGCCGACGTGCCGGGCCAGGTAGATGGCGTCGGCGGAGGTCTGGAGCACGTTGCCCACGATCACGTGGCCGATGGCGTCGGCGTCGAGCCCCGCGTCCCGCAGCGCCGCCTGGGCCGCGTGCACGGCGAGGTCGGTGGCCGAGAGGTCCTTCAGCGTCCCGCCGTAGGTTCCGAACGGGGTGCGGCGGCCGGCGACGAAGACGATCTCCTGCGAGGTGGCGGAACGCATGCGGTTCTCCGGGGTCACGGGGTGGAGCGGGAGCGCGCGAGGGAGACGAGGCAGTAGGCGAGCACGGCGGAGGCGAAGAGGGTGTTGGCGAGATAGGCGGCGAAGCGTCGCCGGAGCTCGACGCCGCCGATCCCCCGGTACCAGACGCGAGCCGCCGCGCCGCGCCCGGCGAGATCGTGGGCCGGCAGCGGTGGACCGTGGGCGGCCGTGAGCCTCGCGGTGGTCGAGCGGTGCGCCGCCACGACCTCGTCGATCCCGGCTCCGGGGAGCCCGGCCACCTCGCCGAGCCGACCGGAGCGGGGCGCCCGTGCGTGGTTGGCGGTGACCACCGACGCTCCGTCGGGGAAGGTGGTGAGGAGCTGGACCCGCGCCACCCCGCTCTCGCGGGGCGCCGCCTCGAAGGCGTCGGCGAAGATCGCGACCTCGGCGTTCGCGAAGCTCTCCGATCGGAGCGTGAGCCCGCGGAGCGGCCCCTCCTCGACCCGGGCGCCCAGACGCTGGAACCCGAGCGGAAGGAGCAGGGCAGCCGCCGCCTGCTGCGCCGGCGTGGGGGGTGGCCCCTGGGCGGCCGAGCGGGAGGTGACGAGCCCCGGCGCGACGGCGAGGAGCCCTCGCCGGCCGTACCGGACGATCATCATCGCCGCGTAGATACCGGCCAGCGCGAGGAGGATGGTCACGACTCGGCAGCGGCCTCGTCCGCCTTCCGCTTCTTCCCGACCACCCGGGCGACGAGGATGCCGACCTCGTAGAAGACGATCATGGGGATGGCCATGATGGCCAGGTTGAAGGGATCGCCGGTGGGCGTGATGATGGCCGCGATGATCACGTTCACGATGATGGCGTGGCGGCGGTACTTGGAGAGGAACTCGGGCGTGACGAGCCCGATCATGGCCAGGAAGGCGATGATGACCGGGATCTCGAAGACCACGCCGAACCCGAGCATCATGGCGAGCACCAGGGTGAGCTGCTCCCGCATGGTGAGGAGCGGCTTCATGTCGGGGCCCGCGATGGCGGCCAGCGCCGGGAAGGCGTAGGGCATCACCGCGTAGTAGGTGAAGGCCACGCCGCAGTAGAAGAGGAGCGTGCCGGTGGCCACGAAGGGGATGACGACCTTCTTCTCCTTCTTGTAGAGCCCGGGCGCGATGAAGATCCAGAGCTGGTAGAGGACCCAGGGCGCCGCGAGGAAGAGCCCGACGTAGAGCGCCACCTTGAGGTAGACGAGGAAGGGTTCGAGGTAGCTCGTGTAGTTGAGCGTCTGCTGCCCCTCCGGCAGCGAGGCCAGCACCGGCCGCATGATGAAGCGGAAGATGTAGTCGGCGAACCAGCCGACCACGGCCACCCCGACCGCCACCCCGAGGAGCGCCCGGACCAGCCGGATGCGCAGCTCGGTGAGGTGGTCGAAGAAGGAGGCGCGGACCTCCCCCTCCGGTCCCGGCTCGGCCGCCTCGGGCGGCGAGCTGTCGCCCGGCTCGGTCATGCGGGCGGGGCCTTCGGGGGGAGCGGGACCGGCTCGGCGAGCGCGGCGTCGAGCCCGGGGACGTTCTCCCCGCTCGCCTGCGGCACGGGCGCCGCCGGTCCGGTGGGTACGGGGGCCGCCGCGGTCGGCGGGGCGGGGCGGGGACGCGGCGAGCCCTTCCCGTCGGCGTAGAGTTCCCGCTCGAACTGCCCCTTCAGATCGTCGGAGACCTTCCGGAAGTCGCGCAGCGCCTTCCCGAGCTGCTTCGCCACCTCGGGCAGCTTCTGGGGCCCGAGGAGGACCAGCGCGAGCACGAGGATGACGACGATCTCGCCGAAGCCGAGGCCGAACATGGGAGACCGACTTTATATCACGACGGGCCCCGCCGGATCGGGAAGACGAACGGCCGGGCGGATGCCCTCTACATTCACTGCGAGAAGAGGTCGCGCATGTCCACCGGACGGTTCCCGGGACGTCCCGCCTCGACCGCGTCGGGGCCGGTCCCCTCCAGGTAGGGCTCGATCACGCCGGGGGCGAAGGGGGGCACCGCCTCCCCGGTCTCCGGGTTCACCCGGACGAAGGAGATCCCCTCCGGGACCGGGAACTCGGGCTGGGGGCGGTCGCGCAGCGCAGCCTGCATGAAGGCGAGCCAGATGGGCAGCGCCGCCTTCCCCCCGGTCTCGGCGCGCCCGAGCGGCTGCTCGTTGCGGTCGAAGCCCAGCCAGACGCCGGCCACCCGGTCCACCGTGTAGCCGAGGAACCAGGTGTCGAAGGAATCGTTGGTGGTGCCGGTCTTGCCGGCCACCGGCTTGCCGAGCCGGGCGGCCTGCGCCCCCGTGCCCACGCTGGCCACCTCCTGCATGAGCCGCTGGAGGATGAAGGCGGCCCGGGCGTCCACCACCCGGGGCGGCTCCTCCCGCACCTCCGCGTAGGCCCCGGCCAGCCGCTCGGAGAGCGGGACCCACGGGTCGGTGGGCGCGATGCGGTCCTCCAGGATGCGTCCGTCCCGGTCCAGGACCCGCTTCACCAGGAAGGAGGGGCGGCGCGTCCCCAGCCGCTCCAGCACCGCATAGACCTCCACCAGGTCGATGAGGTGGGTGCAGGAGCTGCCCAGCGCGCTCCCCAGCTCGGCCTTCACCGGAGTGCCGAGGCCGAGGGATGCGGCCCACTGACCCAGGAAGTCCGGCCCCATCTTGCGGGAGAGCATCTCGGCCGTCTTCACCGCCGGGATGTTCATGGAGGAGATGACCGCTCGCCGGAGCGGCACCTCGCCCTGGAAGTCCTCGCCGTAGTTCTGGGGTTTCCAGGACCTTTCCGAGTCCCGGAAGACCACCGGGGCGTCGGTGAGCAGGGTGGACGGGGTGAACCCGAGCTTCTCGATGGCCGCCGAGTAGAGGACGGGCTTGAAGGCGCTCCCGGGCTGACGGCAGGCCTGGAAGGCGCGGTTGAACTCGGAGGCCTCGAAGTCGTAGCCCCCCACCATCGCCGCGACGTAGCCGGTTCCCGGGTCCACGGCCACCAGGGCGCCCTGCAGGCGCGGCTCCTGCTCCAGCGCGAGGAGCAGCGGGGCCTCGGGCACGTCGGTGGGACGTCCGCCCGGGCGCTGCTTCTCCCGCGCCACGAGCTCCTCCCGCTCCACCCGCCGGACCACCACCACGTCGCCGGCCCGGAGCGCCGTGGAGGGGCGCTGGATCATGGCATACTCCCAGTGAACCGAGGGATTGGGCGTCCGGGCCCAGCGCATCCCGGCCACCGGGAGCACGCCCACCTCGCCCCCCACCTCGACCCGGACCTGCCCGGCGGCGTCGTTCACCGCGGTGACGATCCCCACCGCGAAGTCGCCCGGCCGGAGCGCGCCGGCCGGCCAGGCCCGGGCCAGGCGCGCGCGCAGCGCCTCCTGCTCGGGACCCTCCACGTGGGCCAGGGGCCCCCAGAAGCCCTGGCGCCGGTCCACGTCCAGGAGGCCCGAGAGCATGGCCTGCTGGGCGGCGCGCTGCTCGTCGAGGTCCATGGCGGCCTCGACCCGCAGCCCGTCGCGGAGGACCCGCTCGTTCCCGTAGCGCTCCACCAGGCGACGCCGCACCGCCTCCGCGTAGAAGGGGGAGACCTCCCGGAAGGGGTCGTCGATGGCGTGGACGCGGACCGGCGATGCGTCGGCGGCGCGCCGCTCCTCCTCGGTGATGGCGCCGTCCTCCTGCATCCGGCGCAGCACGTAGCCGCGCCGCTGCCGCGCCTCGTCCGGGTGGAGCACCGGGGAGTAGCGGCTGGGGGCTTGCGGGAGGCCGGCCAGGAGCGCCGCGTCGGCGAGCGAGAGCTCCTCCACGCTCTTGCGGAAGTAGTTCTCCGAGGCCGACTCGATCCCGTAGCTGTGGTGCCCCAGGTAGACGCCGTTCAGGTAGAGCCAGAGCAGCTCCTCCTTCCCGAAGGCCCGTTCCAGCCGCGCCGCCAGGATGGCCTCGCGCGCCTTGCGCCGGAGGTTCTTCCGGGTTCCCTCGGCGAAGCCCTCGGAGGAGACGAGCAGCGCCTTGGCCGTCTGCTGGGTGATGGTGGAGCCGCCCTGGACCTTCCGCTTCCGGACGTAGGTGTTCACGCCGGCGCGGAGCGTTCCCGCCCAGTCCACCCCGTGGTGGCGGAAGAAGTTCTTGTCCTCGGCGGCCAGGAAGGCCTGCACCACGCGGCGGGGGATGCGGTCGTAGGGCACCACCCGGCGCCGCTCCTCGAAGAGCTCACCCACCACCTGACCGTCGGAGCTGGCGATCTCCGAGAGCACCGGCGGACGGTAGGCGGCGAGCGTCTCCACCGACGGCAGGTCGTGGGAGAGCCACGCCCAGCCGAGCGCGACGGCGGCGAGCGCCCCGTTGGCGACGAGCAGCCCGAGGAAGAGGCTCCAGCGGAGGAGCGTTCTCCACCAGGGGTGGCGGGGGGGCTTCTCGGCCATGCCGGGGGATGTAGACCGACGGCGCCCCGGGATCAACGGCGCTTCCCGGCAGGGCCCCCCGGGGCCGCCCCCGACGGGGCCTCCAGGTTGGCGCGCCCCAGCACCTCGACCAGCTCCGGCGGGAGCGGCGCCTCGAGCCGCAGCGGCGCTCCGGTGACCGGATGCGGGATCTCGAGACGCCAGGCGTGCAGGAACATCCGCCGGAGCCCCCAGCGCGCGCGGGCCTCCCGGTTGAAGGCGAAGTCGCCGTAACGCCGGTCGCCCGCCACCGGGTGTCCCACCGCCTGGAGGTGGCGCCGGATCTGGTGGGTCCGCCCGGTCTCGATGCGCACCTGGAGGAGCGAGGCGTCGTGGTTGGCGGAGACCACCTGCCAGCGGGTGAGGGCCTCCTGGAAGTTCACCCCGCGCCGGTCCTTCGAGCGGGAGGTCTGCTCGTGCTCGGAGAGCGGCTGGTCGATGACGCCGGAACCCTTGGCGAACTTGCCGCGGGCCATCCCCAGGTAGGACTTGCGGATCTCGTCACCCTCAGTGAATAGCTCGCCGAGCCGCACCATGGCCTTGCGCGTCTTCGCCACCAGCACCACGCCGCTCGTGTCCCGGTCGAGCCGGTGGGCCGGGCTGGCACGGAACTCGCCGCGGGGCAGGTCGTCCGGGACGCCGAGGTAGGTGCGCGCCTCCTCGACGAGGGTGGCCCCCTCGATGCCGCTGCCGGGGTGGGCCGCCAGCCCGGAGGGCTTGTCGCAGACGAGCAGGTGCTCGTCCTCGAGGAGGATGCCGAAGGTGCGGCGGGCCTTCCGGGCCCCGCCGGTGGTCTCGGCGGGGGCGAGCAGCCGCTCCTCGTCGCCCCGGATGGCGATCTTGTCCCCCTCGACGAGCGGTTGCTCGGGGCGCCCGCGCGCGCCGTTCACGCGGATCTTCCTGGTGCGGAACATCTTGTAGAGGTGGGAGAGGGGCACGTCGCGCAGGGCGCGGCGCACGTACTTGTCGAGCCGCTGTCCCGCGGCGTCGGCGCTGACGGTGAGTTCGATCACCAGAGCTCCATCTGGGCGGATTCCCGGAGCGGTTCGGCGCCGAGCCCCTCCCGCCGCAGTTCCCGCGCGAGCGGCTCGGCGTGGCCGTGGAGGGTGAAGACGCGGGAGGCTCCGGTCGCCTTCGCGTAGCGGAGGAGCGACGGGAAGTCGGCGTGGTCGGAGAGCGGGAAGGAGGCGTCCACGCCCCCGAACCAGCGCGCTCCGTCGAGCGCCCAGCCGGTGAGGACCGCGGTGCGTCGCGGCCGGATCCGGGAGATCGCGGCGGACCGGCCGAGCTGGGGCGGCGCCACCACCACCTCCCCCTTCTCCGGCCCCTCCGCCCCGAGCAGCCGGACGTTGGGGAGCGGGACCCCCTGCGCCTCGTAGACCTCGTTCACGGCGTGGATGGTGGGATGGGCGCGGCACGGGTAGCCGAGCTCGCCGAAGTGCTTCAACACCTCCTGCGCCTTCCCGAGCGAGTAGCCGAGCAGCACGGGCGTGGCCCCGGCGTCCAGGGTCTCGTCCACGAAGCGGCGGACGGCGGCCAGGACCTCCTCCTTGGGAGGGAAGACGTAGCGCGGGAGGCCGAAGGTGGACTCCATGAGGAGCACGTCGCAGGGCATGACCTCGGCCGGCTCGGCGGTGCGGGTGGGCTCGGTGCAGAGGTCGCCCGTGTATCCCACGGTGAGGCCGCCGGGCAGCGTGATCCGGATCTGGGCCGAACCGAGAACGTGACCGGCCGGGAAGAGCTCGAGGGTGAGCTCGCCCAGGCCGAAGGGGGTGCGGTAGTCGGCGGGGAGCACCTCGCCCGCCTTCCGGTCGCCCAGCCGGTGGCGCGCCAGCGCGGCGGTGGCCCGGGTGGCGATGGTCCGCTCGTGGCGCCCCAGGTGGTCGGCGTGGGCGTGGCTGACGAAGCCGCACGGGCGCCGCCGCCGGGCGTCCAGGTAGAGCCCGGTCCCGCGCACGCGGAGCTCGCCGGCGACCAGATCGATGGGGGAGCGGCGCACGGACCGTGATCTATCAGGGGGGGCTGTCGGGGGCACGGACGGCTGGACCGCATTCCTCCGCTGGAACAGGGAGCCGGTCATGAAGCTGGTGGATGTCGTCTCGGTCCGCGTCCTCGGCGGCTTCGAGGTCGAGCTCACGTTCGACGACGGGTTCTCGCGGACATCGACACCCAGGTCCTCCGGTACGGACTCACGCCGGCGGGATGGGAGGGGCGGTAGCCCCCTGCCGGCGCGCCGCCAGCGCCCCGCCCACCTCCGCCACCACCACCGCGAGCAGGATGACGGCGCCGCCGGCGATGCCCATCGGCGGCAGCACCTCTCCGGTCACGAGGTGGGAGAAGACCGCGGCGGCGGGGGGCTCGAGCGCGTAGATGAGCGCGGCGCGAACCGCGCTCGTGCGCCGCTGGGCCCAGTTCATCACGAAGAAGGCCCCCACGGTCATGGCGAGCGCGGTGAAGAGGACGGTCCCGAGGAGCTCGCCCGACGGCACGAGGGCCATGGGCTCGAGCGGCAGGAGCAGGAGCGCGCCGGCGAAGGTGACGGCGATCTGGATGGCCGTCAGCGGGAGCAGGGAGTGGCGGCGGGAGAACTCGCTCGCCCAGGTGATCTGGAAGGCGTAGGCCAGCGCGCAGCCGAGCGTGAGCAGATCCCCGAACCGGACGCGCGCCGTGGCGTCCCCCCCGAAGGGTCGGGTGAGGAGGTAGAGCCCCACCACCGCGAGCGCCACCCCCGTCCAGGCCGACGCGCTCACGCGGCGGCGGTAGAGGAAGCGGGCGATGAGGGGCACCCCCACGACCGAGAGGCCGGTGATGAAGCCGGAGCGGGCCGGCGTGGTGTCGCGCAGCCCGTAGGTCTGCAGCGCGAAGCCGGCGAACATGGAGAGCCCGAGGAGGGTCCCGTCGCGGAACAGTCCGGGCGTCACCCGGGTCCGTCGCCAGAGCCAGATCGCTCCGATGGCCGCGGTGGCCAGCCCGAAGCGCAGCACGAGGAAGACGGCCGGGCTCGTGCCAAGGTCGAGGACCCGCTTCACGAGCGTGAAGGTGGTTCCCCAGACGAGGGTGAGGAGGATGAGCGAGAGGTCGGCCACGGCGGCGCGCTAGAGATCGAACTCCAGCTGCTCCTTGGCCGTCTTCCTCGCCTGTGGATCGTCCTCGAACCGATGGTGCAGGTGCACCGGGGCCTCGGCCTTCCGGCGCAGCCGGAGGTTCAGCATCTCCACCCCGAGCGAGAAGGCCATGGCGAAGTAGACGTAGCCGCGCGGGATGTGGTGCTCGAAGGCCTCCACCGTGAGCATCACGCCGATGAGGATGAGGAAGGCGAGCGCCAGCATCTTCACGGTGGGGTGCTCCTCCACGAAGCGCCCGATGGGGCCGGCGAAGGCGAGCATCACCCCCACCGCGAGCACCATGGCCGCCACCATCACCTGGAGGTGCTGCGCCATCCCCACCGCGGTGATCACCGAGTCGAGCGAGAAGACGATGTCGAGCAGCGCGATCTGGAGGATGGTCCAGCCGAAGGTCGCGCGACCTCCGCCCGACGGACCGGATGCCTCGTGCGCCGACTCCAGCTTGTCGTGGATCTCGAAGGTGGCCTTGCCGACGAGGAAGATGCCGCCCGCGGCCAGGATGAGGTCGCGCCCGCTGATCCCCTGCCCGAAGATCCGGAAGAGGTCGGCGGTGAGCCCCATGAGCCAGGAGATCGCGAGGAGGAGCAGGAGACGCGTCCCGAGCGCCGCGGCGAGGCCGAGCCTCCGGGCCAGCGCCTGCTTCTCCCGCGGCAGCTTCCCCGCCAGGATGGTGAGGAAGACGATGTTGTCGATGCCGAGGACGATCTCCATCGCCGAGAGCGTGGCGAGGGAGATCCAGGTCTCCGGCTGGCTCCAG
This sequence comes from uncultured Anaeromyxobacter sp., assembly GCA_903855945.1. Taxonomy (GTDB): domain Bacteria; phylum Myxococcota; class Myxococcia; order Myxococcales; family Anaeromyxobacteraceae; genus CAIOAK01. The sequence goes on from CAIOAK010000015.1 coordinate 197,210, forward strand.
ATGGCGAGCATCCAGGGAACCTAACGCAGCAGGAAGCGGATCGCCTCGCCCCCGCCCTCCCGCTCCACCTCCCCGCGCGCCTCGAGCACCTCCAGGTTGGCGATCGTCTCCGACACGGTGAGGAACATGGCCGCGGCCGGTGCGCGGGGGAAGAGCGCGGTGGTGACCTCCCAGGCGGTGAGCGGCGCGCGCCGGAGCTCCTCGCGGATGCGCATCTGCCGCTTCCCGTAGAAGCCGAGGAGCCGGTCGATGACGGCCCGGTGGTCGCCGAACGGGGTGGCGTGGCCGGGCAGGACGGTGTCCACCTCGAGGGCGCGGAGCCGGGCCACCGAATCCATGTAGGCGACGAGCGGGCGCCACGCCTCACCGCCCGATCCGAGCTCGAGGAGCGGGTTGGGCGAGACGTGCTCCAGCAGGTGGTCGTCGGAGAGGAAGAGCCGGTGCTCCCGCTCGTAGAGGCAGACGAGCCCCGGGGTGTGTCCAGGCATGTGCATCGGCTCGAGGGTGACGTGGCGCATGCGGAGCGGCTCGCCCATGTCGAGCGGCTCCACCCGCGGGATGCGCCGGGCCTTCGTGAATCCCTCCCTCACCTGTCGCCAGGCCTCCCCCATCACCTCGAGGGGCACTCCCAGCCGCTGGAAGAGGGAGGCGTAGGCCGGGACCTCGTCGATCCAGCGGGGGTACCCCTCCGCCATCTTGGGGATGTCGCGCGGGTGGGCGTGGACCGGGACCGGGTGGCCGGCCTGCTCGAGGAGCGCCGCGGCGCCGCCGTAGTGGTCGATGTGGCCGTGGGATACGACGATGCGCCGGACGTCGCGCGGCGAGCGTCCGATGCGCCGGAGCCCCTCCGCCATCGCGGCCTGGGCCTCCGGCGACCCCAGCCCGGAGTCGAAGAGGAGGAGCCCTCCGTCCCGGTCCTCGATGGCGTAGGCGTTCACCGGGCCGCCGGCCTCGAGGAACGGGATGGGGATGGAGATCCGGTGGATCCCCAGCGCGGAGAGGTCCGCCTCCGCGATCACGATCCCTTGCCGGCCTTGATCTTCTCGACGAGCTCGGGAACCGCCTTGAAGAGATCGGCGACCAGGCCGTAGTCGGCGAGCTGGAACACCGGGGCCTCGGAGTCCTTGTTGATGGCCACGATGACCTTCGAGCCCTTCATCCCGGCGAGGTGCTGGATGGCGCCGGAGATCCCCGCCGCCACGTAGAGCTCGGGGGCCACCACCTTGCCCGTCTGCCCCACCTGCCAGTCGTTCGGGACCCAGCCGGCGTCCACCGCAGCGCGGCTCGCGCCGACCGCGGCGCCGAGCAGGTCGGCCAGCTCCTCGAGGGGCTTGAAGTCGCCCTTCGTGCCGCGCCCGCCCGCCACCACCACGCGGGCCTCGGTGAGCTCGGGGCGCTCGCTCTTCACCTCCTTGAACTCGACGAAGCGCGTGGGCAACGCGCCGGGGTCGGCGACGGCCACCGCCTTCACCTCTCCGGCGGCGCCCTTCGCGGCGGCCGGGAACTCGGTGGGACGCACGGTGAATGCCTTCACCGGCGTGGTCAGGTCCACCTCGGCGAGCACGTTCCCGGCCCACATCGGGCGCTGGAAGGTCACCGCCGCTCCCGACCCGCCGAACCCGAGCACCTCGGTGGCGCAGGCGGCGCCCATCCTGGCGGCGACCCGCGGCACGAGGTCCTTGCCGAAGGCCGTGGCGGCGGCGCCCACGAAGCCCGCGCCCACCTCCTTCGCGATCCCCGCCACCACCGGCGCGAACGCCTCGGCGAGGTAGTGCGTGAGGCCGGCCGAGTCGGCGGCGTGCACGGTGACGCCGTACCCGGCGAGCTCCGTGGAGAGCCCACCCAGGTCCTTGCCCAGCAAGGCGACGTGGACCTTGCCGCCGGTCCGCCCGGCCAGCACCTGCCCGGCGGCGATGGCGTGCAGCGTGGCCTTCCGGAGGTGACCACCCGACTGCTCCGCGACGATGAGGACGTTCTGCATGGCGTTCTCCTAGAGGACCTTGGCCTCGCCCTTCAGCTTGGCGTAGAGCTCGGGGACGTCGGCCACCTTCAGGCCGCCCTGCCGCTTCGGGGGCTCCGACAGCTTCTTCACCGCCACCTTCGGCGCCAGGTCCACCCCCAGGGACGCGGCCACGATCTCCTCCACCGGCTTCTTCTTCGCCTTCATGATGCCCGGCAGCGACGCGAAGCGCGGCTTGTTGAGGCGCAGGTCGCAGGTGACGATCGCGGGCAGCGAGACGTCTACGGTCACGAGCCCGCCGTCCACCTCCCGCACCACGCGGAGCGACTTGCCGTCGGCCGCGAGGACCACGCCCGGCTGCTTCTTCTGCTCCGCCTCGCTCTCCAGGCTCTCCGTCTTGGACGCGAAGGTGGCCTGCCCGAGACCGCGACGCTCGGCCAGGTACTGCCCGACCTGGTTCTGGTCGTCGTCGATCGACTGCTTGCCGAGCAGGACCAGGTCCGGCTTCTCCTTCTCGAACAGCTTGTCGAGGATGGCCGAGACGACGAACGGGTCGAGCGGGCCGTCGTGCTTCACCAGGATGCCCCGGTCGGCGCCCATCGCCAGCGCGGCCCGGATCTCGGTCATCGACTTGTCGGCCCCGATGCTCGCGACCACCACCTCGCCCCCGTGCTTCTCCTTGAGCCGCAGCGCTTCCTCGACCGCGATCTCGTCGAACGGGTTCATCTTGTAGTTCACGCCGTCGGTCACGATTCCCGTGCCGTCCGGCTTCACCTTGATCTTCGACTCGGGGTCCTCGACGCGCTTCGCCGTGACCAGGATCTTGAGGGGCATGCTCGCTCCTTGACTCTAGAATCAACCGGGGAGAAGAAACCTAGCCGACAGGCTCCCGCCCTGGCAACCCCCTTTCGACTCGGAGCGTCATCGGGGTTGTAGATAGGCGACGGCCTCCTGGCGGACGCAGTCGCAGTTCAGCCAGAGCACGCCTCCTGAATCATCAGTAAAATCAACGATCTTCACGACGCCTGCCATCCGGGCGTCGTCCGGGAGGAGCTCGGCGAGCCGGTTCGGCGCGGCTCGGAGGCGGGGCTCGTCGAGCAGGTGTCCCCCGTGGGCGGGGTAGATGGCGACGTAGAGCATCTCCTCCTCGACGAGGTCGTTGAAGAAGTGGGAGCCGAGCGACACGTCGGGCACCACGTCGCCGAGTCGCATGATCTCGCCGAGCACCGAGACGCGCTGGATCTCCGCGAAGGAGACCGGCACGCCGAGCGCCACGGTGGTGGTCCCCCAGCGCCCCGGGCCGAGAAGCATCACCTTCCGGTCCACCTCCGGCTCGAGTCGCATCACCCGGCCGATGACGCGCGCCACCTCGTGCCGGTCCTGGGTGGCGAGCGCCACGTAGGCGTCGGGGTCCACGTAGACCACCCGGTCGATGGGGGTGTGGGCGCTCGGCCCCACGAGCGGCCCGCGGGAGCGGAGCAGCACTCGCTCCTCCGGCAGCCGCTCCGGGGGCGCGACGATGGCGCCCCCCTCCCGCACTTGAAGGGGCCGGCACTGCACCAGGTTGAGGCGGAGCTCGCCGTCCGCGAGGAAGTTGCCGGTGAACTCGATGTCCACCGGGTACCGGTAGGCCTCGCGCAGCCGGTTCAGGAGGTCGCGCATCCGCTCCACGAGCGGCGTGCCCCAGAGCAGCTCGTCGAAGGTGAGCACCCAGCCGCCGTCCGGGCGGCGCGTGGCGAAGAGGCGGAGCGGGAGGCCGGGCGCGGCGGCGGCGGCCTCGGCGAAGGGGACCGACGTGATGGTGCGGGCGTGGAGGTCGAGCACGTCCACGCGGTGCTGGGCGTACTCGGTCTTCTCGTCGAGCGTGGACTCCGGCCGCAGCGACGGCGCGTTGAGCGCCACGAGACGGGTGTAGTCGTCGTCGGCGCGGTCCACCGCCCGGGTGCCCAGGCCGAAGACGAGGCGCATCACCCCGGCCTGCGGGTCGATGGCCGCGTTCCAGACGTAGGGGTTGTAGGAGAGCCCCACCCCGGCCACCTGCGGGAAGTAGAGGTCGCCGTGCACCGCGCCGGAGACCCGCTGCACGAGCACCGCCATCTGCTCGTCCCGGTCGAGCAGCCCGCGCCGCTCCCGGTAGCGCAGCGCCTCGTCGCTCATGGCGCTCGCGTAGACCGTCCGGAGCGCCGCGACGAAGTCGGCGAGCCGCTCCGCGGGCGAGCCCTGGTTCGGACAGAAGACGCTCTCGTACTTCCCGGTGAAGGCGTTCCCGAAACCGTCCTCGAGCAGGCTGGAGGAGCGCACGATGATGGGGGACTGGCCGTAGTAGTCGAGCAGCGCGCCGAGGCGGCGCAGCACCGAGTCGGGAAAGCTCCCCGCCTGCACGCGACGGCGGGCCTCGGCCGCGCCCTCCAGGAAGTCGTCCGGGCGCCGCTGCTCCCGTCGGGCCGGCCAGCATCCGTTGCGGACCAGGTAGGTGTAGAAGACGTCGGATCCGATGAACCAGGAGTCGTGGGGCTCGAGCATCCGGCTCCAGGCCGGGTCCCCGTTCGAGAGGATGGCGCGAGCCACCAGCATCCCGGCCGCCTTCCCGCCCACGAGCCCCGTCCCCACCATGCGCCGCCGGATGGCGAGCAGGTCGTCGAGCGTGAGGTGGTGGCCCGCCATCTCGGCAAAGCGATCGTCGCGCGTGAGCAGCATCCGGAGGAGCATCTCGAAGGCCTCGCGCTCCTCCTCCGGCTTGCGCCGCCCCGCGCGCACGCCGTCCCTCACCTCCCGTGCCGCGTCGACGCGCCGGTCCCACACGTCGGCCTGCTCCGCGGCGGCGAGCCGCCGGTCGGCCACCTCCACGAGCGCCTCGGAGAGCTCCGCACTCTCGGTGAGGGGGCGAAGCGCCTCCCCCTCCCGGACGTGGGGCAGGTACATGGTGGGCGAGTGGCGCCCCTCCACCTTGAGCGGGTGGAAGTAGACGGTGCGCCGCCGCCGGAAGACGTCCACGAGCACCTGGGTGGTGCTCCGGACCACGTCCACCGCCTCGGCCGCGTGGCGACCGGCCAGCAGCGCGAAGTAGGTCACCGTGTCGAGCTCGTAGAGGTACGGGCAGGTGACCATGAAGAAGTTGCCCAGCATGAGGTCGCTGTACCAGTCGGCCGCCAGGTCGGAGAGGCAGTCGAAGACGTGGTACGCGCCCGGGCCGGCCTCCTCGATGACCCGGTGGATGGCGTCGGTGAAGCTCTCGAACCCGAGGGCCGGGGAGATGGCGTGGATCTCCGCCCCCGACGCGGCGTCGAGCAGCGGCTCGTGGCGCGCGAAGCGGAAGTAGACGACCCGCTTCCCCTCGGCCCGGGCCCGGGCCACGAAGGGCGGAACGAGCGGCGCGTAGTCCTCCAGGCTCTCCACCTGCCAGACGACGTTGTCACCGGCCCGCAGCCCCCGCAGCATGGCGTCGAGGGAGGGCACGCCGGTCCCGGGCAGGTTGACCGGGATCACCTGAGGGTCGGTCTCTTTCACGACATCACCTTCGCCCATTGCGTCGTTGCCCGCAATTCAGGCAAAGTGACCGCCTTTCGGGCACAGGGATCGCGCCCACAACCGAAACGAGGCAGACCATGGCGAAGATGGACGAGAAGCTGGAGGTCGTTTACCAGGACGTGCTGAAGCGCAACCCCGGTGAGGTCGAGTTCCACCAGGCGGTCCGGGAGGTGCTCGAGTCGATCGGACCGGTGCTCGTGAAGTACCCCGAGTTCCGGGAGCGGAAGATCATCGAGCGGATCGCGGAGCCGGAGCGGCAGATCATCTTCCGCGTCCCGTGGCAGGACGATCGGGGCGAGGTGCAGATCAACCGCGGGTTCCGCGTGCAGTACAACTCGGCGCTCGGCCCCTACAAGGGCGGTCTTCGCTTCCACCCTTCGGTCTACCTCGGCATCGTCAAGTTCCTCGGCTTCGAGCAGATCTTCAAGAACGCGCTCACCGGGCTTCCCATCGGCGGCGGCAAGGGCGGCAGCGACTTCGACCCCAAGGGCAAGTCGGACAACGAGGTGATGCGCTTCTGCCAGAGCTTCATGACCGAGCTCTGGCGCCACATCGGCGACGTCACCGACGTCCCCGCCGGCGACATCGGCGTGGGCGGCCGCGAGATCGGCTACATGTTCGGCCAGTTCAAGCGGCTCACCGCCCGCTACGAGGCCGGCGTCCTCACCGGCAAGGGGCTCGACTACGGCGGATCGCTCGTGCGCACCGAGGCCACCGGCTACGGCGCCACCTTCTTCGTGCAGGAGATGCTGAAGGCCCGCGGCAACGACACCTTCGGTGGAAAGGTCTGCACCGTCTCCGGCTCGGGCAACGTCGCCATCTACACCATCGAGAAGATCCACCAGCTCGGCGGCAAGGTGGTGGCCTGCTCCGACTCGAACGGCGTCATCGTGGACGAGAAGGGCATCGACCTCGACCTCGTGAAGCAGCTGAAGGAGCGGGAGCGGCGGCGCATCAAGGACTACGTCGAGTACCGCACGCACGCGAAGTACCTGCACGGCGGCAACATCTGGGAGGTCCCCTGCCAGGTGGCCATGCCGTCGGCGACGCAGAACGAGATCAACGGCAAGGACGCGGCCATGCTGGTGAAGAACGGCTGCATCGCGGTGGGCGAGGGGGCCAACATGCCCACCACCCCCGAGGGCATCAAGGTGTTCCTCGACGCGAAGATCTCCTACGGCCCGGGCAAGGCCGCCAACGCCGGCGGCGTGGCCACGAGCGCGCTGGAGATGCAGCAGAACGCCACCCGCGACTCCTGGACCTTCGAGTACACGGAGAAGCGGCTCGCCCACATCATGAAGAACATCCACGAGGCCTGCTTCAACACCGCCGAGGAGTTCGGCGCCAAGGGCAACTACGTGGTGGGGGCCAACATCGCCGGCTTCATGCGGGTGGCGAGCGCGATGGTCTCCCACGGGCTCGTCTAGTTCGCGGCCTCCTCGCCGGAGAGGACCCTCAGGACCCCTTCGGCGAGGGCCGACATCTCGTCCTCGCCCGGCAGCACCACCACCGGAGCGATCCAGGACACGCGCCGCTGGACCGGCTCCACCACGTGGGGGTCGTGGGCCATGCCCCCGGTGAGGATCACCGCGTCCACCTGCCCCTCGAGCGCCACCGCCATCGCGCCGACGGCCTTGGCGACCTGGTAGCACATGCCCTCCACCGCGAGCACCGCGGCCATCTCGCCCGCCCGGGCGCGCGCCACCGCCTCGCGCGCGTCGCGCGTCCCCAGCAGCGAGAAGAGCCCGCCGTCGCCGAAGAGGCGGCGCCGCACCGCCGCCTTCTCCGCGCCGGGCGCGAAGCACATCTCCACCACCGCGGTGACGGGGACGCCGCCGGCCCGGTCGCCGGCGTAGGGCCCCTCGTCCTGCGGGTTGACCACGTCGATCATGCGCCCGTCCCGCAGCGCCGCGAGCGACACCCCGGTCCCGAGGTGGGCCACCACGAGCCGCATCTCCCCGAGCGGGCGCCCGCAGTCCCGCGCGTGCCGGCGCGCGGTGGCCCGGATGTTGAGCGCGTGGGCGAAGCTGCGCCGCTCCACCCCGGCGAGGCCGGTGACGCGCGCCTCGGGCAGGAGCTCGTCCACGCTCACCGGATCGACCGTGTAGGCCGGGCAGCCGTGCTCCCGCGCCACCTCGAGCGCGATGGGCACCCCCAGGTTGGAGGCGTGCTCCCCGCGCGGCCCGCGCAGGAGCTCGTCGGCCATCTCCGGGGTGGCCCGCAGCGTGCCGGCGGGCACCGGACCGAGCAGGCCGCCGCGCCCCACCACCGCGTCGAGCCGTGCCCCCGGTGCGGCGCGCCCGAGGAAGTCGCGCGCCGCGGCGAGGCGCATGGGGAGCTGCTCGGCCATGCGTGGCGTGGCGATGGCCCCGGGCGGGTGGCGCAGGGTCTCCCCGGCGACCGGCTCGCCCCCGCGGAAGAGCGCGATCTTGGTGGATCCGGCGCCCGGATTCACTACGAGTATGAGTGGCGCGGCGGTCATCGCTCCATCTCCGACGAGAGCAGGCCCAGCGCGATGGAGAGGAGCTTGTCCTCGGCCCGCTCCACCCGGGAGGGGATGAGGACCGGGACGCGCGCCCCCTCGATGACGTGGGCCACGGGCTTCCCGGCCAGCCAGGAGAAGGCCTTCCCCAGGAGGTTTCCGGCCTCGATGGTGGGGACGAGCAGCACGTCGGCCCGCCCGGCGAGCGGATGCTCGATGCCCTTGGCCCGGGCGGCCCAGGGGAACAGCGCGTTGTCGAGCGCCAGCGGCCCCACCACCTCGCAGCCCTCGATCTCGCCGCGTGCGGCCATCTCGGCGAGCGCGCGGGCCTCGCCGGTGTGGGGCATGGCCTCGGTGGGGGTCTCCACGGCGCAGAGGACCGCCACCACCGGCCGCTCGAAGCCGAGCCGGTGGAAGACCCGCACGGCGTTCTCCAGGATGGACCGCTTCTCGACGAGCCCCGGAGCGACGTTCACGCCCCCGTCGGTGATCCCCACCACGCGGCGGGGCTGCGCGGCCGGGTGCTCGCTCACCATCACGTCGGAGAGGATGCGCCCCGTGCGCAGGCCGTGGGCCCGGTCGAGCACCGCGCGGAGCAGGTCGCCGGTGGGCAGCCGCCCCTTCAAGAGCATCGACGCCTCTCCGGCCCGGATCCGCTCCACGGCGAGCGCGGCGGCCCGCCGGTCGTCCGGCTCGTGCACGATCTCGTGGTGGGACGGGTCCTCCTCCAGCTTCCAGAGCCGCTCCACGAGCCTGTCCCGATCGCCCAGGAGGAGCCCGGTGGCGATCCCGCGCCGGCGCGCCGCGACCACCGCCGCGAGCGCGGTCTCGCTCTCGGCGGCCGGGACGGCCACCACCCGGGGACCGAACGCGCGGGCGCGTACCACCAGCTCCTCGAGGGTGTGGACGGGTTCCAACCGATTCCCTCAGTGGAGCTCGATCTTCCTGCGCAGCAGGTAGATCGCGTTCAGCATCTCGAAGTAGTGGGACTCCTCCCCGACCGGGACGCCGGCCCGGACGGCGTGGAGGTTGATGCCGTCCAGCCGCTTCCAGATCGCGTCCTTCTCCTCGTCGGTCAGCTTCCGGGAGGAGAGGAGCTCGTCGATCTCGAGGAGCTCCTGGTAGTGCGGACGTTCCTCCACGATGAACCGCAGCCTCCGGAGGTGCAGGTTGAGCTTCGAGAGCGGGTAGAAGATCGCGATCAGGGTGAGCAGCAGGACCCAGGCACGGTCGAAGAAGCCGGCGATCCAGAACGGCAGGTACCGCATGATCGTGGGCGGCCCGTAGTCGTAGAACTTGGACGCCACGGGGCTGATGGGGATGAGCGGGTCCACGTAGGCCGGGAACTCGTTGCGCCGGGAGAAGAACAGGTCGTCCGAGCTCCGGTTCATCTCCTTGATCGACACGAGCAGCGCCAGCTGCATGTCCGGGTGCATGGTCCGCTTCACGACCACGCTCGTGGTGGTGGTCACGAGCGACACGTCCCGGGCGGGGACCGGCGGGTAGATGTCGAGCGAGCCGGCCGGGAGCGTCACCGCGTCGAAGGAGTTGAACTTCTTCTCGAAGGCCGCGGCGTTCTCGAAGGCGTAGAGCCCGATCCCGGGCGACCGCATCAGCTTCTGGACGATGGGCTCCGTCACGCTCGCCACCAGGATGAAGGCGTCGAGCCGCCCCTCCAGCAGGCCCTTCTCCCCCTCCGGGAATCCGTCCGGGACGAAGTTTCCGCCCTGCGCGACGTCGATGCCGTAGCCCGCCAGGAGCATCTTCCCGATCAGGTACGACCCGCTCCGCACGGGGCCCAGCCCGACGCGGTGGCCGGCCAGCGCGCGGAGGTCCTTCAGGACGGCGATCCGGTCGGTCCGGTGGAAGATCCAGACCGGGTCGTAGGAGATGCTGCCCAGGGACACGACCTCCTTCCGCTGGGCGTCGGAGAGGGCCAGCCCGTAGGCGAACGCCGCGTTGACCGGGTCGGCGGGGTCCACCAGCCGGTCGATGTTCTCGGCCGCCCCGGAGGTGGTGACGACGGCGCCGTGCAGCCCCTTCGCGTCCAGGTAACGGACGGCCAGCTCCCCGTACTGGTGCCAGTCGGAATTCGGGTAGGCCGTCGCGATGGTGATGTTCCGGTCGGGGAACGGATCGAGGTAGGCCACCACCCCGCCGAGGCAGGCCAGGAACGCGACGAGGAGCAGCTTCGACTCGCGGGCCTGGGCCGCGATGGCCCGCAGCTCGTCCCGCACGGCGATGACGACGTAGCTCCACAGGGTCATCGGGGCACCGGCGCGAACGTACCACGGCGCCCTTGCCCGGGAAGGGCCGAAAGGGGAGGATCCGTCGAGGGACACCATGCCCACACTCGATCCGTCCCGCCGCTTCCACCCGGCCAGCGCTCCCGACTACGTCCCGGTCGAGCCGCTGCGCGGCCTCCAGCTCGAGCGGCTGAAGCGCACGGTGCGCCGCGCCCACGACCGGGTCCCGCTCTTCCGGTCCCGCTGCGCCGAGCGGGGCGTGTCCCCGGACGATCTCGCGACGCTCGAGGACCTGGCGCGCTTCCCCTTCAGCGTGGGCACCGACCTGCGGGACGCCTATCCCTTCGGCCTGCTGGCCAGCCCGATGGAGGAGGTGGCGCGGCTGCACGCCTCCACCGGCAGCGGCGGGAATCCCACCGTGGTCGCCTACACCCGGAGTGACCTGGAGGCCTGGACGCAGGCGCTGGTTCGATGCCTGGCCTCCTGCGGGCTGGGGCCGGGCGAGGTGGTGCACAACGCCTTCGGGTACGGCCTGCTCACCGGCGGGCTGGGCACCCACTACGGCGCCGAGGCGCTCGGGGCCACGGTGATCCCGGTCTCGGGCGGGAACACCGACCGGCAGATCGCCATCCTCCGCGACTTCGGCGTCACCGCCATCTGCTGCACCCCGAGCTACTTCGTCCACGTGGTGGAGCGGGCCCGGGAACTGGGCGCCGACTTCTCCCGGCTGCGAACCGGCATCTTCGGGGCCGAACCCTGGAGCGAGGCGATGCGGCGGCGGATCGAGGCCGACACCGGCATCGCCGCCTTCGACCTCTACGGCGTGTCGGAGGTGGCCGGGCCTGGCGTGGCGGTGGAGTGCTTCGCCCGGTCGGGGCTGCACGTCCTCGAGGACCACGTCTATCCGGAGATCGTCGATCCCGCCTCCGGCGAGGTGCTCCCGGACGGCGTCGAGGGGGAACTCGTCCTCACCACCCTCTCCCGGGACGCCATGCCGATGATCCGCTACCGGACCCGCGACCTGACCGCCATGGTCCCCGAGCCCTGCGCCTGCGGCCGGACGCTGCGCCGCATCCGTCGCATCGCGCGCCGCTCCGACGACGTGCTCATCGTGCGGGGCGTGAGCGTCTTCCCGGGGCAGGTGGAGGCCGCGATCCTCGCCGTGGAGGGGACCCTCCCCCACTTCCAGATCGTGCTCCGCCGCGAGAAGGGGCTCGACGAGATGGAGGTCCGGGTGGAGGTGACGCCGGCGGTCTTCTCCGATCAGATCGGTTCCCTGGAGGCGCTGCGCCAGAAGCTCGCCCAGTCGCTCGAGCACCGGCTCGGACTCCGCGCCCGCGTCTCCCTCGTCGGCCCCCGCACGCTGCAGCGCAGCGAGGGGCGTGCGCAGCGCGTGCTCGACGAGCGCAAGATGTGACGCGCAGCGTCGAATGACGCGCCCCGCCGTGAGAATCCTTCATCCGGCCCCCTTCCCGGCTTGACACCAACGGGGCGGGGGGCAAGAAAGGACGGATCGCGTGCTCCACGCCGCGCGTCCGATCCGGGTTCACCCAACGTAACTGGAGGCAGCATGAAGCTTCGCCACCTCGTGCCCGCGCCGCTGCTCTTGGTCGCGGTCCTCGCCTGCACGCCGTCGGTCCCTTCGAACCCGAACACCTTCATCCCCACCGCCCTGTTCGATCCGACGACCGGAGTCATCCCGCTCCCCAACTCGCTGGCGATCAGCCCCGACCTGAACCCCTACATCCTCCATCCGCGCAACGCGCAGGAGGAGCTGCTCGGGTACTTCGCCGCGCAGGGTGGCTTCCCTCCCGACCAGATCGTGTCCCTCAACTTCCCGCTCGCTTCGCTGACGGTGAACGGACCCAACGACGTCACCGTGACCCCGGCGGACTTCGACAAGGGCACGGTCGTTCCGTGCACCGGGGCGCAGGCACCCGGCAACTGCAACCTCCTCGTCATCGACGCGCTCGCGCCGGCGGCCCAGCAATACCCGGACCTCACCTACGGCTACTCCGCGGGCTACCTGAGCGTCACGCCGCTCGTGAAGGGCACACCGACCCCGACCACCTGGCGACCCGGCGCCACCTACTTCTACGCGCTCCGCGGCGGCTCGACCGGCGTGAAGACGAAGGCCAACGTGCCGCTGCAGCCGTCGTCCACCACCTACCTCCTGGTCTTCGGCGATGCGGCGGCCGGCGACTTCAACTGTCCCTCCACCGCCCCCGACTGCGCGCTCAACCAGCTGAAGCTCCTCAAGACCATGTACCAGCCGGTCTTCGCGGCCATCCAGAACAAGGGGTTCCCCGTCGACGAGACCATCGTCCTCGGGAGCTTCACGGTCGCCCCTGCCACCACCTGGGTGATCGCCGATCCGGGCACGGGGGTCGTCCCCGTCCCGTCCGACTTCATGCTCGACCCGACCACCAACATGGTCTCCGCGGCGGCGGCCTCGGCCTTCGGCATCTCGGCGCTGGCGACGCTCGACGGCTTCAGCACCACCGGCATGGACATCGCCCAGACCTCGGGCCCCATCAAGGCGGCCAGCGTCCGCAGCTCGACCGGAAGGGGCGTCTACTTCTACAAGCTGGGCGCGACCGCCACGACCGAGGTGAGCACCGTCTACACCGAGCCGCCACCCGTCACGTTCGATCCCTCCACCGGCAAGCCCTGCACCCCGATCAACGCGGCCGGCGACTTCGGGCCGACCTGCGTCTCCACCATCATCGGCATCCAGCCGGCCCTCACCATCCCCACGGCCGGTGAGCCGCACGTGTTCCCGCCGCTCGAGGAGAAGACCGAGTACGCCGTGATCATCACGAAGGGCGTCACGGATCCGGCCGGCATCCCGGTGTCGAAGACCACGCTCGGGCAGATGCTCCTCTTCAGCCATCCCCTCTGCACCCCGTCGCCGGCCTGCGCGTCGTCGCCCGGAACGGCGGTCTCGCAGGTCCCGGGCGTGTCGGGCCCGCAGTCCTCGCTGCTCGAGGGCATGCGGCTCCGGCTCCAGCCCGCCGTCTCGAAGCTCGCCACCGACCACAACGTGGCCGCGGCCGACATCGTGATGCCCTACACCTTCCGGACCCAGAGCATCACCGCCGATGCGCTGGCGCTGGGCGCCGCGCCGTACGCGAAGCTGGCCACGGGTGCCGACGCCTTCCCGGACGCTCCCGTGGCCGCCGCGGCGGTCACCCCGGCCGCGATGGCGCTCAAGTGGGGCGTCCCCTCGGCGCTGATCACCGCTGGGATCTCCAAGTTCCTCGAGGCCACGGTCGTCACCTTCGACAAGCTCGACCCGACCACCGGCGCCTTCAACCCCTCCCCCACCGCGGGAACCGCCGTCCCCCTGCCCACCATCCTCGCGCTCCCCACCGGCACGCCGCCGGCGGGCGGCTGGCCGCTCGTCATCTTCCACCACGGACTCGGCCGCAGCCGCGGTGACATGCTCTTCATCGCCCAGGCGCTGGCCGGAAACGGCATGGTGGTCGCGGCCCTCGACGCCGCCAAGCACGGCGCCCGGGCCTGGTGCGTCAAGAACACGGTGACGGGAGTCGCCATGGGCTGCAACACCGGCGCAACCTGCGACACCACCATCTTCGCGCAACAGCAGCTGGATGCCCCCACCGGGAAGCCGGGCCTCTGCACGAACAACTCGCTGCAGCTCATCCCGATCGGCTGCGACCCCACCACCACCCCGGGCTGCTGGGACGGGACGGGCGGCACCTCCTTGACCTCCGGCTCGTTCGTGGTGTCGGCCAACCTCTTCCGCAGCCGCGACACCGTCCGCCAGGACATCCTCGACCAGGCGATGCTGGTCCGGGTGCTCACGACCGCCAACGGCAACGAGGTGCTCCGCACCGCCGCGGGCCTGCCCTCCGGCACCGTGATCGCCAACGCCGGGAAGGTCTACTACGTCGGCCAGTCCTGGGGCGCCATCGAGGGCACCATCGACCTCGCCTCGAACCCGCGCGTCTCCCGCGCCGTGCTGAACGTCGGCGGCGCCACGCTCATCGACATCCTCACCACGGCGCCCAGCTTCGAGCCGCTCTACGAGGGGCTCCTCGAGCAGCTCCACCTGGTCCCCGGGACGCCCAACTACCTGCTCTTCCTCATCGGGGCGAAGTGGATCGCCGACCCCGGCGATCCGGCCAACTTCGGGGGTCACCTCATCGCCTCTCCGCTGCCCAACCTGCTCGTCGATCCCACCGGCAAGACGCCGATGGCGGCCAAGGCCATCCTCGGCCAGGGGGCGCGCTGCGACGCCACGGTCCCCAACCCCACGAGCGAGTTCCTCTACGGGCTCGTCGGCCTCGCGCCGCTCGAACCCACGGCCAGCTCGGCCGCTCCGGGGATGCAGTGGTTCATGAACTCCACCGGCGGCACCTGCCCCGCGAACGGCGACGTCGGCCCCGGAGCCCTGCACGGCTTCCTGCTCGACTGGAACCATCCGGCGCTGGCCGCCGCGGCGCAGGCGGAAGTCGTCAAGTACCTCCTCGGCGCCCCCGTCGCCGCCACCCCCATCGTCGTCCCGTGAGGACCGCCATGCGCAAGCTCCTGCTCGCCCTCCTCCTGGTCCCGGCCGTCGCCTCCGCGGGCGGCTACTCCATCCCCAACGTCGTCCCCCGAGACCTGGCCATGGCCGACTCGCTGGTGGCCGACCAGACCAGCGCCGGTGCGGTCTACCGCAACCCGGCGGCGCTCTCCCGCCTCTCCGGGCTCGACCTGAGCCTCACCGTGGGCATCATCGGCAACGGGTCCACCTGGACCAACACCGAGAACTACTTCCCCTCGCCCACCTCCACCAACTTCAAGGCCGTTCCCGTGGCGGCCCTCTACGCCTCCTGGTCGGGGAAGATCGCCGGCCACGGATACGGCGTGGGGCTCGGCCTGGGCGTCCCGGGCGGCGGCAGCGTCTACTGGCCCAGCGACTGGGCCGGTCGCCACAGCTTCATCTCGGTGGACCGGAAGCTCTTCGCCGGCTACCTGACGGCGGGCTTCGAGATCATCCCCCAGATCCGGGTGGGCGGCGGGCTCATCTACTACTACGCCACCGAGACGCTCTCGGTGGCCAAGGCCCTGCCCGGCGGCACGGACGGGATCGTCACGGTGGCCGACTCGGGAGGCGCGGTGAGCTGGGATGCCGCGCTGGAGATCCAGCCGCTGCTCGACCTCCCGCTCCGGATCGGCCTCGACTACAAGCAGCAGGCCTTCATGGCGCTCAAGGGTCCGGCCAACTTCGCCTTCCCGCCGGCCTTCGCCGCGACCTACCCGAACCAGGACTTCAGCCACACGCTCCCCTACCCGAGCACCTTCAACGTCGGCATCGCCTGGCGCCCCATCCCGGTCGTGGACATCAACCTCGCCTACACCTCCGAGTACTACAGCGCCTACGTGTCCGACACGTTCACCGGCCAGACCATCGATCCCTCCACCGGGCAGCTGCTCAACCTCTCGGTGTGGCGCAAGTACGGCAACGCGAACATCTTCCGGCTCGGCGTGGCCTGGCAGGCGCTCCCGGTCCTCGAGGTGCGCGGCGGCGCGCTCTACGACCAGTCGGGCGTGAACCCCGCCTACTTCAACCCGTCGCTGCCCGACGCCAAGGCCATCGCGGCCTCGGTGGGTCTCGGCTGGGAGGCGATGCGGAACCTCTTCGTCGAAGCCGCCTTCTTCAACGCCTGGTTCGACACGCTCAACTCGGTCCCGGCGGCCAGCACGACCACGCTCGACAACGCGTCCTCCTTCCCCGGCTCGTTCAAGAACTGGGCGTGGATCACGAGCGTCGGCATCCACTGGAAGTGGGATCCGCAGGCGCCCAAGGAGGGCGCGGCGAAGGCCAACTAGCGCCGCGACGAGGCGCTACGGGAGGACGCAGTAGCGGGGCAGCAGCGCGCCGGTGGCGAGCTGGATCTGCAGCCCGTCGTAGAAGCCCTGGATCCAGGACTCCAGCTTGGCGGGATCGTCCGAGTGGCCGTTCGTGTTGAGCTGCCGGACGATGTCCACGGTCGTCCAGTTCGGGTGCGCGGCATCGGCGGTGAAGACCATCGAGCCCAGGATCTTGGGGACCTCGCTGGTGCCCGAGGTCTTCCCGTAGAGCATCTTCACCTCGGTGGGCGCGCTGTCCGGGCCCTTCGTGATGCCGGCACGCCAGGTGATCTCGAAGGTGTAGTGGCTCTGGATGCCCCCGTGCGGGATCTCCTTGGTGATGAAGTTCACCGGGTAGGCCGGGTCCACGAGGAGCCAGGCCTCGCAGTCGCTCTCGTTGCGCTCCGGCCAGAAGGCGACGTCCACGCCGGTCGGGACCTGGATCGCCTGCCACACCTTGGCGACCGAGAAGGGCACGCAGCCCCGCGCCTTGCGCTCCGTGTAGCTGGGATTGCCGAGGACGCCGCGGGCCGGGCCGATGTTGAGGGCCCCGACGCCGGTGGCGTTCGCGCAGTCGGCGGGCAGCGCGACGTCGGCGAGCGCGATTGGGCCGAGACCGGGCGGCAGGTCGCTCGTCTCCGTGCCGCAGGCGGCGAGCAGCAGGGGGGCGATGAGGACCACCGGGAGGAGAACTCGCGAGCTTCGGATCATGGCTCACATTCTAACCTTTCTCGGGGCGATTCGCCTCTAAACGTTTTCATCAGTAAATACAATATGTTATATGCACGTGTTCGCGCGAGCCCAGGCGGCGCAGGCTGCGACGGAACCCGAATTCGCACGGAAGCTCGCATTCGGCCCGGAGCGCGTCGACAGCGCGCCTCCCCCGTGCTCCACTCTGGACGTGCGCAAGTCGTCCTCCATCCGGCTCGGGCTCCTGCTCACCGTCTCGGCGCTGCTCGCCTCGTGCGGGGGGGAGAAGCCGCGGGAGCGGCGCTGCGTGGACGCCGACGGCAGGTTCTCCGACGAGGGGCTCTGCTCGACCGGGAGCCCGGGCCCCACCGGTGGTCAGGGCTCCGCCTCCACCGGCAGCTGGGACGCCCCGGACGGCAACTCGCCGCCGGCGTCGCGCGGCGGCTACCACTTCATCTGGATCCCCTACGGGCTGTACGGCGGGGTCGGGACCTACGCACCGGGCTTCATGAGTCCGGGGAGGAGCGTCCCCGGCACCCCCGGACCGGCGACACCCGGCTCGGTGTCGCGCGGCGGCTTCGGCGCCACCGGTGCGGCCCACGCGGGCGCCGCCCCGTCCACGAGCCCCGGGAGCGCCGGGACGTAGCGCCCGGGGACCTTCGATGGAACGACGGGAGATCTCGCCGCGGGAGGGCTGGCAGGCGCGGGTCGAGGCGGCCGGCTTCCCGATCCACACCGGCGACGCCCCCTACTGGGACGAGTCGGCCTGCTGGGCATTCACTGTTAGTGACATCGACAGGCTGGAGCGGGCCACGTCCGCCCTCCAGGAGATGGTCCTCGAGGCGGTGGGCCGGGTGATCGAGCGCGGCGAGTGGTGGGACCGGCTCGCCATCCCCCGGGAGATGATCCCCCTCATCGCCCGCTCCTGGGAGGGGGTGGACGGCGACGGCGATCCCTCCCTCTACGGGCGGATGGACCTGGCCTGGGACGGCGCGGGCACGCCCCGGCTGCTCGAGTACAACGCCGACACGCCGACCGGGCTCGTCGAGGCCTCGGTGATCCAGTGGCGCTGGCTGCAGGACGTGGACCCGGCGGCCGACCAGTGGAACTCGCTCCACGAGCGGCTCGTGGAGGCGTGGCGGGAGCTCGCACCCTTCCTGCCGGTGGGGCCGCTCCACTTCGCCAGCCTGGACGTCCCGGAGGACGCGCTCACCACCACCTACCTCCAGGACACCGCCGCCCAGGCGGGGCTCCGCACCTCCTTCGTGGGGATGGAGACCATCGGCTGGGACGAGGGGCGCCGGATCTTCGTGGACGGCGACGGGGTGGAGATGCGCGCCTGCTTCAAGCTCTACCCGTGGGAGTGGATGGCGCGCGAGACCTTCGGCGCCATGCTGCCCAGGTCCCTCACCCGCTTCATCGAGCCCCCCTGGAAGATGATCGCCTCCAACAAGGGGATCCTCGCGGTGCTCTGGGAGCTCTTCCCCGGCCACGAGAACCTGCTCCCCGCCTTCCTCGAGCCGGCGGGGCTCCGGAGCTTCGCGCGCAAGCCGCTCCTCTCCCGGGAGGGAGCGAACGTACAGCTCGTGCGGGACGGCCAGACGATCGCGGAGGGCAAGGACGAGGGCTACGGCGCCGAGGGGCACGTCTGGCAGGCGCTCTGGGAGCCCTCGGTCCCGCTGCCCCGCACGCTCTCCATCGGGAGCTGGCTCGTGCGCGGCGTCCCGGCCGGCGCGGGCCTCCGGGAGTCGGACGGCCCGGTCACCGGCAACCTGGCCCGCTTCGTGCCCCACCTCATCGCACCCGATGGGCGATAGAGTCGGCGGCATGGACATCACCCCGGGAAGGAGCTGGCCGCTCGGAGCGACCCAGGATGGGGACGGGGTGAACTTCAGCCTCTGGAGCCGCCACGCCACGTCGGTCGAGCTCTGCCTCTTCGACCGTCCCGAGGACGGGGAGCCGGCGCGGCTCTTGCGGCTCGACCCGGCCGCCCACCGGACCTACCACTACTGGCACGTCCACGTGGCCGGGCTCCGCCCCGGGCAGCTCTACGGCTGGCGGGTTCACGGTCCGTATGACCCCGCCCACGGCTACCGGTTCGACGGGCGCAAGCTGCTCCTCGACCCGTACGCGCGCGCCGTGGCGGTGCCCACCACCTACGACCGCCGGGCCGCGGCGCGGCGCGGAGACAACGCCGGACAGGCCATGAAGGGGGTGGTGGTGGACCTCTCCCGCTACGACTGGGAGGGGGACCGGCCGCTGCGCCGCGGCACCCAGCGCTCGGTGATCTACGAGATGCACGTCCGGGGCTTCACGCGCCACGAGAGCTCCGGCGTGGCACCGGAACGGCGCGGCACCTTCGCCGGGCTGGTGGAGAAGATCCCCTACCTGCGCGACCTGGGCGTGACCTCGGTGGAGCTCATGCCGGTGTTCCAGTTCGACGCCCAGGACGCCTCCGCCGGCCTGGTCAACTACTGGGGCTACTCGCCGGTCTCCTTCTTCGCGCCCCACGCCGCCTACGCCTCCGCCCCCACGCCCCAGGGCGCCCTGGACGAGTTCCGCGACATGGTGAAGGCGCTCCACCGGGCCGACATCGCGGTGATCCTGGACGTGGTCTTCAACCACTCGGCCGAGGGGGACGAGACCGGGCCGACCCTCTCCTTCCGCGGCCTCGACAACCGGGCCTACTACATCCTGGACGACTTCCGCCGCTACGCCAACTTCACTGGCTGTGGAAACACCCTGAAGTCGAACCACCCGGTGGTGCGCCGGCTCATGCTCGACTCCCTCCGCCACTGGGTCTCGGAGATGCACGTGGACGGGTTCCGCTTCGATCTCGCCTCGGTGCTCTCGCGGGACACCGACGGCAACCCGGTCCGGAACGCGCCGGCCCTCTGGGACATCGAGAGCGATCCGGTGCTCTCCGGGACGAAGCTCATCGCCGAGGCCTGGGACGCCGGCGGCCTCTACCAGGTGGGCCACTTCGTGGGGGACTCCTGGAAGGAGTGGAACGGCCGCTTCCGCGACGACGTCCGCTCCTTCCTGCGCGGAGATCCGGGGCTGATCACGCCCTTCGCCAACCGGTTGCTCGGGAGCCCGGATCTCTACGAGCGGAAGCAGCGCGAGCCGGAGCAGAGCGTGAACTTCGTCACCTGCCACGACGGGCTCACGCTCAACGACCTCGTCACCTACGGGAAGAAGCGCAACCTGGCGAACGGCGAGGGGAACCGGGACGGCTCGGACCACGAGCTCTCCTGGAACTGCGGCGTGGAGGGTCCCTCCGACGACCCGGCGGTGGAGGCGCTCCGCAACCGGATGGTGAAGAACTTCCTGGCCGTGAACCTGATCTCGGCCGGGATCCCCATGCTGCTCATGGGGGACGAGATGCGCCGGACCCAGCGAGGCAACAACAACGCCTGGTGCCAGGACGGCGACCTCTCCTGGCTCGACTGGCGGCTGCTCGTGCCGCACGCCGACGTCCACCGCTTCGTCCGGCGGCTCATCCGGCTCCGCTCGGCGATGCACACCGGGGTCCGCCGCACCGTGACCCTCACCCAGTTTCTCCGGCGCGCACGGATCCGCTGGCACGGGGTCAAGCTCGACGCGCCCGACTGGAGCGAGGGGAGCCACAGCCTGGCCGGTACGTTCCAGGAGCTGGAGGGCCCGACGCTGGCCCACGTGATCGTGAACGCCTGGAAGGAGCCGCTCGCCTTCGAGCTCCCCCGCGTGGAGAGCGGATGGCGGGTCATGGTGGACACCGCCCTGCCCTCGCCGGACGACGTCCGCTCCTGGGAGGAGGCTCCGGTCGTGAAGGGAGCGACCTACCAGGCGGCCGACCACTCCGTCGTCTTCCTGTCCGCGCTGGCGCCCGGGGAGGTGATCCTGGCGGGTGCCGCCTCTACCTCTTCTCCTCAGCCTGGAGCCAGAACTCGAGCCCCTGGGAGTTGAGGTCGAGATCGCCCTCCCAGGCCGCGAGCGCGGCCTCGCGCGTTCCCCTCCACCCGTTCCGGGCGAGCAGGTGGAGGAGCTGGGTCGTGAGCCCTTCCCGGATCGCCGCCTGGCGCCCCGGTCCCGGCGGCGCCGCACGGGCCGCCGCCACGTGGCCGTCCACCGCCGCGAGCAGGGCCGCGGCCGCCTCGGCGACGCGCCCCTCGATCATCCCGAAGTGGGTGAGGTACATCCGCTCCGGCCGCTCGGCGAGCATCCGCTCCACCGACGCCCGCAGCGCCGTCGGGTCGAACTGCACCGGCGTCGTGGTGGGGAAGAGGAACGGGCGGCCCGCCTCGTCGAACTCCCGGTAGGAGATGCCGAAGGTGTCCCCGGTGAAGAAGCCGCGGGTGGCCGGGTCGTGGACGACGAAGTGGTGCTTCGCGTGGCCGGGCGTGTCGAGGATGCGCAGCGTCCGGCCACCCAGGTCGAAGGTGGTCCCCTCCGGTGCCTCGATCACCCGGTCGGCCGGGGCGGGCCGGACGTCGCCGTAGAGGGCGCGGATCGCCTCCATGCCGCCGTACACTTCGGCGGCGCCGGCGAGCAGCTTCGACGGGTCGATCATGTGGCGCGCACCGCGGGGGTGGACGAGCAGCCGCGCGGCGGGCAGCCGCTCGAGGAGCGCGCCCGCGCCGGCAGCGTGGTCCAGGTGGACGTGGGTGACGACCACGTGGCTCACCCGTTCCGGGGCGACGCCGGCGGCGGCGAGCCCGGCGAGGAGATGGGGCACGGAGTGGGCCGTCCCGGTCTCGATCACCGCGGCGCTTCGCCCGCCGGTGACGACGTAGGAGGCGGCCAGCCCGGGGCGCAGGTAGCCCGCGTCCACCAGCGTGACTCCGGGTGCGATCTCCCGCGGCGGAGCCGTGTCGATCACTTCCCGCCCCCGAAGCCCCCCGGAAGCTCCATGCCCAGGTTCTTCAGCGTGAAGGCGAAGACGTCGGCCACCTCCTCGATGATCATCTTCGTCGGCTTCCCCGAACCGTGGCCGGCCCGGGTCTCGATGCGGGCCAGCACCGGCTTCGGTCCGGCCTGGTCGGCCTGGAGCTCGGCGATGAACTTGAAGGAGTGTGCCGGAACCACCCGGTCGTCGTGGTCGGCGGTGGTCACCAGCGTGGCCGGGTAGGCGGTGCCCTTCCGGAGCCGGTGCAGCGGGCTGTAGGCGTGGAGGGTGTCGAAGCCGCCCTTGGTCTCGGAGGAGCCGTAGTCGCTCTTCCAGCCCCATCCCACCGTGAACCGGTGGAAGCGGAGCATGTCCATCACCCCGACCTGCGGCAGCGCCACCGCCGCGAGCTCGGGGCGCTGGGTCATGAACGCCCCCACGAGCAGCCCGCCGTTCGAGCCGCCGTTCACCGCGAGCCGGTCCGGGGAGGTCCAGCCGTTCTTCTGCAACCACTCCGCGGCGGCGATGAAGTCGTCGAAGACGTTCTGCTTCTTGCCGAGCCGGCCGGCCTCCCACCAGGGCTTGCCGTACTCGTTGCCGCCCCGGAGGTTGGCGACGGCGTAGACGCCGCCCATCTCGAGCCAGGCCGCGGTGGAGACCCGGAAGGCGGGCAGGAGCGGGACGTTGAAGCCGCCGTATCCGTAGAGCAGCGTGGGGTTCCGGCCGTCGAGCTTCACGCCCTTCCGGTGGAGCAGGTACATCGGGATGCGCGTTCCGTCCTTCGACGGGTAGAAGACCTGCGTCACCTCGAAGCCGGAGGAGTCGAAGTCCACCCGGGGGCGCCGGAACACCGTGGCGGCGAGGGTGGGCACGTCGAGCCGGTAGATGGCCGGCGGCGCGAGGAAGCTCGTGAAGGTGAAGAAGGTCTCCGGGTCGGTGCGCTTGCCGCCGAAGCCGGTCACCGTCCCGATGCCGGGCAGCGGAAGGTCGGCCACCTTCTTCCCGTCGAGCGCGTAGACCTCCACGGCGCTCTTCACGTCCCGCATCCAGGTGGCGAAGAGCCGGTCGCCGACCACGTGGGCCCCGGCGAGGACGTCGGTCCCCTTCCCCTCGGGGACGATCTCCTTCCAGTCCTTCTCCTCCGCCTTTCCGATCGAGATGGCCACCACCCGCTTGCGGGGAGCGCCGCGGTCGGTGAGGAAGAGGAACGTGTCGCCCTGCACGTCCACGAAGCCGTAGGCGCCGTCCATCTTCACGAGCAGCGGCTCCACCTTGGCGCCGGGCCGGGAGAGGTCCTGCACGAAGACCGAGGTCTCCGGGTTGGTTCCCTTGTGGGCCGTGAGGACGAGCCAGCGCCCGTCGTCGCTCACCTCGGCGGCGAAGTACCACTCCGGCTGGTCGGGGCGCTCGAAGACGCGCTGGTCCTTCTCCTGGGGCGTCCCCACTGCGTGGAACCAGACCTGGTGGTTCAGGTTCTTGGCGGTGAGCTTCTCCGCCTCGGCCGGGGCCGGGAAGCGGGCGTAGTAGAAGCCCTTCCCGTCGCGGGTGAAGGAGGCGTTGCCGAACTTGGACCAGCGCACCTCGTCGCCGAGGTCCTTGCCGGTGTCCACCTCCCGGAGCTTCCAGATCTGCCAGTCGCTGCCCGCGTCGGCGATGGCGTAGGCGAGGAGCTTGCCGTCGTCGGAGAAGGACATCCCGCTGATGGCCACCGTCCCGTCCTTCGACATGGCGTTCGGGTCGAGGAGCACGCGCCCCTCCTCTGCCGGATCGCCGGTGACGTACAGGACCGACTGGGGCTGGAGGCCGGAGTTGCGCATGTAGAAGTAGCGGTCGCCGTGCTTCGAGGGCGCTCCGAAGCGCTCGTAGTCCCACATGCGGGTGAGCCGGTCGCGGATGGCGGCGCGCTGGGGGATGCCGGCGAGGTAGGCGTCGGTGACGGCGTTCTCGGCCTGGACCCAGAGCTTCACGGCGGCGGCGTTGTCGTCCTCGAGCCACCGGTACGGGTCCTTCACCTTCGTCCCGAAGTAGTCTTCGACGACGTCGTCCTTCCGCGTCGCCGGGTAGTTGAGGCGGGGGGCGCTGGCGGGTGCGGCGGGGTCGGCCGCGATGAGGGCGAGGGCGAGCAGGGGTGCGAGCACGGAGGCCTCCGGGGGTTGCGGTGCGGGCGGATCCTAGCCGAAGAGGGTCGAGGGCGCTTGACGGGAAACCCGCGCGGCCGCAGCTTCGGGAACGTGCTCCGGGACGATCACCTGATGCGGATGATCCGGCAGCTCGCCCAGGCCAGGGACGAGCTGGACGCGGCCTTCGCCTCCTTCGGGGGGATCGACCCCCGGCTGGCGCGGGAGGGGGACGCGATCCGCGCGGCTGGCAAACCGGACCGTGTCGGGGCAATATCCGCGACTTCCCCGACACTGGAGACCAACGTGAAGATCGCGAACGGAACGGTCGTGGCCATCGACTACAAGCTCCACCTGGGCGACGGCGACGTCATCGACGCCTCCGAGCCCGGGAGCCCGCTCCTCTACATCCAGGGGGCCGGCACCATCGTCCCGGGGCTGGAGCGCGCCCTCGAGGGGCTCGTGAAGGACGACGTGCGCCAGGTCGTCGTCACCCCCGAGGATGGCTACGGCGCCCACGACCCGGACGGCATCCAGGAGGTCGCCAAGGAGGCCTTCGGGGGCGAGCTTCCCGAGGCCGGGCACCAGTACACCGCCCGCGGCCCGGAGGGGGAGGAGGTCCCGTTCATCGTGAAGGAGATCCGGCCCGAGGTGGTGGTGATCGACCTGAACCACCCGCTCGCGGGCCAGACGCTCCACTTCGAGATCGCCGTCCGCGAGGTCCGCGAGGCCACCGCGGAGGAGCAGGAGCACGGCCACGCGCACGGACCGGATGGGCACCATCACCACTGACCGCGTGAAGCGCCCGCTGGCCGCGCTGCTCCTCGTCGCGGCCCTGGGCGCACCCGCGGCGGCCCTTCCGGACGACCCCGCCGCGGAGGCGGCGTCCGAGGCGGCCGTTCCCTGCACGTGCAGCGCCGACTGCGTCCGGCAGATCCACTACGGAAGCGTCTGCGTGGAGAAGCGCTGCCAGCCTTACGATGACTCCTGGAGCCTCCTCGACTGGGTCGGGCTGGCCCGCGAGGCGAAGGGGACGCCGCCGCCCTTCGTGCTCCTTCCCGCCATCCTCCCGGCCATCGGCTACAACCCGGCCATGGGCGCGCTCTTCGGCGTCACCGGGACGCTGGGGATGTACCTCGGCCCCGCGACCACCACGACCATCTCGAACATGCAGGCGGTCGCCCTCTACTCCACGATGAACCAGCTCACCATCCAGGTCTCGACCACCGTGCTCACCGCGCGGAACGAGTGGGAGCTGCAGGGGGACTGGCGCTTCCTGCTCTTCAACCAGAAGAGCTACGGCCTGGGCACCGGACCGCAGGCGATGTCGGCCGTCGCCTTCGTCGAGGACTTCAACCTCGTCCGGCTCCACGAGACGGTGCTGCGCAACGTATGGGCGGATCTCTACCTGGGGCTCGGCTACCGGCTCGACGCCTACTACGGGGTGCAGGCCAAGGCGATGGACCTCGATTCACCGTCACCGGTGGTGGATCCGGGCTACGCCTACAGCGTGGCCTACGGGTTCAATCCGGGCCAGCAGGTTCTCTCCGGCGCGTCGCTCGCCGTCCTCTACGACAGCCGCGACTCGACGATCGACCCGTACCGCGGCATCTACGGCTCCGCCACCTTCACCGTGAACCCCACCTGGCTCGGCTCGTCCCTGGCCAGCACCGGGATGGAGGCCCAGTTCCGCGCCTACGTGCCCCTCTCCGACGACGTGCCGCGCAACGTGCTCGGGTTCTGGCTCTTCTACCGGGGGATCTCCTCGGGCGCCGCCCCCTACCTCACGCTCCCCTCCATCGGCTGGGACCAGAAGAACCGGACCGGGCGCGGCTACGTGCAGGGGCGCTGGCGCGGCACCCAGGAACTCTACGGCGAGGTGGAGTGGCGCTTCCGGATCACGAACAACGGGCTGCTCGGCGGGGTGGTCTTCGCGAATGCCGAGACCTTCGCCTCGCCGGCCTTCCAGGCCACCGGGCCGGGCTGGAGCTACGGCAGCGAGAAGGTGGGGCTGATGCAGTTCATCCGGCCGGCGGGGGGCGTGGGCTTGCGCTTCATGATGAACCGCGACTCGAGGACCAACGTCAGCCTGGACTTCGCCCTGGGTGAAAGCTCCTTCGGCGTCTGGTTCAACGCCGGGGAGTATTTCTAGGCCTTGCTGGGCCGTCCGCCGTAGCGACCCTCGGCCGACGCCGAGGCCACGTAGGAGGGAACCACGTAGGCCAGGATGAGCCGGAGGATCTGCTCCTCCAGCTTCCCGGAGGCGACCAGGTCCGGCCGGTCGAGCGCGGCGCGGTTCACGAGCCCCTCCACCGCCGCCACGAGGACGAAGGAGGCCATGCGGGCGTCCTGCACCTCGATGCGCTCGGAGTTCGATTCCAGCCAGGCCTCCACCAGCCGCTCGTAGTTCCCGAAGAGCTCGTGCAGCCGCCGCAGGGCGCCGATGCGGGGAACCTGCTCCACGAGCACGCGGTGGAGCCGGGGCTCGGCGGCCTGGGCCGCCAGCATGGCCCGGATCATCTCGGTGGCCACCTCCTCCGGCGTGGCCGCCGGCGCGGAGTTGCGCATCCGCTCCGCGATGCTCTCCTGCATGCGCGAGGCGTGCATCTCCATCACCGCGGCGACGAGCGCCTCCTTGCCGGGGAAGTACTGGTAGAGCGAGCCGACGCTGACGCCCGCCTCTCGCGCCACCCGGTTCGTCGAGAGCGCGTCGTAGCCGTCGCGCACGAGGACGCGCGCGGTGGCGTCGACGATGGCGTCAACGGTGGCGCGGGAGCGCTGCTGCGTGGGGGCCTTGCGCGGGACGGTTCGGATGCGAGCCATTGCTCGCATTCTACTAGAACTGGACCTGCGCGCCCATCTCGACGACCCGGTTGGGAGGCAGGCCGAAGAAGGCGCTCGCCGACTGGGCGTTCCGGGCCATGACGATGAAGAGCCGCTTGCGCCAGCGCATCATCCCGGACGGCCCGTCGGGGATGAGCGTCTCCCGCCCCAGGTAGTAGGTGGTCTCCATCTCCGCCTTCTCCAGCCGGGAGCCCGGGATGGCGTGGAGCGGGAGGGAGGCGAGCAGACCGGGGACGTTGGGGTTCTCCATGAACCCGTACCGGCCGATCACCTGGTGGATCCCGTTCCCCAGGTTGCGGATCGTGATCCGGTCCTTCGCGTCCACGGTGGGGATCTCCTCGGTTCCGATCGAGACGATGAGCACCCGCTCGTGGAGCACCTTGTTGTGCTTCAGGTGGTGGAGGAGGACGCCCGGTGTGCCGGCGGGGTCGGAGGTCATGAAGACCGCCGTGCCGGGGATCCGGTGTGGCGGATGGCGCTCCAGGTCCGGCAGGAAGAGGTCGAGCGGCAGGGACGACCCGGCGACCGAGCGGGCCAGCGCCTCGCGCCCGAGTTTCCAGGTGGAGAGGAACATGAAGATGACCCCGCCCGCGACGAGCGGGAACCACCCACCCTCGTGCACCTTCACCATGTTGGCGCCCAGGAAGGACAGGTCCACCACCAGGAACGAGAAGGTGAGCGGCCAGACCGCCCATCGGCTCCAGCGCCAGCGGTCGCGGGCCACGCGGTGGAAGAGGAGCGTGGTGATGGTCATGGTGCCGGTGACGGCGATCCCGTAGGCGGCGGCGAGCGCGTTGGACGATCCGAAGCCGAGCACGAGGGCCACCGTGCCCACCATGAGCGCCCAGTTCACCTCGGGGACGTAGATCTGGCCGAACTCGGTCCGGGAGGTGTGGCGCACGGTGAGGCGCGGGGCGTAGCCGAGCTGGATGGCCTGGTTCGTGAGGGAGTAGGCGCCGGAGATGAGGGCCTGCGACGCCACGATGGCCGCCGCCGTGGCGATGATCACCATGGGCCAGAGAGCCCACTCGGGAACCGCCTTGTAGAACGGGTTGGTGACCGCGCTGGGGTCTCGCAGGAGCAGCGAGCCCTGCCCCATGTAGTTGAGGACGAGCGCCGGCATGGCCACCGTGTACCAGGCGAGCCGGATGGGGCGCCGGCCGAAGTGCCCCATGTCGGCGTAGAGCGCCTCGGCGCCGGTGAGGACGAGCACCACGCTCCCGAGCACGAAGAACCCCGCGCCGTGGTTCCGGACGAAGAACTCGTACCCGTGGACCGGGGAGATGGCCCGGAGCACGCCCGGCTCCTTGGCGATGTTCCAGATGCCGATGGCGGCGATGGAGGCGAACCAGAGCAGCATGACCGGGCCGAAGACCGCGCCCACCGCGGCCGTGCCCCGCTTCTGGATGGCGAAGAGGACGACGAGGACCAGGACCGTGGCCGGCACGACCGCCGGCTTCATGGCGGGCGTCACCTCGATGAGCCCCTCCATCGCGCCGAGCACGCTGATGGCGGGCGTGATGACACCGTCGCCGTAGAGCAGCGCGGCCCCGAAGAGCCCGAGCACGAGCAGCGTCCGCCGCCCGCGCTTGGTGGTCTCCTGCTGGCTGACGAGGGCCATGAGGGCCAGGATCCCGCCCTCGCCCCGGTTGTCGGCCCGCATGACGAAGGTGAGGTACTTGAAGGTGACGACGAAGGTCATCGCCCAGACCACGAGCGAGAGGACACCGAGCACGTTGGCGGGGGTGAGTGGCACCCCGTGCGGACCCTGGAAGCTCTCCTTCAGAGCGTAGAGGGGGCTCGTGCCGATGTCGCCGTAGACCACCCCGAGCGCGCCCAGTGCGAGGGCCGCCATGGCGCCGCCGGACTTTCGTCCGGGCGCAGGCGCGTGGCCGTGTTGTTCGGGGGCTCTCGAGGGGTCGCTCAGGGGGTCGCGCTCCGGTCCGGCGGCGACAGGGTTATCCGATTCCGTGCTGCGGGTCGAGGGATTGCGTCCCCCGGCCGAATGCACCTTCCGTGCCATCCGTCAGAGGGAGAAGCTCCCCTTGATCCCGAGCTGGATCCAGCCGTGGAGCGCCTTGTTGGGGATGGAGGAGTTCTGGCTCTGGCCGTCGGCCGCCATGCTGGCGCGGCTGAACTCCCCGATGGAGCCGGTGAAGAACGGCCCTGCCATCCAGCCAGGCGCGAGCTCAACCTCCCATCCCGCCTGGAAAATCGCGTACTCCCAGCCGGATACGTCGAGGTTGGTCTTGTAGCTGGTGGTCGAGTAGGAGGTGAACATCCACTCCCATCCCGTTCCGAGCCCCACCCAGGGGCCTCCGTGGTCCCGGAACGCGTAGGTGGCCTCGAGCCCGACGTGCAGCCCGGTAACCGAGCAGGACTGCCCCACCTTGCACTGGCCGATCTGCAGGAAGCTCCAGGCGTACTGGGCGTAGGCGCCGACGAACCAGCGCCGGTGCACCGTCATGCCGATGTCGAGCTGGAGCGGGACGGAGATGGCCACGAGCTCGTCGATGAGCAGGGTTCCGTTGCCCGGATCGGAGAGGACGCTCCCCATGGGGAAGGCCGCCGAGACCCGCGCGCCGACCGCGAAGCCGAGCACCGGTTCCCCGGGCTCGTCCGCGGCGGCGGGCGACCACGCGGGAAGGAGCAGTGCGGCGGCGACGAGGAGGTGTACGGGTTTCAAGGCGCCCCGAGCGTACCGCACAATCGACGAACCGCCTCGACCAGTTCGGTGGCCTCCACCGGCTTGAGGATCCGGGCCGACGGGCGAAGGTCCGCGCCGTCGTCCTCGCCCCCGCGCGAGAGGAGGAGGAGGCCTGCGTGGGCGCAGGAAGGGTCCTCGCGGAGCGCGGCGAACGCCGTCCGTTCCGACCCCGAAGCTCCGTCGAGTCCGACCAGGATCAGCCGCGGCCTGCAGCCGGCCCCGATCGCCTCCGCGGCCTCCGCGGCCGACGAGGTCTCCACCACCGTGTGGGCGTTGCGGCGCAGGAGCCCCGCGGCGATCCCGCGGAAGGTGGCGTCCCCGTCCACCACGAGCACGTCCACGGACGACGCGGCGGCCGCGCCCTCCGGGGCGGGAACGAGGCGCCCCAGGATCTCCGGGGGTGGCCCGTCCTGGCTCACGGCTCGCGGATCCGGTCGAGGAAGGATGCCGCAGCGGCCGTCACCTCGTCCGGGGCCTCCAGCGCGACCATGTGCCCCGCACCCGGGACCTCGAGCATCCCGTCTCCCGGGAGGTGCGCGCGGAGGAAGACCGAGTACTTCGGCGGCGTGAGCTGATCCTCCCGGCCGACCACCACGAAGGCCGGGGCCCGGACCGAGTCGATCCGCGCCATGGCGTCGAAGCGGTCGCAGGCGGCGAAGTCTCCGTGCAGGATGCCGCGCGGCAGGGCTGCGAGGGACCGCGCGTGCTCGGCGCGCAGGGGCTCGCTGGCCCCCGGTCCGAAGGCGAAGCTGGTCAGGCCGCGCGCCACCTCGTCGAAGCGGGCCGGATCGGCCGAGGCCTCCAGGATGGCGGGCGCCACCCGGAGCCGTGCCCCGGTGCCCACGAGGAACAGTCCGGCCAGGCGTCCTGGAGCGTCGAACGCGGTGGTGAGCGCGATGGCGCCCCCCATGGAGTGGCCTGCCAGGACGGCGCGCTCGATCCCGAGCGCGTCGAGCATGGCGAGGAGCGCCTGGGCGTAGCCCTCGATGGTGGTCTCTCCAGGGGGCGGGGCCTGACCGTGACCCGGGAGGTCCACCGAGAGGACGCGCCGCCCGGGCAGGTTGCGGAGCGAGGCGGGCCAGTGCCGGTGGGTTCCCCCGGCCCCGTGGACGAGCACGAGCGGCGGCCCGCGCGCCCCCTCGGGCGCGGAATCGAAGAAGGCGACCCCGGCGGCGATGCTCAGGCCCATTCGCACTCACAGGTGAAGTGTCGGAGGTAGCGGGACTGCTTCACGATGCGCACCCCGCGCACCTCCGAGGCCCGCTCCTTCACCTCGGCGATCACCTCGGCAGCATAGTCGAAATGACTTTGCGTATACATCCGGCGCGGGAAGGCGAGCCGGACGAGCTCCATGGCGTGGAAGGTCTCCTCCCCGTCGTCGCGCCGCTTCCCGAACATCACCGACCCGATCTCCACGCCGCGGATCCCACCCTGGAGGTAGAGGGCGTTGGCGAGGGCCCAGGCCGGGTATCGAGCCACCGGCATGTCGGGCAGCACGGTGCGGGCGTCGATGTAGACGGCGTGGCCGCCGGTGGGGCGCACGAACCCGACGCCGGCGGCCGCGAGCTTCTCCCCCAGGTACTCGGCGGTGCGCAGCCGGTAGCGCAGGTACTGCTCGTCCAGGACCTCCTCGAGCCCCACCGCCATCGCCTCCAGGTCGCGCCCGGCCAGCCCGCCGTAGGTGGGGAAGCCCTCGGTGAGGATGAGCACGTTGCGCACCGCCTCCAGCCACTCGTCGGAGCGGAGCGCCAGGAAGCCGCCGATGTTCACCATGCCGTCCTTCTTGGCGCTCATCGTGCAGCCGTCGGCGAGGGCGAAGGCCTCCTGGGCGATCCGCTTCACCGGCACGTCGCCCCATCCCGGCTCGCGCATCTTCACGAACATGGCGTTCTCGGCGAAGCGGCAGGCGTCCAGGATGAGCGGCTTGCCGTGCAGGTGGAGCAGGTCGGCGTAGGCCTTCAGGTTGGCCATCGACACCGGCTGCCCGCCACCCGTGTTGTTCGTGAGGGTGATCATGCCGAAGGGGACCCGGTCCCCCTCCCGGCGCAGGAGGTCCTCGACCCGGTCGAGGTCGATGTTTCCCTTGAACGGGTGGAGGGTGGCCGGCTGCAGCCCCTCGGGGATGACCAGGTCCCGCGCCTCGGCCCCGCTCCACTCGAGCAGCGCCCGGGTGGTGTCGAAGTGGCAGTTGCTCGGGACGAGGTGCCCGGGCTTGCAGACGGTCCCGAAGAGGATGCGCTCGGCGGCCCTGCCCTGGTGGGTGGGGACGAAGTGGGCGTAGCCGGTCAGGTCCCGGACCACCGCCTCCAGCCGGTAGAAGCTGCGCGCGCCCGCGTAGCTCTCGTCCCCCAGCATGATGGCCGCCCACTGGCGGGTGCTCATGGCGCCGGTGCCCGAGTCGGTGAGCCAGTCGAGGAGCACGTCCTCGGCCCGGAGCTGAAAGACGTTCAGCCGGGCCTCGGCGAGCAGCCGCTCCCGCTCCTCCCGTGTGGTCATGCGGATGGGCTCGACCGACTTGATCCGGAAGGGCTCGATGAGGGTCCTGGGCATGCCCCATGGTGTACCACCGGCGAGAAGGAGGACGGGGGGCTCCCGATTGCGATAGCCTCCCCCCACATCCCCTCCGGAGGCACCGATGCCCGTCCGTCCGTTCCGCAAGGTCATGGCAGCGAACCGTGGCGAGATCGCCATCCGGGTCTTCCGGGCCTGCACCGAGCTCGGCGTCCCCACGGTCGCCATCTACTCCGAGGAGGACCGGCTCTCGCTCCACCGCTACAAGGCGGACGAGGCCTACCTGGTGGGCAAGGGCAAGAAGCCCATCGACGCCTACCTGGGCATCGACGAGATCGTGGAGCTGGCCCGCCGGGTGGGCGTGGACGCCATCCACCCCGGGTACGGGTTCCTGGCCGAGAACGCCGACTTCGCCGACGCCTGCGAGAAGGCCGGCATCGCCTTCATCGGCCCCACCGGCTCGATGATGCGCAGCCTCGGGGACAAGGTGGCGGGGCGGCGCGCCGCGGTGGACGCGGGAGTCCCGGTGGTGCCGGGCACGGCGGAACCCATCACGGCCGACGAGCAGGCGCTGGTCTTCGCGCGCCAGCACGGCTACCCCATCATCGTGAAGGCCGCCGCCGGCGGCGGCGGGCGCGGCATGCGCGTGGCCCGCAACCAGAAGGAGCTGCTCGAGGGGCTGTCCTCGGCTCGCAGCGAGGCCCAGTCGGCCTTCGGCAACCCGGCGGTCTTCCTGGAGCGCTACGTCGAGAACCCCAAGCACCTCGAGGTCCAGGTTCTCGGCGACGCCCACGGCGGCCTGGTGCACTTCTTCGAGCGCGACTGCTCGGTGCAGCGGCGCCACCAGAAGGTGGTGGAGTTCGCCCCCTCGCTGGCCATCAGCGACGCCCAGCGGGCCGCCCTCTGCGAGGACGCCCTGCGCATCGCGCGGGCGGTCTCCTACCGCAACGCCGGGACCGTCGAGTTCCTCCTCGACGGGGAGGGGCGCCACTTCTTCATCGAGGTGAACCCGCGCATCCAGGTGGAGCACACCGTCACCGAGATGATCACCGGGCGAAACCTGGTCTCCGCGCAGATCCTGGTGGCCCAGGGGCACCGGCTGTCCGACCCGGAGATCGGCCTCGCCTCCCAGTCCGACATCCAGATGCGCGGCTACGCCATCCAGTGCCGCATCACCACCGAGGACCCGCAGAACGGATTCGCGCCCGACTTCGGGACCATCAAGGCCTACCGCACGCCGGGCGGCGCGGGCGTGCGCCTCGACGCCGGCAACGGCTTCACCGGGGCCCAGATCACCCCCCACTACGATTCACTATTAGTGAAAGTGTGCTCCTGGGGGCTCACCTTCCAGGAGGCGGCGCGCATCATGCACCGCAGCCTCCAGGAGTTCCGCGTCCGCGGGGTGAAGACCAACATCCCCTTCCTGGAGCGGGTGGTCACGCACCCCCAGTTCCTGGACGGGCGCGCCGACACCTCCTTCATCGACCGCCACCCCGAGCTGCTCATCGCCTCGCAGAAGAAGGACCGCGGGTCGAAGCTGCTCTCCTGGATCGGCGAGGTGGTGGTGAACGGCTCGCCCGGCGTGCAGAAGCCTCCGCGGCTCGCCGACCTGCGCGAGGCGCCGATTCCCAGGGTGGACCTCACCTCCCCTCCTCCCCCGGGGACGCGCGACATCCTGCGCGAGCGCGGGCCGGAGGGGCTGGCCGCCTGGGTCCGGGATCAGAAGGGGCTGCTCTTCACCGACACCACCATGCGCGACGCGCACCAGTCGCTGCTCGCCACCCGCGTGCGCAGCCACGACCTGCTGGCCATCGCGCCGGCCACGGCGCGGCTCGAGGCCGGTCTCTTCAGCCTGGAGCTCTGGGGCGGCGCCACCTTCGACGTGTGTCTCCGCTTCCTGCGGGAGGACCCCTGGACGCGCCTGCACCGGCTCCGCGAGGCCATCCCCAACATCCTCTTCCAGATGCTGCTGCGCGGCTCCAACGCGGTCGGCTACACCAACTACCCCGACAACGTGGTCGAGCGCTTCGTGGCCGAGGCGGCCGTGAGCGGCGTGGACGTCTTCCGCGTCTTCGACGCCCTCAACTGGACCCGGGGCATGACGGTGGCGATGGATGCGGTGCGGAAGAGCGGCAAGGTCTGCGAGGCCGCCATGTGCTACACGGGCGACATCACCGACCCGAAGCGGGACAAGTACCCGCTCACGTACTACGTGGCGCTGGCCCACGAGCTGGAGCGCATGGGTGCTCATTTCCTGGCGGTGAAGGACATGGCCGGGCTCATGAAGCCCATGGCCGCCCGGAAGCTCTTCACGACGCTCAAGGCCGAGGTGGGGATCCCGGTCCACTTCCACACCCACGACACCTCCGGCGTGGCCGCGGCCACCGTGCTCGAGGCCGCCGCCGCGGGCGTGGACGTCGTGGACGCCGCCCTCTCGTCCCTCTCCGGACTCACCGCCCAGCCCAACCTGAACTCGATCGCGGCGGCGCTGGCCGGGACCCCGCGCGACCCGGGGCTCGACGCCGACGGGCTGCAGCGGCTCTCCGCCTACTGGGAGGCGGTGCGCGAATGGTACGCGCCCTTCGAGTCGGGGCTGCGCAGCGGGACCGCCGAGGTCTACTGGCACGAGATCCCGGGGGGTCAGTACTCCAACTTCCGCCCGCAGGTGGCGGGGCTGGGGCTGCTCGACCGCTGGGAGGAGTGCAAGGACATGTACCGGAAGGTGAACCTCCTCTTCGGGGACATCATCAAGGTGACGCCCACCTCCAAGGTGGTGGGCGACATGGCGATGTTCATGGTGAAGAACGACCTCCAGCCCGAGGACGTGCTGGCCCGCGGCGAGGACCTGGCCTTCCCCGAGTCGGTGGTCGGCCTCATGAAGGGGATGCTGGGGCAGCCGCACGGTGGGTTCCCGAAGCGGCTCCAGGAGGTGGTCCTGAAGGGGCAGCAGCCCATCCAGTGCCGCCCCGGCGAGCTGCTCGAGCCGGCCGACCTGGAGGCGGAGCGGAAGAAGGCCGTGGAGCGGGTGAACGGGCCGGTGGACGACAAGGGGCTCGTCTCGTGGCTCCTCTACCCCAACGTCTATCCGGAGTTCCGCCGCCACCTGGAGGACTACTCCGACACCTCGGTCATCCCGACCCCGGCGTTCTTCTACGGGCTCGAGGCGGGCCAGGAGACCTCGATCGAGATCGAGCCCGGCAAGACACTCATCGTGAAGCTGAACGCGGTGGGGAGCCTCCAGGCCGACGGCAAGCGCAACGTCTACTTCGAGCTGAACGGCGAGGCCCGCGCCGTCACCGTGCGCGACCAGGCGGCCTCGACGAAGCACGCCGACCGCCCGAAGGCCGACCGCCTGAACCCCAAGCACGTGGGCGCGCCGATGCCCGGCAAGGTGCTCAAGGTGAACGTGCTGGCCGGTGACCGGGTTCGAGGCGGCGACGTGCTCGTCGTCACCGAGGCCATGAAGATGGAGACCAACGTCAAGCTCAAGACCGACGCCACCGTGACGGAGGTGCGGGTCAAGGAGGGCGACAAGGTCGAGAAGGACGACCTCATCGTGGTCCTGGGCTGATGCTCCTCATCGTCCGCGGCATCTTCTGGTTCGGCCTCTACACGTTCCTGGTGACCTTCCCGCTGCTCGTGGGGGCCCTCGCGGTCCCCCACAGCGGCGCGCCCTCGCTGTCGGTGGATCTGGCCGACGGCCTCGGCTACGTGGCCATCGCCATGCTGGGGCTCGAGCTGGCGCTCGTCTCCCGGATGGACGAGGCGGCCGGAGCCTTCGGGCTCGACGCGCTGCTCCAGTTCCACCGGGAGGCGGGGATCGCGGCGATGCTCCTCGTGGTGGCCCACGTCACGCTGCTCCTCACCGCGGCGGGCTACCCGGCCGCCTCGCTCGGGCTCGGGCCCGGCGTGCCCTGGCCGATCCGGGTGGGAACCGCGGCGGCGGCCTGCGCGCTCCTGCTCGTGGCCATCTCGCTGGCGCGGCGCCGGTTCGGGCTGCGGTTCGAGTCCTGGCAGCTCCTCCACGGACTCCTGGCGGTGGCGGTGGTGTCGCTGGGCGCGCTCCACGTCGCGTCGCTGGGGCGCTTCGCGGCCTCCCTGCCCATGCAGATCCTGGGCACCGTGTACCTGGCCCTCTTCGTGGGCGTGCACGTCCGCCACCGGCTGGTCCGGCCGCTCCTCATCCTCCGGCGCCCCTGGGAGGTGGAGTCGGTGGTGCCGGAGCGGGGACGGGCGGTGACGCTCCGCCTCCGCCCGGTGGGGCATCCGGGGTTCTCGTTCGAGCCGGGGCAGTTCTGCTGGCTCAACATGGGGCGAAGCCCGTTCCACCTGGAGCAGCACCCCATCTCCATGTCCTCCAGCGCCGAGGTCCCGCCGGACGGCGCGGTGGCATTCACCATCCGTGACCTGGGAGACTGGTCGGGGAAGGTGGTCCCGGCGCTGCGGCCCGGCGACCGGGTCTGGGTGGACGGTCCGTACGGGGTCTTCTCCCCGGACCGCGAGGAGGGGCCCGGCTACGTGCTGGTGGGCGGGGGCATCGGCGTGACGCCCCTCGTGTCGATGGTGGAGACGCTGGCCGACCGGCGGGACCGGCGCCCGGTGATCCTGTTCCACGGCGCGCACGGCGAGGGCGACCTCACCCTCGCCGAGCGGCTCGAGTCCCTGCGGGGCCGGCTCGATCTGTCGGTGATCCCGGTGCTGGAGCACCCGCCCCCCGGCTGGACCGGGGAGACGGGGCTCATCGGCGCCGACACGCTCCGCCGCCACCTCCCCCGCGAGCACGGACGATTCCAGTACTTCGTGTGCGGCCCGCCGCCGCTCATGGACTCGATGGAGCGCGTGCTCCCCTCCCTCGGCATCCCCGCCGCCCGGATCCACTCCGAGCGTTTCGAGATGGTGTGATGCCCCACCGGATCGTCGCCACCGCCATCCGCATCGTCCTCCTCTCCTTCGTGGCGGCGGCCGTGGCCTTCGCACTCTCCGTCCGCTCGCCGGTCGGGGGGGACGGGGCCTGGCCCGCCACCCACCGGTACTTCGGCGCCCGGACCTGCGCCACCTGCCACCCCGGGGGACGCTGACGAAGCGGGCCGGGGAGTGTAAAGTCACCGCGATGCCCTGCCCCTCCTGCGGTTCGATGCGGATCCGCCCCTCCCGGCCCAAGGGCCGGCAGGAGGTGTTCCTGCGCATGTGGACGCAGACCCGGTTCTACAAGTGCCGGGATTGCGGCTGGCGCGACCGTCGGCCCCGGACGACCCGGGACGGGGAGAAGGACCAGCCCGACCTGCGTTTCTGGGCGGTGGCGATCGTCGTGGCGCTGGGGTTCATCTACCTGCTCCTGCGCGACGGCTGAGGTCGATTCCCTTGCGCGCCACCCGGAGACGCGCGACATAGTCCCCTCCCGAGAAACCTAAGGAGGTAGGACGATGACCCGCATTCCTGTACTGGCCCTGCTCGCGCTGCTCGCGACGGGCTGCGCCACCAGCGCGTCGGTGAAGCAGGAGCTGACGCCGCTGAACGACAAGGTGACGGCCATGGAGCAGAAGCAGGCCGCCCTGGACGCCAAGCTGGCCGATCTGAACAAGAAGGCCGACGCACAGTCGGCCGACATCCAGGCGCTCCGCAAGGAGATCGCCAGCTCCAACGCGGCGTCGCAGAAGGCGGCGGCGGATGCCGAGGCGGCGGCGACGCGCGCCGAGACGGCGGCGGCCAAGGCGGCCAAGGCCTTCGAGCTGAAGCAGATGAAGGGCGCGAAGTAGCAGGGCGTTTCGGGGGGCGCGGCGTCTCGTCGTGCCCCCCGGACGTCGTCACACCCGGTCGGAGGTGACGTCCACCGGGTAGCCGCGCATCTCCCGGAGCGCCGCAGCGAGCTTCTCGGGATCGATCGATCCCGTGAGCTTCCGCTTCGCGATGAGCTTCCGTGCCTCGGCGACCGGATCCAGCCCGGACTCGTCGTCGCGGTGCACCTCGACGAAGACGCGCCCGGCGCGCACCCCGATCTTCACCGGCTCCCGGACGATCCGCACCTCGGCACCGACCGGAACCTGCGTGAAGAGGATCGTGATGTCCTCGGGATAGAGCCGCAGGCAGCCGTGGCTCGCCTTGCGGCCGACGCCGAACGGACGGTCGGTCCCGTGGATCAGGATCGAGCCCTTGGAGAGGCGCAGCGCGTGGGTTCCGAGCGGGTTGTCCGGCCCCGGCGGCACCATCGCCGGAAGGTCCGGCTCCTCCTTCCGGATGGAGGCGGGCGGGTACCAGGGCGGATTCACCTGCTTCTGGATCACCTGGAAGGTCCCGGTGGGCGTGAGCCATCCCTCGCTGCCGATCCCCACGGGGAAGGTGGTGGTCGGGCCCGGCTTCTTCGGGAACTGGAAGAGGCGCATCTCGGAGAGGTTCACCACCACCCGCCCCGGCGCGGCCGCGCGCGGGACGATCCAGGAGGTGGGCAGGACGACCAGCGCGCCCACCGTGGGCACGAAGGCGTCGAGCCCCGGGTTGGCATCCTCGATCTCGTTGAACCCGAGGTCGTGGTTGCGCGCCATCTCGATGAGCGACTCGCCCGGCAGGACGACGTGGGTGCAGGTCTCGCCGATGACCTCGATCCCGCTGCAGTCGGCGGCCGCGCAGGAGGCGGCCTGGATGATCGGACAGGGAGGCGGCGCCTCGACGACGGGCGGCGGGGGTGCGGGTGGGGGTTCCTTGGGTTCGGGCACGGGCGGAGCCTGGGCGCACGCCGCCGCGAGGGCGGCGAGGAGCAGAACCGAGAACCGCGTGCGCACGGACATGGGTGAAGGGTTAGTGGAAGGTGGCGGGCGTGACAAGGGTCCGGCGCGCGGTTAGCGTCCCCGGATGCTCGCGGCCGTGACCCTGGCGCTCCTCCTCGCCGCCGACCCGGCCCGGCCGGCCTGCCCGGCTTCCGGGATGGTGGTCGCCATCTTCACGCTCCAGCGGCAGCTCTGGCTCTGCCGGGACGGCGTCGAGACCGCGCGGATCCCGGTGGCGCTGGGGCGAGGGGGGAGCGACAAGTACCGGAAGGGGGACGGCCGGACGCCGCTCGGCGCCTACGCGCTCGGGGAGCCGCGTCCGTCCAGCCGATACGGCACATTCATCCCCATCCGGTACCCCACGGAGGATCAGGCGAGGCGGGGACACTCGGGGGAGTCCCTCGGGATCCACGGCCCACCGCGCGGGCAGGCGGAGCCGGACTACCCGACCACCGCGGTGGACTGGACGCTCGGCTGCATCGCCACCGGGACCGACGCGGACGTGGAGGCCGTGGCGGCCTTCGTGCGCCGGTACGGACCGACGGTCCTCATCCGCTGAGGCTCGTGGTCAACCGACCAGGTCCTCGGTCCCGTCCACGCCGAGCACGTTCCCGGTGAGCCAGGTGGTCTCGGGGCGGGAGAGCGCCACCACGAGCCCCGCCACGTCGGCCGGCGTGGTGAGCCGCCCGGCCGGGTGCATGGAGAGGCAGCGCTCGATCATCTTCTCGTTCCCGGGGATCTTGCGCAGCGCCGGCGTGTCGGTCACGCCCGCACGCAGGGCGTTCACCGCGATCTTGCGGGGCACGAGCTCGACGGCCAGCTGCCGGCAGTGGCTCTCCAGCGCCGCCTTGGCCGCGGAGACCGCGCCGTAGGAGGGCCAGATCCGGTGGCTGCCGGCGCTCGTCATCGCGTAGACGTGGCTGCCCGGGCCCATGAGTCCGGCCTGCAGCACGTCCTGCACCCAGTAGACGAGCGAGTGGGCCATCACGTCGAGTGTCATGTCCATCTGCGGCCGGGTGATGCCCTCGGCGGGGTCGGCCGGCACGAAGGGCTTCAGCGTGCCGAAGGCGATGGAGTGGATGAGGACGTCGATGGCGGCCGGCGTCCCGTCCGCCTCCAGGATCCCCTTCATGTCGGAGACCGTCGCGGCCCGCTTCTCGGGATCGGCCGCGTTCACGTTGAAGAAGACCGCCCGTCCGCCCGCCTCTGTGATCTGCTCACGAATCTGCTCCACGTGCGGCAGCGTGGCGCGCCGGTCGAGGTGGACGCCGAAGACGTTCCGCCCGGCACGGGCCAGCGCGAGGGAGAAGGCCTCGCCGAATCCGGACGAGGCGCCGAGGACGAGGGCCCACCTGCGGGGAGAGGTCATGCGCCGAACATCGTCGAGCCCGACGCAACGGTCAAGCGGGGAGCGCGGACCTGCTAGGATTCACGCCGCATGCCCGACGGACGATCCATCGACGTGATCCAGGCCGCGGGGCGGATGGAAGCGGCCGCCCGCTCCCTGTACATCGCCCTGGCATCTCACCCTCCGTA
Source organism: uncultured Anaeromyxobacter sp. (assembly GCA_903855945.1). GTDB lineage: Bacteria > Myxococcota > Myxococcia > Myxococcales > Anaeromyxobacteraceae > CAIOAK01. Next base: position 237,321 of record CAIOAK010000015.1, read on the forward strand.
CGAGCCCTACCTTCAGGAGCTCTTCCTGCAACTCGCCGCCGAGGAGGCCGAGCACGTGCTGCTCCTCGGGGCGCTCCCGCTGCGCGAGGACGTCCGGCTCTGGCCGGACGAGGTCGCGGTCCGCTTCACTGCCGAGCTCGACGCCATGTCGGCCGAGATCGACGCCACGCGGAGCGAGCTCCTGCGCGAGTCCGATTCGCTCCGTCCCGGGCGCATCGTCCAGCGGCTCGGCGAGATGGAGGCCCGGTTCCACTGCTTCCACGCGGTGAAGCTGGCGACGAGTGCCGACCTCGTCGTGAATCGTCTCTTCGCGTCGCTCGCGCTGCAGGACCAGAGCCACCGGGACCTGCTCCAGAAGGCCCGGAAGCGGCTCGGCGCCTGAGCGCCTTCAGACCCTCTTGGGGCGCAACCGCTCAGGAATGCCTTCACGGCCCGTCTTTCTCTTGCAGGGGCAATGGGGAACGCACCGCTTCATGACCGTACGTGACTGCCTGACGAACGCCATCCTGCTCGAGGATGGCGCGCGAAAGCTCTACGAGGAGCTGGCGCGCCGCCACGCGCCCGACTCGGCGCTGCAGGCGTTCTTCACCGCGATGGCGCTCGAGGAGGAGCAGCACGCCGCGCGGCTCCTCTCCCTCGCTCGCCACCTCGAGCCGGAGGAGCTGGACGCGGAGTCCCCCGCCCGCCTGACCGAGTCGATGTCGTCCATGGAGAAGGAGATGGCCGCCATCGTCGAGGAGGACGCGCGGCTGGGGCCGGGCGGTCTGGCGTCCATCCTGCAGCGCCTGGTGGACTTCGAGAACTGGTACACCTGCGTCCACGCGGAGGATCTGTGCGATCTCTTCGCGCCCAAGCTGAAGCCTATCTTCGCCTCGCTGGCGGAGCAGGACCGGACGCACCACGAACTGGTGGACCGGGCGCGGCGAGCGCTCTCGCAGCTGCGCGTCGGGGAGCGGGCGACCCCTTAGCGCTGGTCCTTCGCCACATCCGGGAAGGTGACGTCGAGGAGGACGACGCGGACGAGCGGGCCCGGGAGGGCCAGGTCGCGCCCCGTCGAGGCTCGCGTGGCGATGAACTTCACGAACTCCGCCCGCCACTTGCCCGGTCGCAATCGGGCTTCGAAGGTCATCGAGCCCGACGAGGAGAGCACGGCCTCCAGGAACGCGTCACAGGCAGCCTGCTCCGCCTCCAGGACGATCGAGCCCAGGCTCACGCCCTCGAGCTCCTTCCGTGAGCCTCCGAGCAGGGCCGCCGCGGTGAGGTTCAGCCTGCGGATGGCGCCTCGGGCGTCCACCGTGACGTAGCCGACCGGAGCGTAGTCGTAGAGGTCGGAGAACTGCTCCCGGACGAGGTCGGCCTGCTCGGCGGCGAACCGGAGGGCCCTGTTCCTGCGTTCGAGGTCGGCGACCTTTCGGCGCAGGTGCCCGATGGCGCTCTCGCCCGGGACCACCTCCACCGCCCTCTCGCCGCTCACTGGGCGGGGATACTTGCAGAATCCTCAAAAGGTCGAAGTCCCCCGTCCTCGGGACACCCTGGCAGGGGGCTCGGGCAGTTCCACCCGGAACATCGAGCCCTTCCCGACCTCGCTCTCGACGGTGAGATTTCCCCCGTGGGCGGTCACGATGGCGTGGCAGACGGCGAGACCCAGCCCCGTCCCTCCGTTCGCCCTCCGGGCCGTGTAGAAGGGCTCGAAGATCCGGTGCAGGACGGATGGAGGGATCCCGCAACCGTCGTCACGAACCTCGATTCGCGCCGAGCCGCCCTCGCCGGGGTACGAACCCACCCTCACCGTGCCGATCCTTCCGTCCGGAATCGAGTCGGCGGCGTTGGTGACCAGGTGGACGACGACCTGAACGAGTTGCCCGGCCGAGGCCATCACCTGCGGTGCACCCCGATCGGTGACCTCGAACCGGGCTCGCTCGCCCAGTCGCGGGGGAAGGGCGCGAAGGGCGTCGCCCACCACCTCCCCTGGAGACACCGGTGCGCGGCGCGGATCCGGGTGGCCGAAGAGGGAGAGGTCTTTCACGATCCGTGCAATACGGTGGCTTCCCTCCACGGCGTCGCGGAGCGACTCGATCGAACCGGCGACCGTCTGGTCGATCTCGTTCCGATCCAGCGAGGCGGGCGCCCGCAGGAGGGCGGAGAGCTCCTCGACGGCGACGGACTGGTTCGCGAGCACCGCGGTGAGCGGGTTGTTCACCTCGTGGGCCAGTCCGGCGACCAGCGTGCCCAGTGCCGCGAGCCTGGAGAGCTCGGCGGCCCTCCGCTCGGCGGCTCGCTGCGCGGTCAGGTCCCGGATGAAGCAGGCGTACCGGCCGTCGAGAAGGGGCGTCTGGCGCAGCGAGACCTCCACCTCGACGGCGGAGCCGTTCTTGTGCCGATGGCGGGCGAAGAAGCGGTCGCCTCCGTTGAGCCGGATACGGGTGTTGTGCTCCTCGTACTCCGCGTGGGTCTCCTCGGCCTCGATGTCCCGGATGCCGAGGCCGAGCATCTCGTCCCGGGTGTAGCCGAGCATGGCGCAGGCGGCCGCGTTCACGTCGAGCAACCGCCGGTCCTCGCTCACGAGCCAGCACCCGTCGAGCGAGGTCTCGTAGATGAGCTTCAGGATGGCTGCCTGATCACGGGTCGTCATGTGTGCACGGACGGGAGGCGGCGCACTGCCCACCACCGTCGCGTGTGGGACCTTATCCGACACCGGCCAGCGGAATTGTGATTTTCACACCCCTGCCCCGATCGGGGCTGGACAAGGGCTGTGCAGCGATCTTCCCGGTCTCGGGCGACGGCGGCCTGGTTCCGCGAATGAACCCCGAGGCCTTGTTACCATCAGTGCGCCGGCTGCACCGGCGCCACCGGCAGCTCCACCCGGAACGTCGTGCCCTTTCCCGTCTCGCTCTCGACGGTGAACGTTCCCCCGTGCGTCGTGACGATGGCGTTGCAGATGGGGAGTCCGAGCCCCGTACCCGTCCCCGGGCTGCGCGTGGTGAAGAAGGGCTCGAAGATCCGCTCCAGCACGTCCGGAGGGATTCCCGGACCGTCGTCGGAGACCTCCAGGAAGGCCCGACCCGGAGCGCCCAGGCCGGCCCGGACGACGACGGTACCCGTTCGTCCCTCCGGGATCGCCAGCAGGGCGTTGGTCACCAGGTTCACGACCACTTGCCCCATCTGGCCCGCCGACGCGAGCACGTGGAGGTCGTGGGCGACCTCCGTCCGGATGGTCGCCCGATGGACCTCCTGACCCGGCAACCACTTCAGCCCCTCCTCCACGACGTCGGCGAGGCGAACCCGCTCCCGCCGCTGCTCCGGACGGCCGAGGAGGGTCAGGTCCTTCACGATCCGGGAGATGCGATCCGCACTGGTGGTGATGTCCCGGAGCACCCCCAGGACGACTTCGGAGCGGCGGATGACGCCGTCCTCGTCCGTCGTGGAACTCCGTCGAGCGTTCTCCTGGAGCTCCCGCACGTCCTCCAGCGCGAGCTCCGCGCTCGCCAGCAGGGCCGTGAGCGGGTTGTTGACCTCGTGTGCGACACCGGCCACCAGCGTCCCCATGGCCGCAAGGCGTGCCGACTGGGCCAGCCGTGCCTGGAGATTCAGGCGACCCTCCTCCGCCACCTTCCGGTCCGTCACGTCCTGGATCGTGCCCACCAGTCGAACGGGTATTCCGTCCGCGCTCCGCTCGAGCTGGCCGAGACCGTGGACCCACTTGACCCGCTGGGTGACCTGATCGACGACCCGATACTCGTGATCGAACCGCGAGCCGACCGACTCCAGTTCTTCCAGGTAGATCGCCATGGCCGCGCGGTCGTGCGGGTGGACGATCCGGAGCCAGTCGGCACTCGTGCGAGGGAAATCCGGGTCGATCCCGAAGATGTCATCCAGCTTCGTCGAACTGCTCCAGTGGTTGCTCGCGATGTCGAACACGTAGTTCCCGAGCCTGGCGATGTCCTGACTCATCCGCAGCCAGCCCTCGCTCTCCCGGAGGTCGTCCATCGACCGCTCCCTGTCGGCGACGGCCGTGTCCCTGGCCTGGCGGTGCCGGATGGCGCCGACACCGAACGCCACGTCGTCGGTGAGCCTCTGGAGGTATCCGAGCTCATCGTCTGTGAACGCGGCGACTTCGCCCGAATACATGACGATGGCGCCAAGGACCGTGCCCTCCACGATGAGCGGAAGAGAGGTCACGGAACGATAACCGCGCCTGTGTGCCTCCTCCCTCCATGGCGCCATCGAGGGATCGGTGGAGAAGTTCTTCCCCACCACCATTCTCTTCTCCCGGATGGACGTCCCCGTCGTGCGTCTTCCCCGGGGTTCGTCCGCCCAGACGATGTCCACGAGCCCGAGGTAGCCATCCTCGTGACCGGCATGGGCCACCGGACGTACCGTCTTCCGTTCGTCGTGCTCGGCCAGCCCGACCCAGCACATCCGGTAGCCACCGTCGTCCACGATGACCTTGCAGATGTAGGCGTAGAGTTCCTCCTCGGTGGTTGCCCGGAGAATCGCCTCGTTGCACCGGGTGACCATGAGCAGCGTCCTGCGCACCGCGCGCTCTCTCTGCCGGACGCGCCGCACGATCTCGAACGTGACCGCGATGGCGATCCCGCTCACCAGGAAGACCAGGAGTTCGACCTGATCCCGATGCCTGGGGACGAGGAACGTCCTCACGGGTTCGGTCTGGAAGTAGATCTCCTCCAGCAAGCCCACCGCCGTCGCCACGACTGCGGGACCCATGCCGCCAAGGGCTCCTGCAATGGCCACCGCCAAGAGCAAGAGATCAGGCTCGGGCTCCCCCGTATCGCCGAGCAGTGCATTGCGGATGAGAACCGCGACCCCGATCAGGATCGGTGCCGCGACATAGGCCCATACCTGGGGCGAGCGGGGCTTCATCTCCCCTTTTATGTGCTCCCATTAATGAATAATTCACAAGAGGGGCACCGATAGTGCCCGTCGATCCACTGGAATCCGTTGAAGTAGGCGGGCAGTGCGGCACTGACGTGAACGGAGGCCCCGGGGATGTCGGGGCGCTACTTCGAGTCGTCCGACGTCGCCTCCGCGGACGCCGCAGGCAACTCCACCCGGAAGGTCGATCCCTTCCCGACCTCGCTCTCGACGGTGATGGTCCCGCCGTGGTCCGTCACGATGGCGTGGCAGATGGCGAGGCCGAGGCCCGTCCCGCGCCCATCTCCGGAGGGACGGGTCGTGAAGAAGGGGTCGAAGATCTTGCCCAGGCTCGCGTGCTCGATTCCCGTCCCGTGGTCCACCACCTCGACGAACGACCTTCCCGGTGAACTCTCTCCGATGCGGACCAGGATCTCGCCCTTCGTTCCCGGGCGGGTGGCCTTGGCCGCGTTGGTCACGAGGTTCACGAGCACCTGCTCCAGGTGCCCACGGGAAGCCATCACGTCGGGGGCCCCGAGGTCCTTCACGCTCACCGTCGCCACGGCGTGGACGCTGCTCGGAAGCCAGCGAAGCGCCCCGCTGACGATGTCCGCGGTTCGCAGTCGAGTCCTGCCCTGGCTCGGTGCTCCGAAGACGGACAGATCCCTCACCGTGCGCGTGATCTTCGCCGCGGCTTCGCTGGCCTCCCCGAGCATCTCCAGGATCTCCCGGTCTCGTTCGATCCAGGCCTCCGGGCTCGGTCGCTCCCCTTGCTCCACCTTTTCCAGGCTGGCCCGGATGTCCCCCATGGCGGTTCCCACGCCCGCCACGATCCCCGTCATCGGGTTGTTGATCTCGTGCGCCACCCCCGTCACCAGGGTACCCATGGCGGCGAGTCGCGACGCCACCGCGAGCCGCTGCTCCATCGCCCGCTGCTCGGTGATGTCCACGACGACCGCCATGTAGCCCGTGTTGGCCCCGGCCGGATCCTGGACCGCCGAGCCATAGCCCCGGACCCAGCACACCTTCCCGGATGGAGCGAGGAAGCGGTAGTCGCTCGTGAAGTCGCGTCCCGCGGCGATGGCCGCCATCCACTCCTGGTGCACCTTCTCCCGGTCCTCCGGATGGACCGACTCCATCCAGCCCTTCCCCCTGGCCTCCGGCGCGCTCATGCCCGTGATCCGCTCCATGGCGGGGTTCATGAACACGTTGTTGCCCTGGGTATCGGCCTGGAAGACGCCGACGGGGGCGGCGGTCGTCAGCGTGCGGAAGCGGATCTCGCTCTCCTGGAGTGCGGCTTCGCGAGCCCGCGCCTCCGCCTCGACTCGCATGCGGTCGGTGATGTCCTCGAACACGCTGAACACGCCGACGACCACGTTCCGCGTCGGGTCGAACCGGGTCACCGCGCTGACCCGGATCCAGCGGTGCGAGGCGAGCACCGGGTTGAAGACGCCCATGACCGCGGTCACGATTTCCCGCCCGGTCCGGAGCGCCACCATGGCGGGATGCTCGGAGCCCGGAAGCTCCGAGCCGTCCTCGCGGAGCGCCATCCACTGCGGGTGAACGGAGGTGCGCCCCTGCATCTGGTCGAGACTGAGCCCCAGGATCCGCTCCGCGGCGGGGTTGGCGGAGGTGATGCGCCCCTCGGCATCCTGGTACACCACGCCCAGGGGCACGGCTTGCAGGAGTTCCCGGGAATGCTCCTCGCTCTCCAGGAGCGACTGCTCCGTGGCGCGGGCCTTGGTCGTCACGTCGAACACCGCGACGAAGTAGTCCTTCTCGGGGCTGTACACGGAGACCGAGAACCATTGCTTCAGGGCCTCGACGTACCGCTCGAACTTCCGGGGTCGCCCGGTCGCCGCCACCTCGCCGTAGATTTGGAGGAGCTCGGGATCCTGCTCCCGGAGTCCCGGGATGACCTCCGACACCTTCTTCCCGGCCACGTCCGTGAGGCCGGTCAGGGTCTCGAAGGCTTCGTTGACCTCCAGGTAGACGAAGTCGTGGGGAGGCGGACCGTCCGTGAGGACCTTGCAGTAGGCCAGGCCGTTCAGCATGGCGTTGAAGATGGAGCGGTAATGCCCGTCGGCCGCGAGAAGGCCCGGTTCGCTCATGGCTTCCGGCATGCTTTGATACTCTCAGATTTTGGGCGCGGGGCAAGGCCGCTCGTTGCTTCAGATGACCTCACCGCTTCCGGAGGACCCTGCCCACCTCCACGGCCAGCTCGGACGGCGACCCTCCGTACCTCACCGACGCGGTGCTCCCGTCCGGGATCGAGGCGAACTCGTCCGCGTCCAGCGTGAACACCGCCCGGGTCATGTCTCCGTCCGGATGGTTCGAGAGGGAGGTCGATCGATCCCCCACGTGGAGCGTGAGAATCGCGTTCCGTATCGGGAACGCACGGTCGCTGGAGACCTCGATCTCCACGCCCCTCGCCCCGCCGAGGGCGGCCGACGAAGCGACGCTCCGGATGGACGTGATGGAGGCCGTGAAGGTCTTCTCCCGGACCGGGATGGCCCGACTCGCCGCCGCGAGAGGCCAGGAGGCCACGGACTGCTGCACGGAAGGCGCCGTCTGGACGGGAGGGGGAGCGACGGTCTTGCCGAACCGGATGTTGGCGAGCGAGATCGCGCCGCTGGCCGTCCGATCGAATGCGAACCTCACGCCCCTCAGCTTGCGGAGGATCGCGTCCGAGCCCGCGAAGTCGCCGAGCGAGATCCGGACCGTCTGGAGGATCGGAGAGACCTCGGGCGTCCCGTAGGTCAGCATCCCCACCGGGCCGGCCAGGTTGGCCCCCACCATGTAGTTCCTCACGTCCACCGGGCTCGAGAGCGTCCCGTCCGTCCCCTCCAGCAGGATCGAGAAGGAGGTGCTCGCTTCCACGTTCAGCGGATCGGTCCGGATCGGGGTGAGCAGGGAGCATGTCCCGCTCGCGTCCTTCTGTGGGGCGGGCATGAGCACTCGGCGTGAAACCCGGAACTCGAGCGTCTTCGCGGCACCGAACCCGGCGATCGCGGTGGCGTCGAACCCGGCGGAACCCGGCCTCGCCAGGTTGACCTGGAGGTAGACGTCCGCTCCCCCCCGGGTCCACGCGATGGACGCGGCGCGCTGGTCCGGACAATCCATGCTTCCGAGGGGCTGGCCGCTGATGTGGTCGATCGCGATGTTCGGGACGTCGAGGGGGATGCCCTGTTCGGATGTGCCGGTGGCGCCCCGGAAGTCCTCGATCGGCCATTCGGCGGAGGGAGAGCTGGAGAAACCTCGATCGACCCGGGCCGGGAGCGGACCTCGCAGGAGGTCGGCGCCGGTCACCGTGGTGGGGAGCCCGTACGCCGGATCGAAGTTCCGGATCGCGCTCGGGAGATTCTATCAGACTTGACGCCGCCCCTGCGGCAGTATGCCTCCGGATTGACTACCTCGATCCAGACCGGATTGAATGGGAAGTTCGATGAAGCCCGTTCTCCTCGCTGGAGCGATCGTTCTCGGCCTTTCGGCAGGTCTCCTCGCCACCGGATGCGGGTCCTCGGGATCGGGAAGCACGGGTCCAACAGGTCCCACCGGCCCGACGGGGCCCGCATATGGAAAGCCCGAACTCCTCTGGTCGCGAGGCGGCTGCCAGACGAGTTCTTGCGGCACTGGATGGTACGCCTCGCCCGTCGTCGTCGATGTAGACGGTGACGGTGTACCGGATGTGGTCTGGGGAGCGTACGACCTCGTCGCGTTGCGGGGGACCGACGGCTCGGTTCTCTGGCGCAACACGTCCTTGTCAACCCGGGTCTTCGGCGGCCCTGTCCTGGCGGACCTCGATGGAGACGGCGCTCCCGAGATCGCCGCGGGTCGCGGGACTTCTGGCCAGGTGATGATCCTCGGTCTCGGCGGAGCCTCGAGATGGACCGGGGCCGCATTCACTTCGGGTGAAGTACGCTCGCTCGCCGCCGCTCGCGTCTCCGGACGCACAGGCTACGACCTCGTCGCTGGCCGAGCAGGGAGCGGTGCCACCGGTCAGGTAGCCGTCCTGAATGCGTCCGGCTCCATCCTGGCTGGATGGCAATCCCTTCACTCCGGGTCAGCGTCGGTCGGCGGGGGCATCTACGGACAGAGCATCGCGACAGCCGACCTGAACAGCGACGGCCGAGCCGAAATCGTCGCTCCCACGGACGCGCCGTACATCCTCGCACTCGGTGCGGACGGGAACGACCTCCCCGCCAGCAGCCACTTCGGCGCGGGAAAGGTGTTCGGCCAGGTTCCCGTGCACACGACCGACGCCGGCGCCGTTTCGGGCACGACGAACTGCGCGACCGACCAGCTTCTCCACTTCTCGTCCTCGCCTGCGTCCATCGGCGACCTGGACGGGGACGGGACGCTCGAGATCGTCGTCGTCGGAAGCGTCTACGACTGCTCCACCAACCCCTACACCGACCTGTACCACGTCCCGGTCATCCTCAAGGCCGATCGCACGCGGCTCAAGACCACCACCTACGACTGGACGGTACTCCCCGTGCCACCCTCCGGGGCGGCTCCGAAGTCGCAGGACTCCAGCGTCATCGAGATGGCGATGCCGAACCCGGTGCTCGTGGACCTCGACGGCGACGGCAAGAAGGAGATCCTGTACGCCTCCTACGATGGTCGGGTGCATGCGTGGTGGCTCGACAGGACGGAGCACGGTTCCTGGCCGTACACCGTTCCAGGTTCCGGGATCCGATTCGCCTCCGAACCCGTGGTGGCCGACCTCGACGGCGACGGGAAGTCCGAGGTGATCTTCACTACCTGGCCGGAGAAGGCGAGCGGCGCGAGCGGCTCACTCATCATCCTCGACTGGCAGGGGCGCCTGGTCTACTCGGTGGAACTGCCACCCGCCTTCCCCGCTCCGGGGTGGAATGGCGGGCTCGGGGCGCCCACGCTGGCGAGACTCGGAACCAGCACGGAACTCGCGGTGGTCGTGGGAACCGCACGTTCAGGGGTCGTGGCGTACCGGATCCCCGGTTCGGTGGCGACCGGGATTCGCTGGGGAACGGGTCGGGGCAACTACCGGCGGGACGGGACCGGGCCCTGACGCCGGCGGCGGGCCTCGGCCTGGTCGTCGCGACGCGCTGGACTTTCGGTGACATGGTTCCCTCATAATGGGTCAACCACGAATCCCCTGACCTGAGCGAGCGCATGCCCGACCTCCCCCGGACGCCGCGCACCACGCACCGGCGCCTCCCGAAGCGCGGTTCCCACGACATCGCCCTCATCCACGCCATCCTCGACGAGGGGCTCGTCTGCCACGTCGGCTTCGTCGTGGACGGGCAGCCCTACGTGCTCCCTGCCACCTACGCGCGCATGGGTGACCGGCTCGTCCTGCACGGCTCGCTCTCGAACCGGATGTTCCGTGCGCTCGTGTCCGGCGCGCCCACCTGCGTCACCGTCTCGCTGCTCGACGGGCTCGTCCTGGCCCGCTCCGCGCTCCACCACTCCATGAACTACCGGTCGGTGGTCGTCCTGGGCTCGGCCCGGGCCGTCGAGGGGCGCGAGGCGAAGCGCGCCGCTCTCGAGGCCATCGTCGAGCACGTCGCGCCGGGACGTTTGCTCCAGGTGCGACGCCCCTCCGACAGCGAGGTGGACGGCACGCTGGTCCTGGAGCTGCCCATCGCCGAGGCGTCGGCGAAGGTTCGCTCCGGGCCCCCGATGGACGAGGAGGCTGACCTCGCCCTCGACTGCTGGGCGGGGGTCATCCCGCTCCGGGTCGTCGCAGGGGAGCCCGTGCCGGACGCGCACGTGCCGGCGGGGATGGCGGCGCCCGAGCCTGAACTGCCCTGAAGAACCAGAAGACCCGCCATCCCTTACGCCTTCGAGGCCTGGGCAGCGGCCTTCTTGGCGGGGGTCTCGGCCAGCACGCCCACCGCAGCGCCGGCCACCGCGCCGCCGACCGCGAAGAGCGCGCCCACGCCCGTGACGCCCATCACCATCCCGAAGACGATCAGCGCTCGGACCGCGAAGGTGGGCTGAACCGGCGTCCCGAAGATCCCGCCGGCCAGCATCACGCCAGCGTAACCACCGTAGAGCAGAGCGGGGAGCAGGGCGATGGCGAGGAAGAGGGCCAGTCCGACTGCGGCGCCGACGATGCTGGGGGTCTTGCGGTTCATGATGTTCTCCTTCGAGTTCCGTCGTGGTTGGTAGACAGGAGGAGGTAATGCACCTGCCTTGCCAACCGGGCGGCCACGGGATTTCAGGGGGTTGGCCGTGTGGGATGTCGGGATTTCCCGACGGGACGTCTGGCCGAATACACTGGGCGTCCACCCGAACGGGGCAATCTCATGATCACGGGAAACGGCAACGGTGGCGACGGGATGAAGCGGACGACGTCCTGGCGGACCGCGGCGGTCGCCGCCGCCCTGCTGTCAGGCTGCGTCTCCTCGGCGGCGCCCGTCCCGCTCGATGTCCCGACGGCGATCCTGCAGGCGCATGTGGACAATCCGGAGCTGGCGACGCAGCTCGTCCCGGGCTTCCACCTGAACCCGTTCGTCCGGAGGACGGCCGCGCCGGTGGCACCGGCCAGCACGTCGATCCTGCTCCCGGTCGCCGATCTCGAAACGGCGTACGAGACCTCGTTCTGCCAGCTCAACGACGCCCGCGGCGTGACCATGCAGTCGCCGCAGTGCCTGGCCAACATCGCCTACATCCGCCTGCAGAGCGGCACCGGCTGGTTCGATCTCGCCGCGAAGCCCGTCCTGAACAACCCGGTGGGGGTCACCGGCGTCCTGTTCCAGCCGGTCAACTACTCGACGAAGGTGATGTTGCCCCAGGGAGAAGCGACCTTCGCGGTCTCGGGCGGCCTGATGCTGCCGCAGGGCATCTCCGGCGCAAAGCTGAAGGGCGTCGTCACCTACTTCCACGGCACCACCTTCGACAAGGCGATGGTGGGCTCGAACTACGACGGAAGCGGCGAGACGCGCCTCCTGGCCGAGGTGTTCGCGTCCCAGGGCTACGTCGTCGTCATCCCCGACTACGTCGGGCAGGGAGCGGACTGGCAGAACGTCCACCCGTACGTGCTCTATCCGCAGGTGAGCGCCAAGACCGCGGTCGACATGCTGGCGGCCGTCGCGCCGACGATCCGCGCGCAGTACCCGCTCGACGCCGGCGCCCAGCTGAAGCTCTTCTCGGCCGGCTATTCCGAGGGCGGCGCGTACTCGCTCTGGCTCTCGATCTTCCTGAACCAGCAGCCGGCGACGCTCGATCCGCTGTACCGGATGACGCACTCGGTGGGCATGGAGGGCGCCTACAGCACGTCCACGGTGACGAAGGGGTTCCTGTTCGACGACGTCGCGCAGCTGTGGATCAACCCCTACAACATCCAGACGCAGGCCATCACCAACCTCGTCAAGCCGCTCTTGAGCGCCGACGCCTTCCTCTCCTACGCGACCTACCAGCTGAACGGCGACGTCGCCTCGGTCTTCCACCCGGACTTCTACGCGCTGCGCTGCACGTCGCCGCTGCCGCAGACAGCGTGCAACGTGGGAGGGCAGAACGTGGACATGGCGGCCGCCTTCGCCCGCGCGTCCACGAACGTGGCGGCGCCGGTCCTTTCGAGCGCGCTGCGCAAGTCCGCCAACGGCGCCACGTATCCGGGCGACCTGCTCCTCTCCTCGAAGAACGGCATCGCCTCGCTCGTCAGCCCGGCGATCCTGGGTGCTTCCGGGCAGGCGCAGCTCGACGCCGCGCTGCGCGCCGCCGACGTGAACCTCGCCGGCTTGCCCGATCAGGCGGTGAGCATCATCACCCTGGACCAGGATTCGGTGGTGACGCCGAACAACTACCAGACGCTGCTCGCTGCCTACCCGACCAAGATCCGGCGCGCCCACTCCATTCCGGCGAGCAAGATCCAGGTCGTGTCCCCGTTCAGCTACTACGTGCAGAAGACGCCGTACTACGTGGACGTCGACCACATGCAGGGGCTGGCCTACGAATTCCTCTACGCCCTGCACATCTTCAACCAGCTCGCGGAGTAGGTCGCGCCACCCAGTCGCTGTCGGCAGCCGGGATGGGCCAGCGGGTTTCCAGCTGCTCGATGAATCCACGCACGAAGCTCCCGTCGTGAAAGTCGGCGGCGTAGGTGTCGCGGAAACCCGGCGTCCAGCGGATGTTCAGCGGGCAATCGCAGCCTTCCGGATCGTGCCAGATCCCCTGCGCATCCGGCACCCGTACGGCGCAACCGCTGATGGCGGCTTCCCGCAACACGTTGCTGTAATGATCGAAGGAGTGGAGCGTCCGCGTCCTCCGCAGGGTGTCTCCGAGTGCGGCCATGGTCGGCGTGAGATCCTCGAGACGGTGGATCGGCAGGCCCGGGTCCAGGGGGAATCGGTGGCTGAGCAGGCGCCCCTTGTTGGTGAAGCTGCAGTCGAGCACCTTCGGCACGGTCGGGTCCGGGTAGATGTGGGCCGGATCGACCAGGCCCATCCACAGGACCCGCTCTGCGCCGATCCGCTGGTGGACCGCCTCGTTGATGGCTGGCAGCTTCTGCGGGTCGTACGCGAATACCATCTCCGAATCCGCATAGAACGCGTCGCCCCCGAGGAGACCGGGGGAGTTCAGCACCCAGCGCACGACCTTGCGGGCTCGGAGCGGATTGCCCGACACGATCTCGGGGTAGATGACGACGGCATCGCGGAGGGGGCCCCGGTACCCGGGCACGTCCCACGGCGAGAGATCGGGCGGTCCAGCCTGCCGCCAGACCCTTCTCGCGAACCGATACCCGGTGTCGCGTAGTTCCTGGAACGCCAGCTTCCGATCGCGACTGCCGCCCCGGAGCATCGCGGATGCACCGTTCCCGATGAGGTGGAGGGATCTGCGCAGCACGTCCCTGGCCGATCGGCCCGGCCAGTTCACGACGGCGGCCGGGTATCCCGCGCGATTGAGGTGATGGCACAGCCGATAGAGCGCCCGGACGCCCGCACTCCGGTGCGTGTAGCCGGGCGCGACGATGAGGAAGCTGAACTGCTGGCTAGGTCGCATCGCGGTACGCCGGGAAGAACCGGGTCTGCTGCCGCCGCGCGCCGGAAAGCGCCACGTAGGTCGCCGGGTCGTTGACGATGCACAGCAGGTGAACCGGCAGGAACGCGTTCGCCCAGCGCACCTTGAACCGGCGCAGTCCGTCCGATCCAGACGCCGGCATCCCACCCGTCAGCAGGCGCAGACCGCTCGCTCGGGCTTCGTCCTGCAGCCCCTTCATCAGCAGATACGATGCGTTCCAGGTCAGGCCGGACTCCGTCGTCACCATGTGCAGGACCTGCAGGAAATCGTCGATGACGATCCCGCAGGCCATGGCGCCGATGCCTTCCGGATGGGTGACGCGGAAGAAGACGGCATTCGGTAGCGCGGCGATCGTGGTGAAGTGATGGCGCGGCAGGTCGAAGAAGCCGCCCAGCAGGTTCCGCCGCGCCTTCAGGCGCTCGTACATCTCGGCGATGGCCAGTCTTCCTGCCGGGTCGGTGACGACCTCGAAGTCGCCGATGTGCTCGGCCTTTCGAAGCCGGTTTCGGCTGCGCCTGCTCAGTTCCGGCGTCGGCAGGCTGGGGTCGAAGACGAAATGCTGCTTGAGCAGTCGCACGTCCCGCCCGCTGGTCTTCGGCGGCCTCCAGCCGGGCTGGGTCACCACCGTCAGCGTGACCAGGTTGCGAAAGCCCTCGCACAGCGCCTCGACATCCTCCGGAGCGCTGATCCAGCGGTAGGGCCAGGGGCCAACCCCGTCGTGGTGCGCCGTGCCGGGAATGGGCCGCTTCAGGACGGCAACGGAACGAACCGGGTGGACCTCGACCTCCCCCAGGTGCGCAAGGCCGCCGAGGTAGGCGGGCGACGAGAATGGGCAGGTGACTCGCATGCTGGACTGCGAAAGGCGGCTCTCGCCGCCCCTCGTCACTGCGATTCTGCCTGAAGGGAGACCTTCGGGCTACGCGTTGCGCTTCTCGTCCACTTCCTTGGCGAGCTCGGCGAGCTTCGCGTCCTCGGTCTTCTCGCCCTCGGCCTTCTTCTCCTCGGTGGCCTTGCCGGTCATGTGCGCGGCGCCGGGGGCCCAGCCGGGGGTGATGGTCGCGGCCAGGTCCTGCGCGGAGCGGTTGAACGCGCCGGTCACTCCGCCCACCGCCGTCTTCGCGGCGAGGTAGAGACCGATGAAGGGGAGGAAGACGACCATGAGGCCGCCCAGCACCGGCATGATCAGCAGGGCCGCTGCGGTGTTCAGCTTCACGTAGTGCTCGGAGGCGGCGCCCGGAAGCTTCTGGCCGTCCTTCTCGATGGGGAAGATCTCCCAGTTGCTCTTGGAGAGGTAGTACCCG
>CAIOAK010000016.1 GCA_903855945.1 uncultured Anaeromyxobacter sp.
GCCCTCGCCCCGTCCGGCCAGGCCGTGTGGCAGGCCCCCGCGTCGCTCCCTCCGGGGGCCGCCCCCGCCGCACCTGGCGCGGTCGCCGCACCTGGCGCGGTCGCCGGCCCCCGGCTCGTCTCGGCCGTGCTCGCCGGGCCGCTCGAGGAGTCGGTCGTCACCGCCCTCGGTCCCGGCCAGCAGGCGCTCGCCGCCGAGCTGACGCAGGTGGTGAACCGGCTCCTGGTCTGGAACCTCCAGGTCTCCCGCGACGCGCGCAAGGGCGACCGCATCGAGATCCTCTTCTCCCCGGCCCCCCCGGGCGGTTCCGGCCCCACCCACTCGCAGGAGCCGGTGGTCGAGGCCATGCGCTACACGTCGCAGAAGCTGGGGCGCACCTTCACGGCCTATCGCTGGCAGCTCCCCGGAGCCCACTACGCCCGGTACTGGAGCGCCGACGGCGCCGAGGTGGAGGAGCGGCTGGTGGACGGCCCCATCCGCGACTACGAGCAGGTCACCTCGCTCGTGCGGGACGGGCGGCGCCACAAGGGAATCGACTTCCGCGCGCCGGTGGGGACGCCCGTGTACGCGCCGTTCGACGCCGTGATCGAGCGGCGCAACTGGAAGTTCTCCGCCAACGGCAACTGTCTCGACCTGCTCGACCCCGCCACCGGCCGGCACGCCATCTTCCTGCACCTCGACGTCGTCCCCAAGGCGATGGGGCAGGGACGGAAGGTGAAGAAGGGGGAGGAGATCGCCGCCTCGGGCAACAGCGGCCACTCCACCGCCCCCCACCTGCACTACCAGCTCGAGGACGCCGGCGGGAAGGTGCTCGACCCCTTCAAGGTCCACCGCACCACGCGCGCCACCATCCCCGCGGCCGACCGTCCGGCGTTCGACGCCGTGCGCGCCCCGCTCGACGCCCGGATGGCCGGGAAGCCCGGCTAGCTACAGCGGGGCGACGAGGTCGTCGTCGTGGCGTGTGCGCCGCTCGCCGGCGCGGACGAAGATCGGCGACAGATCCACGAAGGCCGGCGTCCCGCTGCTTCCCGCCTCGGCGAAGGCCGACGCCAGCGCCTTCCGCGCGTGGGCGAGCGCCGTGCCCACCAGGGAGAGAGCCCAGCCCCGCGCCTCCGGGGGCAGCACCTGGGAGGTCCGGTGCCAGATGGCATCCTCGACGGCGGAGAAGGCGCCCGTCACCTCGGCCCGGTCGTACCCGGACGCGTGACGGTCCCGGGCAATCTGCCCGGCGTGCTCCAGGAGATCACCCAGGTCGCGCGCCCGGATGGCGTCGGCCACGAGCCGGACCAGCGCGCGCAGCCGCTCCCGGCAGAGCGCCTCGCCGTCGCGGCCGTAGTGCTCGAGCCAGCGCACCGCGGCCAGCGCCTCGGCCACGATGGCCTCCTCGTCCTGCTTCAAGAGTTCCAGGATGTCCACGACCCCTCCTCGCATCCGGGACGAGTCGCGCCCCGGGACCGGTGATCTAGCGCCGGTTCCTCCATGAGGGAAATCGATTGTGGATATAGTATGCATTCCAGAAAGGAATGGTTGGGATCATGGACGTACACGCACTGAAAGTATTTGCCGAGGTGGTGCGCAGCCAGGGGTTCACCCGCGCCGGCCGCGTGCTGCGCCTCACCCAGCCCGCCGTGAGCAAGGTGGTGCAGGGGATGGAGGAGGAGCTCGGAACCCCGCTCCTGCTGCGGGAACGTCGGCGCGTGCGGCTCACCGACGCGGGGCGGGTGGTGCTCGCGCGCGCCTGGGGCATCCTCGACGAACTGCGGGTCATGGAGGAGGAGGTGCAGGATCTCTCCGCGCTGCGGCGCGGTCGCCTCCGGATCGGAACTCCCCCCATCGTGGGGGTCGCCTTCCTCCCGCCGCTGCTCGCGGCCTACCACGCAGCCTACCCGGGGGTGGCGCTGGAGCTCCGGGAGGAGGGGTCGCACCCGATCGAGGAGCTGCTGCGGTCCCACGATCTGGACGTGGGCGCGGTGGTGCTCCCCACCGACGAGACCGCCTTCGAGACGCTCCCATTCGTGCGCGATGAGCTTCGCGCCGTTCTCCACCCGTCCCACCCGCTGGCGCGGCGCCGCTCGGTCGCGCTGCGCGAGCTGGCCGGGACCCCCTTCGTGTTCTACCGGCCCGAGTTCGCCCTCCACGGCCACGTGCTCGAGGCCTGCCGCCGCTCCGGCTTCCAGCCCACCATCGTGAGCGAGAGCTCCCACTGGGACTTCATCGTCGCCATGGTGGCCTCCAACATCGGCCTGGGGCTTCTCCCGGTCACCATCTGCCGCCTCCTCGACCGGCGCCAGGTCCGGACGGTGCGTCTCACCGATCCGGTCATCCCGTGGAACGTGGCGCTGGCGTGGCGCCGCGACGGGCAGAGGTCACCGGCGACCCGAGCCTGGATCGAGCTGGCCCGGCGGCGGCTCAGGCCAAGGGGGCGCCCTTCCGTGAGGCCGGCGGGCCGGGGTGGAGCCCGCGGCGCTGGGGGGCGCCGGCTGCGCGGGGGGGGTGGGCAAGGCTGGATGGCGCCGGGGCACACCGAGGTTCGATTGGAGCCGGTTCCCGGCGCCCGCGCAGATGCGCCCCGCGCCGGGGCCACCCCGGCCCGCCTGGCGGATGGGTGGCCGGTGCCGTAGGTCGCGGGGGGTTCTCGGACTGATCCCGTGAACTTGTTCATCAGTTCGTCGCCGTAGGTGTTCCGCGCAGCTTCCAGATTATGGGGTTTGCAAAGGATCCGGCAATTGGCGACCGTCGAGGGGCCGCCTTTCCCGCGGGGCTGGATGTGATCGACCTCGAGCTTGACCGTCGCGCCGCAGATGCCGCCGTCGTGGGTGGGCCACTGGCAGCGGGCCTCGTCCCGGGCCATCACGGCGCGCTTCACCTTGGCGGGGACGCTGGCCTTGCGCTTCTCCTGCTGGGCGATGAGGAGGTGGAGTGCGGCGGTGAGTACCTGCTCGTCGGTGGCGTTGGGCTGGACGTGGGACTGGCCGGCCTTGGCCTTCTTGAGGAGGGCGAGGAAGTCGCGGGAAGCTGTCAGGTGGATCCGGCTCAGGGTGGCGGTCATCGGTTCGACCA
>CAIOAK010000017.1 GCA_903855945.1 uncultured Anaeromyxobacter sp.
GATACGGCTCCACGAACTGGGCGTCCCACACGAAGGCCCACACGGTGTCGGAAGGCTTCGGCCTCGAAAAGAAGGCGGTCCGGGAAAAAGAAAAGCGCCCCGTGAAGGGCGCCAAGTTCCTGATCGAATGATGGTGGAGCGTTCTCACCGATTATCGAACTCTCCTCCTAGGATCGCACGGAGCCCAAACCACTTACCCTGCTCAATCCAAATCAGATACGCCTCACGGCGTCGCAATCCCCGGGGCCTACCGTGCCCCTCATTGGCGCTGCCCTACGGCGCGAAGTACCCGTTGATATCCAGGATCAGGCTCGAAGCATGGGTCGCGAAGGCGTTGATCGCCCCGCCGGTCCCAGCCGGCACGATCGCCGCGTTCGACGTCAGCGACCCGTCCGGCGCGTTCAGTGTCGATGCCAGCGGCTGCCCGATCCCCACCGGCCACAGGGTCAGCCACCCGAACGTCCCGCTCGGCACCACCGTCGCGTTCAGCGAGTACGCTTGCGCCGTCGACGGGATCGAGCACGCCGAAGACGGCACCGGGAAGCCCCGTGTCCCGCCCGCCGTCATGTCCGGCCCCCCGAACGGACCCGCTGGGTCCCGGGTGTCAACCACCCGGCAGGGCGTCGCCGTGTGGAACGTCAGCGCCCCCGCCGACCCCGCCGGCGCGAAATACCCGTTCACGTCCACGATCACGTCCGTCGTGTTCGTCACGTAGACACTCACCTGACCCCCGGTACCCGTCGGCACGATCGCCGCGTTCGCCACGATGGTCCCCGTCGGCGCGTTCAGCGTCGACACGAGCGGCTGACTCTGCCCAGTCGGCCAGGTCGTCAGGTAGCCGAGGGGTCCCTGGGGTACGACCGTGTAGTTAAGGGACAGCGCCTGCGCCGTCGCCGGGATCCCGCAGACGCCGGACGTCGAGATGGCTCGAGTCTGCCCCGCCGACATGACCGGACCGCCATTCGTGCCGGTAGCCCTCCGCGTGTCACTCACCCGGCACGGCGAGAGCGGATAGAACGCGAGGTCCCCGGCGCCGCCCGCGGCCTCGAAGTAGCCGTTGATGTCCAGGATGAGGTCCGCGGCGTCGGTCACGTACGCCGAGATCGCCCCGCTCGTCCCCGCCGGCACCATGGCCGCGTTCGCCTTGATCCGGCCATCGGGCGCGTTGAGCGTCGAGACCAGCGGGTGCACCTGGCCCGTGGGCCACATCGAGAGCCAGGAGAGGCTCCCGTGCGGGACGACCGTGGCATTCAACGAATACGCCTGCGCGCTTACCGGGATGCGGCAGGACGACGACGGCACCGCGAACGACCGGGACTCCGTGGCCGCCATCGCGCCGCCGCTGATCGGGTAGCTGCCCGGGTACCGCGTGTCCACCAGCCGGCACGGCGTCACCGCGTGGAAGACCAGGCCCGCGGTCGAGCCCACGACGATCGTCTTCGTGTACTCGTTGTCCCCTTCGTTGCTCTCCGAGACCACCCCGGTGGAATCCACCACGATTTTCAAGGTGTGCGTTCCGGCGGCCAGCCTCCCGATCGAGTAGTCGGCGAACCAGGCGTACTCGTTGGGAACCAGCGGCGGGGCCGTGTACCACGAATTCTTGGGCACGCCGTCCATGTACAGTTCGGTGTAGAACACCCCCGACGTGGCCGTTCCGCTGTTGATCTCGGCCCAGCTTACGTACAGGGTATCCGAGGGAGAGAGCGGACTGCCGTCGGTGGTCGTCCCCGTCACGTTCGAGACGACGATCTTGTCCTACCATCCCGTCGGTTTGTAGGGCGTCAGATTCGGCGCAGCGACGCTCGGGGTCCCCGTCGCGTCATCGGGATGGGCCGCCGCCGCCTGGACGGGAACTCCTTCCCCGGGGGGGGAGGCTTGCCGGTCCCCGAGCAAGACTCCCATCTCGGCCGCCCACGCACCGGTCGAGAGAAACGCCGAGAGACCGGCCACGCACAGACAGATCCACCTCGTCTTGTTCCTCATCCGAACCCTCTCTGACTGCCCTCACGGGCGAGACTCGACAGAAGCCCTGGAGTCGATGCACACCCGGCGTCCATGCACTTCCCACACTTCCGGCAAGAGACGTTCTGCCGCAAGAAACACCCCTGCAATACCGTTTCCAATGTGGCTCTCTGCTTGGCGAGCGTCAAGTGCACGCGGGAAGGGTCTGGGCAGGATCCGCCTGGGGCCCTTCCGGAAGGACAGGTCGCGACCTGTCCCTGCCCCGTCCCCTCCAGCTGGATCCAGGCGCGACCGGCCGGGGACTACGGCAACAATCCCCGCTCTTCGAGGACCCGGGCGAAGGCCTCGACGCACGAGGCGTCCCACTTCGCGCCGGCGTGCTTCCGGAGGATCCCGAGAGCGACCTCGGGCAGAAGCGCCTTCTGATACGGCCGGTCGGTGGTCATGGCGTCGTACCCATCGGCCACGGCGATGATCCTCGCCCCGAGGGGGACCCGTTCCCCCGGCAGGCGGCGGGGATAGCCCTTCCCGTCCGGGCGTTCGTGATGGGAGTGGATGAACTCCAGAGCTTCACCCAGGAAATCCAGGTCCTGGAGAATCGCCGCTCCGTGGGCGGGGTGCTTGATGATCTCGGCCACCACCTCGGGAGGGTTCTTTCCGGCGTGATCCTCGAAGAGCCGGTCGGGGAAGCCGATCTTGCCGATGTCGTGCAGCAGGCCGGCGACCCGGACGGTTTCCACGTCCTCGTCGGCCAGCGCCAGATTCCGGGCCAGGGCCTGGGCATAGTCCGCCACCCGTTCGGCATGACCCTGGGTATAGGCGTCCCGTGCCCCCAGGGACCGGGCCATTGCCGATAGCGTTCCGATCGTGCTCCGCCGGAGCTTCTCGTTGGTGGCCTCCAGTTCCTTCACGAGGAGGCTCAGGCGGTATTCCCTCGCCTCGACCTTCACCATCATGAAGGCCATGGCCTCCGCCAACTCGCGCACGGGTTCCGGCTGTTCCTCTCGCGTCAGCTCGAGGATCTCGTCCGAGTATGTCCCGGACGCCACGCTCTGGCAGGTCGCCAGCAGGTGCTCCCATCCCTGGAATTCCTGCACGGGAAGGTCCTCCTACGAACAAGACTAGCGTCCTCGACAGCGGAACAGAAGGGGACTCGTCTCGGGCCGGCGGTTCCCAGCGTCGGGGGCCGTGCTGGGGCTGACCCAGGACGCTTCGCGCGAGGGTGATGACACGCGGTTGAGACACGGTTGACACACGACCTGTCGCGGGTCTGTCGAGACCGTCCCGCCTCACGGGTCCGAGGCCGGTCCCGTCCTGACTTTCGCGGACGGCGCAATTCCGACGCGCCTCAGGGCGTTCGAGCCGGGTCCCACCGCGGCCTCCGGCTGATCGTCGATCGTCGCGCGCCCCTTCGTTGCTCGGGCAGGTTCATCAGGAAGAACCGGCTCTCCTCCCCGGGAGTCCTCTTCCCGGTTCTCGGAACATTCTCGTTCCGGGAAGATCGTTGAGCGACTGCATCCGTTCAACAGCAGCTCGGGGCCGCCCCGGGCGATGGGAACGTCCTGGACGCCCAGGTCGTTGGCGAGCGGAAATGCTGAGCACAGCGTAACGGTCTCGTCTCCTTCCAGCCGGGGTCGCCACACGTCGCGGCCATCTGTCCCGGTCGGGGCCTGGACTGACTTCGCCGCCCTCTATGCCGAAGAAGCCGCCAACGCTGCCCCCAAGGAAGGGGACGTCCTCGACGCCCCCGGTGCGCCCGTGGGAGGTGGCGGAGCTGGCCCGCCGAGCAAAGGCCCTGGTCCGGGCGAAGGGACTCCGGCTCCCCGAATTCCTCCCGCCGGTCCAGCCGGACCTGGCGGCCCTGCCGGCTACGAGGAGACTTCCAAGTGGCAGTCCCCACCCATGCCTGTACACGCGCCGTCTGCGACGTCTGCACCGCTGCTCGACGCGTTCTTGCACACCCCCAAGACCCTCTCCTCGGGTCTGCCCCGGGTGATCACGATCAACTCCGGCTCGGTCCAAGTCTTCTTCTTGTCGGCCATCTCTACTCCTCCCGACGGAATCTTATTCGGTGCATCCGGGCGCCCAGGCCCTCGCGGCGGACCCGGGGGGTGACGGCCCTGGCGAAGGTCGGGGAGATCGGGAACGGACGGAGTAGAGATGGCGTCACTCCCTCTACCGACCGTGGCGCCTCCTACCTCGTCCGCCGCCTGAAGCGCGACGCTCCCGAAATCGCCCTCGCCCTCGCACGCGGCGAGTTCACCTCCGCTCGCGCCGCGGGGATCGCCGCTGGCATCGCCAAGCCCCCGACCATGCTCTCCATCCTCCGCCGCGCCTGGGCCATCCTTCCCTCGGGCGGCACAGCCGAAGTCCATCATGGCGAGGGCGGGCACCGGTTCGCGGACTACCCGGAGAACGGAGCCGTGAGGGACGCCTTCTCGTTCGCGCTACCGAGCTGCTCCTGACCAGCGTCGGCCCTCAGGGGACTCGAACGACCGGAGCAGCCCCAGCGCCGCGAGACTGTCGAGGACGGGCTCGACGTCGGCCGGTCGGGCGCCAGCGAAGGCCCCGGTGGCGTCGGTGAGGGCGACGGGGGCCCGGAGCTGGAGCGCCCAGTCCCGGACGAGGGAGATCCGATCCGGGAGCGCCTTCGGCCACGGGCGGGGCTTCTGCGCGGCAGGTGCCGGAACCCCGACCTCGTCCTCCTCCTGGTCGACCTCCATCTCGCCCTGGGCCTCGGCCTTCTTCCCGCCGGGGTTCTGGTACTCGGGCCGGAGCCAGCGGACGAGGCCCCGGCTCTCCTCCTCGGCTCGCTCGGAGTTGAGGGCAACGAGGCGCACGAGGATCTCCTCGTCGGTCAGGGTGGCGGGCCAGCCGTAGGCCTCGAAGACGGCCGCGTCGAGGTCGTCGTGGATCTGCTTCAGGATCGAGACGAGCCCCTGCTCGTGGATGACCTTTTCCTTGGCGGTCAGCGCCTCGCCCGAGCGGAGCTTCTCCAGGACGTTGTACATGCCGGTGATGGTCAAGGTGGGGTGGAGGGCCTGCCGCTGCTTCCTGTGAGCGTCGAGACGTTCGCCGAGGTCACGGATCGGCGCGGCCTGATGGTCGCCGCAGACCGGGAATGGGAATGGGTCGAAACAGCGAGACTTCACGTAGACCGGATCATTGCCGTAGCCGAGGTGGCCTCCGGCGGCGAGAGCCCAGGAAACGTGGACCCGCGATGAGAGTATCCCGAGCGCAAGTGCATCGTGCAGCGGCACGACTATCAGTTTGTTGTCGGGAAGCACGTCGGCGGGAAGGAACATGACGACTCTGTGCTTCGCCGTCTCCACTGTGGCGATGAAGCGAGGTTGCCCGGCAAGGGCTCGACGCAATTCGGCGCGAGGTTTCCCGAACAGCCACCAGCTCACCGCGTACCCCGCGGAATCCTTGGATCCGCTCGCCCTCGCTTCTCGCTCCGGCCTGACTCGATCGGCTACCCATTGGTAGACATCGGGAAACGCCCGCTGCACCTCGCCAGCATCGAGGCCGAATAGGTCGATGACGAGGCCCCCCCTGGGCGACGCCGTGAGGTCTCTACCATTCCTGTACGGGCGAATGTGCCGTTCGAGGCCGGTAACCCTCCCGAGGCCCAACCTCCCCGCTTCCTCCGGCGTGACGATGAAGCCAGACCCATGCAGCTTCACGCCGGGGCAAGTGAGACCGGAGTTTGCCCGCAAGGGGCACGCCTTCGTGACGTCCGCCCCTATGGTCAGGTTTGCGTTGACGGTTCCAGCCCTCCAGACCATCGAGACCTCGACAGTTCCATCGGCTCCTGCGCCGGTCTCGGCAGCGGCCCTGCCGAGTACACCCTCCATCGGCCCCCGCTGGGCCGTCGTCATGGCGACGCGGACGGCGGCACCGTCAAAGCCGTCGACCCACGGATGGTCGGGTATCGCGAAGACGATCGACAAGGGTGGCTTCGACGCCAGATGATCAGCCACCACACGACGCTGGAATGTCTGCGTGATGGAGTTCGTCGTGATGAAGCCGAACCGCCGGATGCTGCCTTCTCTTGCCATCACGGCCGCCTTGTTCCACCAGTACATGACGTAGTCGGCTGACTCGGGGACATCGGCGTGTGCCGCCCGAAGGGACTCGGCGTACCCATCGCCGAGCGCCTGTCTCATTCGTCCAGACCCGATGTAGGGCGGGTTCCCGACGATGAAGTCGGCCTCCGGCCATTCGGCTTTCTTCGGTCCGACGTACCTCACCACCGGGATCCGCGCCTCGTCGTCGGGGACCTGCTCGCCAGTCACGGGGTGCGTCTTCGTCGTCTCCCCGTCCCACCGGGTGACGGCCTTCCCCTGGTCGTCCAGCAGGGGCTCGATCCGGTCCCAGGCGAGGACGGCGTCGCGGCACTCGATGTTCCCGTAGTCGTGGAGGACCGGCTCCGGGATCGTCGCGCCCTTCCCGAGGTTGCCGTACTGCCACCGGAGGAAGCCGATCCAGAGGACCAGCTCCGCGATCTCGCGGGCCCGGGGGTTGATCTCGATCCCGAGGAGCTGCGCGGGCGACACCGTCACGCCGTGGAGGTCGAGGAGGCCCTGGGTCTCGCCCATGTCCTGGAGGAGCCCGAGGACCTCGCTCTCCAGCCGCTTCAGGAGGTCGAGCGCGACGTAGAGGAAGTTCCCGGTGCCGCAGGCGGGGTCGAGGACCTTCACCCGGCAGAGCTTTTCGTGGAAGGCCCGGAGGACCTTCTGGGCCTCGGCCACCTTCTCGTCCTTCACCAGGGTGTGGACCTGAGCTCGGACGAGGTCCCACTCTTCCCGGAGGGGGTCCTCGATGGTCGGGCGGACGAGCCGCTCAACGTATGCCCGAGGGGTGAAGTGGGCCCCGAGGGAGTGGCGCTCCTTGGGGACGAGGGCCCGCTCCAGGAGGGTCCCGAAGATGGCCGGCTCCACCTCCGTCCAGCTCGCCTTCGCGGCCCCCAGGAGGAGCCTGAGCTGCTTCTGGGTCAACGGGAGGGCCTGGCTGTCGTTGAAGAAGCCGCCGTTGAACTTCCGGATCTTCCCGAGGCCGACGATGTGGCCGCCGGTCCGCATCGTCTGCCAGAGGTTCTCCACCTCGGGGACGAAGGACTCCGGGTCGGGCACCCACCTCTCCTCCAGGAGCTTCGTGAAGAGGGCCTTCGGGAGGAGGCCCGCGTCCTCGGCGAACATCGTGAAGAGGGCCCGCATGAGGAACGACGCCGTCTGCTCCGCCCCGTGCCCGGCGACCTCCAGGGACCGCGCCAGCTCGGCCAGGTGGACCGCGATCTCGCGGGTGACCCGGGCCGCGTTGCGGGTGGGGTCGAGGCCCATGGGCTCCGTCCAGATCCGGTGGAGGGTCTCCAGGTGCCCGGCCAGGTCCTTGAAGAAGACCCGGTGCCCCTGGGGCCTGGGGAAGGGGCGGTAGTTCGTCGAGCCATCGAAGCTGGCGTAGAGGTCGAAGCAGTAGCCGATGTCGGCCACGATGACGAACGGGGGCGGGTTCGTCAGCGTTCGGGCGTAACTGAGCGCCTGGCCGAATGCCGCCTGCATGGAGATCGTCCAGCCGGGCGTCTCCCGCCTGGCGGTCCCGGTCTTCTTCGCCCCGGCGGCGCTGCCCTGCTTTGCCTCCAGGACGAAGCAGGCGTCCTTGTAGAGGTCGATGTGGCCCGTGGAGTACTTGCCCCCTTCGGCCTGGATGACGGACTCCCGCTCGAAGACGTAGATGTCCTTGTCGGAGTCGCCGGTCGCGGGGTCGGGCCGGGGGACGCCCAGGACGTCGCAGAGTTCGGCCAGGAACAGGTCCTTGTTCGCCCGCTCGGACGACCCGGAGAGATA
>CAIOAK010000018.1 GCA_903855945.1 uncultured Anaeromyxobacter sp.
ATCCAGCCCAACGGCTTCAAGGCGCAGGTCGTGGCGGTAAGCCGGGAGGCCGCGGTCGTCTACAAGGAGACCTTGGACCGTCTCAACGCCCCCACATCTGCGCTCATCATGTCGTCGACCAACGACGACGCGGCGCACCTGGCCAAGTGGGCCACCAGCGACCAGCAGCGCAAGGAGCTGATCGAGCGCTTCAAGAAGCCCAAGGACCCGCTGTCGATCCTGGTGGTGTGCGACATGCTCATTACGGGGTTCGACGCGCCGGTGGAGCAGGTCATGTACCTCGACTCCCCGTTGAAGGAGCACACGCTCCTCCAGGCCATCGCCCGGGTAAACCGCAAGGAGGAGGGGAAGACCTACGGCCTGGTGGTGGACTACTGGGGCGTCTCTGATGCGCTCAAGGAGGCGCTGGCGATCTTCTCGCCCCAGGACGTCAAGGGGGCGATGAAGCCGCGCGTCGACGTGCTGCCCCAGCTCCAGGCGCGTCACGCGGCCGCGATGAGGTTCATGGCGAAGGTGAAGGACAGGGGCGACCTCGACGCCTGCGTCGCTCTCCTGGAGCCCGAGGACGTTCGGGGGGAGTTCGACCAAGCGTTCCGCGCTTTCGCCGCGGCACTGGACATGGTCCTGCCCGACCCGGCCGGGCTGCCATACGTGCCCGATATGAAGTGGCTCGGCATGGTCCGTCAGGCCGCGCGGGCTCGGTATCGAGACCACCAGCTCGACGTCTCGGACTGTGGCGCCAAGGTCCGCAAGCTGATCGAGGAGGCCATCGCCGCCGACGGCGTCGAAATCCTGGTGAAGGAGGTCTCGCTCTTCTCCAAGGAGTTCGACACCAAGGTCGAGGCCCTGGTCTCGCCGGAGGCAAAGGCGAGCGAGATGGAGCATGCGATTCGGCACGAGATCCACGTCCGGCTGGAGGAGAACCCGGCCTTCTACGAGTCGCTCCGGGAGAAGCTCCAGAAGATCATCGAGGACCGCGCGGCCAAGCGGATCGACGCCGCGAAGCAGCTTGAGCTGCTCAAGGTGCTGGCGGCCGAGGTGAAGAGCGAGGCCTCCGCGGCGCAGGAAGCCGGCCTCACCGACATGGGCTTTGCCATCTACGGGGTGCTCGACAAGTCCATGCCGGTGCCGAAGGCGGGCGAGCCGGTCGCGGAGTACCAGGCCTCGCGCCAGAAGCTCGCCGTGCTCATCGAGGAGGCCATCGCGCCGTTCGTGGATATCCCGGGCTGGACCCAGAAGGCCCAGGTCCAGAAGGACATGCGCCGGGCCATCAAGGATCGTCTGCTGGCGGCCCAGGTGCTCGACGCAGGTAAGCGCGAGGACATGACCACGACCATCGTCGACGTCACCAAGGTTCGGCAGGGCCGGTGATGGCCGAGCGCTCCTCGGTCCAGTACGGCAGGACCACCATCCCGTTCCAGGTGAGGCGCAGCGCTGCCCGCTCGCAGGTCTCGCTCGTCGTCCAGGCCGGCCAGAAGGGCGTGCTGGTCTACGCCCCGAAGGGCACGACATTGGAGCGACTGGCGGCCTTGTTGCGGCAGCGCGGCGCCTGGGCGGTGGCCAAGCTGCGGCAGGTGGAGTTCGCGGATCGTCCGGATCGACCGCGGGAGTTCGTGAGTGGGGAGGGGTTCACATACCTCGGGCGGAGCTTCCGGCTCGGCATCCACGCCGTGCGTGACCCGAAACCGGCTCGGATGGAGCGCGGGTGGCTGGAGGTCGAGGTGCCGCGTGGCAAGGGGGAGGGGGGGCGTCGGCGGGCCGCCAGGGCGGCGGTCGTCGCCTGGTTCAAGGAGCGCGCCGCGGCTCGGTTGCCCGAGCGGCTGGAGCGCTTCACCAAGAAGCTGGGCCTCCCTGCGCCGCGCCTCCTGCTTCGTGACCAGGCCAGCCGGTGGGGGAGCTGCAACGAGAAGGGCGAGGTTCGGCTCAACTGGCGCGTCGTCCAGGCGCCGATGGTCCTGGTGGACTACGTGGCGGCGCACGAGGCGGTCCACCTGGTCCACAAGAACCACACCCGGGCGTACTGGGCCGAACTCGCGCGTCTCGTCTCGGACGTGGAGGGTTGCCGGGCGGAACTTCGGCGGCGGGGTGGTGCGTATGTGTGGTGACCAGGGGGAACGTCCGATCCCTGGCTTACCTATCCAGCCAATGACAGGCCAACGGCTCATCTTCACCGACGAACTCATGTCCACTGCGCTCGCGCAGCCCGAGGCCACACGTAAGCTCCTCCATCGATGGGCGACGTTTCCCGGGCCGGCCAGGGAGGCAGCGCGGGGCCAGCTTGAGGCAGCAGCGATGCGGATCCCCCTCGACCAGCGCCCCCGAATGCTGGGGCCGCTACATTCCGGGGACGACAAACAGGTCTTCGCGGCTGCGGGGGTTCTGCTCTTGGCGAAGGTCTTGGGAGATCAGGGCTGGGGCGTGGAGCACGAACCGGAGATCTCCGGCGTTACTCCCGACCTGAGGATTTGGAAGGGCGGGGCGAACTTCCTGGTGGAGGTGAGGCACGTGGCGGGCGACTTCGGTCTGCCTCCCGCATACCAGCGCGTCAAGGCCGCCTTGAAAGGAATCCGTACCCCGACGCCTGCGAGCTTTTCCAGGATGGATGTGGACGGTCGCGCCTCGCTGAAGGGTTTCAAGGCCTTCATTCGGCAAGCCCTCAAGGAGCAACGAGAAGGCACTCAGTTGTTCCAGGAGCCCGGAGTTGTGATCGCCTTCGAATTGCACCATCCTCCGCTCGAGTCCGAACTCGAGGTCTTCTTCGCCCACCATGACGATGGGCGCTGGTTCGACGACCGGCCGAAGGTGCAGGCGGCGCTCGATGAGAAGCTCAAGAAGTACCCGTTCCCGCTGATTGTCGCGCTTCAGGGCATCGAAACCGGGGACTTGTTTGGGGCCGCGGAGGACACTCTTTTCGGCTCGGAGGTCTATGTCGTACCGGTCAGTCTCAAGTCGGGAGCCGCGGCCGGACCTGGGTACCCTTCGCGGAAGCCCGATGCCGCAGTGGCGCGGCAAGATTCCGACGGCGATCGCGTTCGCAGTCGGTTGGAAGCGCTTCTTCCGTTCGAGGTTGTGGTGCGGGACGAGGGCTTCGCGATCCGCGCGCGCGTTCTCAGCAACCCGGCCAGGGAAGTAGCGGCAGGATTGCGCGAGTTCATTCCGATCCCGACTCTCTTGCGACTCGACCCGCAGTCGTTCAGCTACTTCGGATCGGGCGGGAAGCCACTGGGGAATGACGAGAACGTGCCTGACTTGTTCTTCCCCTGACATCAAAGCAGCATGGGCACCCTGGGGCCGGCTGCCAAGGCCGACCTGTATTCATGAAATCATATGGTTGGGTGGCGCTTTGTCTTCGGCATAGCGTGACATGGCGACCCGAATTCCTGCATCGGGTCCGCCCATGTGCTAATTTCGCACCATGGCCTTAACCCTCACGACCTGGTCGGATCTCGGCGCCCGCCTGGCTGAGGCCCGGAAGTCCTCCCGCCTTAGCCAGGCCGAACTGGCGGCTGCCATCGACCTCGAGCGGACGGCAGTCACGAAGATCGAGGCTGGCGAACGGAAGCTGGATTCCCTGGAACTCGCCCGGGTCGCGCGTGTTCTCAAGAGGCCCATCGACTGGTTCGTCTTGCCGTCGCCCCCGGCCGTGGTCAGCCGCCGCCGGAGCCGGGAGGCCATTGACGAGTCGCAGGCCGACGTCCTTCTGGAGAGCCTGGCCCGCGATGTCGAGCAACTCTTCGAACTCGGGCTCCTCCAGAGGCGTGAGGTGGCGCGGCCGGCTGCGCTCGAGGACGTGGAGTCGGCCGAGGGGGCGGCGAGCAAGATTCGTGTGGCCCTGGGTGTCGGCCCCGGCCCTGTGTGGGACCTGCTGAGCCTGGTGGAAAACGCTGGGCTCCACTCGTTCTCCATCGACCTCCAGGACGAATCGCTCGACGGATCGTACATCCGTCTCGACTCTGCGGGCGTCGCACTCGTGAACGGAGCCAAGCAGGCCGGTCGCCGCCGCTTCACGCTGGTGCACGAGTTCGGGCATCACCTCTTCGCGGACGACTACTCTCCGGAGTGGATCGTCGGCACGGTTGGAGATGAGCGCGAGCGGCTAATCAATGCATTCGTCATCCATTTTCTGATGCCACGCGAGGCAGTCCTTTCGCGATGGCAGGAGCTAGACGGGCGCCGAGCCCCTCGACTCGCAGCGATAGCCCTTGGGGCCGAGTTTGGCGTGAGTTGGACGGCAGTGCTCGGTCACCTGTGCAACCTCGAACTGATTGATGCAAGGACGCGAGAACGCCTGGAGCGCGACCGCCCGACGAAGGCCGACTACCTGGAGGGCGGGATCGTCCTCCGGGAGGAACTTGCCCCGCCAGCGGTCGCCCCGCGGTTTGCCCAGGCAGTAGTTCGCGGCTACAAGCGGCACAAGGTCAGCGCCCGGCGAGCAGTCGAGCTGCTTCGGGGCACACTCTCGGCAGCCGACCTTCCGCCCGAGGACAAGGTCCCGCGCGAGTCCATGCGCGCCCAGTTCGACCTCGACTAGCGCGTGGCCGTCTACGTCTTCGACAACGCCCCGTTGAGTTGCTTCGCGAGAGCGATGCGACTACCGGACCTCGACCGGCTGACGGCTGGGAACGAGCGAGTGACCACACGCGCCGTCATCGACGAGATCCAGAACGGCATTGCGGCGTTCCCCGAACTGCAGGACGTGCTCGAACTCACGTGGCTCCGCGTCGAGGCTGGAGACGGCCTCGATGAGCTGCGGCTATTCGCCAAGTACGCCCGGCGGCTCGGATCGGACGTTCACGACATCGGCGAGGCCTCGGTGCTGGCGTGGGCCGAGGCAAACGGTGCGATCGCGTTCACGGACGACGAAGCTGCCGTCCAGGCTGGCCGGGACGAGGGTGTCGAGGTCCGCCGGACGCTGGCGGTCGTCGCGCGCGGGATCAAGCATGGCGTGCTCTCGGACGTGGAGGCGGATCGTCTGGTCGACGACCTCCTGCGAGCGGGAGGCCGGTTTCCGTTCAGTGCCGGGGAGTTCGTCCGGTGGGCGCGGGAGAACGGGCTCGTGTAGTCGATGCTCGGCAGGAGCGGAGACGAAGGAGGTCGATGCGGCGCGAAGACGCGATCGGTGCTTTGCGGACGCTCCTTCCCGCCCTTCGCCGGGACTTCGACGTGCGCAGGCTCGCGCTGATCGGCTCCACGGCACGCGACGAGGCGCGACCCGATAGCGACGTCGACCTGCTCGTCGAGTACGAGACGTCACCGACCCTCGACAACTTCGTCGGCCTGAAGCTATTTCTGGAGGACCACTTCGGCGTCAAGGTGGACCTCGTCACCCCGGACGGCCTCAAGCCGCGCACCCGACCGGGCATCGAGCGGGATGCCGTGGAGATCGCGTGAGCCAGGTGGGCAGGGCACCTGGCGGCGACCATCGGGTAGCTGACCCGTCCAAACCGGGACCAGAACGAGACCAGTCTGGTGGTCGATCTCGTCACTTCATGTCGACTCCCGTGGTCTCGCCCATCTCGCCAAGCTCCTGTCCCGCAAGGAAAACCGAACAACGACGCCCGTCTGCCCGTTGCCCTTTTCGAGGGCTCATAACCCGAAGGTCCCAGGTTCAAATCCTGGCCCCGCAACCAACTACAGAACGCCGTTCCGGGCTTTTCCGGAGCGGCGTTCCCGATTGTGGCGGCGTGGCTCATCCCACTCCCTGGCCAGATCGGTCGAAACGTCGACCTGGTCACGCCCGACGCTCTGAAGCCGCGCATGCGTCCGACGGTCGATCGCGAGGCCGTGGATGTCGCCTGACCTGAACAGGGACCGGCGGCTCCACACCGCGCGGTCACGTCCGGGAAGCCAACGACAACGCCCACTTCGCTTGGTGCCGGGTAGGCGGTGTCAAAAGATGTCAGAAATCCGCCGTTGGCTCGTCCGATCAAGAACCATGGCCAGGCGACGACGATGTAAATCGGACAACGGGCTCTTCCCCATCGGGTCCAGATTACTCGAAGCGTCGCTCGAAGATGAGCTGGATGCGCTCACCGCCCGGCTGCGGAAACTCGCGGCGCCCAAGGTCAAGAGCCGCCGGCAAGCCAGGTCAGAGCCTCGCGCAGTTCCATCCTCTCCGCTCGCCAGGATCGCCCTGGCGGGTCTCCGCGCACGGGGCGAGACGAACGCGAAGTTCGTCACGGGCAGGGTGTTTCAGCCAGGCTCTGCAGCATCCGCGCCGCATTCCTGGGTGGAGAGCGAGGACAAGGTCTACGACTCCACTCTCGGCGAAGGTCGCGGGATCTGGCCCCGGGAGCTATACTACCTGGTGTTCCGCGCCCAGAAGAAGGAGGCGGCATGAGCTGGGGTGCTCACGCGTTCATATTCTGGCTTGCCGGCTTTCTGGCGGGGGGCCTCGCGGGATGGTCGCTGACCGTCAAGTTCAAGCTTTCCGGACAGGACAGGCCCGCTGCCGCGAAATCGGACGGGCACAAGGAGCCATCGGCACGACGACGGGACGTCGCTGCGATAGGTGCGGGAAGCCCATTCACTCGTCGCGCGAGTACGTCCTGGCGGCGCTGACGGCGTTGATGGCGCTGGCGATCGTCCTTCTTGCTCTGGCCCCGTGAGACTCGAACCTCTCCGCCTCGATCCCACGGTGACAGCCCCGTTCGCTCTCCAGGAGGGCAGCCCTCACCAGCAGGGCAGGGTGAGGGCGGCTGGGAGGCCGAAGCGTGAAGTGCCTCGACTGCTGGGACGACTGCGGGTAGGCGGAGATGGCGCGAAGCGTTCGAAAGATCGGGAGTCAAGGTCCGATGGACATCCATCCCGCTCGACACGGAACGAGGTTCCACGCTGG
Organism: uncultured Anaeromyxobacter sp.; assembly: GCA_903855945.1. GTDB lineage: Bacteria > Myxococcota > Myxococcia > Myxococcales > Anaeromyxobacteraceae > CAIOAK01. Next base: position 6,839 of record CAIOAK010000018.1, read on the forward strand.
GCGAGCTACAAACCCGACAGGCCTTCGCCCGGTCGCTGCTCGAGGCGAGGACACTTCCCCGGTGCGTGGAGGGGTGGGCGGCGAATCGAACCCATCCGACGAGCGCCTGAATCGATGCGTGGTCGAGACGCTGCGCGGCACGAAGCATCGGGCGCCGGGCGTGCGACCCGGCCGGTTCTTCCGGGTCCAGTGGGGATCGAAGAAGATGGGAAATCCGTGGTTGCGGCTCGCGTGCATCATCGCGGCGACCGCACTGGGAGCGCCCCGGGCATGACATCGAGTCGGGCGCTCCGGGCGACGGGCGGGGAGGCGAGCAGGCCCCGCACCGCCCCGGCCACCTCCCGTGCGATCGCCTCCTGCGCCGCCAGTGCCACCGGATGCTTCCGGTCGAAGGTGCGCGACAGGACGAGGCGCCCATCGCCTGCCTCCACGAGGGCCACGTGCACCCGCACGCGCCCTCCCTCACCGTGCACGCTCCCGGTGAGGAGGAGGTCCACCTTCATGGCGCGGCCGACGGCCTGGAAGTCCTCCGCTCCACCCTTGAACGGGAAGGACGGGATGCGCCCCATGACGCGCAGCCCGTCCACCTGGCCGAGCGCCGAGAGAACCTCCTGCGAGAGCTGATCGGCGAGGTTCTCCGGGTCGTGACCCGGGCTCAGCTCGGTGAAGGCCAGGACCGCGATGGAGTGTGAGCCGTCGGCCGCACGGGCGGGCGCCGTGCCGGGAAGGGCGCTGCGTGCCGTACCCGGGACGACGAAGAAGTAGAGGAGTCCCGGCGTCGCGGCTGCGAGACCCAGTCCGAGGAGGAGCACGGCGAGGCGGGCCCCCGCGAAGCGCGCGCTCCTGGGCCCCGGCGCACCGTTGCCGTCCTCCACCGGCGGCGTCATCACGATGCCCGTCCGCTTGATGTCGAAGATCCAGGAGAGCGCCGCGGTGATCGGGAATCCGAAGGCCAGTGCCAGGACGACGAAGCTGAGCGTCCACTCCGGCAGGTGGAGGCCGTGCATCACCGGTTCGTAGATCTGAAGTACCGCGAAGGCGACGACGCCCCAGATCGCGAGGGAGTGGAGGACCCTGCGTCGGCGGAGTTCCGCCAGGAACGGCTGCGCGCCTTTCATCGCGGGGATCTTGTTCGAACGCACGAACAGATGCGTGGAAGCCTCCGAGCTAAGACGGGGCGTAAGAGCCGAATTGCCACCGGAGCGTGGGACACGAGCCCTCGGAGGTCTCGGCGCGATAGGATTCGCCGCCGCCCTCCGCTCCCCACTTCGAGGTGATGCTTCCGGAGGGTCGAGCCGCCGGGCCGATCGACGGGAGGCTCCTCCTCTTCGTCTCCACGCTCCCCGTGAACTCGGCCTCCGAGCCCCGATTCCAGGTGGGCGACCAGGACGCCTTCCGCTCCACCGGCCCTCGGCGCAGCACGGTCGAGCAGGAGTCGCGCATGGAGCTGGCCTTCGGCACCCGATCCCGCTCCGGTGGGCCATGGGACGCGTGGGAGGCGGTCTTCTCGCCGAAGATCCACGTGGCGGTCGGGCTCTCCCACAACTTCTTCCTGAACGACGCGGTCTACCGGGCCGAGGAATTCCTCGCCACCGCGAGGCCCCCGGCCGACGCCGAGTTCCTCTACGGGGCGATGATGGCCGACTGGTGGGCGCGCACCGCCCCGCCAGGCGCGGACGTCACGGGCTGGCGCTGACGGACTTGTGCCCGCCCGCCGCGGCGTGTAGAACGCGACGCCTTGATCCGGCTCGATTCCATCTCCATGCAGCACGGCCACCAGATCCTCTTCGTGGAGGCTTCGGCCGTGGTCCACCGGGGGGAGAAGGTGGGGCTCGTCGGCCCGAACGGCGCCGGCAAGTCCACCCTCTTCCGGCTCATCACCCGGGAGGAGGAGCCGGACGAGGGGCAGGTCTCGGTGGACCGGGGCGTCACCGTGGGCCACTTCTCGCAGGACGTGGGCGAGATGGCTGGCCGCACGGCCCTGGCGGAGACCATGAACGGGGCGGGACCGGTCTCCGAGGTGGCGGCGGAGCTCCACGGCCTGGAACACGCCATGGCCGATCCGGCCCGCGCCGACGAGATGGACGACCTCGTGGATCGGTTCGGCCACGTCCAGGCCCGCTTCGACGAGCTGGGGGGCTACGGCCTCGAGTCCCGGGCCCAGGAGATCCTGGCCGGCCTGGGCTTCTCCCAGGAGATGATGGACGGCGACGTGGGCGCCCTCTCGGGCGGCTGGAAGATGCGCGTGGCGCTGGCCCGCATCCTGCTCATGGCGCCGGACGCGCTGCTCCTCGACGAGCCCTCCAACCACCTCGACCTCGAGTCGATCATCTGGCTGGAGCAGTTCCTGCGCGAATACCCCGGCGCCATCCTCATGACCTCCCACGACAAGGAGTTCATGAACCGGGTGGTCGGGAAGATCATCGAGATCGACGGCGGCGAGCTCACCGGCTACTCGGGCGACTACGACTTCTACGAGCGGGAACGGGCCATCGCCGACCAGCACCAGCAGGCGGCCTTCGACCGGCAACAGGCCATGCTGAAGAAGGAGCTGGCCTTCATCGAGCGGTTCAAGGCCCGGGCCTCCCACGCGGCCCAGGTGCAGTCGCGCGTGAAGAAGATCGACAAGATCGAGAAGGTCGAGGCGCCCAAGATCCGCAAGACGGTGGACTTCGATTTCTGGACGCCGCCGCGGTCCGGCGAGGACGTGGCCCGGCTGGCCGGCGTGGTGAAGGGATTCGGTTCCCGCAAGGTGTACGACGGGCTCGACTTCCTCGTCCGGCGCGGGGAGCGCTGGTGCGTGCTCGGGGCGAACGGGTCGGGCAAGACCACGCTCCTCAAGATGATCGCCGGCGAGTCGCGCCCGGACACCGGGACGGTGACGGTGGGGGGCAGCGTGAAGATGGCCTACTTCGCGCAGCACGCGATGGAGGTGCTCGATCCCCAGGAGACCGTCTGGGAGTCGCTTCAGGAGGCCTTCCCGCGCGCGTCGGTGGGCTCGCTCCGGACGCTGGCCGGCTGCTTCGGCTTCTCCGGCGACGAGATCGAGAAGTCCTGCAGGGTCCTGTCCGGGGGGGAGAAGGCCCGACTGGTCCTCGCCCGGATGCTCTACGACCCGCCCAACTTCCTCGTCCTCGACGAGCCGACCAACCACCTCGACGTCGGGACGAAGGAGATGCTCGTGCGGGCGCTCGCCGGCTACGAGGGAACCATGCTCTTCGTCTCCCACGATCGACGCTTTCTCTCGGCGCTCTCCAACCGCGTCCTCGAGCTCGGTCCGGAGGGGCCGGTCGAGTACGGGGGCGGCTACACGGAATACGTGAGCCGCACCGGTCGCGAGGCGCCAGGTCTCCGCCCGGCCATGGCCCGGCGCTGACCCTCCCATCGGGGCCATCGCCTTCCTCCATTCTTTTCGGGTGCTTCTCGCCACGCTCCGTTAAGAATCCGGCGCCCTGAACCGGGAGGTGATGTGAATGTCCAAGAAGCGCATCTGGTCCATCGCGGCGCTCGTCATCGTGTCCGCCTGCAGCCGTGACGAGGTGGCCCGCTACCGGGTTCCCAAGTCCGACCCCGGCGCAGCGACACCGGCGCCTCCACCGCCCCCCGACGCATCGGCCGTCGGCACCCTTCAGTGGACGCTCCCGAAGGGCTGGACCGAGGAGCGGTCGCAGGGCGGCATGCGCTACGCCACCATCCGGCCCACCCCCACGGGGAAGGGCAAGGTCGAGGTCTCGGTCACGGTCTTCCCGGGTCCCGCGGGTGGAGAGCTCGCCAACGTGAACCGCTGGCGGAACCAGATCGGGCTGCCCCCGGTGGACGAGGGCGCTCTCGCCAAGGACCGCAAGTCGCTCGGCTCCCCGGCCGGAAAGCTCGCCCTCTTCGACTACGCGAGCGACGAGAAGGACCCCACGCGGATGGTGGCGGCCATCCTCTTCGACGGGGGGAATAGCTGGTTCGTGAAGATGGTTGGTCCCCGGGAGGCCGTGACCGCAACCCGGGCCGATTTCATTCACCTCCTGGAGAGCCTGCGCCTTGCCCGTCCCTAAGAACCCCATCCTCCGCGCCATCACGTCGCTCCAGCTGACGATCATCTGCCTGGCGGCGCTCATGGTGCTCGTCACCGCGGCGACCCTCGCGCAGGTGGACATGGGCACGATGGGGGCGGTCAACGCCTTCATGCGCAGCTTCGTCGTCTTCTGGGACGTGCCCGGCACGCAGTGGATGATCCCGGTCTTCCCGGGAGGCGCGCTGGTCGGGATGGTGCTCGTGGTGAACCTGGTGGCCGCCCAGGGCGCGCGCATGGAGCTCTCCTGGAGCAAGGCCGGCCTGTGGATCGTCCACCTCGGCCTCATCCTCTTCGTGGCCGGCGAGTTCGTCTCGAGCGCCTTCCAGGTCGAGTCCCAGATGGCCATCGAGAACGGCCAGACGGTGAACTTCGTCGAGGGGCGGGACGCCGAGCTGGCCGTGATCGACGTGACCGATCCCCAGTGGGACCAGGTCTACGCCATCCGGTCGGGCACGCTCCGGGGGCAGGGGACCGTGGCCATCCCCGGAACCCCGGTGACCCTGAAGGTCCACCAGTTCGCGCAGAACGCCCGTCTGCGGAACCGGATGCCCAACGACCCTCCGTCCGGCGCCACGGCGGGGGTGGGGACGTCGGTGGCCTGGAGCGAGGTGCCGCCGGCCACCGCCGACAGCGATCAGGATCAGAGCGCAGCCCTGGTCGAGCCCATCGCCGGAGGACGGAGCTACGGGACCTGGCTCGTCTCCCAGGCGCTCGGAGCTTCCCAGAGCTTCACCCACGAGGGCAAGACCTACCAGCTCGGCATGCGCCACCGCCGCCAGTACCTGCCCTACTCGGTGACGCTCAAGAAGTTCAGCCACGACAGCTACGCCGGGACCGACATCCCGAAGAACTTCTCCAGCCTCGTCCACCTCGACAACCCCACCACCGGGGAGCGGCGCGACGTCCTCATCTACATGAACCAGCCGCTCCGCTACGACGGCAAGGCCTTCTACCAGGCCAGCTTCGGGAAGGGCGACACCCTCTCCATCCTGCAGGTGGTGGAGAACCCGGGCTGGCTGCTCCCTTACGTGTCCTGCGTGCTCGTCACCGTGGGGCTCCTCATCCACTTCGGAATCAGCATGCGCAGGTCGGCGCGCAAGCGCGAAGCGGCCCGGCTCGCCCAGGCCGCGCAGGGGGCGTGACATGAGCAAGATCGGCAAGTACTCGGCGTGGATCGCGGGCGGATTGGCCCTCTTCGGCGCGCTGCTCATGCTGCGCGCCCCCGGCCGGGTCCGAGGGCTCGACGTGGACGGCTTCTCGCGCCTCCCGGTGCTCGAGGGGGGACGCTTGAAGCCCCTCGACAGCGTGGCCCGGAACGCGCTCCTCGCCATCCGGGGCCAGCAGGAGTTCCGCTGGCAGGACCACACGGTTCTACCGGGCGAATGGATCCTGGACGTCCTGTTCCGCCCCCAGGTGGCCGACCAGCAGCCCATCTTCGTGATCAACGATCCGGACGTGCTGGGGATGATGGGCATCCGGCAGAGCAAGGAGCGCTACTTCTCCTTCCAGCAGATCGTCCCGTACATCGACGCGGTCCAGCGGGAATCCCAGGCGGCCCAGGCCATCGAGGCGAAGCAGCGGACCCGCTTCCAGGGGGCGGTCCTCAACCTCTTCGAGCGGCTCTACCTGTACCACCGGCTGAAGAACACGATGCAGCTCGAGCAGTCGCCCGGCCTCGCCGTCGAGGTGGCTGCACCCGGCGCCCCGGGAGCCGCCCAGCGGCAGGCCTCCCTCGCCGAGCTCGCCTACTTCCGCGCCATCCCCCCGCTGCCCGGCCAGAAGGCCGAGGCCTGGACCAGCTCCGGCGAGGCCCTGCGCGCCGCGGCCATGGGCGCGGCCAACGCCGGCCTGGAGCCGATGGCCCGCATCGCCACGGCCTGGTCGGTGCAGGACGCTCCGTCCTTCAACCGCGGCGTGAAGGACCTCCAGATCGTCACCTTCGGCGCATGGCCCGAAGCACAGACCCAGGTGGACCACGAGACCACCTTCAACCGGGCCCAGCCCTTCTACGTGGGAATGGTCATCTACGTGCTGGCCATGCTGACGGTCTTCGCCTCCTGGCTCTGGAAGCCGGCCGTGCTGCGTCCGGCCGCCTTCGGATTCCTCTGCGCGGGGGCCATCGTGCAGACCGCCGGGCTCGTCTCCCGCATCGTGCTGCAGGGGCGTCCGCCGGTGACGAACCTCTACTCCTCGGCCGTCTTCGTGGGCTGGGGCGCCGTGCTCCTCGGCATCGTGCTGGAGCGCATGTACCGCAACGGCTTCGGCACCGCCGTGGCCTCGGCTTCCGGGTTCGCCTCGCTGCTCGTGGCCCACCACCTCACCGGCGACGGCGACACCATGGAGATGATGCGGGCGGTCCTCGACTCCAACTTCTGGCTCGCCACCCACGTCACCACCATCACCATCGGTTACAGCGGGACCTTCCTGGCCGGCGCCATCGCCATCGCCTGGACGCTCCGCAAGCAGTTCGCCCCGCGCATCGACCCGGAGACCTCCCGGTCCCTCTCGGGGATGGTCTACGGCATCGTCGCCTTCTCGCTCTTCTTCAGCTTCGTCGGCACGGTCCTGGGCGGCATCTGGGCCGACCAGTCCTGGGGGCGGTTCTGGGGCTGGGACCCCAAGGAGAACGGGGCGCTGCTCATCGTGCTCTGGAACGCCATCATCCTGCACGCGCGCTGGGGCGGCTTCGCGCGGGAGCGGGGCGTCATGACGATGGCCATCTTCGGCAACGTCATCACCAGCCTCTCCTGGTTCGGGGTGAACATGCTCGGGGTGGGGCTCCACTCGTACGGCTTCATGGACAAGGCCTTCTGGGCGCTCTCCGGCTTCATCGCGGTCCAGTTCCTGTTCATGGCGCTCGCCATGGCCCCGCGCCAGTTCTGGAAGCGCAAGGCCTCCCGGGACGGGGCCGATCGGGCAACTCCGGCCCGGGCGTGATAGGAAGTGCCGCCCCGAGGGGCGGCCCCCATGAAGCACGAGATCGCGCGCAGGCGAACGTTCGCCATCATCTCCCACCCGGACGCGGGGAAGACCACACTCACCGAGAAGCTCCTCCTCTACGGAGGGGTGATCCAGCTCGCCGGTGCGGTGAAGGCGAAGCGCGGCAGGGCCAGCGCCGTCTCCGACTGGATGGAGATGGAACGGGAGCGCGGGATCTCCATCACCACGAGCGTCTTGCAGTTCCCCTACCGGGGGCTGCAGATGAACCTGCTCGACACCCCCGGTCACGCCGACTTCAGCGAGGACACCTACCGCACGCTCCACGCGGTGGACGGCGCGGTGATGCTCCTCGACTGCGCCAAGGGCGTGGAGGCCCAGACGCGCAAGCTCTTCCGGGTCTGCCGCCAGCGGGCCATCCCCATCTTCACCTTCGTGAACAAGCTCGACCGGCCGGGCCGCGACGCCTTCGAGCTCATCGGCGAGGTGGAGAGCGTCCTCGGGATCGGGGTCTTCCCGGTCACCTGGCCCATCTTCCGAAGCGGCGTCTTCCGCGGGGTCTACCACCGGCTGCGACGGCGCGTGTACCTCTTCGACGCGGCCCACGCCAACTCGGGCTCCACCACCGGGGCGGAGCGGCCGCCGGTGGAGGTGACCGGCATCGACGACCCGGCGCTCCGCGAGGCCCTCGACGACGCGGGGTACGACCGGCTGCGGCACGACGCCGAGCTGCTCGAGATGGCTGGCGACGGCTTCGACCCGGAGCGGTTCGAGGCCGGCCAGCTCTCCCCCATGTTCTTCGGGTCGGCGGTGAACAACTTCGGTCTGGAGGCCTTCCTGGAGACCTTCTCCGAGCTCATGCCGCCTCCTCGCGCGCGCGCCTCCGACGCGGGGATGGTCGAGCCGTCCCGGGAGGAGTTCAGCGGGTTCGTCTTCAAGATCCAGGCGAACATGGACAAGGCCCACCGGGACCGGATCGCCTTCGTCCGCATCTGCTCGGGGCGCATGGTGCGCGGCATGAAGGTGACCCATGTCCGCAGCGGCAAGGAGGTGCGGCTCGCCAGCCCCACCCAGTTCCTGGCCCGGGAGCGGAGCATCGTGGACGAGTCCTTCCCCGGCGACGTGGTCGGCATCCACGATCCGGGGATCTTCGAGATCGGCGACACCCTCACCGGGGGGTCCCGCTTCTCCTACGAGGGAATCCCCAGCTTCGCGCCGGAGCATTTCCGGCGGCTGGCGCTCGTCGATCCCATGCGGCGGAAGCAGTTCGCCACCGGCATCCAGCAGCTGGCCCAGGAGGGAACGGTCCAGCTCTACCACCCGCCCGCCGGACGGGCCGGGGACCTCGTGCTGGGAGCGCTGGGGCAGCTCCAGTTCGAGGTGGTGAAGTACCGGCTCGAGGCGGAGTACGGCGTGGAGGTCCGTGTGGAGACGGTTCCCTGGGTGCTGGCCCGCTGGCCCAGCCGGGCCGACGGCGCGCCCGTGGACCTGGAGGCCCTCCAGGATTCCGTCGAGGGCATGGTCGTGCTCGACGTCCGGGACCGCCTGGTGGTGCTCTTCGACCGGCCCTGGGCGCTCCAGACGGCCGAGCGAGTTCACTCCGAGTACGTGTTCGCCGAGACTGCCACGGGTGTGGTGGTCCGCGCGGCCTGACCCGGGGTGCGGCCGATCCCCTCGTCGGCGTAGGACGAGGGGTCCTCCAGCGCCTCCAGGTGCGTGAAGGCGTGGACGCCGGGCAGGGCCTCGCCGAGTTCCCGCTCGACCTGCTCGAGGAGCGCGTGCCCCCGGGCCACGGTCCAGGCTCCCGGGACGAGCACGTGCACGGAGACGAAGCGGCGCGAGGCCGCCTGCCGCGTCCGGAGCGCGTGGAACTGGACCTCGGGACCGCGGTGGCGCTCGAGCACCCGCTGCACCGCCGCCCGATCATCGGCGGGGAGCGCCGAGTCGAGGAGCCCGTGGGCCGAGCGCTGCACCAGCTTCCCTCCGGCCCAGGTGATGTTCACCGCGACCGCGATGGCCACGATCGGGTCGAGCGTCCCCCAACCGGTGAGGGCCACGACCCCGATTCCGGCCAGGACGCCCACCGAGGTCCAGACGTCGGTCATGAGGTGGTGGGCGTCGGCCTCCAGCGCGATGGAGGTGTACCGCCGCGCGGCGCGGAAGAGCACCAGCGCCACCCCCAGGTTGACCAGGGAGGCCGCGGTGGAGACGAGCAGGCCCAGTCCGATCTGTTCGATGGGGGCCGGATGGAGCAGCCGGTTCACCGCCGAGATCGCGATGGCCACCGCCGCGACCATGATGAGCCCGCCCTCGACGCCGCTCGCGAAGTACTCGGCCTTGTCGTGGCCGTAGGCGTGCTCCTCGTCGGGAGGGCGCGCCGCCACCGTGAGCATCCCCAGCGTCGTCACCGCCGCCACCAGGTTCACCACCGACTCGGCGGCGTCGGAGAGGAGGCCGACCGAGCCGGTGAGGAGCCAGGCCGCCGTCTTGAGCCCGATGGTCACGATCGCCGCGGCGATGGAGAGCCAGGCGAAGCGCGCCAGCGAGGGGCGCCCCTGGGGGGCGGGCGCGCGGGCCGTCGCGGGTGTCGGTCCGGGGCCGTTCACGGGGCCGGTCGCGCCCGGGACGGGAGCGTCTCCTGGAGGACCTCCCGGGCCCGGCGCAGCATCTTCACCGTGGTGTCCCAGTCCACGCAGGCGTCGGTGACCGAGCACCCGTAGCGGAGCTTCGAGAGGTCGGCCGGGATGGCCTGGTTGCCCCCCTCGAGGAAGCTCTCCACCATGAAGCCCACGACCGACGCGTTGCCCTCCCTTATCTGGTGCGCGACGTCGCGCATCACGAGCGGCTGGAGCTCCGGCTTCTTCCACGAGTTGGCGTGGGAGCAGTCGACCACCACGTTGCGGGGGAGCTTCGCCTTGCGCAGCGTCTCCTCCGCGAGCGAGATGGAAACGGTGTCGAAGTTGGGTCGGCCACCGCCGCCCCGGAGCACCAGGTGTCCGTAGCGGTTCCCGCGGGTGCGCACGATGGCCGAGCGCCCCTCGCCGTTCACGCCCAGGAAGCTGTGGGGGCCGGCCGCCGACAGGATGGCGTTCACCGCTCCGTCCACGTCGCCGTCGGTGCCGTTCTTGAATCCCACCGGCGTGGAAAGTCCCGAGGACATCTCCCGGTGGGTCTGGGACTCGGAGGTGCGGGCGCCGATGGCGGTCCAGGCGATCAGGTCGCCATAGTACTGCGGGGCGATGGGGTCGAGCGCCTCGGTGCCGGCGGGCACGCCCAGCTCGTTCACGTCGAGCAGGAACTGGCGGCCGCGCTCCATGCCCTCGTCGATCCGGAAGGAGTCGTCCATGCGGGGATCGTTCACGAACCCTTTCCACCCGAGCGAGGTTCTGGGCTTCTCGAAGTAGACCCGCATCACGAGCAGCAGGGTGTCGGAGAGCTCGGCGGCGAGGTCCTGCAGTCGTCGCGCGTATTCCATCCCGGCTGCGGGATCGTGGATGGAGCAGGGACCCACCACCACGAAGAGGCGCGGGTCGCGGCCGTCGAGGATGGCCTCGATGGCGCGGCGGGCGTTCACGACGGTGGTGGCGGCCCTCTCGGAGAGCGGATGGCGACCCTTCACCTCGTCGGGCGAGGGCATCAGGTCGAGCGAGACGACGTTCAGGTTCTCGGTCTGCTGCATGGGGCAACCATGGTAACAGGGGATCCGTGACGCTGCTGCATGCATCGAACATCGGCCTCGCCTTCGGCAGCCGGACCATCCTGGACGGGCTCACCCTCACCATCGAGGAGGGAGAGCGGGTCGGGCTCGTGGGCGTGAACGGATCGGGCAAGTCGTCGCTCCTCCGGATCCTGGCCCGCGTGACGGAACCCGACCGGGGTGAGGTCCAGCTACGCCGCGGGACGTCCGTGACCTACCTCCCGCAGGAGCCGGAGTTCCCGGCCGGGGCCACCGTGGCCTCCGAGCTGGAGGTGGCGCGGGCTCCGCTGCGGGAGGCGATCGATTCCCACGCCCGGCTGTCCGGGGCCGTCGCCAGCGAGGCCGACCCGGAACGGCGGGACCGGATGCTCGCGGAGCTCGCCGCGCTGGCCGACCGGGTCGATCACCTGGGGGGATGGGACACGGCCCATGAGGCGCGCCGGCTGCTCGATCGCCTGGGCGTGCGCGACTGGGACCGTCCCGTGGCCGATCTCTCGGGCGGAGTGCGCAAGCGGGTGGCCATCGCCCGGGCGCTCCTCTCCCACCCGGACCTGCTGCTCCTCGACGAGCCCACCAACCACCTCGACGCCGACACCGTGGACTGGCTGGAGGACGAGCTGGACGGCAGGTCGGGCGCGCTCGTGCTCGTCACCCACGACCGCTACTTCCTCGACGACCTGGTGGACCGGATCGTGGAGATCACGCCCCAGGGCGGGGTGACGAGCTGGCCCGGGAACTACGAGGCCTACCTGGAGCAGAAGCTGGTCGCGGAGGAGGAGGCGGGGCTCGAACAGCACAAGCGGGACCGCTGGATCTCCCAGGAGGTGGCCTGGCTGCGCCGGGGCGTGGAAGCGCGCCGAACGAAGAGCAAGGCCCGCATCCAGCGCGCGCGCGCCCTCATGGCCGAGAAGGGGTTCGTCCGGCCGCGCGTGGCCGAACTTCAAGTCGCGCCGCCGCCGCGCCTGTCGCAGGTGGTGCTCGAGGCCCACGGGCTCGCCAAGTCCTTCGGGGAACGGAAGGTCCTCGAGGGCGTGGAGTTCATCCTGCAGCGCGGCGACCGGGTGGGCATCGTGGGTCCGAACGGGGCGGGGAAGACCACCTTCCTGCGGCTGCTCCTCGGCGAGCTCGAGCCTGACGCCGGCAAGGTGGTGTCGGGCGTGCGGACCCGCGTCGCCTACCACGACCAGCAGCGGGCGTCCCTCGACCCGGAGCGCACCGTCTACGAGGCCGCCGGGGGAGGGGCCCCGGGGATGGCCGGCGAGGACTTCGTCACCATCGGTGAACGGCGCGTGGGATTGCGCGACTACCTGGACGACCTCCTCTTCCCGCCCACGATGCAGCGCATGAAGGTGGGGATGCTCTCCGGGGGGGAGCGGAACCGGCTCCTGCTCGCGCGCCTCTTCCTGGAGGGGGCGAACGTGCTGGTCCTCGACGAGCCCACGAACGACCTCGACCTCGTCACGCTGAACGTGCTGGAGCGGCTGCTCCTCGACTTCGGCGGCAGCGTGCTGCTCGTCACCCACGACCGCTACTTCCTCGACAAGGTGGCGACCTCCATCCTGGCCTTCGAGGGGGACGGTCGCGCGGTGCGATACCCCGGCAACTACGAGACCTACCGGACGCTGAAGGAGCAATCGGCGGCTGCGAGTGGGCCTGCCCGGGTGGCCGCGGCGGAGGCGGGGAAGCCGTCCGTAGCTCCGGCGGTACGTGTCCGCAAGCCGGGCAAGCTCTCCTTCCAGGAGCAGAGGGAACTCGACGGGATGGAGGCGGCCATCCTGGTGGCCGAGTCCCGCAAGTCCGTGGCGGAGGCGGCGCTCTCCGATCCGGCCACGTACCGGGAGGGCGGGGAGCGGGTGGTCGCGCTCCGGGCGGAGATGGAGGCGGCGGCGGCCGAGGCGGAGCGGCTATACGCCCGCTGGCAGGAACTGGAGCTGCTCGGGGCTGCAGCGCCGGCCACGAAGTAGGCGGCGCAAGTCTCGCGCACGACCGGTGCGAAGAGGTCCATCACTTCGTCCCCGTAGGTGTTCCGCGC
>CAIOAK010000019.1 GCA_903855945.1 uncultured Anaeromyxobacter sp.
GTATCGTCGAGCGGGGAGCGACGCGCAGCCGGCTGCGAAGCCGTAGTTAATTCGGGATCTTAGGGGTGCGCTGTGCGCGCTGGGGACTGCACGGTCCCTTGAATGGCTGTCAAGGAGCGTTCTGCTCTATTAGGTATTCTCAATGCGGCACCTTTCCTTCCTCGGCTTGCTCCTGGCCATCGGCTGCTCGTCGCAGAATCCGTTGCCAGCGCCGGAGCCCAGCGCTCCGGGGCGGGTGATCGTCGCGACCTTCTCGGGGTCCATCGACCCCGTCGCGGGGACCTTCACCATCCGGACCGAGCCGACCCAGGTCGGCCTGGCCCTCGGGATGAAGGCGTCCCACGTGGACGCGAGCGTCACGGTGGCGAACTTCAGCGACGCCACCAGCGGCCCCTGGAACAACGATGTTCCCCTCTGGGGGGGGCAGAAGTGCCCCGGCATCCCGAGCTCGGGCGGTTACGTGACGGTCACCTCGAAGCTCACCGGCACGAGGCTCGACAACGTCTGGGCCGTCATCGACACCATGAGCTCCACCGGCAACGGTGCATGCAACGGGGACACCGCACTCGTGGGCAATCCCCCTCTCGGGTTCACGAGCGCACAGCTCACGAACGGGGTCTGGTTCTACGGCGACCTCACGGCCGGTGCGGCGTCGGCGGCGAAGCCCTGGGCGTTCACCTTCAACAGTGCGACCCAGCCGTCGTTCTTCACGGGGCACGTCGAGGCGGCCAAGGTGGACACCTTCCCCGTGGGAAGGCTCCCCAACCTCTTTGTCGGTGGCCCCCCTGGAGGATCCTTCATGGCGGGGACCGCGACCCAGGCGGTGTTCATCGAAGGCGCCCCGGGCAACAAGCTCACCTTCGTCGCGAACGACGGATCGGTCGTCGAGTCGAATGCGATCAGCCAGACGCCGAACGCGGTCACGGTCACGGTCACCGAATCCGGGTCCAGGGCGTGGGTTGCCGCGGACGGCATCATCGCGGCGGTCACCCTCTCCAGCGGTGTGGTCGTGGAGATGGGTGTGGCGGGGCCCCCCTGGAACATGACGAGTCCCTCCCAGATCGCCGTGGATCCCGTCGTCGGCAGCATCTGGTTCACGGAACGTAACAATTCGAGGGTCGGCTGGTACCAGCCGGGCACTGCCTCGGGCGGTACGGTGATCCTGACCAGGGTGCCCGGGGACGGCCTTCCTCCCGACCCCGGCCCGATGGTTGCGGTCGAGGTCAACGACACCTGCAAGGTATTCATCGCGGATGTCTCGAACGGCGGCATCTACCAGGTGGACTGCGCCACGAAGACCGGCGGCACCCTCCTGGCCCTCCCGTCCGGGTGCGGCTACCCGGTCGACTACTTCGCCGGTCTTTTCTACGACCTGATCCAGGGGTCCGATGGTGACGTCTGGTTCTTCGGCCCGACGGTGGGTGGCACGGCCAAGGCTTGCAAGATCGAGGACACGACCGTGACCGCCGAATTCGGCATCACCATTCCGGACGGCGCCAGCGTTCCAGGGGTCTGGAGAGGCTCGACGTACGGGCCGGACGGAAATCTCTGGGCGGTCCTGATCGACCGGGACAGCAACAGCATCCTCGAGGTCATGCGCCTGTGGCTGACGGCCGGTACGAACTACGGCGCCAAGACCCTATTCAACGGCATCCCCGACAACCAATCGGACGGGATGGTGACGGGCGCCGGAGCCATCTGGATTCCCTACGACGACGGCAGCCTCGTCCGGGTATCGCCCTGAGCAAGCGGGCCGTGTCCCGTCAGGGCTTCGCCGCGCCGGCCCCCGCGCAGGACGCGCACAGGATGGCGTAGGGGCTCGCCAGGAGCCGCCTCGGTTCGATCGGCTCCGCGCAGTCGGCACAGGTGCCGTAGCTCCCCTCCGCGATGCGGGCGATCGCCGCGTCCACGCGGGCCAGCTCGGCCGCCTCGGCCTCGTCCACCTGGGCGATGCGGGTCTGCTCCTGCTCGGACTGCGACTCGTCGCCGAACTCGATCTCCCGCTCGGAGCGGATCTGCGCGATCCGTGCGTCGCCTCTCTGGATGATCCCGGCGAGCTCCTGGCGACGTTCCACCAGGCGCTTCCGTGCGGTCTCGAACTCCTCGCGGCGCATGGGACCCCCCCTGACCGCCGGGCGAAGGCCCGGGCTCCCCACAGCGTGCGCCCCCCCGCCCCGAGGCGCAAGACGTTCCGGCGTGATAAGACCCCGCGGCGATGGCCGAGAACGGCGACAGCCCGGTCCGGGTGACGGTGGTCGGGGCCGGGCTGGCCGGGAGCGAGGCGGCCTGGACGCTCGCCCGCGCGGGCGTGGGCGTGGACCTCGTGGAGATGAAGCCCGCCCGACGTTCGCCCGTGCAGCAGCTCGACGGCTTCGCGGAGCTGGTCTGCTCCAACTCCCTCCGTTCGGACGACCCCCTGAACGCGGTCGGCCTCCTGCACGAGGAGCTCCGGTGCGCCGCCAGCCTCGTGCTCACCTGCGCCGACGAGACCCGCGTGCCGGCCGGAGGCGCGCTGGCGGTGGACCGGGAGGCCTTCAGCGCGCTCGTCACCCGCCGCCTCTCCGAACACGCGCTCGTGCGGGTGGAGCACCGGGAGGTCGAGGAACTGCCGGCCGGTCCCGGGCTCTCCATCCTCGCCACCGGGCCGCTCACCGCCGAGCCGCTCGCCCGGGCGCTCGAGGCGCTCGTCGGTCCGGGGCTCTCCTTCTACGACGCCATCGCGCCCGTGGTCTCCGACGAGAGCGTCGATCGCACGGTGGCCTTCGCCGCCTCCCGCTGGGGGAAGGGGGAAGGGGACGACTACCTGAACCTGCCGCTCGACGCGGAGCAGTACCGCGCCTTCGTCGAGGCGCTGCTCGCCGCCGAGAAGGTGCGTCCCCACGGATTCGAGGAGCCCCGCTACTTCGAGGGTTGCCTGCCCGTCGAGGTGATGGCGGAGCGTGGGCTCGACGTCCTCCGGTACGGTCCGATGAAGCCGGTCGGGCTCGACGACCCGCGCACCGGACGCTGGCCCCACGCGGTGGTGCAGCTGCGGCGCGAGGACGTGGCCGGCACCGCCTGGAACCTGGTGGGATTCCAGACGCGCCTCACCTGGCCCGAGCAGCAGCGCGTCTTCCGCGCGTTCATCCCCGGGCTCCGGAACGCCGAGTTCCAGCGGCTCGGTCAGGTGCACCGGAACACCTTCGTGGACGCGCCGCGCGTCCTCTCACCCGACCAGTCGCTCCGCGCCCGGCCCGAGCTCTTCCTCGCCGGCCAGATCACGGGGGTGGAGGGCTACGTGGAGTCGGCCGCCTCGGGGCTCCTGACCGCGCGCGCGGTCCTCGACCGGCTCGCCGGCCGTCCCTTCCGGCCGCCCCCCGACACGACGGCCGTGGGCGCCCTTCACCGTCACGTCACCGGCGTCGCCCACCCGGAGGGGCTCGCCTACCAGCCGTCCAACGTGGTCTACGCGCTCTTCCCGCCGCTGGCGGGACGACATCGCGGCAAGGGGGCGCGCAAGGAGGCCTACGCCGAGCGCGCCCGCCTCGACCGGAAGGAGTGGATCGGATGAGAACCCGCACGACCCTGGCCGCCGCCGCGGCCCTCCTCGCCGCATGCACCCCGCGCAGCGCGCCTCCCGTGACCGCCGGGACGCGGATCTTCGACGGGCAGGCCCAGGCCCTCGCCCCCTCGCCCGACGGGAGCCGGCTCGCCTGGCTCACCGGCTGCGGACCGGGGGAGGGTCCGGGCAGGCCATCGGGCTGCACGCTGCTCGTGGCTCCGGTAGGGGGCGGCGCTCCGGTGCGGGTGGCGGAGGGCATCGCGCCGGCCGCGGGGTCCTTCGCCTGGATGACGGACGGAGCGCTCCTGGCGCTCGCCCGCCGCGACCCGGCCACCGGCGCCGGCGACCTCTTCCGCTGGAGCCCCGTGGCGGAGGCGCGCCTCCTCGCGCCCCGCGTCACCTCCTTCGCCACCGGCGCGGGAGGGCGGCTCGTGATGGCCTCGGGGGGCGAGGTCCTGGTGGTCGCGCCGGGCGCCGACCCGACGCGGCTCACCGGTGGGACGGGCGCCTTCGAGGTCGCCGTGGCCCCGGCTCCCGGCCGGGCCGTCGCGGCGCGCGCCCGCGGTGCGGGGGGCTCGCCCGTCCTCCTCCTGTGGCGCAACGGGGCCGGCGAGGGGGTCGCCGTGGCCCGCGACGTCGGTTCGTTCGCCTTCTCGTCCGACGGCGCGTGGCTCGCCGCCGTCGCAGGCGTGGCCCCGGGCACCGAGGGGAGCCTCCTCGCACTCCGGGTGGAGCCCGGTCCCGGGGGTGGGGCGGAGCCGGTGCGGGTCGCCCGCGGCGTCGGTCCGTTCCGCTGGGCGGAGGGAGGCGCGCGCCTCGCCTGGCTGGAGGGGTTCGATCCCCGCGCCCACGCCGGCCGCCTCGCCTCGGGCCGCCCCGGGGAGGGTGCGGTGGCTCTCGGGGACCGGGTCACCTCCTTCGAGATCGCACCCGGCGGGCTCCAGGTGGCCTTCGTCCGCCACGTCACCCAGGGTGGATACGCCGCCAACCTCGACCTGTCGCCCACGGCCGCGGCCGAGCCGGGCACGCTGGCGCAGGACCCGGCCGGCTTCACCTTCTCGCCCGACGGGCGCTGGCTCTGGTACCGGGCGGGCTGCGCGCCCTCCGGAGACGCCTGCGCCCTCTTCCGGGCGCCCGCGGCCGGCCTCGGCCCCTCGCAGGCGCCCACCCGCATCGCCGATGGAGTGGTGGCGTTCTCCCTCGCACCCGGCTCCTCCGATCGGGCGCTCCTCGCCTTCGGACGGCGGGACGGTGCGGGCGTGGACCTCTCGGCCTGGACCGGCGCGCGTCTCGTCCCGCTCGACACCCGGGTGTCTCCGTCGAGCGCGGTCTGGCTGGGACCGGACGGAAGGCGCGCGGCCTGGGTCGGGGGCTCCGCGGAGCGTCCGGCCATCCTCGTGGCCGACGTTCCCTGAGGGCGCTCCGAAATGGCCGCACCCGCCCGCGCGTGGTAGCAGGGAAGGGTGTCCCTCGACGTCGCCGCGCTCCCGGAGGAGGTGCAGCGCTTCGCGCGCTGGCTCTCGACCGAGCGGCGCGCGTCGCCGCAGACGAGCCGGGCCTACCTGACCGACCTCGCGGCCTACGCCGCCTACCTGTCCGGCGTGGGCGTTCCCATCGTGCCCTCCTCCCCGGTCGCCGTCCGGGGCTGGCTGGGGCGCGAGGCGGGCACGAACGGACCGGCCTCCCTCTCCCGCAAGCTCTCCTCGGTCCGGACCTTCTACCGGTTCCTGGTGAAGGAGCGGCTCGCCACCGGCAACCCCGCGCGGGCCGTCCAGGCTCCCCGCAGGGCGCGCCGCCTGCCCGAGGTCCTGCCGGAGGCGGACGTGGCCGCTCTCGTCGAGGCGCCCGGCGCCGACGAGCCGCTCCTGCTCCGCGACCGGGCCTTCCTGGAGCTGCTCTACTCCTCCGGGCTTCGCGTCTCCGAGCTCACCGGGCTCGACCTCGACGACCTCGACCTCCGCGAGGGTCTCGTGCGGGTCACCGGCAAGGGGGGCAAGGAGCGGGTGGTCCCGGTGGGCGGGCCGGCCCGGGAGGCGCTGCGCCGCTGGATCGAGGAGGGGAGGGCGGCGCTCCTCGCGGGCGTGGACGGTGTCGGCGCGCGGGGTTCACTGTTCGTGAACTATCGCGGCGGGCGGCTCAGCCCCCGCTCGGTGGCCCGGCGGCTCGACCGCTGGGTGACCGCGGCCGGGATCCCGCGCCACGTGCACCCCCACGTGCTCCGTCACTGCTTCGCCACCCACCTGCTCGGCAACGGCGCCGACCTGCGCGGCATCCAGGAGATGCTCGGGCACGCCTCGCTCTCCACCACGCAGCGCTACACCCACCTCGACTGGAAGCGACTCGCCGACGTCTACGACCGGGCCCATCCGCGCGCGAGGTCGGACGGATAGTCGCCTTCGCGGCGCGTCGGCGGAGTTGTGCTATTCATGCCCGTATGAACGGAAACGACGCGATCGCGGCCCGGGCGCGGGCGGTGCTCACCCCCAACTACCGGCAGGCGCCGGTGGCGCTGGTGAAGGGGGAGGGGAGCCGCGTGTGGGACGCCGACGGCAAGGAGTATCTCGACCTCATCTGCGGGATCGCGGTGAACGCCCTCGGTCACTGCCATCCGGCCGTGGTGCGCGCGCTGGAGGAGCAGGGGCGCACCCTCTGGCACGTCTCCAACCTCTTCTACACGCCGCGCGCGGTGGAGCTGGCCGAGGAGCTCACCCGCGACTCGTTCGCCCGACGCGTCTTCTTCTGCAACTCGGGGGCCGAGGCCAACGAGGCGATGCTCAAGCTCGTTCGCAAGTACCACGCCGACGCCGGCCACCCGGAGCGCTGCGAGATCGTCGCCTGCGTGAACTCGTTCCACGGCCGCACCCTCTTCGCGCTCACGGCCACCGGGCAGGAGAAGTACCACCACGGCTTCGAGCCGCTCGTACCCGGCGTTCGCCACGTGCCCTTCGGCGATCTGGCCGCGCTCGCACAGGCCGTCGGCCCCCGCACGGCCGCCTTCGTGGTCGAGCCCATCCAGGCCGAGGCGGGCGTCCTGCCCCCGCCGGTGGGCTACCTCGCCGCGGCGAAGAAGCTCGTCCACGCCGCCGGGGCCCTCTTCTGCCTCGACGAGGTGCAGACCGGCATGGGGCGCACCTGCCGGCTCTGGGCACACGAGTGGGAGGGGGTCACGCCCGACGTGATGAGCTCCGCCAAGGCCATCGCCAACGGATTCCCCATGGGGGCCATGCTCGCCACCGAGGAGGTGGGGAACCACCTCACCCCCGGCAGCCATGCCAGCACCTTCGGAGGGACGGCGCTCGCGTCGGCCGTGGCGCTCGCCACGCTGCGGGAGATCCGCGCGGTGCTGCCCCGGGCCGCCCAGGTGGCCGGGCGGCTGCGCGCCGGCCTCGCCGCCATCCCCGGCGGCCGGGTGGTGGGCGTGCGCGGCCGCGGGATGCTGCTCGGCGTGCTCGTCCGCGGCGTGAAGGCCGGCGACGTGGTGAACGTGGCCCGGGAGCGCGGGCTGCTCGTGAACGCCATCGGAGACGACGTCGTCCGGATCGCCCCCGCACTCGTGCTCACCGACGCCGAGGCCGACCGGGGCATCTCCCTGCTCGCCGAGGCCATCGCCGCGGCACCGGCCGCTCCATGACCACGGCCACTCCCACCAAGCGCGACCTCCTCCGGCTCACCGACCTCTCGCGGGCCGAGCTGCTCGACCTGCTGGAGCGGGCCGCCGAGTGGAAGCTCATCGGGAAGCGGGGGCCACAGCCGCTCGCGGGGCGATCGGTGGGGCTCGTGTTCGAGAAGGCCTCCACCCGCACCCGCGTCTCCTTCGGCGTGGCCTGCGCCCAGCTCGGGGCCGCCGAGATGATGCTCTCGCCGCGGGACATGCAGCTCGGGCGCGGCGAGCCCATCCGCGACACCGCGCGGGTGCTCTCCCGGTACCTCGACGCGCTCGTGGTCCGCACCTTCGCACACGCCAAGCTGGAGGACATGGCCCGCTGGGCGACCGTACCGGTGGTGAATGCGCTCACCGACGCCTCCCACCCGTGCCAGGTGCTGGCCGACCTGCTCACGGTGGCCGAGCGGTTCGGGCACGACCGCGTGGCCCGTGGCGACCTCGCCATCGCCTGGGTCGGCGACGGCAACAACATGGCGAACAGCTGGCTCGAGGCGGCGATCCTGCTCGGCTTCGAGCTCCGCATCGCCTGCCCCCCCGGGTACGGTCCGGATCCCGAGCTGGTCCGGCTCGCCGGCGGAAAGGTGCGCCTCGCCGCCACCCCGGCCGACGCGATGCGCGGCGCCCACGTCGTGAACACCGACGTCTGGGCCAGCATGGGGCAGGAGGCCGAGGTGGACGATCGCCGCCAGGCCTTCCGGAACTACATCGTGGACCGGAAGGGGATGGCGCTCGCCGCACCGGACGCCATCGTCCTCCACTGCCTCCCCGCGCACCGCGGCGAGGAGATCGAGGAGGAGGTCCTCGAGGGGCCCCAGTCGGCGGTCTTCGACGAGGCCGAGAACCGGCTCCACGCCCAGAAGGCGCTCCTCGAGTTCCTGCTCGCGCAACGCTGAGGTTCAGCGGCCTCCCGCGCGACGGGCCGTCCATTCCGCGCGGCTGGAGTCGCCCAACAATCCCGGCGTGCGCCCCAGGTTGACCCAGGTCAGTCCCGAGGGCTACATTCGAGTGACAGGTCGTCCAGGCGGGCGATCCCCGGAGAGCCGCGTGCGGCGCGACCAGAACCCCGGATTCCTCTTCGATTCCGAAGATTTGGCCGAGGAGGTCGAGATCGATCTCGACCTCCGGAAGGACATCCTATTCTTCGCGGGCTCCATGGCGGGCTGGACCCACTGGGAGGTGCTCGGTCTCCCCTGGAACGCGCCGGCCGACCGGGTGCGGGAGGCCTACCTGGATCGGGCGAAGATCTTCCACCCTGACCGCTTCACTGGCCGGCAACTCGGCTCCTACCGCCAGCGGCTGGCGCGGATCTTCCAGCGCCTCACCGAGGCCCGTGACGCCCTCTCCAGCGAGGTCGCCCGTGCCGAGTACGCCCGGACCACCGCGCCGCCCGAGGAGGTGGCCCGGGTCGCCGCGCGCCAGATCGAGAACGACGACCGGGCCAGGGAACGGCGTGCCCGCATCGCTCGCTCCCACCCGCTCGTGGCGAGGATGGTGCGTGCCCGGGAACTCGCGGACCGGGGTCGCCGCGCGCTGGCGGAGGAGCGCTTCGAGGACGCTGCGCGCGACCTCCACACCGCGAGCGCGCTCGACGCCGGCGTGGGCGACATCCGCCCGCTCGCCGATCAGGCCAGCCGGAAGGCGGTGGCCGCGCGTGCGCGCGAGATCTGGGAGAAGGCCCGCGCCGCCGAGCTGCAGAACGATCTCGACCGGGCCCAGCTCCTCGCCGAGCAGGCGGCCGGGATCGACCCGGGCGACCCGCGCCACGGGATCTACGTGGCCCAGCTGGCGCTGGGGCGTGGAGCCCTCGAGACGGCCCGCTCAAGGGCCGAGGAGGCCGTCCGCGCCGCACCCACGCTCGCCGCCGCCCACGAGGTGCTCGGGGAGGTGCTCGCCGCACAGGGGGATACGGCGGCGGCCCGAAAGGCGCTCACGCGGGCGCTCGAGATCGCTCCGTCCCTGCCCAGGGCGCGGGAGCAACTGCGCAAGCTTCCCTGGAGCTTCCTCCGATGAGCCAGGACCAGCCCTTCATCGGGATCGACCTCGGGACCACCAACTCGGCGGTGGCCACGTTGGTGGACGGTGTGCCGCGGTTGATCCCGAGCCGCAGCGGGCAGTCCCTCACGCCGTCGATGGTGGCGGTGGCCCGGAACGGCAAGCGGCTCGTAGGTCAGATGGCGAAGCGGCAGGCCATCACGAACGCGGAGAACACCGCCTACGGCGCCAAGCGGCTCATCGGCCGGCGCTGGGGCTCCCTCGAGGTGGAGGACGCGCGGAAGGTCCTCCCCTTCGAGCTCGTCCCCGGACCGGAGGGGAGCGACATCCGGGTCGTCCTGGGGGGGCGCGCGTTCGCCATCCCGGAGCTGAGCGCACTCGTGCTCGCCGAGCTGAAGGCCGACGCCGAGGCCTTCTTCGGCCGGCGCGTCACGAAGGCGGTGATCACCGTCCCCGCCTACTTCAACGACGGCCAGCGCCACGCCACCAAGGACGCCGGGCGCATCGCCGGTCTCGAGGTGGTTCGCATCATCAACGAGCCCACCTCGGCGGCGCTGGCGTACGGGTTCGGCAAGCAGATGGAGAAGAGGGTTGTCGTCTTCGACCTGGGCGGTGGCACCTTCGACGTCTCGATCCTCGACGTGGGGAGGAGCGTCTACGACGTCATCGCCGTGGGGGGCGACACCTACCTGGGAGGCGAGGACTTCGACCGGCGCATCATCGACTGGCTGGTCCAGTCCTTCGCCGAGGAGCACCAGGGGATCGACCTGCGCGAGGACAAGATGGCGCTGCAGCGCCTCCGCGACGCGGCGGAGCGGGCCAAGGTCGAGCTCTCCGAGATCGAGCAGGCGGCCATCCTCCTCCCGTTCCTGGCGGGCGGGGGGGACGGGCGGGCGGCCCTGCACTTCGACCGGCAGCTCACCCGGTCGAAGCTGGAGGAGCTGACCCTCGACCTCGTGCAACGTGCCATCGCCGTGACCGACCGGACGCTGCGCGACGCCGGAGTGCGCCCTGGAGACGTCGACGAGGTGCTGCTCGTGGGCGGGATGACCCGCATGCCCGGGGTGCAGCAGGCGGTGCGCGCCTTCTTCGGCCGGGAACCCTCCCGCGGTGTCCACCCCGAGGAGGTGGTCGCCCTCGGAGCCGCCATCCAGGCCCAGGCGCTCCTTCATCCGAGGGGGGACAAGGACATCCTGCTCCTCGACGTCACCCCGCAGAACCTCGGCATCATGCTGGTGGGCGGCTACTTCGCGACCATCATCCCTCGCAACACCACCGTTCCCACGAGCCAGGCGCACCTCTTCACCACGGTGCAGGACAACCAGTCCTCGGTGCGAATCGCCGTGCTCCAGGGGGCGAGCGAGAAGGCGGTGGAGAACGAGCTCCTCGGAGAGTTCGTGCTGGACGGGATCCGTCCGGGGCAACGCGGCGAGGTGGATATCGAGGTCACCTTCGAGATCAGCGCGGAGGGCATCGTGGGGGTCTCGGCGCGCGACTCGGGCACCGGAACGCGCCAGTCCATCTCCGTCACCGCGACCTCCGGGCTCTCCGAGCCCGAGATGCGCCGCATCATGGATGAGAACCTCGACGACCTGCTCGCCCGGCGCCAGGTGGGGGACTTCGAGAAGCTCCGGGAGCGCACCCACGCCATCCTCTCCGAGCTCGAATCCCTGGCCCCCGCGGTGAAGGCGACGCTCTCCCGCAGCCGCTTCGGGAAGGATGCGGTCCAGCGCGCCGAGGACGTCGTGGCACGCGCCCGGGGCGCCCTCGCCGACCAGGACCTCCAGAAGCTCTCCGCGGTCGAGGAGTCGCTCGACAGGGCCCTGCAGCTCTTCAGGGGTCTGGCGACCGGTGCGGGGCCCGCTCCGAAGGAGCAGGCATGACCCGGGTCGCCGAGCTCCTCGACCAGGGCGTGCGCGCCTACACGCGTGGCGACGCGACGGAGGCGGAACGGCTCTGGTGCCGGGCGCTCGAGATCGAGCCGGACAACGAGCGGGTCCGGGCCTATCTCCGGCAGGTGCGGAGCGACCAGGCCGCGCCCCCGGCGACCACGGTACCTCCCCCCGGTCCGTTCGTCCGGTCCCCCTGGGACGCAGGCCCGGCCACCTCGCCGGTCGTCATCGTGGACGAGGGGAGCGGGCTCGACCTGGGGGCGGTGGACGAGAAGTCGGACATCCACGATCTCGTTCCCGAGCAGCGCCGGCAGGAACCCGAGCCCGCGCCCGGCTACGTTGCCGCCTGGATGGAGGAGGCGCGGGAGCTCTTCGCCCTGGGCGACTTCAGCGGTTCGCTCGGGCTCATCGAGCGCATCCTGCGGATCGACTCCGGCCACGCCGAGGCGCGCGCCTACCTCCGGCAGAACGAGGCCACGCTGGTGGCGATGTACGAATCGAAGATGGGGTCGCTCTCGATCCGTCCGCGGCTCGCCATCCACCCGGAGGAGATCCTCTGGCTGAACCTCGACCACCGGGCTGGATTCCTCCTCGCCCAGATCGACGGAACGGTGAGCTACGAGGACCTGTTCGCGCTCTCCGGCCTGCCGCGCCTCGACACGGCCCGGATCCTGGCCTCCCTCGTCTCCGAGGGCGTCATCCGCTGACGGGCGGCGCGAGCGGGTCGTCGTCCGGCTCGGGCTGCGCGGCCTCCTTCGACAGCCGCTCCCGGACGAAGTCGATGAGCCGGTCGAGGTAGCTCGTGATGGGCGGGCAGCGCACCCCGCTCCCCTCGAGCAGGTCGAGGAGGTTCCTGGAGTTGTAGAAGGCGAGCTGGTTCACCGACTCGATGGCGGCCCGCTGCTGCCGGGAGAAGCGCTCCAGCACCGGGAGGGAGAGGACCGCGTCCACCATCCGGGCCGGGAGCGTCACCCGCGGCATGCGCCGGTGGGCCCGCTCGGCGATGAGCTCGTAGACCCGCCGCGCCGAGAACGGTGCCGGATCGACCACGTGCACGGTCCGGCCCACCGAGGCGGGGTTCCGGGCCACCGTGAGGGCGGCCTCCACCAGGAAGTCCACCGGGACCACGTTGAGCGGGGCTCCGGCGTCGTCGGGGAGGGGCAGGGGTACCCGGAGCGGGGAGGTGACGAGCAGGATGGCCAGGTAGTACGGCCCCTCGAAGCGGTCGATCTCGCCGGTGCGGGAGTCGCCCACCACGATGGCCGGCCGGTAGATGGTGGTGGGAACCTCCCCCACGATGCGGCGAACCAGCTCCTCGGCCCGCGCCTTGCTCTGCTCGTAGGGGGTGCGGAACCGCTGCCCCGCCATGAGCTCGTCCTCCATGATGACGCCGCGCCGGTCGCCGGAGACGAAGGTGGAGGAGAAGTGGTGGAGGCGGGGAGGGTGGACGGCCGCGCGCGCCAGCTCGACGATGTTGCGCGTCCCGTCGATATTCACTCGCCGTGAAATCTCGCTCCCGGAGTCGAGCCGGGAGGCTGCGGCGAGGTGCCAGATGGTGCCGACGTCCCGCAGCAGGGACTTCCACTCCGACCCGGAGAGGCCGAGGTGCATCGCCGAGACGTCCCCCTCCCAGACCTCGATCCGCGCCGACGGCGGGGCGTGGCGGGCCACCTCGGACCGAGCAGCGGCGGCGTGGGCCGGCTCGACGAGCAGGACGAGCCTCCCCGGCAGCCCCTGCTCCAGCATGCGGTGGACGAGGCGGCGCCCGATGAAGCCCGGGTATCCGGTGAAGAGGGTCGTCGCCGCGTCGGCCATCCGTGGTCAATAACGCGCCGGGGGCGCGTTGGGAAGGCGCCGGCCCAGGCCGGAGCGGAGGGCGGCGAGGAGGGGCGCCGCCCGGGCCCGCAGCGAGGCCACGTCCCCCGTGTTCTCGACCAGCACGTCGGCGCGCCGGGCCTTCTCGTCGATGGGCATCTGGGCGTCGAGCCGCGCGCGGGCCTCGGCCGGGCCGATCCCGTCCCGGGCCTCCAGCCGCGCGAGCTGGACGGCGGGGGGCACGTGCACCACCACCACGCAGTCCAGTTCCCGCTCCAGCCCCCGCTCGAAGAGGAGCGGCACGTCGTAGAAGGCGAGCTCGGTCCCCGCGGAGGCGAGGCGGGCGGTCTCGGCGGCCATCGCGGCCCGGACCGCCGGGTGGACGATGCCCTCCAGCCGGGCACGCGCCGCGGGGTCGGAGAAGACGATGGCCCCCACGCCCTTCCGGTCGAGCTCGCCGTCCGGGCCGATCGCGCCCGGGCCGAAGGTGCGAGCGATCTCCTCGAGCGCGGGGGTCCCCTGCCGGACCGCCGCGTGCGCCAGGGCGTCTGCGTCGATGACCGGTGCGCCCAGTTCCCGCAGTGCGGCGGCGAAGGTGCTCTTGCCGCTCGCGATGCCGCCGGTGAGGCCGATGAGGCGCACGGTCAGTGGCTGGCGGCGGCGGGGGGAGCTGCCGGGGCGGCGGCGGGGGCCGCGGTCGGCTGGAACCGGATGGCCTCGACCGTGCCGTCCTTGCCGAAGAAGACCATCACCCCGACGGACCGGTACTGCCAGACGGTGCGGAAGTCGTCGGTGAAGGTCCTGGCCGGGTCCTTCCCGTAGGTCCCGAGCACGGCATCCTTCTCCAGCGGGCTCGCCGGGAAGACGTTGATCTCGGCCACCTTGCCGTCCTTCCCGACGAGGAACTGGGCCTGCCGCGTCCCGGTGATGGCCTGTTCGTCCCGGTAGACGAGCGCCGTCCGCCCCTCGAGCGCCCCGCGCGTGGAGGGCTCGCCGAAGCGGGTCACCACGTCGGCCAGCGTGCTCTGCCCCGGGGTGATGCCCATCCACGGCCGGGCCAGCGCCGGAGCGGGGAGGAGGATCAGGAGGGGAATCGCGGCGGCGAGGAGGCGGCGCGGGAGCATGAGGCATTATAGTCGCGCCATGCCCTTCCGCGTCCTGAGTGCCACCTTCCTCCGCACCGCCGTGCTCCGCAAGGACTGGCCGCCGCCGCCGGACGCCCCCGAGTTCGCCTTCGTGGGGCGCAGCAACGTGGGCAAGTCGTCCATGCTGAACGCGATGTCGCGGAAGAACGGGCTGGCGCGGGTCTCCAACACCCCCGGACGCACCCGGGCGCTCCAGTTCTTCGCGCTCGAGATCCAGCCGGCCGGTTCACGGAAGGTGACGCAGATCCGCTTCTGCGATCTCCCGGGCTACGGCTACGCCAAGGTCTCCAAGACCGAGAAGGCGCAGTGGGGTGGGATGATCGAGAACTACCTGCGCGAGCGGGAGCCCCTGCGGGCGGTGGTGCTCATCGTGGACGGGCGGCACGAGCCGCAGCCGGGCGACCACGAGGCGCTGGCGTTCCTGCGATCCACGGGGCGGCAGGTGATCGTGGCGGTGACGAAGATGGACAAGCTGGCCCGGAACAAGCGCATCCCCGCGCTGCGGGCGGCGGAGAAGGCGATGGGGCTCCCGGCGGGGGAGGCGATCCCGTTCTCGGCTGTGGAGGGGACGGGAACGGAAGCGCTCTGGACCCGGCTGGCGGAGATCGCGGGGTAGGCTGGCAGAGGTCCGAAACGCCCTTCCGGGCGAATTGTCTCCTGCTCAATCACCCTGGACGGTCCATATTGCGCCCCGATAGGGGCGTTGTCGCGTGTACCATACCGCGGCGTCGGGTTTGCGAGGCGCGTCAAATCCCCCAGATCTTCGGGCACTTGAATGTGGATATCTCGCGTCGCCATAAATGACGTTTAGTCGTGGTACATCAAATAGTTAGGTCGGTACTGGACAGATTACTAAGCGTGCCTTAAGTTGAGAGTGTCTCAAGGATAGCCCTCCACGAAAGGACGCAATATGAACCGCATCTCGAAGATTCTTCTCGCCGCGGCAGTTGCTACCGCGGTCGGCTTTGCCCCCCAGACACAGGCGGCCACGAAGACCGGGACGTTCATCGTCTCGGCCAGCGTCGCCAAGGCTTGCTCGACCGTGACGGCCACGGGCGTCGACCTGGGCGTCTATGACCCGACGGGTACCGGAGACAAGACCGGAACCTCCACGATCGCGATCAAGTGCGTCAAGGGCACGGACTACACGATCGGACTGACCTCGGCGAACAGCTGGAGCCTGAAGGGCCCCGGGGCCTCCGACCTGATCGCCTACAAGATCTACCAGCCGGGCGGCGTGATCGACTGGACCGCGAGCACGCTCGCCGTCGCGGCCGTCACCAACAGCGCGGCGATCAACTACACCGCCACCGTCAAGGCGACCCAGGGGCAGGACGTCTCGGTCGGCGCCTACAGCGACACCGTCACCGTGACGGTCACCTACTAGCTTCTCCTTCGGAACAGGGCTTTCCGCCGGCCGTCGGTCGCAAGACCGACGGCCGTTCTACGTTCTCCAGGAGATCAATCCTCCGGCGCCTCGTCCGCTCACGCGCTCCTGGCCTCGATCTCCCCCAGGATCCGCGCGAGGCGCCGCTCCTCAGGCCCCACGTCGAAGCCCACAGCGCGCGCGCCGTCCACCACCGCCACCAGGAAGAGGAAGAGATCCAGGTGGTCGCGCGTCATCGGCTCGCCCGGGTGATCCACGAGCAGGTGCTCGATGCGCCCTGCCGTCGCCGCGAAGTCCCGGAAGCAGACCAGCTGCGGCAAGCCGGGGAGGGGACCCGTTCCGGCGGTGAGGGGCTCGAAGGCCACCCCCACGTCGGCCAGGATCACCTGCCGCCCGTCGTCCCGCAGGAGGGCCAGGTAGGGCGCTCCGCTGTCCCGGTTCCGCGCCTCGGCCACCGCCTCGATGCCCGCCCAGTCGAGCGGAAGCTGCTTCCCGGAGAAGACATCCATCACCGCCGGCGAAACGGAGTCGAGGAGCAGCGCCGCTGGGCGCTCCCGCACGAAGCGCTCGAGCAGGGTTCGCTGTGCGGGCCGATCGCGGAGCAGCTCCGGCCCGTTCACTTGCCCGCCTCCCAGGAGATCTCCAGCACGGTCACCTCGAAGCTCCCGGCCGGCCGACGCACCTGCACCACGTCCCCCTCCCGCTTGCCGAGCAGGGCCCGGCCGAGCGGCCCGTCCACGCTGATCCGCCCCGCCTCGACGTCGAACTCGTCCGGACCCACGAGCCGGTAGCGCTTCTCCTCGCCGTCCTCTTGCTCCAGGGTCACCCAGGCGCCGAAGTAGGCCCTCCCCGAGGGGTTGGGTTCCGGGACGATCACGGTGAGCGAGTCCATCCGTTCCGAGAGCTCCCGCAGCCGCCGGTCGAGCTCCCGCAGCTTCTTCTTCCCGTAGGTGTACTCGGCGTTGTCGCTCCGGTCGCCCAGGGCCGCCGCGGCCGCGACCTCCGCCACCACCCTGGGGCGGGTCACCGTCCAGATGCGCTGGTGCTCCTCGGAGATGCGGTGGAAGCCCTCCGGCGTGATGTAGCGCGCGGTCGGGGGGAGCTTCTCGGTGCTCATTCTCGCGCCATCCTCACGGCCGGAATATACTCGCCCCCCTGTGAAGGTCACGGACATCCTCCGGTTCGCCCGGGAACGCGGCGAGCCCGTATTCTCCTTCGAGTTCTTCCCGCCCCGCACCGACGAGGGCGAGCGGCAGCTCTTCCAGACGGTGGAGGCGCTGCGCCCGCTCGGTCCCGGATTCGTCTCGGTGACCTACGGCGCAGGCGGTTCCGATCGAGCCCGCACCGTCGAGCTCGTGAAGCGGCTCAAGCGCGACGTCGAGGTCGAGCCGGTGGCTCACGTCACCTGCGTCGGCTCCTCCCGCGACGACGTGGGCTCCGTCCTCGACGACGTGGCCGCGGCCGGGATCCAGAACGTGCTGCTCCTGCGCGGCGATCCTCCGCGGGGCGCCCAGTCCTTCGTGCCCCACCCGGAGGGGTTCGCCTACGCGAGCGACCTCGTGGCCTGGGTGCGCTCCCAGCCGGCCCGATGGCGCTTCTGCATCGGGGCGGCCGCCTACCCGGAGGGGCACCCGGAGACGCGCGACCTCGCCCGGGATCTCGCGAACCTCAGGGTGAAGGTGGACGCCGGCGTGGACTTCCTCGTCACCCAGCTCTTCTTCGACAACTCCCACTACTTCCGCTTCGTGGAGCGGGCCCGGGCGGCGGGCATTTCACTCCCCGTGATGCCGGGCGTGATGCCCCTCACCAGCGTCGATCAGATCGAGCGCTTCACCGCCATGTGCGGGGCCAGCATCCCCCCGCCGTTCCGGGCCGCCATGGGGGTGCGGCGCGACGACGCCGACGCGTCGCTGCAACTCGGCGTGGCCTACGCGAGCCTCCAGGCGGCCGATCTCCTCCGCCGCGGCGCCCCGGGGATCCACTTCTACACGTTGAACCGGTCGCCGAGTTCGAGGGCCATCCTGGCGGCGCTGCGGGCCAGCACGCCCTGGCGCGAGAACGGCTGAGACGCGATTCCGCGACCATCAACGCTTTTTTCCCCCCGCATGGTGCCCACCCGAAGAGTCGCCCCGTCTGTCCCGGGCGGACGCGCGGTGTCGCGCATAGCAACTCGCCCTGCCGACGCCGAGAGTGTGCGATCGGCGAGGAGGAGCGAGCCATGAAGCGAATCACGTGGGCGGTGCTGACGGTGGTGGGGATGGCCTTCGCGACGTCGGCGTGGGCCGAGGAGGATCAGGCCGGCGCCTCGACGCAGGGGACGACCCAGGTCGAGACGAAGGCGCAGGAGGCGGCTCAGCAACCGGCGCTCCTGACGCAGGACGTCCGGTCGGGCGCAGGGAGCATGGAGCCGGGAGAAGAGGAGACGGCCCAGGAGCAGGCCCACGAGAAGTGGGTCGAGTCGATCTGGGAATCGCCCTGACCTAGCGGGCGGCGGCCGCCTCGAGGTGGAGCCGGAGCCCCTCCTCGAAGTTGGGGAGCGGGCTTCCGGTGGCCGCCGCGAAGGCGGACGGGAAGGGCTGGCCGGTCGATAACGCTGCCAGGACGGCGCGCACGGCCTCGTCGCCGTGACGGGCGACGAGGTAGCGGAAGGCCCGGTCGGCTGAACCGTAGGCCTGCGAGACATCGGCTGGCCCCGTGCCGGAGCGTCGTTCACCTGACGTGAAAGACGCCATCCCCTCCTCGAACCAGCCCGGCACGTCCCGGCGGGACCAGGAGGCGCCCAGTTCCTGGAAGAGCAGGCAGTGGGTGAGTTCGTGGGCGAGGAGCGCCGTCATGGCCTCGTCGCGCGCGCGCCCGCGGCTCCAGGTGCGAGGCGACTGGATATCCACCAGGCCGCGCCGCGCCCAGCCGCGCAGCCAGGTGTCCTCGGGGCGCCCCGCCGCGACGGCCATGGCGCCCGAGGTCGGCTGGATCCGGACGACGATCGGATCGGAGAGAGTTCCCCAGCGCGCGACGCGCTTCAGGGCGTCGGGGAGGACGCGGGCCACCTGGGCGGCCGCTTCTTCGTCGTCTCCCGCGTGGCGGATCTCGAATCCTCGCGGCGCGGCGGTAGGCGCAGGCGCGTGAGCGCATCCGATGAGGATGAGGAAGGCGGCGAGGAGGGCAGGGCGTCGCAAGGAACGATGCGTACCGCCATCCCCCTGTTCGGTTCCCTGACCTGGATCAGAAAGTGGATGCTTAGTCGCTAGAAGGCGAATGTGACCACGATCGTGTCGGCGTACTCCCCGGTTCCCACATCCGCTTGAAGGGCAGGGACCCGACCGAAGACCGGCACGCTCCGCTGGGATCCGGAAGGCCCCTGGTAGGTGCTCGTGCCCCCGCTGCCATCACCCCAGACCTGCGTTCGGCCGGCGTTCAGGTAGAGGTTGTAGCGGAGCCTGGACGAACCGCTCGCCATCGTCCTCGTGGCAAAACTTCCCGAGATTCCCGCCGAGAGCATGACCTCCGGCTTCGCACTGCCGGTGCACGAATAGTTGATCGACCCCGCTGCGTCCACGGGAAGCGAGGAGAGCACGTCGTAGGTCCCGAAGATGGGACCGGCCGTCCCCGTGATGGTGCATGTCGACGAATCGGCGCTCGCGATCGCGGCGGCCCAGGCCAGAGCCATCGCAGCAACAGTCCGGAGGTGATTCATCGCGCCATCCCATTTCCGCCCACCATCACTCTACCCCAGGCCTGTACACCCCAAACGGGTCTTCCTGGCCGTGTACCATGCGAGCCTGGCACCGACTGCCGACCGCCCAAACCACTTTCAAAACTGCCCACTTGAATGTGGACTGGATGAGTCAACTCAGGTGTCACCTAATCAAGTGATATCAAATGCCTAGACCAGACATGGACACATCACTAAGCGTGCCTTAAGTTAAGGACAGCACAGAAGTGACGCGATACGTCTACCTCGACACGCAACGGGACTGATGCTCCGTAAGAAGCTTCTCATCGCCGCCACGGTTGCGGCCACCTTCCTCCTCGCCCCCCGGGTGGCGGAGGCGGCGAATCGCACGGCCACGTTCACCATCGGTTCCACCGTGGCGGGCCAGTGCTCGATGCTGGCACCGGCGAACGTGAGCCTGGGCGTCTATGATCCGTTCGGCACGGGAAACCTCACCGGCACCACGACGCTCCGGGTCAAGTGCATCAAGGGCACGGGTTTCAGCATCGCGCTCTCGTCGTCCAACTCCTTCCGGATGGCCGACGGTGCGGGCAATTTCATCCCGTACGCCATCAAGCAGCCCGACAACTCCACCAACTGGGAGACGACTCCGCTCGTCGTCCCCGGCAGCGCCATCACGGACAGCAGGAACTACTACACCTACGTGGCCAACGTGTCGGCCGCGAAGGGCCTGCCCGTTCCCCTTGGCGACTACAGCGACGTCGTCACGGTCACCATCACCTACTGAACGAGGGTTCGCCAAGGACACCGGGAAACGATGGAACGCGGATTCACAGACGGGAAGAACCGGCGCGGCCTCCTCGGGCTCCTCGCGGCCGCGCTCCTTGCCACGCTCGCCCTCGTCGTTCCCGGGACGGCTCAGGCGACGAACATCACCGATTCTCTGGTGGTCTCGGTCGGCAACTCCGCAGCCTGCCAGACCGCCAATCCGGCGGACGTGAACCTGGGCGCCTACAGCCCCACGGGGACCGGGGACATCGCCGGCACCACCTCGGTCGGCGTGCGTTGCAACGGCTGCATCGACGGCCAG
Source organism: uncultured Anaeromyxobacter sp. (assembly GCA_903855945.1). Taxonomy (GTDB): domain Bacteria; phylum Myxococcota; class Myxococcia; order Myxococcales; family Anaeromyxobacteraceae; genus CAIOAK01. Next base: position 20,200 of record CAIOAK010000019.1, read on the forward strand.
GGCAACAACAAGTGCAATGGCAAGAACAAGCTCATGTACACGGTATCGCTGAGCTCGGCGAACGGCTGGAAACTGAAGGGCAGTTCCCCCACCGACCTCATCCCGTACCGGATCTACAAGCCGGACGGGGTGACGCTCTGGAACGCGACCTCCGTCATCGGCCCGACCCAGGGCGCCAACGCCTGGGTCTACTACACCGCCAACGTCAAGGCGGCACAGGGCGTGGACGTCCCCGTCGGCAACTACAGCGACACCGTCACCGTCACCGTCATCTACTAGCAGTTCACCGATCGTAGAAGGGAAAGAGAATGCGCGGATCCACGAAGCTTCTCCTCGCCGCGGCAGTTGCTGCCGCGGTTGCTTTCGCCCCCCGGGCCGAGGCCCAAGCAACCAAGACCGGGACGTTCGTCGTTTCGTCCACCGTTGCCAAGGCCTGCTCGACCGTGACGGCCACGGACGTCGACCTGGGCGTGTATGACCCCACCGGGACGGGCGACAAGTCCGGAACCTCGACCATCTCGGTCAAGTGCGTCAAGGGCACGGACTACACGATCGGACTGACCTCGGCGCACAGCTGGAGCCTGAAGGGCCCCGGGGCCTCCGACCTGATCGCCTACAAGATCTACCAGCCGGGCGGCGTGATCGACTGGACCGCGAACGCGCTCGCCGTCGCGGCCGTCACCAACAGCTCGGCGATCAACTACACCGCCACCGTCAAGGCGACCCAGGGGCAGGACGTCTCGGTCGGCGCCTACAGCGACACCGTCACCGTCACCGTCACCTACTAGAGCGGCGCCTGACGATCCGCGCCAACCTGGCAGGCGAGGACGCGGTTTCATTGAAGGGGACTTGGCTGATATGCTAAGGCGCCTCTTATGAAAAACCGCATCCCAGCGTCGTCACAGGGCCGGACCGGAATTCTCCTCGCAGCCGCCACCGCGATGGTGATGTTCAGTCCGCCAGCGCTCGCGGCCGAGGTCCAGATCGTCCCGGTCATCCTCACGCTGACGCCCACGGCGCGCAGCGCCGTCGTCACCATCAAGAACGACGGGAAGGCGGAGGCTCGTTTCGACCTCCAGGTGAAGGCCTGGTCCCAGACCCCGCTCGGCGAGATGGTGCTCGCGGAGACCGACGACATCATCGTCTATCCGCTGGTCCTCGCGATCGCCGCCGGGGAGGAGCGAAACCTCCGGGTCGGAATCGCCACACCGTTCGAGGAGGTCGAGAAGACGTACCGGCTCATCGTCGAGGAGATCCCCCCGGCAGAAAAGCCCGAGGGAGCGACGGTGGTCCAGATCCTGAACAAGTTCCTCATCCCGATCTTCGTGACCCCTTCGAAGGCGGTCCAGAAGCTCGTGGTGGCCGATCTCGCCGACATCGCCGGCAAGGTGACCTTCCGCCTCGTGAACGAGGGAAACGTGCACGAGAGGCCCGATACGGTGAAGCTCCTGGGGCTCGGAGCGGACGGGAAGGAGATCTTCCAGCAGGAACTGGCCGCCTGGTACGTGCTCGCCGGGGGAGTGCGTGAGTACACCGCGACCGTTCCCAAGGAGGCCTGCCCTGCCGTCCGACAGCTCGTGGTCGACGTCACCCTCCCACCGCCCCGGCCGCCCGAGCCGGTTCGCGGCCGGCTCGAGGGCCCCGTGACGTGCGCGCCGTAGTCCGTGCCCTGGCGATCTGTCACGGTGGCGGTGGCCGTCTGGCTCGCGCTGGGGACTCCTGCGGCTGAAGCGCAGGCCCCGCCCTCCTCGCCGCCGCCCGGCCGCACGCTGGATCAGAGCCTAGCGCCCATGGCGCCTCCCTCCGGCGCCGCCAAGGCGAGCTCGGGTCCCGGAGGGCGGGTTCAGCGCGCCTTCTTCGACCTCCGGGTGAACACCGTTCGCCAGGGCGAAACGATGGTGCTGCTCGGGGGCGACGATGTCTGGGTCGCGGTGGAGGTGCTGCGCGAGGCCGGCCTCCATGACTTCCAGGGGCAGCGGCGGTCGCAGGACGGCAAGGACTTCGTATCGCTCCGGAGCCTTGCGCCCGATCTCACCTTCAAGCTGGACGATCGCGCGCTCCGGCTCGAGCTCATGGCCGGGCCGGCGCTTCTCCCCACCGGGCGGCTGGAGATCGGCCAGGGGCGCCCGCCCAACACCATCATGGGAAACCTCACCAGCGCCTTCCTCAACTACTCCGCCCAGGTGAACCTGGAGGGCAAGCCTTCGGGATTCGGCGAGCTCGGTGTGAGTTCGGGACCGGCGCTCTTCACCACGGCCCTGTCGGTCGATTCCACCGGGATGGCCAATCGGGGGATCTCGGCCATCATCTACGACATCCTGCCCCGCCTGGAGACCGTCACGGCGGGCGACGCCATCATCACGAGCGACATCATCGGCAGCTCGGGCGTGGTCGGGGGCCTGACCTGGGCGCGGAACTTCCGGCTCGACCCGTACTTCGTGGTCGCGCCTCGCCCCTCCTTCACCACCTTCGTCAGCACCCCGTCCACCGTCGAGGTCTGGGTGAACAGCGTGAAGGTTCGCCAGGAGCAGGTCCCGTCCGGCACCCTCGACCTCGCCAACCTCCCGGTGGTGAGCGGCGCGAGCGACGTGCGCACGGTCATCCGGGACTCGTTCGGGCGCGAGCAGATCTACGACCTTCGCACCAACCTGAACCCGTCGCTCCTCGCCGAGGGGCTGACCGACTTCTCCTACACCCTCGGGTGGGTGCGGCAGGACGTGGCGACGTCGAGCTGGAGCTACACACGCCCCGCGGCGCTCGGGAAGCAGCGCTTCGGGTTGAACAGCTGGCTGACGCTCGGCGGCATCCTGGAGGCGTCGCTCGACCGGGGCATGGTGGGTCCGACGGTCACCTTCGGCACGCCGATCGGGCAGGTGGATGCGATCGTCGCCGGGAGCGTGACGCAGGGGCTCCTGGGCTCCTCCTGGTCGCTCGGCTGGTCGTGGGGAGGGCGTGAGTGGGGAGGGCTGATTCGCTACCGCGGCCAGACCGATTCGTTCGCCACCGTGATCCTGGACCCGTGGAATGACCGTGCGACGGCCGACCTGTATGCCAACTTCACCGCGTCGCCCCTCATGGGGTGGACCTTCGGCCTGGACGTCCTCGGGTCCCACTTCCGCGACTCCGGCGAGTCCGCATCCGGCACCCTGCGCGCGAGCTACTACATTGGCGCCGGGCTGACCGCCATGGGGTCGCTGACGCAGGTCATCGGAGGGAGCCAGCCCGGACCGAGCGGACAGGTGAACTTGACCTGGTACGTCGGGGAGTCGATCACGGTCTCCGGGGCGGCGGGCGGTGGCGCCCAGGGTGCGATCGCCAACGTCGGGGTCTCGAGGCCTTTGCCCATCGGGCCCGGATTCGGCTTCCAGGCTCAGGGAAACCTGCTGGCCGGCAACGCCATGGCCACCGGTCTCCTCCAGTACCAGACCGGTTTCGGGCGTTACGAGGCGCAGTACGAGCAGAATGGTTCATCCGCGTCCGGCTCGGTCCGCGCGTCAGGCGGACTCGTCTTCGCCGGGAGTCGATTCTTCTTCACGCGCCCCATCGAGGAGGGCTACGCGCTCGCCCGGGTGGGAGCGCCGGGGGTGACGACCTACCTGGAGGGATGGCGCGCCGGCGTCTCCGACGAGGACGGGGAGATTCTCATCCCGAACCTGCTCGCCCGGTACTCCAGCCGGATCTCCATCCGCCAGGAGGATATCCCCATGAACTACGAGGTGGGGAAGCTCCAGAAGATGGCTTCGCCTTTCTGGAAGGGGGGCGTGCTCGTTCCGTTCGACGTCATGCCGGTCCGCGCGGTGCGGGGCAGGCTGATGGTGAACGGTGACCAGAAGCAACCGGTCGCCCGCGGCGAGCTGGTGATGGAACAGAACGGGACCGAGGTTCGCGTACCGACGTCGGGTGAAGGGAAGTTCTTCATCGAGCGGGTGATCCACGGGCGCTACCCGGTCGAGGGCATCTGGAAGGGCGGCCGGTGCAGGGCCGTCATCGAGATCCCGGACAAGGTGGGCATCCTCGACCTGGGGCAGATCGCCTGCGAGTTCATCCCCGGGAGCGCGCCGGAGGCTCCGCCTCCTCCGCCACCCAAGAAAGATCCGCCGGCTTCCTCAGCCCCGGCGAGCCCCAGCCCTACCTCTCGATGATCGCCGTCGGGGCGCCGTCGGTGAGGACGCTCACGACCACCGGTCCGCGTGAGCCGCTGGCGGCGGAGGTGAAGGTGGCGATTGCGGCGCAGGAGGCCGAACCTTCGGCGCCGCAGAACGTGGCGGCGGGGCCGGAGGTGGTGATGAAGGCGGCCCTCTTGTTCTCGGGGAGGCCGGTCTTCACCCGGGGGAGGACCTGCATCGAGACCGTGAAGGAGCCCTTGGCCGACCCGGCCATCGCCGGGGTGGCGAGGCTGAGGAGGAGAAGTGCGCTGGCGGTCCGGAGGAGCCTCATGACACTGCCTAGCAGTGCAGAGGACGGTCCAGATCCCGGCCCAAGGAAGACGGCTGCTTACACGGTCAGTTAGGTGGGTCAAAAAATACCCGGAGTAAGTCTTATTGACCTGAAAGGCTAATAATCTAATGAATTCATAATGATAACTTCACAGAAAGCTAAGGGAAGCTTAGAAATTGGAGCAGGCAGGAGCCCTCCCGCCGTCGCCGGCGGGCTCGAGAACATTCACTGTGTGTGAATCAGGCCCCGGCCGGAAGCTCAGCCGCCCTGCGGCCAGAAGACCGCCTGGCAGGAGGGCGAGAGCCGCTGCCGGGCCGTCACGAGGCAGGCGATGACGCCGCCGTCCCCCGCCGGTACCCCCGAGCAGAGCCGGTCGCGGTCGGCCCCGCAGGCCGACTTGAACCACTCGAAGGCCGCCATCCCCTTCTTGCACTCGGAGGAGATCTGATCCCGGTGCCCGGCGAGGCAGGCGAAGAGCCGCCCCGCGCCCGCCGGCACGCCCTGGCAGTAGGCGAAGGCGTCGGCCTGGCAGTCGAGCGTGATCTCGGTGGCGCGCTGCTGCGACCAGTTGAGCAGGTCCTGGCAACCCTGCGAGAGCTGGTTCCAGTTGGAGCGGATGCAGTAGTAGACCCGCCCATCGCCCGGGGAGGTGGCCGAGCAGAGCCGCTTCGCGTCGGCGAGGCAGGCATCCTCGGCGCGGGAGGGGGAGGCCACCGCCAGGGCGGCGACGAGCAGCGTGACCATCGAAGCGCGGGATCGGAGCATGTCGCGATGCTAACCTAATCGGTCCATGCGCCCCAGTGCCCTCGTCGTCGTCGCGTTCCTCTGCACCTCCCTGCCTGGGGCGGTTCGCCCCGACGATCCGGAGGAGATCCCGGGCACGACGGCGCCGGAGGCCACCGACGCCACTCCGTTCGGCACGGTGGTGGCACGCGCCTGGGCCGGCTGGTCGGCCGGGCGCGACTCCCTCTCCCGCGACGACCTCATCGCCGCCCTCGGGCGCCCCGAGATCCGCGGGGAGGACGCCGCCGCGCTCGCGGCGCTGGAGCGCTGGTCCTTCAAGAACGGCCCTGCCACCCGGGACGCCGCCGTCGCCATCGACGATCCGAAGACCCTGAAGCGGTACCGGGTCGGAGTGGCCGCCTTGCGGGCGGTGAACCGGAAGCTCTTCGCCTCCGGAGGGCCGAACTTCTCGCAGATGCAGCAGGGGCCGGCCGGGGACTGCTACCTCTTCTCCGGCGCCGGCTGGACCGCGCGCTACCGCCCCGAGGTGATCGTCCGCGCCATCGCCCCGCTCCCCGACGGCAGCTACCGGGTCACCTTCCCGAACGGCGACGGCGCCACGGTGACGCCCCCCACCGACGGTGAACTGGCGGTGAACGATTCGGCCTCGACGCTCCGGGATGGCCTCTGGATGCCGATCCTCGAGAAGGCCACCGGCGTCATCATGGCGAGCCGCGGGGGCAAGTCGGCCGCCATCCCCGACCCCACCGTGGCCGTGGACGTCCCGAGCGGACCGAAGCCGGTCGTGGAGCGCTTCACCGGCCGCCGGGCCGCCACCTTCCACCTGGGCGCGAAGGCCCATCGCGGGAAGGTTCGCGAGGCGCTCGTGCGGATGGCCTCGCGGCGCCTCATGGCCGAGGTGCTCATCCTCCACCGCCCCCCGGCCCTTTCGATCCCGTGGGACCACGTCTACGCGGTCCTCGACTTCGAGCCGGCCACCGACACGGTCGTCCTCTGGAACCCCTGGGGCACCGACTTCCACCCGCAGGGGCCGTCCGGACCGGAGAACGGCTACGAGCGGGTGCACGGCGTCTTCCGGATCCCCTTCGAGCAGTTCGTGAGCTTCTTCTCGTTCCTCGCAGTGGAGGAGTCATGACGACCTTCGCCGCCCTGACCCTGGTGCTCCTCGCCGCAGCCCCTCCCGCCGCAGCCCCTCCCGCCGATCCCTGGGCCTCGCTGCGATTCCTCGTCGGTACCTGGAAGGCGGTGGAAGGGGAGGGGAAGCCCGGCACGTCCACGGGCGGCGGCTTCACCTTCGCCATCGAGCTCGACGGGAACGTGGCGGTTCGGCGCGGCCGCTCCGAGTTCGCGCCGCGAACCGGCGAGACGAAGGGGACGACCCACGCAGACCTGACGGTCCTCTACCCGAAGGGCAACGGGCTCCGCGCCGATTACTGGGACGACGAGGGGCACGTCATCCGCTACGCCGTGCGCAACGAGGCGGGGACGGTCATCTTCGAGAGCGAGGCGGGCGCTCCGGGCCCGCGTTTCAGGCTCGTCTACGCGCGGCGGGGCGCCGACGAGGTGGAGATCTCCTTCTCCATCGCGCCTCCCGGGCAGCCGTTCCAGCCCTACGTCACGGGGCTGGCGCGAAGGGTGAAGGAACCATCCTGAAGGGCTTGAAGAGCACCGGCGCCGGGAAGAGGCTGTCTCGCACCGCCGCCGGGCAGCCCCACGTCCATCACCACCGCATCGGGGGTGAGTTCCTTCGCCGAGCGCACCGCCTCGCGCCCCGTGGCCGCGGCGGCGACCAGGTATCCGGCCTTGGTGAGGCCGCGGACGACGGCCTCCCGGAGGCCGACGTCGTCCTCGACGAGCAGCACGAGCGGGTTCTCGCGACGGGTGAGCGTGGTCATCGGTTCTCCTCGCCCGGGGGAGGTTCCGGGGCTCCACCCTGGAAAAGCAACGGGCGTGCCTGCCGGAAACATGAGGAAAATAAAGACATTGCGCGGGCGGGACACCGCTTCGCCTGCCAATCTGGCAGGGGGCGCCCCGCGCGGACGACATTCTGGCAAGCGGCGATGTACGATCGCCGCCATGTCCGAGAACGTGCCCCCCAAGCCGCAAGAGGCCACGACTCCCGACGAGCTGGCCCGCATCTCGACGGTGGACGAGCTGACGCGGATGAAGCTCGCCGAGGAGGTGACGAAGCTCCGCGCCGAGCGCTCCTCGCTGCGCATGAAGGCCGGGGCCATCACGCAGGCGCTCGTCGGCTTCGTCGCCCTGGCCGGACTCTGCGTGAATGCCTACCAGTCGCATGCCTCCAAGGCGCAGCAGGAGCACCGCGACAGGACCGAGCAGGAGAAGTGGAACAAGGAGTTCGCCCGGGCGAGCCAGGCCGACAAGTACCGGGCCTTCTTCGAGACCAGCATGCTCGCCACCGAGGCGGGGAACCCCGACAAGCGGCTCGTCGGCTACGCGCTCCTGCAGGAGTTCGTGCGCGACCCGATCTACGACGAGAAGGCGATGATCATGCTGGAGGAGTCGCTCTCGCAGGAGCTCCGGGGCGCGCCCAAGGACAAGCTCGACGACGTGCGCCGCGCGGCCGTCCGGGCCATCCTCACGTCGCTGGCCGGAACCGACGACTGCCGCGCGCTCCAGCGGGCCTCGCGGAGCGTGGACCGGGTGGCCCGCTACCACGCCAAATCGAAGGACGAGGGGGAGACCCGCGAGGTGGTGGACATCTACGTCCGTCGCCTGGTGGGGCGCGCCGCCCAGGTCTGCAACACGCCGAAGGACTTCGCGGCCGTCCGGCAACCCATCCGCGACACGATGCTGGCCAATCCGGAACTCCTCGGGCTCAACGCCCCGAGCGAGGCCGACGCCAACCTGCTCATGGCCGCCATCCTGGTCCAGAAGTGCGAGGAGGAGATCGCCTACTCGGGGGCGAGCGACTGCCCCTCCATCCTCCGCGCCTACGCAGCCATCTGCGCCAAGGGCTCCCGCGACACCCCGGCCGACAAGGCGGCCTGCGGCGTCATCCAGATGAGCGTATCGGCGCTCGCGCCGGTCGCGTCATCTTCACAGACCGTGACGAAGGAGGGAAATCCGTGAAGGGCTTCCGCGATGCAGCCGAGTTCCGCAGGGTCTTCGAGCAGATCTTCCAGCTGATGAACGAGACGCCCGAGGTGGGGCGGAAGCTCCGCGACGCGCACGCGCCGCACCGCTTCGTCATCACCGACCTCGACCTCGAGTTCCACGTGGACGGGGCCCCCGTGAGCGCGGAGAAGGAGGGCAAGTTCCTGCGCTGGAGCTGGGGGAAGGCCGACTGGCAGCCGGTCATCACCATGCGGATGTCGAGCGAGGTGGCGAACCGCTTCTTCCAGGGCAAGGAGAACGTCGCGCTCGCCCTCGCGCTCGGAAGGGTGAAGCTCTCCGGGCCGCCGCTCACGCTCCTGCAGCTCGCGCCGGTGACGAACCCCATCCACCCGGTGTACCGGGCCTGGCTGAAGAAGAGCCGGCTCGACCACCTGCTGGCCTGAACGCATGCGAACCCCGTTCCGCCCGGTCGACGCGTCCTGGCTCCGGATGGACGATCCGGTGAATCTCATGGTCGTCACCGGGGTGCTCGTCCTCGATGCCCCGGTGTCGCTCTCCCGCCTCCGCGAGCTCGTGGAGCAGCGGCTGCTTCGCTTCGCTCGCTTCCGGAGCCGGGTGGTTCCCCCCTTCGCGGGAGTGGGGCTCCCCTCCTGGGAGCTCGACCCCGATTTCGACCTCGCCCACCACGTGCGGTCCGCCCCGCTCGGAGCGGGCGCCGGGGCAGCCGAGCTGCAGGCGTTCGCGAGCAGGCTCCTCTCGGAGCCCTTGCCCGCCAACCGGCCCCTCTGGTCGATCGACGTGGTCGAGGGATACCAGGGCGGCACCGCCATCGTCTCCCGGATCCACCACTGCATCGGGGACGGTCTCGCGCTCGTGCACGTGCTCCTCTCCATGGCCGACGGTGCGTCGGTCCCGGAGAGCCGCCCCCGGAAGAGCCGGTCGCTCGTCTCCTGGGGCGTCACCCTGGGCGGGGAGGTGGTGAAGGGGGCGCGGGCGGTGCTCGCCCACCCCGGCCGCATCGGCAACCTGGCGCGGCTCGCCTCGGGGAGCGCCGGATCGCTCGTGGGGCTGCTGGCGCTTCGCGACGACCCTCGCACGGCGCTGAAGGGGGAGCTCGGGACGGAGAAGCGTGCCGCCTGGTCCCGCCCCTTCGACCTCGACGACATGAAGGCCATCGGGCGTGCCACCGGTTCCACGGTGAACGACGTGCTCATGGCGGCGCTCGCGGGCGCGCTGCGCCGCTACCTCGAGGGGCTGGGGGAGACGCCCCGGGGCATCGACGTGCGTGGCGTGGTGCCGGTGAACCTGCGCCGCCCCGACGCGGCGGGTCAGCTCGGGAACCGGTTCGGCCTCGTGTTCCTGGAGTTGCCCATCGGGCTCGAGGACCCGCTCGACCGGCTCTTCGAGGTGCGACGCCGGATGCGGGCGCTCAAGGGCAGCCCGCAGGCGCTCGCCATCTACCAGGTGCTCTGGGCCATGGGTGCGGCCCCGCGCACGCTCTTCGACCTGGCGCTCGGCATCTTCGCGGCCAAGGGGACGGCGGTGGTGACCAACGTCATCGGCCCGCGGCACGAGATCGCCATCGCCGGCGCGACGCTCCGCGAGGCGATGTTCTGGGTGCCCAGCGCCGGGCGGCTCGCACTCGGAGTGTCCTTGCTCAGCTACGCGGGAAAGGTCTGGATCGGCCTGCAGTGCGACGCGTCGGTGATCCCCGACCCCTCGGGCGTGCTCGACGGATTCGCCGCCGAGGTGGACGCGCTGCTCGACCTGCGGCGGCAGGTCTCGGAGTGAGGAGCCGGCTGGCCTGCGTGGCCGCGGTTCTTGCGCTCTCCGCGTGCAAGACGCTGCCCCCCGCCGTGGCCGAGCAACTGAGCCGGACCGAGGACGGGGGGACGATCCGGATCGGTCCCGGATCGGCCCTGCCCAACGCGGCGAACCAGGTCCTGGACGTCATCGGCGTTCACTGCGTCGGCGGGTTCGAGGTGATGGCGATCACGCCCCGAGGGCTCACCCAGGCCACCTACGACGTCGCCCGGACCGACGGGGTCGCCGTGACCTACCTCTGCCGAAAGCCGGCGAGCCGGGACCTGAACCAGATGCTGCGGGAGTTCGCGAGCGCGGACCACCTGGACGAGCTCTGCACGAGCCAGAAGGACTGCGGCGCGCTCACCTGCGGATGGTCGCGCAAGTGGCCCGGCAACACCGCGTGCATGTTCTCGGACGGGAGTCCGCCGCTGCGAGGTGCCGGGGCCGCGTGCAAGGCCGACGCGGAGTGCCAGCCCCACCTCCGGTGCAAGGGGCTGCAGGACTTCTCGACCTGCGAGTGAGGAACCGGGCCGCGGGAGTGCCCCACGGCCCGGTCGATTCCCGTCCCCGTCGCGGCTACGGCGTGACCGGCTTGCCCTCGGAGTACTTCAAGTCGGCAATCGGAACGTCCGGGGCCATGCCCGGGTCCGCGAACTCGAGGACTGTCTGGAAGCCGGGAGTGTTGAGGCCATCCGTGGAAACGGAGTTGCTGAGGTTCAGGGCCTTTGCCGCCGCCAGGTCGAGCGCGGTGGCGCTGGGCAGCATCTCCTTGAACTCGCTGATCTGGAGCTGCTTCACGATGTACGAACCGATCTCCGTGCCAGTGGGGACCGCAAAGCTCCGGTCCTTGAGATCCTGCGTGACCTTGAAGCCACTGGAGGTGAGGTCCTGCATCACGTTGGGGAGACCCTGCATCCAGTTCCCGTCGAACTGCAAGGTGAAGGTGCGCGAACCCTTCGGGTTGGTGAGGGTCACCGACTCGAGCTGGATCGGGTTGTCGAGCATCTTGTAGCTTCCGCCCGATTCGAGGAGGAACTGCTGGACGCCTCCCATCTGCCCCTGCAGCGGATACTGCCAGTTGAACTGCACCGTGGCGCCGCCGACCGTGGCCGTCAGCCCCTGTAACGAGGTCGTGACCACGTCCCCGACCTTCACCCCGTTCGACGCGTCGCTCTCGCTGACCGTCGCGTACACCAGCTTCATGAAGCTCTGGCTTCCGGCGGCCGTCACGAAGGAGTAGGTGCTGGGGGAGGTGCCGGGCTGGAAGAACTGCGGGGAGAAGACGGTCCCGGAGGGGATGAGGCTCGCAGCATCGGACGGATGGGCCACCGTCTGGATCTCGAGCTGCACGCTGACGTTACCGCCCGACCTCTTCACCACGTAGTTCGTGCCCGAGTTGTTGAGGTAGTACTCCCGGTTGTCCTGGAGGGTGTACGGCGTGTCGCCGGCCGGGTCGAAGGTCGGGGTCCATGTCTTCAAGTCGAACGCCACGACCTTCTTCTTCACCCAGGTGGTTCCGTTCCAGGACACATAGACGGGGCCACCGACGTTCACCTGGAGCCAGCTCCCCGACTGGAAGACGGTCGGGGTGGTCGCGCTCGGATCCCGCACCGGCTGCGAGCCCGTGAGCTGTGCGAGATAGAACCCATCGACGTGATTGCCGACCGTCGGGTAGTCCACCAGGTAGACGAAGTACTTCGGCGGCCCTGCGACCTGGAAGACCATGATGTTCCGCTGGGTGTCGAGGGGGTTGCTCACGAGGCTCGGGAAGTCCGTGAAGTCGACCGAGTTCGTGCCCCGCGCGGCCGTCGGCTGGCCTTGGGCCGGGACGAGATCCGGGTTCGTGTACCACTTGCCGTCGTACCCGATCATGTACGACGTGCTGTCGTAGCTCTGGACGACGATCCCGGTGAGGTCGGAGAGGGATGCTGGCGCGTAGGTGCGCTTGGTCAGGATCCCCGTGGAGACCTCACTGGTCGTGTACTGGGGAGCCGACTGCCCGGGCGCCACGTCAGCCCGGGTCACCGGGACGCCCGCCGGTACCGTCGAGCCGTTCGCCCAGACCTGGTGCTGCCCTTGCCACGCGCCGTAGTAGCCGAAGGTTTCGGTTCCATTGATCGTCGCCCGGATGGGAAAACCGAAGTTCTTCGTCTTCGACACGTCTGCGCCCGTGGTCTTGTCGTAGAGGCCGTAGCGGTTCACGACGTCCACGTAGGAGTTCCGGGCGAACGTCACGGGCGCGTTGGTCCCGGACTTGAGCGTCACGTACTGCGAGTCGTAGGCATAGGGCTTCCCGATGAAGCTGCCGATCACATTCGGGTCGGGGATCCGGACCTTGCCGTACCCACTGGTCGCCGACTTGTGGAGCACGCCGCGGACGAGACCATTGCCGTCGTCCATCTTTTCCATCACGACGACCGAGCTTCCCGCCTGGGCACCCGCGGTGGCGACGAAGCGGAACGCGCCAGGGATCGAGACGGGGTCCAACTCCGCCAGCCTTGCATCGATGCGCCATTCGCCGTAATCCGAACACGAACCGTCGGCGTTCAGGACAGGTGCCCTGGTGATGGTGACCTTCACGAGGATGGTGGAGAGTCCGACGGGGGCCTTGCCCACCGGCTGCCGCATCCAGATGCTGACCACGCTGGGATCCGTGTTCGACGCGCGCTTGGAGTCCACGACCCATGTGTAGAGGTACTTCTGCCCCTGCCCCGACGAGTCGTTCTCGGTCCAGGAGACGATGGCCTTGTACGGGCCCTTGTTGACGTTCGCGGAGTCCTCGTAGTGGATCTGGGACATGGCGTTGAATACGGTGTTCAGGATGTCGAACACGGAAAGGTCCTGATCCACGACGAACTTGAAGGTCTTGGCCTTGGCGTAGTCCGAATCGGCCGGCAGGTTCGCGAGCACATGACTCCATGCCCCCGCGCGGAGTGATTCGACCGGCTGGGTGTTCACCCCGCTGCCGGTGGGGATCGCCGAGACCTCCTGGGGCATCCCGATGCCGCTGAGCGTGACGTTGATGGTGTAGAGGGCGCTGCCGACCGCGCTGGTGGTGTACCCGGTGGCGGTGGCAATGGCCTTCACCGTCGTCGTGGCGCTGACCGAGATGGCGCTCGAGTAGGTGGTGGAGGACGCGGTCGGGGTGGAACCGTCCGTCGTGTAGTGGATCGCCGCCCCGGAGGTCGTGGTGGCGAGGGTCACCGACTGAGTGGACGTATAGGTCCCGCCCGCCGGGCTGAAGGTGGGTGTCGCCGCCACCGGTAGCGGGATGGTGATGACGTAGGCGGCGCTGCCGATCGCGCTGTCGGTGTACCCGGTTGCTGTGGCAATGGCCTTCACGGTCATCGATGCACCGACCAGGATGGCGCCCGCGTAGGTGGGGGAGGACGCGGTTGGCGTCGAGTTGTCCGTGGTGTAGTGGATCGCCGCCCCGGAGGTCGTGGTCGAGATCGCGACGGACTGCGCCGAGGTGAATGTCCCGGCCGCCGGGCTGAAGGTGGGCGTGGCGGCGACGGGTAGCGGGGTGTTGATGACGTAGGCGGCGCTGCCGACCGCGCTGTCGGTGTACCCGGTGGCGGTGGCGATGGCCTTCACCGTCATGGACGTTCCGACCTGGATGGCGGCCCCGTAGGTCGCCGACGACGCGGTGGGCGTCGAACCGTCGATGGTGTAGTGGATCGCCGCCCCGGAGGTCGTGGTCGAGATCGCCACGTTCTGTGGCGATGCAAATGTCCCGGCCGCCGGACTGAAGGTGGGCGTGGCGGCGGCCGTCGGCGTTGGAGTTGGAGTTGGGGCGTCCCCGCTGGTGCCCCCACATCCAGTCGCCAGAATCAGGGAGAGGGAAGACGAGAGCGCAACAAGAAGCGAACCGGCAGAGTTTCTCGACGCCATGGGAGCCCCACACGGGTGCGAGCCCCCCTCAGAGCGCACCGGATTCCCTTCAGTATGAGGCCTCGGACCCTCGTGGCAAGTGACCCGTCCGGGACGCCGCGATGGCTCTCCAAAACACGATCTTCGCGAATAGTGAACAACGGCGACACGTTGGTTGCGGGCCTGTGCGTCGCTCAGAGTGTGAAGTCCAAAAAGAGAGATTCAGGTCCGAGCGGTCCCCTTCCGGCGACGTCTTCGGATCACGGCCACTACACCCCAGGTGACGTTCACCAGGAGGAGAATGGCGCCGTTGAAGAGGACGAAACCGGCCACGAGAATCTTGGGCGAGTCACCCTCACTCTTCGTCCCGACGGCCTCCAGCAGGAGGCCGAGGAGGATCGGCGCGCCGAAGAACCAGGCCAGGTTGCACACGAGCCAGCCGATCCAGAACTTGGTCCTCCGCATCCCAGCCCCCGTCCTCGGGCCCGACGTGCGACGTCGCGTCAGGCGACCGTGGGCCCGTACGAACGCCGGCTCTTCATCGCCTCGGCGATCCGGTTGCGCACCACCATCTTCACGTAGGTGGTCACGAGGGAGCGCTCCCGCGGTGCCCAGCGGGCGATGGTCCGGCTCATGTTGACGATGTTGAAGAACGCGTCGAGGACCCTCTTCCGACCGGCGACCGCCTCCTCGTGCGAGAAGTTCTTGAACTGGATGGAGGGCAGGTCCTTGCGCACCTGGTCCCAGTCCCGGTTGACGCGCCCCTCCTTCTCGAGTTCGGCGAAGAAGGGCGTGCCCGGCCAGGCCGTGGCGAAGAAGACGCGCGGGAAGTCGGCCTTGCACCGGCGCAGCGCGGCGATGAGCTTGTCGGGGTAGTCGGCGCCGTGGGAGTCGAGCCCGTAGATCGTGGAGGCGATCACCGCGAGCTTGTGCTCGTGCAGCCGGGCCACCACCTGCTGGTAGTCGAGCCCGATGTTGTGCCCCTTGTTGATCTGGGCCAGCCCCTCCTCGTCGATGGCCTCGAAACCGAGGAAGACGGCGCGGCAGCCGGCCCGGTACATGAGGTCCATGAGCTCGGGCTCGCTCGCCAGCTTCGTGGAGGCCTGACACCCCCAGTAGAACTTGTACCCGCGGCGGATCATGCGCTCCAGGAGCACCTTCCGGTCCTCGACGTCGGCCACGCTGTATCCGATGAAGTTCTCGTCGGTGACGATGACGATGCCCGGGTTGCGAAGCGAGTCGAGGTCCCAGAGCACCGTGTCGTGCGGGATGGTGCGGTACTTCCGGTTCTGGAAGACCGTGAGGTAGCAGAAGGAGCAGCCGTGGGGACAGCCGCGGGACGTCATCACCGAGGGGTACTGGTAGTTCTCGTGGATGAGGTCCCGGCGCGGCGCGCGCAGCCCGTCGAGCGGGACGTCCATCCGACCCCGGTAGACGGGCTGTACGCTCCCCCCCTCGAAATCCTGCAGGAACTGCTTCCAGGGTCCCTCGCCCTCGCCGACGCAGACCGAGTCGAAGTGCTGGAGCGCCTCGTCCGGCAGGGCCGAGACGTGGGCGCCCCCGACGATGGTCTTGATCCCGCGCTGCCGAAGCCGGTCGGCGATGGCGTAGGCGCGGGTGATGCCCGGGGTGATGGCCGAGACCGCCACCACGTCGGCGCGGACGTGGTCGGCGTCGAAGTCGGCGCCCACGTACTCGTCGTGGGCGGTGACGCGGTAGTGCGAGGGCGTGTGGCGCGCCAGGTAGGCGAGCGCGAGCGGGCTATAGAGGAGCTCCTCGCCGGTCGTCTCCTTCACCCGCGAGGGGTACACCATGGCGAGGTCGATCATGTCGGTGCCGCACCATCTCACTCTCCGTGAGCCGACACGAGGGGAATCGGGCCGCAGCCGGGATCATCAGGGGCCCTTGCAGGCCGCGACGATCCCGGGGGCGGTCACGCTCACGGTGGCGGCCCCTCCGTAGTTCTGCGCCAGACACGTCTTCGTGGAGAGGTCCACCCACGTCCGGAACCCCGGGTCGAGAGCTGGCCAGGAGAAGAGGGTATCTCCGCTGCACTTGGCGGTGAGGTCGGGGCAAGCGTACTGGATGATGGAGGCGCAGCCGACCGGGAGGTCCTGCTCCTCGGGGGTGAGGGTCGCCTGGAGCGCCGTCAGGACGCTGGAGTAGGACTGCGAGCGGTGGGTGGGGCCGATGTTGTCCTTGCCTCTGCGGCACTCGATGCCCCCGTTGATGATCTCGATGGTCGCCGTGAAGGGATGGGTGAGGCCCATGGTCGCGTCGTAGGCGAGGCCGCCGCAGGTGGCCTCCGTGCACTTGGTGCTGGGAGGAGCGTACCTGTGCAGGATGATCTCGTGGATGCTCGGCTTGGGGGGCTGGTTCGCCATCATGAACCAGATGCCGGAGAGGAAGTAGAGCTCCGTGTCGTAGGCCACGAGGTCCGGCCACTTGAGCAGGTAGTTGAAGTTCTTCATCGTCCCCGAGGTCACGAAGCGCGCCGCCGAGAAGCCGGCGTAGTTGTAGAAGTGGGTCACCTGCTTCGGGCCGCGGCCGTAGTAGAGCGCCCAGGCGTTGGAGCAGTCGAAGGGCGCGCCGCAGGGCGGGTCGGAGACGCCCGGCTGGTAGTTCTTGTTCCCGTAACTGCCCCCCTCGCGGAGGTACTCAAACGAGTTGAGCGGGTCCCCGCCGCCGGTCTCCTGCGCCGCGTGGGCAAACAGCGCGGCGAGCTCCCGCTTGCAGGCCTCGGCGATGGTCGGGAAGGCGCCGACGAGGGTCGAGTCGGTGGCCGAGACGGGGCGCCCACCCACCTCCCCGCAGAAGTAGGGGAACCGGGCGACCGCCGCGAGGAAGAGCCAGTAGGTCTTGCTCGTGTCCGTGAAGTCGGAGTCGTAGAGGGTGTTCACCTCCGCCGTGGCCGACTTGGAGGCGAACGTCTTCCAGGTGGCGAGCGGCATGACCGCCTTCACCACCTGCACGTTCGGGGGCAGGTCGGCGTCGGCCACGAGGGACAGGTCGGGTGGCAGGCACGGCAGCATCGCCTCCCGGTACAGCGCCTGCTTCTCCGCGTCCGTGAAGGGGGACGTCGTCGTGACCGCGAGGGACATGTCCCCCGAGGTGATGCTTGCGTTCACGCGCGCCACCATCGCGGCGGTGCCGTAGTCGGCCTTGGTGCAGGTGGTCGGGTTCGGGTAGGAGGCGACCAGGGTCGAGTAGTCGTAGTACGCCCACTCGGGCTTCACTTCCGGGTCGTAGACCTTCCACTGGTTCGGGGTCACGACGCAATTCTTCAGGTCGACGCTCGCGACCGGGCAATTGTACGAATTCGCCCACCAGCCGAGCTCGTAGATGACGCCCGCCCACTGGACGAGCACCGCCGGCTTGCCCACGGCCGGGGGCTTGTAGGTCAGCGTGGGGTCGTACGTCGGGACGTCCTTCGCGGTGACCGTCGTGGTCGGGGCGGTCGCGGCGCCGAGAGCCGGGCTCAGGGCCGCGGAGATCGAGTCGTTGGTGACCCCGATCAGGACCGGGTAGGTGGTGCCATCGCCATCGGCGTGGCGCGCCTCGAGGGTGTAGTCGCCGGCCTGGAGCGAGACGAGGTTCCCCTGGCAGGTCGGGTCGGGCGAGGCGGTGACCGAGGCGAGGGTCACCCCTCCGGTCGTCTTCAGCGAGAGCTGGTGGGCCCGGGGGGACTGGAAGCAGAGGCGGAAGGAGACCGCCTCCGGGATCCGGACCGGCAGGACGTCCACGCCGGACGTGCCGGTGTCGGTCGTGGGGGAGGGGGAGGCCGATGCGGCCTCGAGTTGCAGGAGCACCTGGTCGCCCGGCGCCACGTGACCCGGATAGCCGGCCAGGACCTCCTGCTCGGAGAAGACCTTGGGCCCGTACGCCGAGGCGGCCGCGTCCTGCGGGGTCGACTTGCACGCCGCGGTGGCCGCGACGAGGAAGAGGATGGCGGGAAGGCTGAGGCGCCGGGGAAGGCTGTGCATGGGGTCCTCTCGATGAAAGTGCTGAAACTACCCGGGGATGAAGCAAGAACCGGCCCAGGAGGTGAAGATGTTTTTTCGGCTGTTTCCAAAGGGTTGGTCGTCCATGTAGTCACAAGAGGCTATGGGTCGATGCCGACCCTGGGTAGGTAGGTGATACCTCACAGACCCAACGCCTGGACGAAGCGGTTCGCGTAGCCCCATGTGGGTACGGTGGCAACCGAACTGCAGACCGGCGACGCGTAGGCCTGGGCGCAGGGAGTGTCGCGGTCCAGCGACCAGAAGTGGACGCCGGCGAGGTGGTTCGCGAGCACGAAGGCGCTCATGGTGTCCACGTCGGCGAGCGAGAAGGTCTCGTCCGTCACGTCGTTCACGCCGATCATGGGGGTGAGCTCGATCCGTTCGTAGGGGATGCCGAACCGGGACTCGAGGTTCAGGGCGGCCTGGATGGCCGTCTGCCCCATGTCGCAGCGGCCGCTCTTCACCACGCAGACCCCGGCGCTGGCCGAACCGTAGTCCATGACCATGAGGTTCACGGTGTAGTTCGCGATGGGATGCTTCACGAGCGACTGGACCACGTTGTAGCCGGTCACGCTCAGGTCGCCGTAGGGGGTGTTCAGTGCGCCTCCGTTCGAGGAGCCGAGCGTGGCAATGGTGAAGCTGAACCGGAGGTTGGGGTAGTCGGCTTGCACCGCAGCCACCTGCGCCACGAGCGTGTCGATGGCGGCGGCGCTCTGGCCCGCCTCGATGTCGAAGTCCACGCCCACCAGGTTCTTCGAGGCGTAGCGGTTGATGAAGGTCCTCATGCCCGAAGCCGTCGAGCAGGTGAAGGCCCCGGCGGCCCCGCCGGTCGAGATGACGTAGTCCACGTCGGCCGCGACGAAGGCCGGCACGTTGGCGGCTGCGAGCGCGTCCGGCGCGATGCCGGCCCAGTTCTCCTTGCCGCACTCGCCGGTGGCGAACGCCCAGGTGACCGAGGGGACCCGTGCGGGCAGGACGTGGATGAGGGGCTGCAGGCTGCCGGTGGCCGCCGTGGACATGAGACTCGTGTTCCAGTTCATGGAGATCCCCGCGTCCTTGTAAGGGCCGAAGAGGAAGCCTCCGACGACCGCGCCGGTGGGAAGCCCGCCGGAGCCGTCCACGGGGGGCGGCGGCGTGGGCGGAGAAGGAGGCGCCGGGGGGGTGACCGACCCACCGGTCCCGGAGAACGAGACCGTCACCGAGGGATCGGCGCTGGTGGCCTTCGCGAGGTTGGCCGTCGAGCCGCCGTTGAACCCGCTGCTCGTCGTGGCGGCGGGGGCGAGAGGCGAGGCCCAGGACATCGGACTCAGGGTTGCGGTTCCGTCCGCGCCGAAGGCCACCTGGAAGTTCCAGGGGCCGCCCTGGAAGACGTCCCGTGCCGTCGCCGCATCCGGGAACCGGAGTCGAACCTGCCAGCCGGAGGCCCCGGCCGGGAGCGCAGCGCCGGACGCGTTCTTCACCGCGACGGTGCCGCCGAAGCCGGTCTGCCACGAGGTATCCACCGAGAGAACGACCTGGAGTGCGATCGTCCCGGTGGTGCCCGTGGTCCCGGTGCTGCCGGTCGGACCGGTCGGACCGGTGGTGCCGGCGGAGCCGCCGGTCGTACCGGCCTGGAGGCTCGCGAGCGTCTGCTGGGAATCGGCGCTCGTCATGACCGACGCCACGCAGGGCTGCCCGTTGAAGGTGCACCCGGAGAGCGCGAAGCCCTGGCCGAGCACGCCGCTGCCGGCGAAGCCGATGGCGAGGACCGCGTTGGCCGCGACGTCCCCGGCCCAGGACGGAGACCTCACCGTGAAGGTGTGGGTCGAGGCGTCGTAGCTGGCCGAGCCGTTCCAGAAGGAAGAGGCCTCGACCTGACGACCCAGTTCCGCCGACTGGAAGGTGAGGGTCCAGCCGCCCCGCACGGCCTGCGGCACCCAGATCTTCAGCGCGCCGGTGTAGCCGGCCCAGGAGTCGGTGGCGGTCCCCCAGGCCGAGTCGGCGCTGACGATGGCGCGGGGCACGGGGGCGGACGAGGTGGCGGCCCAGGCCGACGGCGCGGCGAGGAGGAGGGCGGCGGCGAGGAAGGCGACGGGGAGGCGGGTCTTCATGGCATGTTCTCCGAGAGGGAACGGCTTCATCGGAAGGCTCCGGAGAGGGTAGTGTCGGGTGGAGCCTGGAAGCCAATGGATAGGCGATAACTTCGACATTCACGGCGTGAATCCGGCAGGGGAAGGGAGGGATGCTCCCGTGGTGAACCTTCGCAGCGTCGATCTGAACCTCCTCACCATCTTCGAGGCGGTCTACGAGGAGCGCAGCCAGGTCCGGGCCGCCCAGCGGATCGGGATGACCCAGCCGGCGATCAGCAACGCCCTGGCCCGGCTGCGCCTGCTGGTGGGTGACCGGCTCTTCCAGGGGCGAACGAAGGGGCTCGTCCCCACCGGGAAGGCCGACGCCCTCTACGAGCAGATTCACTCCGCGTTGAGCCTGATCCGCGCGGAGCTGGACGCGCGCGAGACCTTCGACCCCGCGATCACCCGGCGCAGGTTCGTGGTCGCCACCTCGGTGGGCGGCGGGGCCCTGGTGGGCACGGGGCTCTACCACCGCTTCCGCGCGCTCGCGCCCGACGCGCGCCTCACCGTGCGCACCATCGACCCGGAGGAGGAGATCCCGGAGCTGCTCCGGGAGCAGCGGCTCGACCTCGCCGTCCACCACTCCCGGTTCGACGATTCCCTGCTCGAGCAGGCCCCGCTGATGGATCTGGAGAACGTGGTGATCGCCCGGCGGGGTCATCCGCGCGTCCGCCCGGGCACCGGGTCCATGGCGGAGCTCCTGAGGGAGCGCTTCGCCATGGTGTACGAGCCGACCGGGTTCGCAGCCATTCCCTCGCTGAGGCCGCTCGTGGAGACGCTGCGGGAGCGGGTCGCAGTGGAGGTGCCGAGCGCCCTCCTCCTCCCGTTCCTCGTGGCCGAGTCCGACCTGCTCGCGATCGTCTCCCTGCCGATGGCGAGGATGGTGAGCGGCCCGCACGGGCTCTTCCACTTCCCGCTGCCCCGGGACATTCCCTCCCCGCCGAGCTACCTCATCTGGCACCGCTCCCTGGAAGCCGACCCGGCCCACGCCTGGCTGCGCCAGCAGGTGCTCGCCGTGGCGGCCGAGCTCCGGAAACGAAAAACCCCTCCCGGGGATCCCGGAAGGGGCTCTGGTTCTGATGACCCCACGCGGATTCGAACCGCGGTTGCAGCCTTGAAAGGGCCGAGTCCTGGGCCTCTAGACGATGGGGTCGGGGCGCGGAAATTAGCCGAAGAGGGACCCCGGGGCAAGGTTACCCGCCGGCGTCAGCCCGTCACCTTCCTGACGCCGCCGGGCCAGACGAGCCGGAGCGCCGCCGGACGCTCCCGGAGGTAGAGGGCGAGACCGCCCAGGATGGCGAGCGCCGGCACCACCAGCGTGGCCGCGAGCAGGGTGCGCGGCCACTCCGTGTAGACCACCGCGCCACCCACGGCGACGAGCAGCCCCCAGCCCACCTGCTGGACCGTGGTGAGCATCCGGAGGCGCCGCAGCCGGCCGCCGTCGAGCGGGGCGAGCCGCTCCCAGAGGAGCTGCTCGAGGCGCCAGTAGGTGTAGACCACAGGGATGATCTCGAGCGTCAGGAAGGCGGAGGTGAGCAACCCGCCCACCATGGGCGCCGCGATGCGCTTCATCACGTCGGCGCCGGAGCCGGTGGCCCAGAGGAGGGGCAGGAGCCCCACCAGCATGGTGCCCACCGTCATGAGCTTGGGGCGCACCCGCATCACCGTGCCCTCCATGTGGGCCCAGATGATGTCGTCGAGGTCCCGGATGAGCCCCGCCTTGCGGCGCCGCTCGTAGGCCGTGTCGATGTAGACGATCATCACGATGCCGGTCTGGGCGGCGAGCCCCACCAGCGCGATGAGTCCCACCCAGACCGCGGTGGAGAGCCGGTAGTCGAGGAACCAGAGGAGCCACACGCTCCCCACCAGCGCGAACGGGATGGAGAGCAGGACGATGAGCACCTCCGTCACGTTGCGGAAGTGGAAGAGGAGCAGCACCACGATGATGATGAGCGTGAGCGGGATGACGATCCGCAGCCGGTCGTTCATCTTCTCGAGCAGCTCGTACTGGCCGGTCCACTTGAGGAAATGGCCGGGCGGGACGGCGAAGTCGCCGGCCGCGGTGGCCTCGGCCACCTCCTCCTTGGCGTGGGCCACGTACCCGCCGATGTCCACCGACGGATCGACGTCCACGTAGACGTAGCCCACCAGCATCCCGCCCTCGTCGCGGAGCATGGGGGGACCGCCGACGATCCGGATGTCGGCCACCTGTCCGAGCGGGACGAAGCCGCTGCTCCCCGGGCTGCCCGACTGCAGGCCGCGCCCGCCCATGGGGAGCTGCTGGATCTGCTGCGGGGGCCGGGACCAGTCGAGCGTCGGCGCGTCGGTGGAGGTGGAGCGGGGTCCGGGTGGGAGCGGGCGTCCGCCTCCGCCGCCTCCGCCGCCGCCCATCTGGGCGAGGAGCATCTCCGGGATGCGGGGCGGGGCGAGCGCCCCGGAGGCGCCCCCCATGCCGCTCCCGCTCGGGCCCTTGCCGCCCGCACCCGGGACGGGCACGAGCACCTGCTTCAGCCGCTCCACGTCGCTGCGAAGGTCCTGCGGGTAGCGGACGCTGATGGAGAAGCGGGCACGCCCCTCCACGGTGGTGGTCACCGACGCGCCCCCGATGGCCGCCTCGATGGTGCGCTGCACGTCACCCACGGTGAGGCCGCGCCGGGCCAGCGCCTCCCGGTTCGGGTAGATGTCCAGGTAGAGGCCGCCCGTGTTCCGCTCGTAGTAGACGCTGCGCGTCCCGGGAACCGGCGCCAGGATCCGCTCCAGCTTCACGCCCAGCTTCTCGATCTCGTCGAGGTTGCTCCCCATCACCTTCACGCCCACCGGCGTGCGGACGCCGGTCGAGAGCATGTCGATGCGGGCGCGGATGGGCATCGTGTAGGCGTTCGTCCAGCCCGGGAACTGCGTGGCCCGGTTCATCTCGGCGGTGAGCTCCTCCCAGGTGATGCGCCGCCGGTCGGGCCAGACGGGGCGCAGCACGGTCGCGAGCCAGCCGGGAGCCCATCCCGAGTACCAGCGACGGTTCTCCACGAGCCGCCACTCCGCGACCGGTCGGAGCCGGACCGTGGTCTCCACCATGGTGATGGGAGCCGGGTCGGTGGCGGTCTCGGCGCGCCCCACCTTGCCGAAGACCGAGGCCACCTCGGGGAAGCCGCGGAGCACGCGGTCCTGCCGCTGCAGCGCCCCCTTGGCCTCCTCGATGGAGATGCCCGGGAAGGTGGTGGGCATGAAGAGGACGTCCCCCTCGTTGAGCGGGGGCATGAACTCGCTGCCGAGCCGGATGGCGAGCGGCACCGCCGAGAGGATGGCGAGGAGGCCGAGCGCCACCGTGGTCTTGGGCCAGCGGAGCGCCACGAATACGAAGGGCTTGTAGACCCGGATGATGGCCCGGGAGATGGGGTGCTGGGCCTCGGGGCGGATCCGGCCGCGCAGGAGCAGGTCCCGCAGCGCCGGTGCGAAGGTGATGGAGAGGCCGGCCGCCGCCAGCATGACGAAGGTCTTCGTGAAGGCGAGCGGGCGGAAGAGCCGCCCCGCCTGGCCGGTGAGGGTGAAGACCGGCAGGAAGCTCACCGCGATGATGAGCAGGGAGAAGAAGATGGCGGGGGTGACCTCGGCGGCGGCCTCGGCGAGCAGCTTGTGCCGATCGGCCCCGGGTGGGGCCGATTCGAGCCGCTTGTGCGACGCCTCGATCATGACGATCTCGGCGTCCACGGTGGCCCCGATGGCGATGGCGATCCCGCCCAGGCTCATGATGGTGGCCGGGATGTCGAGCAGGTACATCGGCACGAAGGCGAGCGCCACCGCGATGGGAAGCGACAGCATCGGCAGGAGCGCCGAGCGGATGTGCAGGAGGAAGATGAGGATCACCGCGGCGACGGTGAGCATCTCCTCGATCAGGGCGCGCTTCAGCGTGCCGATGGACCGGTGGATGAGCTCGCTGCGGTCGTAGGCCACCTCGGCGGTCACCCCCGGAGGGAAGCCGGGCTTGAGCTCGACGAGCCGCTTCTTCACCCGGTCGATCACCTCGAGGGTGTTCTCGCCGTAGCGGGCCACCACGATGCCCCCCACCGCCTCCCCCTCGCCGTTCCAGTCGAGGGCGCCGCGACGGATGTCGGGGCCGAAGCGGACGGTTCCGAGATCGCGGAGCAGCACCGGCACGCCGGACGGTCCGGCGGCCTTCACGGAGGTGGAGGCGAGCGCGCCGATGTCCTGCACGTAGCCGCGTCCGCGCACGTAGTACTCGCGCCCGGACATCTCGATGACCCGGCCGCCCACGTCCTGGTTCGACTCGCGGACCGCCCGGACCACGTCCTCGAGGTTCACCCCGTAGGCGCGGAGCCGGTTGGGGTCCACGGTGACCTGGTACTGCTTCTGGTATCCGCCGACGCTCGCCACCTCGGCCACGCCGGGAACGCTCCCGAGCGCGTAGCGCATCGAGAAGTCCTGGAAGGTCCGGAGCTCGTCGATGGAGGTCCGGCCGCTCTTGTCCACGAGCGTGTACTGGAAGGCCCAGCCGATGCCGGTGGCATCCGGACCCAGCGTGGGCACGACCCCGTCGGGCAGGCGAGCCCGGATGGTGCCGAGCATCTCGTTCACCCGGCTGCGGGCCCAGTACATGTCGGTGCCCTCGTCGAAGATCACGTAGACGAAGGACATGCCGAACATCGAGTAGCCGCGGACGTCCACCACCTGGGGCGCGGAGATGAGCGCCGACACCACCGGATAGGTGACCTGATCCTCGATGAGCGTGGGGCTGCGCCCCATCCACTCGGTGTAGACGATGACCTGGGGGTCGGTGAGGTCGGGGATGGCGTCGATCTTGGTCCGGGAGATGGCCCAGGCCGCGCCGAGCGTGGCGATGGCCACGCCGAACAGGACGACCAACCGGTTCCGTGCGCAGAGCTCGATGATCCGCGTGACCATGCGCGCCCCTACTTCCCGCCGAAGCCCTGGATGGCCGCGCGCAGCCGGCTCTCCGAGTCGATGAGGAAGTTGGCGGTGGTCACGACGTTCTCGCCGGGGTGGACGCCGCGGAGGATCTGGACCCGTTCGGCGTTGCGCGCGCCCACCGAGACCGGACGGGGCTCGAACCGGCCGCCAGGCAGCGCGACGAAGACGTACTGGGCCTCGCCGGTGTCCACGAGCGCGTCGGCGGGGATCGTGATCCCCTCGGACGTGCCCAGGTCGATCACCACGTCGGCGTACATGCCCGGGCGCAGCCTGCCGTGGCTGTTGGAGGCGACGATGCGGGCCTGCAGGGTCCGGCTCTGGGGATTCACGGCCGGGTAGAGGTAGGCCACCTTGCCGGTGAAGACCTCGCCGGGGAGCGCCTGGAGCGTGATGGTGGCCTTCTGGCCGGCCCGGACCCGGCCGATGTCGGTCTCGTAGACGTCGGCCAGCACCCAGACGTGGGCGATGTCGGCGATCTCGAAGAGCTCCTGCCCCGGGGAGACGTAGGAGCCCACCTGCACCTCGCGCCGTCCCACGTAACCGTCGATGGGGGCGCGGACCATGATGAACTCGATCGTCGTGCGCTTCTCCTCGATCTCGGCGACGTCGGCCGGGCTGAAGCCGAGGAGGAGCAGCCGCTGACGCGCGTCGGTCTCGATGGCCGGGGTTGCGGCGGCGGAGGCGGGGCCGGCCTTGTCCCGCGTCCATCGGAGTGCGTTCAGGTAGTTGATCTGGGGAGCCTGGATGTCGGGGCTGTAGATGCGCGCGAGGGGCTGCCCCTTCTTCACCCGGTCTCCGCTCTGGGTGACGAGGAGCTTCTCGATCCAGCCGGTGATGCGGCTCGTCACCACGGCGACCGCCGCCTCGTCGGGCGCCACCATCCCGACGGTGCGGAGCGAGGGGGAGAGCTTCTCCATCAGCGCGGGTGCGGTGCGGACTCCGATGAGCTGGAGCCGGTCCGCGCTCACGTCGATCGGGGTGAGGCCTGGGACCTGCGCGCGCGGGATGAGCTTCATCCCTCCGCACTTTTCACAGATGGCGTTCGGGTCGTCGCTCGACACCTCCGGGTGCATCGGGCACCAGTACTTGCCCGCTGCGCCTTGCGCGCCGGCGTGGTCGTGCCCTTGCGGACCGGACGGCCCCTTCGCCGCCTGGCCGAGGCTCGCGATGGGGACGAGGTCCATCCCGCAGATGGGGCAGCTGCCCGGGCGCTCGGAGAGGACCGACGGGTGCATCGGGCAGACGTACTTGGCCTCGGAGCGGTCGGTGATCTCCGAACCGGTGCGGGCGAAGTGGACCCAGGCCGCGACCGCCGCCACCGCCATGAGGCCGATGAGCACCCAGCGGACGATGGCCATGGTACGGACCCCGGGCGGGGGCGCCTCGGAGCCCTGCGGAAGCTCCTCGCGGGGCTGGTCCGCTCCGGCCGGTGGCCTGGAATCTGTGGAACTCATCGAGTGTCTTCTCCCCCGTCCGGACCGTCGGGAGGTCCGGAATTGACAGAGCATATCCCTGGACCGGCTCGCCCGCGACCGGAAGGCGGGGGGCGAAGAGGTCCATCACCTCGGAGCCGTAGGAGTTTCGGGCGGCTTCGAGGTTATGAGCCTTGCATTATTCCGACTGGGGAATTATCCCGCGTTGTCCAGCGGATCTGCTGGTGTGCAACGGGATGAGCACGCAGGACGCGGCATAATCCGGGGCGGTCGAACCAGGCATTCTTGTCTCTTCACGGCACTTCGCCGTCGA
>CAIOAK010000020.1 GCA_903855945.1 uncultured Anaeromyxobacter sp.
AGCGCCAGGTGGGCTCCGGGATCGTTGCCTCCGGCGTCCGCGGCACGGGCCGCCTCGCCGGGTTGCCCGGCCGCCAGCCAGGCGCGAGCCTCCGCGGTTGCGAGCGCGGGGGCCAGGGTCGGATCGCCCTCGCGGCGCGCCAGCGCGGCTGCGGCGGCAGCCTCGGCGGGGTGGCCCGCCGCCAGGAGATCCGACGCGAGCCGCGCCCGCGCCGGGGCCCGGATGGTCACTGGGAGTGAATCGACGACGGAGGCGATGCGGGCGGCGGCCTGGTCGTGCCGGTGGTCGAGTTCCAGGGCGCGGGCTTCGAGGAGGGCGGTCCGTGCGCTCCATGCACCCGTGGTGAATATGGGAATGGAGGAGGCGGCGGAGAGGGCGCCGGCGGCGTCGCCGGCCGCGATCGCCGCAGCGGCCCGGCCCGAACCTTCCGCCCACGCCGTGAAGGGCGTCTCCGCCCGGGCTTCCACGGTGACGGTCAGTGACAGCAGGAATGTCACGAATGGGGCGCGCAAATCGCGCTGGATGATGCCACAACCAGCCGATATTCAAGAAGAAACTCTTTCTTCACAATCCGGCAAATCGTGCGGGGACGGGGGGTTGACACCCTGCGCCAACGGGGAGGATAACCGCCGCGATTCCCTGGGAGATCGCTACCGCGACACGCACGGAAGGAGAACACCTTGTTCACCAAGCCAACGCCCGCAGAGCTCAACGCGCCCATCAATCCGGAGAGGGGCGTCGAAGGTCACCGGAACCTCTTCTGTGGCAACTACGACGCCTGCCTCGACGAGGCAGTCAAGCGGGCCTGGAACAGCTGGACCTGCACGCGCTGCACCCTCTTCGCCATCCAGCCCCAGATCGAGTCGAGCATCGAGAACTACGCGACCCAGCGCCGCCTGGCCTAGCCGGCGTCAGCGCACCCCGGCGGGAGCATCCTCCGCCGGGAGGGGGGCGCGGGGGGCGAGGAGGATCTCCGCCAGGTAGACCACCGGCTGTCCGCCGGGAAGGGCGCCGCGGGCGATCCCGAGCCCCAGGAGTTGCATCTCCGGATCGAGCAGGCTGGCGAGGTGTGCCGGGCTCCCGACGGTGGCTCGATGGGAGTCGAGAGCGCCGTCGCCTCGAGCCAGGTTCTCCCGGGCAGCTCGGAACGGGACCCCCTCGCCTGCGAGGCGGCCGGACAGATCGGGCGTGCCGTCCAGGCGATGGGCGAGGGTTCCCGCGGCGAGCATCGCCTCGGCGTGTCGGCGGGCCAGCCGGTCGAGCCGCGCGTCCCCCCGGAGGGGAGGGAGCCCCTGGCGCGCCCGGAGTTCGTCGATCGCGCCCCGGATGCGCAGCGCCGCCGCGGCGTCGTCGGGGGGCTCCACCTCGTCGGACGGCCGGGCCGCACGGGCCGTCTGGCCAACCAGGTTCGCCCCGCTCTCCACCACGAGCAGCGCCGCCATGGTGGCACCTCGAGGACCGGTTCCCCCGACCTCGACCCGCCAGGTCCCCGGTCCGGGGAAGGAGACCGGTGCGGAGAAGCGGTCCCCCTCCGTCTGGACCGGGACCTCCACGACCGCGCCGGACGGTTCGGACACCCAGACCCGCGGTCCCTCGAGCCGCAGGAGCCTGCCGCGGAGCGTGGCGCGGCTCCCCGGCACCACCCTCCGGGGAAACGGGTCGATCTCGGCCCGCTGCTCGGAGGCGAGGAGGACGGCCCAGGCGAGGTCCCCCTCGATCCACGCGCCGATGCCGAGGTGGGAGGCGCCGCGGAACCGGGCGGCGTCGGCCATCGCATCCGGGAGGGAGGACGGGCTCGCCGAGAGCAGCACCGCGGCAGGGGCCGGGTCGAAAACGCCAGCGTCGCCGAGGGCGGAGCGCAGCGCCGGCTCGGAGAGCGGACGAGGATCGCCCCGGGCGGCGGCGCGGGCCAGAGCCCGGGCGGCCTCGACGAGCGGCCCGGAGAGGGCGGGTACGGTGCGTTGCGGGAGCGAGGCCCGGACCCGTTCGAGCGTGCGGGCCTCGAGGGGCGTGAGCGCCGGCTGCGCGGTGGCCAGCGCGAGACACGCCGCGACGACGAGCGTCATCCCCTTTGATCCCGGCGGACCCGCACGTCGATCGCCGTCACGGTGGGGCGTCCCAGCCGATCGTTCACCCGGGAGATCACGAGGGTGGCGATCTCCTCGATCTGCCGGGCCCACTCGGGGGAGGAGGCGACGACCCAGAGGTGGCCATCGGGGCCGAGGCCCCGGACCGTGAGCTCGCGGGAGAGGGGCCAGCCGCATGCCTCGGCGAAGGCGGCCGCCGCGGCGGGGCGGCGCGCCTCCGGGCGCAGCGCCAGGGACTCGGCCACCACGCTGGCGATGGTCCTGCGTCGTCCCCGAGGTCCGCGGCGCTCCATCGCCCGACCCTAGGGGCCGTGGGCGCGGCCCGTCAAGGCGCCGGGAAGATCGCGAACCCTTTCGACATCCTCCGGCTCTAGAACGGGGAGAGCCGCTCGCGTCGATGGACGGCGCCCGGCCCCGAGGACTCCAGATGAAGCCAACCGTGGACGTGACCGAGGCGAACTTCAAGGAGGTCGTGGAGAAGGACGGGATCGTCCTCGTCGACTGGTGGGCGCCCTGGTGCGGCCCCTGTCGCGTGTTCGGCCCCACCTTCGAGAAGGTGGCGGGGCGCCACCCCGACGTCACCTTCGCGAAGGTGAACACCGAGGATCAGCCCTCGCTCGCGGGGTCGTTCCAGATCATGTCCATCCCCACCCTGATGATCCTCCGCGACCGGGTCATGCTCTTCTCGCAGCCGGGCGCGCTGCCCGAGGCTGCGCTCGAGGAGATCATCCAGAAGGCCCGCGAGCTCGACATGGAGAAGGTCCGCGAGGAGATCGCCGCGCAGGAGACCGAGCAGAAGGGGTAGGGCATCGCTGCGGGGATCGCCTTCGGCACCGCGGTCCGTGGTGCCGCCGGCGGGGTGGGCGCACCGCTCCGAGCAGCACGTCCTCGGGATCGAGTGTGCGCGGCCGTTCTGCGCCGGGGAACACCGAGCCCGAGTTTGGTCTCGTCCCGGCGCCCCTGCGGGCAGCTCGTCGCGCCGCGCCTCCCGCCGGCTGGCTCTCGTCGGGGCCGAAGGCGACTCGCTCGAGCCCGCTTCGTGGGGGGATCCGGGCGGTCGCGCCGCACGCGGAGGCCGCGTCTCCGCCCTCCCGCCGGCACCACGGAAGGGCGGCCTGTCAGACCCGCTTGCTACCTGAACGAACGAGCAGTATCGTTCAGTCCGTGAGCCATGGGCGCCACAACCCGCCAGCAAGAGATCCTCGAGGAGCTCCGTCGCCAGATCCGTCGCCTGGAGCATCGGCCGGCCCGGCGCGAGGGGCTGCTCTCCTGTGGCCGCCCCGAGGTGGACGCCCTGCTCCCCGGCGGCGGCTTCCCGCGGGGCTCTCTCTGCGAGCTGCGGGGTGGCCCCGCCAGCGGCAAGACCGGTCTCGCCCTCGCGGCGCTCTGCCAGGCCCAGTCGGAGGGGGGGCTGGCCGCGTTCGTCGACGGTCCCGGGGAGCTCTATCCTCCCGCGGCCAGTTCACTTGGAGTGAATCTATCGAGGCTGCTGTTCGTGCGTCCCGGACACATTCCTCGAGGCGGCGCCCGGGATGCCGCGCTGCCCGGGCTCTGGGCCGCCGAGGTCCTGCTCGGGAGCGGGGCGTTCTCCGCCGTGGCCGTCGACGTCTCCCTGTCCGGCCTGTCCTCGGCCCGCGCCGAACCCCTCCTGCGCCGGCTCCGGACGGCGGCCGAGAAGGGTGGCACGGTTGCGCTGCTGCTCTGCAGGCCCGGAGCTCCCACCATCCCGGCGGCCGTCCGTATCGACCTGGACGCGGTCCGGCTCCGGCCGTCGCTCCGCATTGCGCCGGACGAGGAGAGCCCCCATGTCGCGTGAACGTGCCCCGCCGCGCGTCCTCGCCATCGCCGTCCCCGATCTGCCGCTGCAGCGATCCCTCCGCTCGCGCCCTCCGGCGGGTGCGCTCGCGGTGGTGTCGGAGGGGCTCGTCCTCCACGTCGTCGCCGTGGCGCGGGCAGCCGGAGTCCGGCCCGGCGACTCGCTCGTCCAGGCGCGCGCGGCCTGCGCCGGGCTCGAGGTCGTTCCGCTCGACGCCGCCGCGGACCGGGCAGCGCTGTGCGCGCTGGCCGAGGCGCTCCTCTCCCTCTCCCCCGCGGTCGAGGTTTCGCCCCCCGACGCGGTGCTCCTCGATGCCACCGGAGCCCGCCTGTCCGGCGCCGACCCGGCGGAGGCGGAGCGGGAACTGGCGAACGGCGCGCTCCGGCTCTGCGCGGCGATGGGGTTCGAGGGGCGGATCGCAGTGGCCGACGGCAAGGGGGTGGCGCTCGCGCTGGCACGCCACACCGGACGGGAGCGGACGCGGGCCGCGCCCGGGGAGGGGGCGCGCGTGCTCTCCTCGCTGCCGCTCGCGGCGCTCGAGCTGCCCGCCGGGATGGCGGGCTGGCTCGCCGCGGTGGGGGTGGAGAGCGTCGGCGCGCTGGCCGCCCTGCCGGCGGAGGGGCTGGCCCAGCGCTTCGGCGCAGCGGGCGCGGCGGCGGCCCGGCTGGCCCGTGGCATCGACCCGCGGCCGCTCGTCCCCTTCGCCCCCGAGACCTTCCCGCACGAGGAATGGGATCTCGAGGGGGAGGTGGGGGTGCTCTCCTCCGCCGAGCCGGTGATCTTCGCGGCGAAGCGACTGGCCGACCGGGTTGCGGCGCGCCTCGCCGGGCGCGGCCTGGGGGCGAGCCGGCTGCGGCTCACCCTCCGGCTCGACCCGCGCGGCGAGGAGCGGCTCGACCTCCCGCTGGCGCGGCCGAGCACCGACGCGGCGGCCTGGCTGGTTCCGCTGAGGGAACGGATCTCCGGCCTGCGCCTGCCCGCGCCGGTGCGCGCCCTCGACCTCGCCGTGGTGGAGGCGGCCGAGGTCCCCGCCGAGCAACTCGCCGTGGGGGACCGTCCCGAGGTGGCGCGGGCGCTCGAGGTGGCCCTTTCCCGCCTCTCGGCGCGGCTGGGCGAGCGCTCCCTCTTCGCAGCCGAGGCGGCCGACCGGCACCGGCCCGAGATGGCCTACCGGGCCACTCCGTTCCGGAGCGGCGCGCCTCCCGCCACCGCCATGCGCCATCCCGCATCGGGGGCGAAGCCGCTGCCGCCGGCGCCGGATCCACCGCCCGGACGCCCCACGCGGCTCCTCGATCCGCCGCGGCCGGTCGTCGCCACGGGAGAGGGGGGGCGGATCAGCACGCTCCGGATCGACGGTGTGCCGCGCGCCGTCCTCTCCCTCGTGGGACCCGAACGGCTCGCCGGGGAGTGGTGGCACGAGCCCTTCGAGCGGGACTACTACCGGGTCCGGCTCGAGGGGCTGGGCGAGGCCTGGATCTACCGCGACGGGCGCGACGGCCGGCTCTGGCTGCACGGCCTCTTCGACTGAAGCCCGCATGCCCCCCCGCTACGCCGAGCTGCGGTGCCGATCCGCCTTCTCCTTCCTCGCGGGGGCCAGCCAGCCCGAGGAGCTGGTGGACCGCGCCGCCGACCTGGGGCTCGAGGCGCTGGCGCTCGCGGATCGCGGCGGCCTCTACGGCGTGGTCCGGGCCCACGCCCGGGCCCGGAAGCGGGGGCTGCAACTCGTCGTCGGCGCCGAGCTCTCCTGCGACGGGCTCGGGGCCGGCCCCACCGGGATCACGCTGCTCGCCCGGGACCGCGAGGGGTACGCCGGGCTCTGCCGCCTCGTCACGGAGGCCCACGCGGGGACGCCGCTGCGGGAGGGGGAGGCGCCGGACGGGACGGTGGTGCGCCCGGCCGAACCGCGCATCCCCTTCGCGTCGCTGGCCGCCCGATCCCGCGGACTGCTCGCGCTCCACGGCGGGTCCGACGCCGGGGTCGCCTCCCGGCTGCGGGAGGCGTTCGGCGACCGGCTCGCACTCACGGTGTCCCGCCACCGGGTCGCCGGCGAGGAGCCCCTCATCGACGCGGTGCGCTCGCTCGGGCGACGGCTCTCCATCCCCGTGGCGGTGACGAACGACGTCCACACCCACGACCGGCGCCGGCAGCCCCTCCAGGACGTCCTCACCTGCATCCGGCTGGGCACCACCGTCGACCGGGTGGGGCGGCGTCTCTTCCCCAACGCCGAGCGCACGATGAAGGGGCCGGAGGAGATGGCGCGGCTGTGGCCCGACTTCCCCGATGGGCTGGAGACGGCTGCGGAGCTGGCCGCATCCTGCGCCTTCCGGCTCGAGGAGATCCGCGGCGAGCACCCGCTCCCGCCGGTGCGGGTCGAGGGGATCGAGGAGGACGGGGAGGGGAACGGCGGGGCGGGAGGGATGGAGCTGCTCCGGCGCCTCGTGCACCAGGGGGCCCGGAAGCGCTACGACGGGCCTCCTCCGGACGACGTGGAGCAGCAGCTCGCCCGGGAGCTCGCCCTCGTGGAGCAACTCGGCTACGCGAGCTACTTCCTCACCGTCTGGGACGTGGTCCGCTTCGCCCGCGAGCGGCGCATCCTCTGCCAGGGGCGGGGCAGCGCGGCCAACTCGGCCATCTGCTACGTGCTCGGCATCACCTCCATCGACCCGGTGCGCATGGGGCTGCTCTTCGAGCGCTTCCTCTCCGCCGAGCGGGGCGAGCCGCCCGACATCGACGTCGACTTCGAGCACGAGCGGCGCGAGGAGGTCCTCCAGTACGTCTACCGCCAGTACGGGCGCGACCGGGCCGGGATGGTCTGCGAGGTCATCGCCTACCGGGCCCGCTCGGCCATCCGCGACGTGGGCAAGGCGCTGGGGCTCTCCCCCGACCAGGTGGACCGGCTCGCGAGGCTCGTGGGCAGCCACGATGCGGTGGGCGAGCTCCCCGCCCCGGTGCTCGCGCAGGCGGGCCTCGACCCGGAGGGGTCACCCGCGGTGCGCCACGCGCTGCGCCTGGCGGCGGAGATCGCCCGGCTTCCCCGCCACCTCTCCATCCATGTGGGCGGCTTCGTCATCACGAGCCGCCCGCTCGTCGAGACCGTCCCGGTCCAGCCCGCCGCCATGCCCGGACGAACGGTGGTGCAGTGGGACAAGGACGACCTCGCCGAGCTGGGGCTCCTCAAGGTCGACCTGCTGGCGCTCGGCATGCTCACCGCGCTCTCCCGCTCGCTCGCGCTGATCGCGCGCCACCGCCCGGCGCCCGCCGGCCCGACCGCCGACCCCTGGCCCGACTCGCTGGCCGCCATCCCGGCCGAGGAGGCGGAGGTCTACGAGATGATCTCGCGGGCCGATACCATCGGCGTCTTCCAGATCGAGTCGAGGGCGCAGATGTCCCTGCTCCCCCGGCTTCGCCCGCGCCGATTCTACGACCTCGTCATCTCGGTGGCCATCATCCGCCCCGGCCCCATCCAGGGTGGGATGGTCCACCCCTTCCTGCGTCGTCGCGACGGACGGGAGGAGGTGCGCTACCCCTACGAGCCGCTGCGCCCGGTCCTGGAGCGAACCCTCGGCATCCCGCTCTTCCAGGAGCAGGCCATGCGGCTCGCGGTGGTGGCCGCCGGCTACACCCCGGGCGAGGCCGACGAGCTGCGGCGGGCCATGACCCACAAGCGTTCCCACGAGCGCATCGAGGAGATGCGCGAGCGGCTCGTGGCCGGCATGGCGGCGAAGGGCATCCCCGCGGCGGATGCCGACGCCATCCTGCGCCAGCTCCACGGCTTTGCCGGTTACGGCTTCCCCGAGTCCCACGCCGCCTCCTTCGCGCTGCTCGTCTACGCGTCGGCCTGGGTGAAGCGGAACCACCCGGCGGCCTTCGCGGCGGCGCTGCTCGACAGCCAGCCCATGGGGTTCTACGCACCCCACACGCTCGTGGAGGACGCCAAGCGGCACGGGGTGGAGGTGCGCGGCGTGGACGCGATCCATAGTCACTGGGAGTGTACCCTGGAGGGGGCGACGGAGGGGGTACCGGCCGTCCCCGGGGAGCGGCCGGTGCTGCGGCTCGGCCTCTCCCGGGTGCGGGGACTTCCGCTGGCCGTGGGGGAGGGGTTGCTCGCGGCGCGCCGGGAGGCTCCCTTCGCCTCCGTGGAGGACCTGGCGCGGCGGGCGCGGCTCTCGCGGGCCTGGCTCGCGCGCCTCGCAGGGGCGGCGGCGCTGCGCTCGCTCGTGCCCGGTCGGCGGGCCGCGCTGTGGACGGCGCTGGGGCTCTCCCCGGGGGACGGGGGCGACCTGCTCGCCGGACGCCTGGCGCCGGAGCCGCCGGCCATGCTGGCCGAGCCGGCCGCGGCCGAGGAGGTGGCGAGCGACTACGCTTCCACGGGGCTCTCCGAGCGGGCCCACCCGATCTCCTTCCTCCGGGCGGCGCTGGCCGCACGCGGGGCCCGCACCGCCCGCGAACTCGCCCGGATGCGGGACCGGGCGGCGGTCGAGGTGGGGGGGATCGTCATCGTCCGGCAGCGGCCGGAGACCGCGGCGGGGATCACCTTCGTCTCCCTGGAGGACGAGACCGGCATCGCCAACCTGGTGGTGATGCCCGACGTGTACGAGCGCTTCCGGCCGCTGGTGCGGAACAGTCCGTTCCTCCTCGCCCGGGGGCGGGTCGAGCGCAAGGGGAGGGTGGTGAACCTCCAGGTTCGCGAACTCCTCCCGCTCAGGCCGGCGGAGGAGGTGCGAACGCCCTCGCGCGACTTCCACTGACCGGGAATCCCGCCACCCGTTATGATGTTCCGGTACTGAACCCCGGAGGGATTCCCGTATGCGTCTCGTCGTTCTCGTAGCACTGCTCGTTGCCGTCCCCGTACTCGCCGCCGACAAGGCCCCGCCCGCCGCCGGAACCACGGGCATCGTCATCAAGGTCACCGAGAACGGATTCGAACCCCAGCAGGTGAAGGTGAAGAAGGGCGTACCCACGACGCTGACCTTCCTGCGCACCACCAACCGGACCTGCATCAAGGCCATCGACATCCCGGCGGAGAACGTGAAGGGGTTCCAGTTGCCGATCGACAAGCCGGTGACCGTCACCATCACCCCGACCAAGGCGGGCGTGGAGAAGTTCCACTGCACAGCGATGGCGATGGGGGACGGGAAGATCGTGGTGGAGTGACGGCGGCGCCTTCAGGCGCCGCAAGAACCGCGCACGGAACCGTTCCCAAGATCGGAACGTCCCGCAACGACGAAGGGCGCCCGGGGGGATCCGAGCGCCCTTCGCGTTTCAAGTCCCTACGTTTGCCGGTACCGAGGTCCCGCTCTTGCGCCGGCCGAAGCAGGCGCCGCTACGAACACCCCGTCGTGCTCCCGCAGTTGAGGCACTTGTAGCAGGCGCCGTTGCGGACCGTGATGCTCCCGCAGTTGGGGCACGGGGGTGCGTCGGCCTGGGCCAGGAAGGGCGAGCTCTCCAGCGCCGGGACCGCGATGACCGGGGTGGAGACCACCGCCGAGGCGCTGACCGTCTGGGTCGCCGCCCGGAGGCGGGGTGCCGCCGGGGCGGCGCCGGGCGTCAGGTCCTTCGCCACCGGCATGCCCTCCTCCGACGGCAGGAACTTCAGGGACAGCCACCGGAAGATGTAGTCGGTGATCGACTTCGCGATGGGGATGTCCGGGTTCCCCGTGAAGCCCGACGGCTCGAAGCGGGTGTGGCTGAACTTGTCCACCAGCACCTTGAGCGGAACGCCGTACTGGAGCGCCATGGAGATGGAGGTGGCGAAGCTGTCCATGAGGCCCGAGACCACCGAGCCCTCCTTCGCCATGGTCACGAAGAGCTCGCCCGGCGTGCCATCGGCGTACATGCCGACGGTCATGTAGCCCTCGTGGCCCCCGATGGAGAACTTGTGGGTGATGGCGTTGCGCTCGTCGGGGAGGCGGCGCCGCTGCAGGCTGGCCGACGTCTCGGCCGAGACCTCGGCCTCCTCCTTCACCTCGGCCGCCTTGCCGGTGTTGAGCGGCTGGCTCCGCTTGCACCCGTCGCGGTAGATGGCGATGGCCTTCAGGCCCAGCTTCCACGCCTCGAGGTAGGCCGTCTCGATGTCCTTGGTGGTGGCCGTGCTGGGCATGTTCACGGTCTTGGAGATGGCCCCGGAGAGGAAGGGCTGCACCGCCGACATCATGCGGATGTGCCCCATGTAGTGGATCGTCCGGCTGCCGTTCTGCGGCTTGAAGGCGCAGTCGAAGACCGGGAGGTGCTCGCCGCGCAGGCCGGGGGCACCCTCGATGGTCTCCACCTCGTCGATGTACTGCAGGATGGATCCGATCTCGGCGGAGGAGTAGCCGAGTCGCTGCAGCGCCAGCGGGACCGTGTTGTTCACGATCTTGAGCATCCCGCCGCCGACGAGCTTCTTGTACTTCACGAGCGCGATGTCGGGCTCGATGCCGGTGGTGTCGCAGTCCATCATGAAGCCGATGGTCCCGGTGGGAGCGAGCACCGTGGCCTGGGCGTTGCGGTATCCGTGCTGGGTCCCGAGCGTGACCGCGTCGGTCCAGGCGCGATGGGCCGCGTCGATGAGCTCGGGCGACGCGAGGCCGGTGTCGATGTGCTGGACGGCCGCGGCGTGCTTGCGCATCACCGACAGGAAGGGCGCCCGGTTGCGGGCGAACCCCTGGAAGGGGCCGGTGTGGGAGGCGATGCGGGCACTCTGGGCGTAGGCCTCGCCGGTCATCACCGCGGTGATGGCCGCGGCGGTGGCGCGCCCGGCGTCCGAGTCGTACGGCACGCCGGTGGCCATGAGGAAGGCGCCGAGGTTGGCGTAGCCGAGCCCGAGCGGCCGGAAGTCCTCGCTGTTCTTGCCGATGCCCTCGGTGGGGTAGCGGGAGTTGGAGACCAGGATCTCCTGGGCCAGGATGGTGAGGTTGACGGCGTGCCGGAACGACTCGGCGTCGAAGCCGCCGTCGATCGACCGGAAGTGCATCAGGTTCAGCGACGCCAGGTTGCAGGCGCTGTCGTCGAGGAACATGTACTCGGAGCACGGGTTGGACGCGTTGATGCGCGCCGTCTCCGGGCAGGTGTGCCAGGTGTTCACGGTGGTATCGAACTGGAGCCCCGGGTCGCCGCAGAGCCAGGCGGCCTCGGTGATCCGGTCCATGAGCGCCCGCGCGCGGATGCGGTGGAGCGGCTTGCCGTTCGTGCGGGCGAGCAGCGGCCACTCGGCGTCGTCCACCACGGCGTGCATGAAGGCGTCGGAGACACGCACGGAGTGGTTCGCGTTCTGGAAGAAGACCGAGTCGTAGGCCCCGCCGGGCACGTTGAAGCCGCCGTCGTAGCCGGCCTCGATGAGAGCCCAGGCCTTCCGCTCCTCGGTGGCCTTGGAGGAGACGAACTCCTCGATGTCCGGGTGGTCGGAGTCGAGGATGACCATCTTGGCGGCCCGGCGGGTCTTGCCCCCCGACTTGATGACGCCGGCGAAGGCGTCGAATCCGCGCATGAAGGAGACCGGACCGGAGGCCTCTCCGCCGCCGGAGAGGTATTCCTTGGAGGAGCGGATGCGGGAGAGGTTGGAGCCCGCGCCGGAGCCGTACTTGAAGAGCATGCCCTCGGTGTGGGCGAGCCGGAGGATCGAGTCCATCGAGTCGCTCACCGAGTTGATGAAGCAGGCCGAGCACTGCGGCCGCTCCTCGACCCCCACGTTGAACCAGACGGGGGAGTTGAAGCTCATCTTCTGCCGGTAGATGAGGTGGCCGAGCTCGGCCTCGAAGGCCTCGGCGTCGGCGTCGGAGGCGAAGTAGCCGTCCTTGCGCCCCCAGGCGGAGATGGTGCGGACCACGCGCCCGACCAGCTGACGGACCGAGGTCTCCCGCTGCGGGGTACCGAGCTGCCCGCGGAAGTACTTGGAGGCGACCACGTTGGTGGCGAGGAGCGACCAGCTCTTGGGGACGCCCACCTCCTTCTGCTCGAAGATGATCTTGCCACCCTCGCCGGTGATGGCCGCGGTGCGGGTCTCCCAGGCGAGCTCCTCCGCCGGGTCCACGCCGGGGGTGGTGAAGTACCGGGGGATGGCGATCCCCTTCCGCGCCGACTTGCGCTGCTGACGTGCGCCACGACGCTGCCCGGACACGCTCTCCCGCTCGATCATATCCTCAGACCTCCCACGGCCCTCTCCGGGCCTTCGTGTTCCAACCCCGGCCCCCGCGTCCACCGCGAGGGGGACCGGAGGCTCTACCCGCCGCCTCTGACACGGAAGGCACTGGGCCCCCGCGGCGATGGCGGACGATATCCGCGTGACTTTGCCTGTCAAGGTGCCAACCACAACCTGTTGTGGCGTCAGCTATTGACAGATACCAGATGCGGTGAAATGGGCCGAATTTCGACGTTCGAAAAGCTGCTCTTCCAGGTCCGAACTCCTGTGCGGCCCCATCAGGGTCGTGCCGGGCGAGCGCCGTTCCGGGGATGACGTCTTGCGTCAAGGTACGGATCGCGGGGAGTGTGTCCCGCGGTATCGCGTGCTAGAAAGCCCCGACCCGATGGCCGACTCGAACCAGAACATCCGCAACTTCTCGATCGTCGCGCACATCGATCACGGAAAGTCGACACTCGCCGATCGGCTCCTCGAGTTCACCGGGACCGTGTCGGCGCGCGAGGCCCAGGCCCAGTTCCTCGACAACATGGAGCTGGAGCGGGAACGCGGGATCACCATCAAGGCCCAGACGGTCCGGATGAACTACCGGGCGCGCGACGGGAAGGATTACGTCCTCAACCTGATCGACACGCCGGGTCACGTGGACTTCGCCTACGAGGTCTCCCGGTCGCTCGCCGCCTGCGAGGGAGCGGTCCTGGTGGTGGACGCGACGCAGGGGGTGGAGGCGCAGACCCTCGCGAACGTCTACCAGGCCCTCGACCACGACCTGGAGATCATCCCGGTCATCAACAAGATCGACCTGCCCAGCGCCGACGTGGAGGGGGTGCGCCGCGAGATCGAGGAGGTCATCGGCCTCGACGCCGTGGACGCCGTCCCCACGAGCGCCAAGGAGGGCATCGGGATCGAGGAGATCCTGGAGCAGGTGGTGCGCAAGGTCCCGCCGCCGTCCGGCGATCCGGAGGGGCCGCTCAAGGCCATCATCTTCGACTCCTGGTACGACTCGTACCGGGGCGTGGTCATGCTGGTCCGGGTCTTCGAGGGCACGCTCCGCCCCGGCCTGGAGATCATGCTCTTCCACAATCGCAAGCAGTTCGAGGTGCAGGGGCTCGGCGTGTTCGCGCCCTTCTCCCAGCCGGTCCAGCAGCTCGTCGCCGGCGAGGTGGGGGTGGTGGTCGCGAACGTGAAGGACGTCACCGACGCCAAGGTGGGCGACACCATCACCGAGTTCCGGCGGCCGGTGGCGGAGCCCTTCCCGGGCTTCAAGGTCGTGAAACCCATGGTCTTCAGCGGCGTCTTCCCGGTGGATGCCGCGGACTACGACCAGCTGCGGGACGCGCTCGTGAAGCTCCGGCTGAACGATTCGGCCTTCACCTTCGAGCCGGAGACCAGCCAGGCGCTCGGGTTCGGATTCCGCTGCGGCTACCTGGGGCTCCTCCACATGGAGATCGTCCAGGAGCGGCTGGAGCGGGAGTACGGGCTCACGCTCATCACCACCGCGCCCTCGGTCGTCTACCGGATCACCGACACGCAGGGGGAGACGCTCGAGATCGACAATCCGGCGCGGCTGCCTCCGGTGCAGCGGATCGCGCTCTTCGAGGAGCCGGTCCTCACCTGCCACATCCACGGTCGCACCGACGACGTGGGGGCCATCCTGAAGCTCTGCCAGGACCGGCGGGGCGTCCAGCGGGACCTCAAGTACATCGGCACGAAGCGGGTCCAGATCACCTACGAGATCCCGCTCGCCGAGGTGGTCTTCGACTTCTTCGACAAGCTGAAGAGCGTCTCGCGCGGGTACGCCTCCCTCGACTACGAGCTGAAGGGATACCAGGAGGCCGACCTCGTCCGCCTCGACATCCTCATCAACGGCGAGCCGGTGGACGCACTCTCGGTCATCGTGCACCGGGAGCGGGCCTACCAGCGCGGCCGGGACGTCTGCCAGAAGCTGCGCGAGGTGATCCCGAAGCAGATGTACGAGGTGGCCATCCAGGCGGCCATCGGGTCGAAGGTCATCTCCCGCGAGACCATCCGGGCCTACCGGAAGAACGTGCTCGCCAAGTGCTACGGCGGCGACATCAGCCGCAAGCGCAAGCTCCTCGAGAAGCAGAAGGAGGGGAAGAAGCGCATGAAGCAGGTCGGCCAGGTGGAGATCCCGCAGGAGGCCTTCCTCGCCGTCCTGAAGGTGGAGGACTGACCATGGCTCGCCGGCGCCCGCAGGGCCGCTCGACCGGCCCGCGCTGTCGGAGGGGGAGGCTAGAACGTGGGGCGGCGAGCTGGGTGACGCTGCTCCTTCTCCTGGTCGTCGCCGGTGGGGTGTACGCGGCGGTGGTCTTCGTTCCGGCCGCGGTTCTCCACTACGAGGTGAAGCAGGTGGTGCGAGACTACGGGAACCAGGCCATCAAGAACCCCGACGACGAACGGCTCATCGCGGACATGTTGACGAAGATCCGAAGCCTGAAATCGGAGCCGGGGGAGGATGCCGCCGGCCGAAAGGGGATGGTGCCGCTCATCGACGTCGATCGCCGGGACATCACCTGGGAGCGGAACCGGGAGGCGACGCCCGCCACGCTCCGCGTCGCGTTCGAGTACCCGCGGACGCTCCCGTTGCCCTGGCTCGACCGGGGCCTGGAGCGCATCTACCGGGTGGATCTCACGATGGATCAGGTTCGGGCCGACTGGGGCCCGGCGCGGTAGGGGGAAAGGGGACGGAGGGCACATGAACGCCGAGGCGGTGCAGCGAGCGGTGCAGCGGATCTCTCACGAGGTGCTGGAGCGGGCCCGGGCGCAGGGTGCCGTGGAGAAGCTGGCC
The DNA here is from genome assembly GCA_903855945.1 of uncultured Anaeromyxobacter sp. GTDB lineage: Bacteria > Myxococcota > Myxococcia > Myxococcales > Anaeromyxobacteraceae > CAIOAK01. Next base: position 14,826 of record CAIOAK010000020.1, read on the forward strand.
TTCGTCGGGATCCGACGCGGTGGAGTGCCGCTCGCGGAGCGGATCCGGGCGGAGATCGCAAAGGTGACGGGCGCCCCGCCCCCCCTCGGAACCCTCGACATCGCGCTCTACCGGGACGATCTGGCGTCGCGCGGAGCCACCCCGGTGGTCGGCCCCACCGACGTGCGATTCCCCCTGGAGGGGCGCACCATCGTCCTCGCCGACGACGTCCTCTACACCGGGCGGACCATCCGTGCGGCCCTCTCCGAGCTGGTCGACTTCGGGCGGCCGCGGCAGGTGTGGCTCGCGGTCCTGGTCGATCGGGGTGGGCGGGAGCTGCCCATCACCGCCGACTTCGCCGGCGTCCGCCTGGACGTCGCCGAGGGGGACGACGTGCAGGTCCGCTGGCGCGAGAACGGAGCCGCGGAAGATTCGGTGGTGGTTCTCGAGGGGAGGAAGCCGTGATCGGACGACACCGACACCTCATCGCGCTCGAAGACCTCTCGCGCGAGGAGATCTTGCAGGTCCTCGACCTGGCGGTCTCCATGAAGGAGGTCCTCTCGCGCCCGGTGAAGAAGGTCCCGTCCCTGCGCGGGAAGAACGTGGTGAACCTGTTCTTCGAGACCTCCACGCGGACGCGCAGCTCGTTCGAGATCGCCGCCAAGGTGCTCTCCGCCGACGCCCTCAACTGGACGGCGGCCCAGTCCTCCACCACCAAGGGCGAGACGCTCCTCGACACCGCGAAGAACCTCGAGGCCATGCGCCCCGACATCCTGGTGGTCCGCCACTCGGCGAGCGGCGCCCCCCAGTTCCTGGCGCAGCACGTGAAGTGCTCGGTGGTCTCGGCGGGCGACGGCGCCCACGAGCACCCCAGCCAGGGGCTGCTCGACTGCTACACGCTCCGGGAGCGGTTCGGCTCCCTCGAGGGGCGCACGGTCGCCATCGTGGGCGACATCAGCCACTCGCGCGTGGCCCGATCCGATCTCCACTCGCTGCCGAAGCTGGGGGCCAAGGTCCGCCTGTGCGGCCCGCCCACCATGATCCCGCAGGGAGTCGAGCGGCTCGGCGCCACGGTCCACCACGACCTGCGCACCGCCGTCGACGGCGCCGACGCGGTCATCATGCTTCGCATCCAGCATGAGCGCATCGGCGACCCGCTCATCCCCAACACCCGGGAGTACTCGAAGTACTGGGGGCTGAACGCCAAGAAGGCGGCCGAGTGGCTCAAGCCCGAGGCGGTCATCCTCCACCCCGGCCCCATCAACCGCGGCGTCGAGCTCTCCTCCGACGTCGCCGACGGGCCGCGCAGCGTCATCCTCGACCAGGTTCAGAACGGCGTGGCCGTTCGCATGGCCATCCTCTACCTCCTCGCCGGCGGCGCTGGCGAGGACCGAGCGGAGAAGGTTCCGGCATGAGCAACGACAGCGGAGTGATCGTCATCCAGGGCGGCCGGGTCCTCGACCCCGCAAGTGGTGTGGACGGGATCCGCACCGTCGTGCTGCGCGATGGCAAGGTGGCGGCGGTGGCCGAGCGGGCGGAGGCGCCCGCCGGGGCTCGGATCGTCGATGCCCGGGGGAAGTGGGTCACGCCCGGCTTCATCGACCTCCACGTCCATCTGCGCGAGCCCGGCCAGGAGTACAAGGAGAACGTGGCCACCGGTACGCGTGCCGCGGTGGCCGGCGGCTTCACCGCCGTCTGCGCCATGCCCAACACCGTGCCGGCCAACGACAACACCAGCGTCACCGAGCTCATGCTCGCACGGGCCACGGCCGCCGGGCTCGCCCGGGTCTATCCGGTGGGGGCGGTCACCAAGGGACGCAAGGGGGAGGAGCTGGCCGAGTACGGGGAGCTCAAGGCGGCCGGTTGCGTGGCCCTTTCCGACGACGGCAGCCCGGTGATGTCCTCCGCGATGATGCGCCGGGCTCTCGAGTACTCGCGCGCCTTCGGTCTCCCCGTCGCGGTCCACGAGGAGGATCTCCACCTCGTCGGCAAGGGGGTCATGAACGAGGGTCCCGTCGCCACCCGCATGGGCCTGAAGGGCGCCCCCGCCCAGGCCGAGGACGTGATGGTGCTCCGGGACATCTCGCTGCTCGAGCTCACCGGGGGACGGCTGCACCTCTGTCACGTGTCCACCGCCGGGAGCGTCCGGGCGCTGCGGGAAGCCCGGCGGCGCGGCCTGCCCGTCACCGCCGAGGTCACTCCCCATCACCTCGCCCTCACGGACGAGGACGTGGCCCGGAGCAACTACGATCCCGACTTCAAGATGAACCCCCCGCTTCGGAGCTCCGAGGACGTGAAGGCGCTCCGGGAGGGGCTCGCAGACGGCACCATCGACGCCATCGCCACCGACCACGCCCCGCACGCGCCGGAGGAGAAGCGGCTCGAGTTCGACGCGGCCATGAACGGCGTGCTCGGGCTGGAGACCGCCTTCCCGGTCTGCCTCGACCTCGTACGGCAGGGGGTGCTCACCGAGCGGCGTCTCGTGGAGGCGCTCACCATCGGGGCGGCCCGCTGCTTCGGGCTCCCGGGAGGTACGCTCGCCGTGGGGGCTCCGGCCGACGTCGCCGTCCTCGATCCCAGCCTCTCCTGGGTGGTCGATCCCATGAAGGGCTTCAGCAAGAGCCGGAACACGCCCTGGAAGGGGCGCACCCTCACCGGTCGCTGCACGCACGCCTTCGTGGGCGGCCGGCTCGTGCACGAGGAGGGGGCCGCCCGATGAGGAAGGCGGCGCTCGCGCTGGCGGACGGGACGGTCTTCGAGGGGCTCGCCTTCGGAGCGGCCGGGGAGGCCACCGGCGAGGTGGTCTTCAACACCTCCATGACCGGGTACCAGGAGATCCTCACCGACCCCTCCTACGTCGGGCAGATGATCTGCATGACCTACCCGGAGCAGGGGAACTACGGCACCAACCGGGCCGACGAGGAATCGTCGAGGCCGCACGCGACCGGATTCATCGTGCGCCACTTCGCGCAGGAGCCGTCGAGCTTCCGCGCCGAGGAGGGGATCGAGGCCTACCTGGTCCGGCACGGGATCGTGGGGATCCACGGGATCGACACCCGGCGGCTCACCCGTCACATCCGCACCACCGGTGCACAGATGGGCGTCATCGCCTCCGACGGAAGCCCGAAGGCGCTCGTGGACCGGGCGCGTGCCCTTCCCGGGATGGAGGGGCAGGACCTGGCCACGCGGATCTCCACGGCCGAGCCGTACGCCTGGAGCGAGGGCGGCGCGGACGCCTGGAGCGACGAGGAGCGCATGGCGGTCGAGATGCCGCGCTTCCACGTCGTGGCCTACGACTGGGGCCTGAAGCGCGCCATGCTCCGCTTGCTCGCCGACGCGGGCTGTCGGGTCACGGTGGTCCCCAGCCGAACCTCGGCGGAGGTCGCGCTCGCCCTGCGTCCGGACGGGGTGTTCCTCACCAACGGTCCGGGCGACCCGGCGGCCGTGGAGGGGGCGCGCGCCACGGTGGCCTCGCTCCTCGGGAAGGTCCCCGTCTTCGGAATCTGCCTGGGGCACCAGATCCTGGCCCTCGCCCTCGGCGCCTCCACCTACAAGCTCAAGTTCGGCCATCGGGGGGCGAACCAGCCGGTGAAGGACCTCGCCACAGGCAAGGTGGACATCACCTCGCAGAACCATGGATTCGCCGTGGACGATCGGTCGCTCGGACACCGCGCCCGCGTCTCCCACGTCAACCTCAACGATGGGACGGTGGAGGGAATCGAGGCCCTCGACGCGCAGGCCTTCGGCGTCCAGTATCACCCGGAGTCCTCGCCAGGCCCGCACGACGCCCGCCACCTCTTCGGGCGTTTCGTCCAGATGATGGAGCAGCGTCGGTGACCCTGGAGGAGCTCCAGGAACGTCTGCTCGCCTGGGCGGCCGCCGACGAGCGTCAGCCGTGGCTCCTCGAGGCCCGGCGTGCATGGTTCGCGCTGGTGGGCGAGCCGCACGACGAGGACAAGAGCTTCGAGCAGCGCATGAACGGGTTGCTCGACCACTACCTCTTCGACTTCCGTCCGGATGGCACCCATCCCACGCTCGAGCTCTTCCTGCGGGACGGCGCCGGTGACCTCACCACCGACGCGCGGGCGCAGGTCCGCGAGATGGGGCGGGCACGCCGGGCGCTCTTCGAGGTGCGCAAGATCCACCCCGGAAAGGTGGACCTGGAGGAGGTCCTCGGAGGGGCGCGCCACGAGGTGGTGGAACGGCGCACGCTCGCCGCCCTGGCCAAGGGAGACATCATCGAGGCCCGCCTGCTCCCCCACGCCGGCCAGCTCTACTTCTCCGCCTCCTTCGTCTATCACCCCCGCGAGGTCCGGAAGGCCATCCTGAAGGAGGCGCGCCGACGTGTGAAGGAGGCCCCACGCGAGGTTCCGCCCGAGCCGGACGAGTTTCTCGCGGTGCTGTCGCGGATGGCGCTGCGCCTGGAGCGCTACCGGAACGTGCGCGTCGAGTCGATCTACGACTTCGACGCCCCGGCTCCGCGCGGCGCCGGCTGAGCCTGGCCGGGAGGCGCTCCGTGGACTTCTCCCTCCTCGAGTCCGTGCCCGACGGCATCGTCGTCGTGGACGAGAGCGGATCGGTCGTCTACCTGAACGGCGTGGCCGAGCGGCTCTTCGGCTGGTCCCGGGAGGAGCTCACCGGACGGCCCGTCGAGGTGCTCCTGCCTGGACGCTTCCAGGCGCGTCACGTGGGGGTGAGAGAGGCCTACGCCGACAATCCGCGTCCGCGGCCGATGGGGATCGGAAGTGACCTCGCCGGGCTTCGCAAGGATGGCAGCGAGTTCCCGGCCGAGATCAGCCTCTCCCCGCTGCAGGCCGAGGGTCGCTCCTGGGCGATGGCCGCCGTCCGCGATTCGACGGAGCGCCGGCGCATCGAGGCGAAGGCGTTGCTCTACCGGCAGGCCCAGGAGGAGGTCCGGGCGAGGGACGAGTTCCTCTCGGTCGCCTCCCATGAACTGCGAACCCCGGTGACCGCACTCCACGTCCAGGTCCAGATGCTGGGACGGGTGGTGGAACGGGCCGCCTCGCCCCCCTTGGTGCGGGATCGGGTCGTGGCGCTGGAGGGTCAGGTTCGGCGGCTGGCGGGACTCGTCGAGGCCCTCCTCGATCTCTCTCGCATCCGGCTGGGGCGGATGGAGCTGGCCCGGGAGTCCACCGACCTCTCCGCGCTGGTGCGCGAGGTGGCTGCGCCGTACCAGGCCGACGTCGACCTGGCCCGCGGCTCGGCCATCCGGGTCATCGCCCGGGACCCGGTGGTGGCATCGATCGATCGCGTCCGGATCGAGCAGGTGATCGGCAACCTCGTCGGGAACGCCGTGAAGTTCGGGGAGGGGAAGCCGATCGAGATCCGGGTCGAACGGACGGCCAACGGGGTGCGGGTGGAGGTGTCGGACTGCGGCGTGGGGATCGATCCCGTTCACGCGGAGCGGATCTTCGGCCGCTTCGAGAGGGCGGCCCCGGCCCAGCACTACCCGGGACTCGGCCTCGGACTCTACGTGGCGCGGGAGATCGTGGAGGCCCACGGAGGGCGGATCCACGCGCGCGGGGAACCGGGCAAGGGCGCAGTCCTCTCGGTCGAGCTCCCACCGTGATCGCCCGGCGGGCCATCGTCGTGGCCGACGACCTCGGCTATGACCCGGCCATCGACGAGGGGATCCTCCGCGCCCACCGGCAAGGCGTGGTGACCGCCGCGAGCGCGCTCGTCGTCGGTCCGTTCGCGGAGGGTGCGCTCGCAGCCGCGCCCTCGACGCTCCCCCTGGGGCTGCACCTCGCCCTGGTGCCAGGGATGGACGCGGCCCAGGCGGAGGCGGAGATCCGCTGGCAACTGGAGCGTTTCATGGTCCTCCGGGGGGCACTCCCGGTCCACCTGGACGGCCACCGGCACATCCATGCCGAGCCCCCCGTGCTGGAGGGGCTCCTGCGCGTCGCCGCTCCGCTGCGCCTCCGGGTGAGAGCACTCGACGTGTCCATGCGGGAGCGGGTACGTGCCTCGGGCGCCAGGGCCTGCGATGCCTTCCTGGGCGATGCCGACCTGCGACCCTGCTGGACCGCGGAGAGGCTCCTGGCAGCCATTCCTGGACTCGTGCCCGGGACCTCCGAGATCATGATGCATCCGGGGCTCGCCCCCGTTCACGTGCGCACGAGCTTCGGCGCGGAGCGGGAGGTGGAGCTCTCGGCGGCCGTCGACCCCCGGGTGCGTGCGGCCTTTCGAGCGAACGGGATCGTCCTCTCCGGTTTCCTCCCGGAGTGACGCTGCGTCGAATCGGCGGGGACGCATCGAATCCCGCGTGGTAGAATCTTCGACATGGCACGAAGGAAGATCGCACTGATCGGCGCCGGCCAGATCGGCGGTACCCTGGCTCTCCTCTGCGGACAGCGGCAACTCGGCGACGTGGTTCTCGTCGACATCATGGAGGGGGTCGCGAAGGGGAAGGCCCTCGACCTCCAGGAGACGCGGGGGGTCCTCGGTTTCGACGTGGCGCTCACCGGCGCGGGCACCACCGACTACTCGGTCATCCGGGGGGCGGACGTCTGCATCGTCACCGCCGGTGTTCCCCGCAAGCCGGGCATGAGCCGGGACGACCTCCTCCAGATCAACCTGGAGGCGATCACCCGCGTGGCGCAGGGGGTGAAGCAGTACGCACCGGGCGCCTTCATCATCGTGGTGACCAATCCGCTCGACTCGATGGTCTACGCGATGTGGAAGGTCACCGGCTTCCCCGGTCACCGGGTGGTGGGCATGGCCGGCGTCCTCGACACGGCCCGGTTCCAGTACTTCGTGGGCGAGGCCGCGGGCGTGTCGCCGCGGGACGTCACCGCGATGGTCCTCGGTGGGCACGGCGACGACATGGTCCCGCTGCTCCGTTACTGCTCCGTGAACGGGGTGCCGCTCACGAAGTTCCTCGAGCCCGCACGGCTCGATGGCATCGTGGAGCGCACCCGCAAGGGCGGGGGCGAGATCGTGGCGCTGCTCGGCACGGGCTCCGCCTTCTACGCTCCGGCCGCTGCCGCGGTCGCGATGGCGGAGAGTTACCTCCGCGACCAGAAGCGGCTCCTCCCGTGCTCGGCGCTCCTCGACGGGCAGTACGGGGTGAAGGGGCTCTTCATCGGGGTTCCGGTGGTCATCGGGGCCGGGGGCGTCGAGCGGATCATCGAACTCGACCTCGACGACGCCGAAAAGGGCATGCTGGCCCGCTCGGTGGCCAGCGTGAAGCGGTCGGTGGACGAGACGCACCTGTAGCCGCTCCAGTTTTTCTCGCCGCTGCGCGTCAAAACGAGTAAAAGGGAGGCCCGCGGGAGGCGCGATGCCCCCGCAGGGCGACCATCAGGAGATCCCGGTGAAGATCCACGAGTACCAGGCCAAGGAAATCCTCAAGCGCCACGGTGTCGCCATCCCGCGCGGCATCCTCGCGACCACCCCGCTGCAGGCCGAGGGAGCCGCTCGGCAGCTGGGCGGGGGCATCTGCGCGGTGAAGTCCCAGATCCACGCCGGCGGCCGTGGCAAGGCCGGCGGCATCAAGCTGGCCCGTTCCCCCGAGGAGGCCAGGCTCCACGCCGAGGCCCTTCTCGGAATGGTCCTCCACACGCCGCAGACCGGGCCCGAGGGGCAGGAGGTCCGCAAGCTCTACATCGAGGAGGGGGTTCGCATCGCGCGCGAGCTCTACCTCGCGGTCACCCTCGACCGGGAGCGGGCCCGGATGACGGTGATGGCCTCCTCCGAGGGCGGCATGGACATCGAGGAGGTGGCCCACAAGCACCCCGAGAAGATCCTGAAGGAGACGGTCGATCCCCTCCTCGGCCTCATGCCCTTCCAGGCCCGGCAGCTGGCGTTCCGGCTTGGCCTGCAGGGGGACAGCGTCGCCGCCTTCGTCCGCTTCGCGACCGGCCTCTTCCAGGTGGTGATGGCCACCGATGCGTCGCTCGTCGAGGTGAACCCGCTCGTGGTCACCGCCACCGGCGGCGTGATCGCGCTCGACGCCAAGATGAATTTCGACGACAACGCGCTCTTCCGCCACCCGGAAGTGGCGGCCATGCGCGACCCGGGCGAGGAGGATCCCAAGGAGACGCAGGCCAAGGAGTACGACCTGGCCTACATCGCCCTCGACGGGAACATCGGCTGCATGGTGAACGGGGCGGGGCTCGCCATGGCGACCATGGACGTGATCCAGCTCGCGGGGGGGTCGCCGGCCAACTTCCTCGACGTCGGCGGTGGCGCCGACGAGAAGAAGGTCACCGAGGCCTTCAAGATCATCCTCCAGGACCCCAAGGTGAAGGCGGTGCTGGTGAACATCTTCGGCGGCATCATGAAGTGCGACGTCATCGCCAACGGGGTGGTGGCCGCCGCGCGCCAGGTGGGACTCACGATGCCGCTCGTCGTTCGTCTCCAGGGAACCAACGTCGAGCTGGGCAACGAGATCCTCGCCAAGAGCGGGCTCGACATCATCGCCGCCGAGGACCTCGGAGACGCCGCCTACAAGGTCGTGGCGTCCATCCAGGCAGCCGGGGCCTAGGCGGGAGGAATATCGTGAGCATCCTCGTCGATCGAAACACCCGCGTCGTCGTCCAGGGCATCACCGGCTCGGCCGGTAGCTTTCACTCCGAGCAGATGCTCGCCTACGGAACCCAGCTCGTCGCCGGCGTCACGCCGGGGCGCGGCGGGACCCGATTTCACGGACAGGTGCCCATCTTCAACACCGTGGACGAGGCGGTCCGGGAGACCGGCGCGAACGCATCGGCGGTCTTCGTGCCGCCGCCCTTCGCCGCCGACTCGGTCCTGGAGGCGGCCGACGCCGGGATCCCGCTCGTGGTGGCCATCACCGAGGGCATCCCCGTCCTCGACATGGTGAAGGTGAAGCGCTACCTGCAGGATCAACCGGGCGTGAAGCTGCTCGGGCCAAACTGCCCGGGCGTCATCACCCCGGGTCAGTGCAAGATCGGCATCATGCCCGGGCACATCCACCGCCCCGGCCGCGTCGGCGTCATCTCCCGCTCCGGCACGCTCACCTACGAGGCGGTGCTCCAGCTCACCCAGATCGGTCTGGGGCAGACCACCGCGGTGGGCATCGGCGGCGACCCCGTCCACGGCTTCGACTTCATCGAGGTCCTGCGCCTCTTCGAGGCCGACCCGGAGACCGAGGGCGTCATCATGATCGGGGAGATCGGCGGCACCGAGGAGGCTCGCGGCGCCGAGTGGGTCAAGGCCCACATGACCAAGCCGGTGGTGGGATTCATCGCCGGTCGCACCGCCCCTCCCGGAAAGCGCATGGGTCACGCCGGCGCGGTGATCTCCGGAGGCGGGGACACGGCCGAGGCCAAGATGGCCATCATGCGCGACGCCGGGATCGTGGTCTGCGAATCGCCGTCCACCCTCGGCAAGGCGATGAAGGACATGCTGGCGGCGCGGAAGCCTCGAGGACAGGAGGTCCCGGTCCAGCCCCGACCGGCGGTGAAGTCCCCGTCGAAGGCGGTGCCCCGGGCGCCGGCGAAGGGTTCGAAGTCCGGGAAGGCGGCCCCCCGTGGGGCGACCGGCAAGAAGGCTCCCAGGCGTTAACGACAGGAGAGAGACATGGCGATCGAGAGAACCTTTTCCATCATCAAGCCCGACGGCGTCGAGAAGGGCGTCATCGGCCGGGTCATCGCCCGCTTCGAGTCGGTGGGTTTGAAGCCCGTGGCGATCAAGCTGAAGCGGCTGTCCCAGGGCGAGGCGGAGGGCTTCTACGCGGTCCACAGGGCCCGGCCGTTCTTCGCCGACCTGGTCAAGTTCATGACGAGCGGACCGGTGGTCCTCATGGTCCTCGAGGGCGAGGGGGCCATCGCGAAGAACCGCGAGGTGATGGGAGCGACCGATCCCAGGAAGGCCGCCCCCGGGACGATCCGCGCCGAGTTCGCCACCGACATCGAGAAGAACACGGTGCATGGCTCCGATGCTCCGGAGACCGCCAAGGGGGAGATCTCCTACTTCTTCCCCGAGATCGAGGTCCATCCGTACGAGTGGCAGGGTAAGCGCTAAGCTCCTGCTTTCACATGCTGTTTCTGACGCGCCCCGCCCCGGTCAAGCCCGGCGCGGGGCGCGGCGCTATAGGGAGCCACGTGCTGGGCGTACCGACATGGGAGTGGCTGGCGGCCCTGGTAGTCGTCCTGGGCTCGGCCGGCGCCTCGGCGTCGGAGACGGCGCTGACGGCGCTCGGCGACCTGAAGGCCCGACAGCTGTTCGAGGCGGGCGGGAAGCGCGCCCGGATGCTCCGCCTCTGGGTGGAGCACCCGGAGCGGGTGCTCTCGTCCGTCCTCGTCACCAACACGCTCCTCAACGTCGGCGGTGGCGTTCTCGCGGGGGAGATCGCGGCCGGGGTGGCCGAGGCGCACGGCTTCTCTCCCGCCAAGGCCCTCGGCGTGGCCACCGCGCTCGCCACGGTGGCGATCCTGTTCGCCGGGGAGGTGGTGCCGAAGACCCTCGCCAAGCGCCATCCCATCCGCTTCTCGCTCGCACTCATCCCGTTCGTCAGGGCCCTGTGCTGGGTGCTCTGGCCGGTGTCCCTGGCCCTCGTCCGGGCCACCCACGCGCTCCTGCGCCTGTTCGGCGGCGGGAAGGTGGCCCCGGGACCGGCGGTCACCAGCGAGGAGATCGAGTACATCATCGAGATGGGGACCCGGGAGGGCGTCCTGGACGAGGTGAAGGAGGAACTCCTGAACAGCGTCCTGGAGTTCGCCGACCGCGTCGTGAAGGAGATCATGGTCCCGCGCACCCGCATGGTGGCCATCGACCGGGACGCGCCCCCCGAGGAGATCGTACGCATCGTCACGAGCAACCCCTACAGTCGCATGCCGGTATACGAGGGTTCGGCCGACAACATCCTCGGCATCCTGATGGTCCGGGACATCGTGCTCGAGGTGATCCGCGGACCCGCACCCATCCCGTGGGATCGCGTGCTCAAGCCCGCCTTCTTCGTCCCCGAACAGATGAAGGTCTCGCGCCTGCTGAAGGAGATGCAGCGACGGAAGACCCACCTGGCGGTGGTCGTGGACGAGTTCGGAGGCACGAGCGGCGTCGTCACGCTCGAGGACGTCCTCGAGGAGATCGTGGGGGAGATCCAGGACGAGGGGGACGCCGAGGCCGCCCCGGTGAAGACGGTCGAGCCGGGCGTCTGGATGGCGGACGCCACGGTCCCGCTCCGGGAACTCGAGGAGTTCCTCGACCGGGAGACCGGCGCGGAGCCCGGCGGGCGAGGCACGCTTCGCTTCCCGGACGAGGGGGACTACGAGACCCTCGGGGGATTCGTCACCGCGAGCACCGGCCGTGTGCCCGCGGTGGGCGCCCACGTGGACCTGGAGGGGTTCCGTTTCACGGTGCGCGGGGCGGACGAGCGGCGGGTGACCCGGGTGGAGATCGCCCGGCGGGAGCCCATCCCGGCGGCGGTGGGAAGCGTGTGAGCACGCCGTCCCCGGAACGGTCCGACCTCCGCTCGCTCTCCCGGAGCGAGGTCGACGCGCTCGTGGTGCGGCTGGGCGAGAAGCCCTACCGGGCGCGCCAGATCTTTCGATGGCTCCACCAGAAGGGGGCCGCGTCGTTCGAGGAGATGAGCGACCTGCCGGCGGCGCTCCGGGCACGCCTGGCCGGCGAGACCCGCCTCGTCACGCTGGAACGGGCGGAGGAGCGCCGCTCCAGCGACGGGACCATCAAGTGGACCTGGCGCACCGAGGACGGAAAGCTGGTGGAGTCGGTCTACATGCCCGAGCCAGGCCGCAAGACGCTCTGCGTCTCGACGCAGGCCGGTTGCGCGGTGGGATGCACCTTCTGCATGACCGGGACGATGGGGCTCGTCCGGAACCTCACGTCGGGCGAGATCGTCGATCAGGTGGCTCGCGTGAACCGCAGGCTGCTCGAGCTGGGGGAGGGTGCCCCACCTCGGCCGCTCACCAACCTCGTCTTCATGGGCATGGGAGAACCGCTCCACAACTACGCCTCGGTCAAGGCGGCGCTCGACGTCCTCCTCTCCGAGGACGGCCCCAACTTCTCGAACCGGCACGTCACGGTCTCCACGTCGGGCATCGTCCCGGAGATGCGACGCTTCGGGGAGGAGACCGACGTGAAGCTCGCGGTCTCCTTGAACGCGACCACCGACGAGGTTCGCGACGTCCTCATGCCGCTCAACCGGCGCTGGCCGCTCGGGGTGCTCCTGGCGGCCTGCCGCGACTTCCCCATGAAGCGGGGCCGGCGGATCACCTTCGAGTACGTGATGCTCGGCGGCGTGAACGACTCCGACGAGGATGCGGAGCGGCTGTCCCGCCTCGTGCGGGGCATCCCCGCGAAGGTCAACCTCATCCCCTACAACGAGAACCCGGGGCTGGGATACCGGGCTCCGGCCTCCGGGCGCGTGGAGGCGTTCCGGGACCGGCTCCTCGCCGCGAACGTCACGGCGGTGGTCCGGCGCAACCGGGGAGCGGACATCGCGGCAGCCTGCGGCCAGCTGGCCGCCGAGGGGGGGCCGGGAGACCCGCGCCGGCGTCCCCGGGGTGGGATCGGGCCCGGTGGGACTGGGCCGTTGACCGACGGTCGGCCCACGGGGTAGAGCACCGGCACCATGTCACTTCTCGCGGTGGGTTCGGTGGCGCTCGATTCTCTCCAGACGCCCTTCGGCGTCCGGGAGGACGTGCTCGGCGGCTCGGCGACGTACTTCTCCACGGCGGCCAGCTTCTTCACGCCCGTCCGGGTGGTGGCGGTGGTCGGGGAGGACTTCCCCCAGGAGCACGTCGAGTTCCTGCGCAGCCGCGGGGTCGATCTGTCGGGCCTGGAGCGGCGTCCGGGGCGGACCTTCCGCTGGAAGGGGCGCTACGAGTTCGATCTCAACCAGGCTCACACGCTCGACACGCAGCTCAACGTCTTCGCCGACTTCCGGCCGGATCTCCCGGAGAGCTTCCGGGATTCGACCCACGTCTTCCTCGGCAACATCGACCCGGATCTGCAGCTCCGCGTCCTCGAACAGACCCGGGCCCGGCGGATCGTGGCGGCCGACACCATGAACTTCTGGATCACCTCCAAGCGCGCCGCGCTGCTCGAGGTGCTCCGCCGGGTGGACCTGCTCTTCGTGAACGACGCGGAGGCGCGGCAGCTGGCCGGCGAGCACAACGTCGTCCAGGCGGCCCGCGCCATCCTCTCCATGGGCCCCAAGGCACTGGTCGTGAAGCGGGGCGAGTACGGCGCCCTCTTCTTCTCGGGGGACGAGGTCTTCGCGAGCTCGGCGTATCCGCTCGCCGAGCTCTTCGACCCCACCGGCGCGGGGGACAGCTTCGCGGGCGGGTTCATGGGCTACCTGGCCCGCTCCGGCTCGCTCGACCTCGCCGCCATGCGACGGGCGATCGTGGTGGGAAGCGTGCTGGCGAGCTACGCGGTGGAGAAGTTCAGCCTCGACCGGCTCCGCGAGCTGGGGCCACACGAGATCCGGGCCCGGTACGCCGAGTTCCGGAGGCTGGCGCACTTCGATGACCTGGACGTCGACGTCCTCCCGGTGGCCCCCCGACCCTGACGAATGCGCATCGCGGTCCTCAGCGACGTCCACGCCAACCTCGAGGCGCTGACCGAGGTGGAGCGGGCGATCGCCGAGCGGCGAGTCGACCTCGTCGCCTCGCTCGGGGACGTGGTCGGCTACGGCGCGAGCCCGAACGAGTGCTGCGACATCGTTCGGCGGCTCGCCAAGGTGGCCCTCGTCGGCAACCACGACGCCGCCGTCTCGGGCCGGATGGACTACGGATTCTACTACGACGCGGCCAGGCAGGCCCTCGACTGGACCGCGGGCGTCCTTCGCCCTGCCAACCGGGACTGGCTTGCCGGGTTGCCCTACGCCGACCGGCTGGGGGAAGTGGGCTTCAGCCACGGCTCGCCGCTGCGCCCCGAGTCCTTCGACTACATCCTGGCGCGGGAGCAGGCGGCCGAACTGTTGCCTGTGGTGGAGACCTTGCCGCGGGTCACGTTCATCGGCCACTCCCACCTCACCAAGGCCTTCGCCCTGCGGGCCGGGAGCCAGGCGCTGGAGGTCTCCGGGCATCGCTTCCGGATGCGGCCGGGCTACCGGTACGTGGTGACGGTGGGGGCGGTGGGGCAGCCGCGGGACTACGACAACCGCGCCTGCTTCGTGGTGCACGACACCGAGGAGGCGACGGTCGAGTACGTCCGCGTCCCCTACGACATCGAGACCGCGGCCCAGCGGATCTTCGCGGCCCGGGTGGCGCCCAACTTCGGCAGACGGCTCTTCCTGGGGGTGTGATGCCCCGGCCGGTGCCTACGGGCGCGGCGGGGAGTTCAGGGCCGAGAGGAATCCGCGCAAGCGGGCGCCGGTGAGGAGACCGTCGGCGTCGAGCGTCCAGGTCGTGAGATCGGGCGCCACGATGAACCGAGCCGGTGCGTGTCCGGGGAGGCATCCGACCGGTGCCCCCGAGGTGGCGTCGAGGAGGGCGACCTCGCTGGAGGGGACCAGCACGAGCCCGTGAGCGGCCACCGGGGCGAGGTTACCGGGAACTGCCTCGCGACCCTCGCAGGACCGGAGCCATGCCGGGTGGCCGCTCCGGTCGAGCGACGCGCAGGTCCCGTCGGAGCCCTTCGCGAGGAGTCCGGTGGGACGCTCGGCCAGGACGGGTACGGAACCGGTCGGGGAGTGCTCCACCCACGCCTGCGAGCCGTCCTCCTCGAGGGCAGCCACCACGCCATCGCCGGCGACCCGGCCGGCGAGCCCGATCCGGCCGGCGAACCGAACGGGCGCCCCCGCAGGCGTGAAGTCCAGCGGAGCGTCGAAGATGCGCCGGCCGGTTCCCGATTCCACGCTGGAGAGCACTGTCCCGGCGTGGGATCGAAAACAGAGCAGGCAGGAGCGCGCCGAGGCGGAGGGCAATCCGGTGAGGGTGCCGGCGCCTCGGAGACGCCAGACCACGTCCCCGTGCGCGTCGAGCGCGTGGACCAGGCCGGCGTGCGAGGCGACGAGGGCGAGGCCGCCGAGAGGGAGGAGGAAGACGCGGGCGGCCCCGGGCGAGCGGAAGCTCCACAGCGAAGCGCCGTCCCCCAGGGCATACGCGTGGACGGACGGGCCCGAGGAGGCGAGGAACCGCCCCTCCGGGAGGATCGTGATGGTGGGGCGAGGTCCCAGGTCCGGAGGGGTTCGCCGCCTCCAGGCGAGCTCGCCCGTCTCGGCTCCCCGCAGCTCGAACCATCCGTCGCGAAGGAGGGCGACGCTCCGTCCCGCCGCCGTGCAGAGGCGGGCCCCGGGAGCCTCCCAGAGCGGTGCGCCGGTGCGAGCATTCACGGAGAGTGTTCGTCCACTCCCGCTTGCGATCAGACGCTCGCCGTCGAGGAAGAGGGCTCCCCCTGCGGGGGGGCCGACGTCGAACGCGGGGAGGGGCTCGAAGGTGACGCTCCGGAGCGTCCCCGGGGCAATCGGCGCCCCAGGGTGCCGGGCGCGTCGGCTCCGGACGTTCCTCCGTCGATGGGCGCGTCGGTCGCCCTCCCGCAACTCCTTCACCTGCGCGAGCGCCTGGGTGGAGAAGGCCTCGAGATCGACGAGGAGCGCGTTCCTGCGCTGAGCGGGGGCGCGCCGCCTCACCACGGCACAGAAGTCGGCCGATCCCTCGAGCACGGCCTGGGCGAAGGCCAGGGGATCGCATCGCACGGCCCCCGCGCGGTCCACGGCGACGGCTCCGTCGGCGACGAGGACGCGTGCCGTCGCACGCCGACCGGGGCGGGCGAGGTCGAAGGAGACGGGGGCGCCGTGCGACAGTGCGATGCGCGCCGCGGCGGCGGAGAGGTCGCGGAGGAGCAGGTACGGGACGCCGCCGACGGAGAGGATCGACTCGCCGGCCGGGGAGCGAACGGCGACCCGTCCGGGGACGAGGAGCGAGGTGAGGTCGGGGGCCTCGCCGCGGAACGAGGAGAGGCGCCCGGAGTCGTCCACGATCTCGAAGCTGCACGCGGCGTCACGGCGCAGCCGCGGGGGACGTCCGGACCGGGTGGATTCGATCGCCCGGACCCCTTCCCGGGGGGAGACCGTCCGCCCGATGGTGGCGCGCAGGAGCGCCCGCAGCTCCGGAAGCGCCCGGGCAGCGGGGGAGATCTCGGCGACCCGGTCGTGGAGTGCCGCGGCGGCCGCGCGGGCCGCATCGGAGAGGCCGGCGAGGTCGACCTCGACATCGTGGGCGAGCACCCGGGCCGGTCGGGACAGGCTGGCGACGGAGAGGAGGGCGTTCCCTCCCCGCCGGTGCAGGAGGAGCTCCACCGCCCCGTCGTCGAAGGGGACCGAGGCGTGCTCCTCCCCCTGCGCCAGCCGCTCCACGGCTCCGAGGAGGGCCAGGACACCCCCCGCCAGGGCTCCCTCGGTCCGGCCGGCGCCGATATCGACCCCCTCGACCTCGACGGCCAGGACGTCCACGATGGAGCGGACGGCGGCTCGCCGGGTCCTCGCGACGGCGGACCGGAGGCCGGCCCGGACCGCCGGGTCGGACACCCATCCCTCGCCGATCCGGATGCGAACCATGCGCCGTTCCCCTCCGAGGCCGGAAACATCCGGTGATCCAGAGGATTTCCACGTTGACAGCCAGCGAACCCCGACACAAGATAAAGGATCCTCCGCGACGACGCCCGTCGCCGAAAGTTCAAGGAATCCCGAGACCTTCATGACCTTCACCGAAGCGGCCGTCGAGGTGTTGAAGCGGGAAGGCAAACCGCTCCACTTCCGGAAGATCGCCGAGATCGCGATCCGCGAAAACCTGCTCGACCATGTCGGGAAGATCCCCGAGGACACGATGGCCGACCAGTTGACCTCCCACTGCAAGCTGCCGCGGCCCGATCGGGCCATCGTGGCGATCCAGCACGCGACCTTTGCGCTGGAGGAGTGGGGCCTTCCCGAGGACCCCGCAGGACTCGAGAAGCTGGTGGATCCGCCGCCGGCCGACGAGCCGCCCTACCGGCCTCGCGAGCGCCATCCCATCCCCACGCGGGAACTCGCCCGCAGTCCCGGGCGCGAAGCGGGACGTGGGCGCCGCCGCGAGGAGGGGGACGAGAAGCGCCGTCGCTTCCCGCCTCCGGCCGAGGTGGCCTACGAGATCCTCTCCGGCGCCGAGCGACCGCTCACCCTCCGGGAACTCGCGGCGCTGGGGGCCGAGCGAATGCTCATGCCCGAGGCGTTCGTGCGCGACGCCGGGTCGCTGGCAGCCGCGCTGCGGGAGGACAACCGCCGCCGCGAGCTGGCCGGTCGCAAGCCGCTCTTCAGCGTCGACGGCGACACGGTGACGCTGGGTGCGATTCCGGAGCCGGGCGATCGCCCGGCACCGGTCGTGGCCGCGCGTGCACCGGTCAGCTCATCCGAGATGCGGCAGACCGCGCTCGCGGTGCTGCGTCGCCGGCTTCGCGAGTGCGACGGCCCCACGGTCGAGTACCTGGTGGCCCGTCTGCTCGAGAAGATGGGGCTCCGGGAGGTCAAGGTCGCGAAGCGCGGCCGGGAGAGCGTGGTCTTCACGGGGCGGCTGCGCATGGGGCTCGTCGAGGTCCGACACGCCATCCGCGTCCTCCGGACGGGAGGCGATGTCGGACGCCGGGACGTGGCCGACGTCCGGCGCGACCTCGGGCACTACGGGGCGCAGATCGGCATGCTCGTGACGTCGGGCGAGGCCCAGCGGGATGCCCGTGGCGAGGCCGCGGCGGCGGGGCAGATGCCCGTCCTGCTCCTCGCGGGAGAGGCCTTCGCGGAGGCCTTCGCCGACGCAGGTGTCGCCTGCCGGATCGTGTCCATCCCGGAGGCCGACGAGGAGTTCCTGGCGTCCGCCGCCGAGGTTGCACAGCGGGAGGAGGCGGTTCGAAAGGCACGGCGCGAGGAGCGGGACCGACGCGACGGGCCGGAGGAGAGGGAGGAACGGAGTCGAGAGCGGCGAGACGATCGCCGCCCCCCGGCCCAGGGGGAGGCCGCCACGCCTCCCACGCCATCCCCCGCGACGGAGGAGACGACGCAGGCGGAGCCGGTCACCGCCCTCGTCCCGGCGCCGGTGGTGGCGCTCGTCCGGATCGAGGAGCCCGGCGAGGAAGGCGAAGGGCCGGACGACGAAGGGGACGACGAGGAGGACGATGGCTCGCCCGAGCCTTCTTCCGTGCCGGGGGAGGCGTCTGCCGACCCCGCCAAGGAAGGTGCGCCCGGCGAGGGGCGCCGTCGGCGCAGGCGCCGACGGAGGCGTGGAGGGCGTGGGCGAGGTGAGCGTCGTCCGGACGGAACCGCGGCTCCGGAGGCCAACGGTGGTGGCGGTGGCCCCGCTGCCGTGGCAGCGCCTCCGGGTGACGGACCGCCGCCCGGCGAGAATCCGGGCAACTGACGGAGGCGGGATCCCGGTCGCACCCCATGCGCACCGTTGCATGGCTCATCCTGGGGTGCCTCCCAGTCGTCCTCGCGGGCTGCCGCAAGGCGCCCGAGTCCTGCGTGGTGACGGGAGTGACCGTCGAGGAGAGCAAGGGGCCGTCGATCCTGCTCGCCGTGGGGATCGACCGGGAGGAACTCCGGAAGCTCGCGCTGGAGGCGTTCGCCGCCGCACCCGGCTTCGAGGTGCCCGCCCAGCCGCCTCGAAAAGGCGCTCCGCGCTGCCGTGGAACCGTTTCGCTCCTCGACGCCCGCCTCGTACCGAAGGGGGCCCTCGGGCAAGTGGAGGTTCTCCTCCGGCTGGAGGTGGAGCCAGGCGAGGAACAGGACGTCATCGGTGAATCGGTGAGGGGCGCAGAGGGGCTCGAGCCCGGAGAGGCTCGAGCGAGCGGATTCCGGAGGGCGATCCGGACGAGCGCCGGCCGGGCGGCCCGGGCGCTCTCCGCCGCGCTCGCCGAGTCCCGGAAGCCCGACGCGGAGGTGATCCGCGACCTGGAATCGTCCGACGCCCGGCTTCGCGAGCTCGCGGTGGGTGTGCTCGCCGACCGGAAGAACGTCGCAGCCGTGCCTGGCCTCATCGCCCGGCTCCTGGACCCGAACCCCGAGGTGGCCGACAGGGCAGTGGGCGCCCTGGCGCAGATGGGCGATCCGCGCGCCGTCGGGCCGATCATCGAGCTCTCGCGGCGCAGGGAGGGCGCCTTCGTGGCGCAGATGGTCCGCGCGGTCGGGGACATCGGTGGGCCCGAGGCGGAGGCCTATCTCGAGACGATGTCCAGCGGACACCGGGACCCGGTGGTGGCGGAGGCGGCCCAGGAGGCGCTCCGGGACGCGCGGCGGCGCCGCGCGGGCGGCAGGGGTGCCGGCGCAGGACCGTGAGGGTCGCACCGAGGGGCTTTGAGGGTAAGATGCCCGCCGTGCTCGGGCGCGTGCGCGTCGGGACCAAACGCATCGTGAGGACGACGAGATGAGAGAGATCGGAATCGGCATCGCCGGGTTCGGGACGGTGGGGGGTGGGGTCATCTCCATCCTGCGCAGCCACGCCCGGGAGATCGAGGCCCGGCTGGGCGCCCGCATCGTGGTTCGGCGGGTCGCCGTCCGCGATCCGGCGAAGGAGCGGATGGTCGATCTGGACCGCTCCTTCCTCACCACGCGCTACCAGGACCTCATCACGGACCCCTCGATCCAGGTGGTCGTGGAACTGGTGGGCGGCACCACCGAGGCCCGCGCGCTCGTACTCGCAGCGCTCGGGGCCGGCAAGCACGTGGTCACGGCCAACAAGGCGCTCCTCGCCTTCCACGGCGACGAGATCTTCCGGCTCGCGCAGGAGAAGGGGGTCGACGTCTATTACGAGGGCGCCGTCGCCGGCGGCGTCCCGGTGATCCGCACGCTCCGGGAGGCGCTCGCCTCGGACCGGATCCAGGCCATCCACGGGATCGTGAACGGCACCACCAACTACATCCTCACGTCGATGGCGGAGAAGGGGGAACCGCTCGCGAAGGCGCTCGCCGAGGCCCAGCGGCTCGGATATGCCGAGGCCGATCCCACCCTCGACGTCTCCGGCGGCGACGCGGCACAGAAGCTCTGCCTTCTCGCACAGCTCGCCTTCGGAGCACGCCTGGCACCCCAGGACGTCCTCACCGAGGGGATCCTCGGGCTCCTCCCGGAGGACTTCGCGTGGGCGAAGACCTTCGGGTACACCATCAAGCTGCTGGCGGTTGCGCGCAGGTCCGACGGGGGCACCGCGCCCGGAGGGCTCATCGAGGCGCGCGTCCACCCGGCGCTCATACCGGCCGACTCGATGCTGGCGGGAGTTCGCGGGGCCATGAACGCCGTCCTCCTCCGCTCCGACGCGCTCGGCCCGACCCTGCTCTTCGGGCAGGGGGCGGGGGCCATGCCCACCGGAAGCGCGGTGGTGGCCGACATCATCGATCTCTCCCGGAACCTGGTCTCCGGGAGCCCCGGGCGCGTTCCGTTGCCCCCTGCGACGCCGCTCGTGTCGCTCCGGTCCCACAGCGAGATCCGGACCTCCTACTACCTGCGTTTCTCGGTGAAGGATGCCCCGGGCGTCCTGGCCCGCATCGCCGCGACGCTGGCCTCCCGTGGCATCTCGATCTCGGCGGTGCAGCAGCGGGAGCACGACGAGGAAGGTGTGCCGGTGGCGCTCGTGATCGTCACCCACGAGGCGCGGGAGGCGGACCTGCAGGCCGCCATCGGGGAGATCGATCGCTTCGACACCACCTCGGCGCCGACGCGACTCATCCGCATCGAGGCGGTGTAGCTCCATGGTCCGCTGCGAACTGCGGGTGATCTACGGCGACACGGACCAGATGGGGGTCGTGTACTACGCCAATTACCTGCGCTGGTTCGAGGCCGGACGGACCGAGTTCCTGCGTGCGAAGGGGCTCTCCTACGGAGAATTCGAGGCCCGGGAGAACCTGACGCTCCCGGTCTCCGAGGCCGGCGTCACCTATCTCCGCCCTTCACGGTACGACGACCTGGTCGGGATCGAGACGAGCCTGGTCCAGGCCCGCCGAGCTTCCGCCCGTTTCGAGTACGCGATCCGGCGGGGCGAGGACCTGCTCGCCACCGGCTTCACGGTCCACGCGTGCGTGGACCGGGCCGGAAGGATCCGGAGACTTCCTGAGGACTTCCTGGCCGGGATCAAGGCCGGGGAGAACGTCGGCTGACCGAGGGGAGGGCCCGTGGACCGAAACCTGGCGCTCGAGGGGGTCCGGATCACCGAGGCGGCGGCGCTCGCGTCGGCCCGGCTCATGGGTCGCGGCGATACGAACGCGGCCGACCACGCGGCCACCGAGGCGATGCGGGGCGCCTTCAACGATCTGGACGTGGCCGGTGAGGTGGTGATCGGGGAGGGGGAGCGGGACGAGGCCCCCATGCTCTACATCGGGGAGCGGGTGGGGCGCGCCGGACCCGGGGCGGTGGAGATCGAGATCGCCGTGGATCCGCTGGAGGGGACGAACCTGTGCTCCACCGGCGGAGCCAACGCCATCAGCGTCATCGCCATGGGGCCGAAGGGGTCTCTCCTCCGGGCGCCCGACACCTACATGGAGAAGATCGCCGTGGGTCCGGGTGCCCGCGGTGCCATCGACCTCGCCCGCCCCGCCCGCCAGAATCTGCGGGCGGTGGCCGATGCGCTGGGTCGTTACGTGGAGGACCTGACGGTCGTCATCCTGGATCGGCCGCGTCACGACGCGCTCATCCGGGAGGTGCGGGAGGCCGGGGCGCGCATCCGGCTCATCAGCGACGGGGATGTCTCGGCAGCCATCAACACCTGCCTGCCGGATACGGGCATCGACATGCTCATCGGCATCGGCGGCGCCCCGGAGGGGGTGATCAGCGCCGCCGCGCTGCGCTGCATGGGGGGCGACATGCAGGGCAAGCTCCGCTACCGGAGCGACGCCGAGCGGGAGCGAGCCCGGGCCATGGGGATCGAAGACGACGAGCGGATCTTCCGCATCGACGAGATGGCGCGGGGCGACGTGATGTTCGCGGCGACCGGCGTGACGAACGGCGACTTCCTGAAGGGGGTCCGCTTCACGGGTGACGGGGCCCGTACCCACTCGGTGGTGATGCGAAGCCGGACCGGAACGGTCCGCTACATCGAGACGGAGCACCACTTCCAGCAGAAACCCAACTACGGCTGGTAGGCCAGGAGGCGGAACGAGATGGCGGCGAAGGTGTCGAAGGAGATGGTGGTGGACGTGCCCGTGGAGAAGTTCTGGGAGATCGTGGCCGACTACGCCGCCTACCCCGGATTCGTCCCCTCGGTGAAGGCGATCCGCCTGGTCCGGACCGAGAAGGGGGTGAAGGACGTGGAGTACGAGGTGGATCTGGGGGTGAAGACCGTCAGATACACTCTCCGTCACATCGAGCAGGCGCCCACCAAGATGACCTGGTCGCTCATCAAGGGCGACATGATGAAGGTGTCGAACGGCGCCTGGGAACTCCAGAACCACGCCGGGAAGACTCTTGCCCGGTACACCGTCGAGGTCCAGGTTCAGAAGCCGCCGCTCGTGCCCCAGTCCATCGTCGATCGGGTGAGCGACGAGTTGACCAAGGTCCAGCTCCCGAAGACGCTGGAGGCCTTCAAGGCGCGCGCCGAGAAGAAGCGCTGATCGGCGCTGCTTGACCGCCCCGATCGGCGCGTGTTACCGGGATCGGGGGGAGGGGGCTGGGAGATGCTCGACGCTTTCATCATCGAGGAGATCCGGCGCCGGGAGCGGGAGGGCGCGAGGGACGACCGTCCCGCCATCCAGATCCCCGTTCCCGGGCCCGAGGTGCCTCCCGACGACGAGGATCCGTCGGAGAAGCCGCCCCGGAGCGGCAACGTCATCATCATCGATTACGGATAGGTTCTTCGCCGCTTCAGGCCGAGATCCGCTCCCAGGCAGCCTGGATCTCCTCGGCAGTCCATGGGCCGCTCGCGGCGTCCTTCTCCACTCCCGCGGTCATCTCCATCCGGTAGAGGAAGATCTTACCCCCCTGGACGCCGAGAACCTGTCCGGTGATCCCGTCGGAGAGCGGGCTCGCCAGGAAGACGGCGGCCGGGGCGATGAACTGGGGCCCCAGTTCGTCCACGCTTGCGCCTGCCACCATCTCGAGGTCGCTCGTCATCCGCGTGAGCGCGAGCGGCGCGATGGCGTTCACGGCGATCCCGAATCGTTCCAGTTCGAGGGCGGCGACCCGGGTGAGGCCGTAGATCCCGGCCTTGGCCGCTCCGTAGTTGGCCTGGCCGAAGTTGCCGAGCAGGCCGGACAGGCTGCTCGTGTTGACGATCCGGCCGCCACGACCCTGGACGCGCATCGCCCGGGCCGCGACCTGGGTCCCCAGGAAGGTGCCCCGCAGGTGGACCTCGAGGACCCGGTCGAAGTCCTCGTCGGTCAGGTTGAGCAGCGTCCGGTCGCGCAGGATCCCGGCGTTGTTCACCCAGACATCGACGCCGCCGAACCTCGACTGCGCGACCCAGAGGATCCCGTCCACGCCTTCCCGGGTCACGACCGTCTCGTGGCTGGCCGCAGCCTCCCCGCCCGCGGCCTGGATCTCCCGCACCACCTCGTCGGCGGCCTGGGACCCCCGCCCGGCGCCGTGGCGGTCGGAGCCGAGGTCGTTCACGACCACCTTCGCCCCCGCGGCGGCCAGCGCCAGTGCGTGGGCCCGGCCGATGCCGGCTCCCGCGCCCGTGACCACGGCCACCTTGCCTTCGAGCAACTTCGCCATGCCGGACCTCCGGAGGAAAGGAACCCGCTTACGCCGCCGGGGCCGGACCGGTCAAGCGCCCCCAGGGTCGGTTGCGAAGAAGGGTTGACGGGCGGGGGATCGCGCGGGCAAATAGCCGGACCTACCCGAACTCCGGAGCCCCCATGACCGAGATCATCAACGTCGCCGCCAGAGAGATCCTCGATTCCCGCGGTAATCCCACCGTCGAGGTCGAGGTGGCCGTCGCCAGCGGGCACCTGGGGCGTGCCGCCGTCCCGTCGGGCGCATCCACCGGCGAGCACGAGGCGCTGGAACTCCGCGACGGCGACAAGAAGCGCTACCTCGGCAAGGGGGTTCGCAAGGCGGTTCAGAACGTCGCCAACGTCATCGGGCCGGCCGTCGTCGGCATGGACGCGTCCGACCAGGCGGCCCTCGACGCCCGGATGATCGCCCTCGACGGGACGAAGACCAAGGCCAAGCTGGGGGCGAACGCCATCCTCGGCGTGTCCCTGGCCGCGGCACGAGCCGCTGCGCTCTCGCATGAACTGCCGCTCTACCGGTACGTCGGCGGCGCGAACGCCCGCACGCTGCCGGTTCCGCTCATGAACATCCTGAACGGCGGCGCGCACGCCGACTCCAACGTGGACGTGCAGGAATTCATGGTGGTCCCGCTCGGCGCGCCCACCTTCGCCGAGGGGCTCCGCTACGGCGCCGAGATCTTCCATGCCCTGAAGAAGGTCCTGAAGGGGAAGGGGGCCTCGACCGGCGTCGGCGACGAGGGCGGCTACGCCCCGAGCCTCGCCTCCAACGAGGAGGCCCTGGCCGTCATCATGGAGGCCGTGAAGCAGGTGGGGCTCAAGGCCGGCAAGGACGTGGCCCTGGCGCTCGACGTGGCGTCCTCCGAGTTCTTCGACAAGAAGACCGGCAAGTACACGCTGAAGGGGGAGGGGCGCACCTTCGACGCGGCGGGCCTGGCCGACTGGTACGGCGAACTGTGCGGCCGGTACCCGATCGTCTCCATCGAAGACGGCTTCGACCAGGACGACTGGAAGGGCTGGAAGCTCGTCACCGAGCGCCTGGGCGGCAAGATCCAGCTCGTGGGAGACGACCTCTTCGTCACCAACGTGGAGCGGCTCGGTCGCGGCATCGACGAGGGTGTCGCCAACTCGATCCTCGTGAAGGTGAACCAGATCGGCTCCCTCACCGAGACGCTGGAGGCGGTTCGCATGGCCCACCGGGCCGGATACACGAGCGTCATGAGCCACCGCTCCGGCGAGACCGAGGACACCACCATCGCCGACCTGGCCGTGGCCTGCGACTGCGGTCAGATCAAGACCGGATCGGCCTCCCGGACCGACCGCATCGCGAAGTACAACCAGCTCCTCCGCATCGAGGAGGAGCTCGGGAAGACGGCCCGCTACGCAGGCCGGGACGCCTTCCGCGCGCTGCGGTAGCAAGCGTCCTTTCACTCACCCGCGCGGGTTTGACTTCGGTCATTTCGGGGTCTACCTTCGCCTCCCTCTTCGCCGGAGGTGGTCGAAGCATGCGGTCAGATTGGGTCAAGAAGCGGGCCGGACAGTCCAACGTCACGCAGATGCACTATGCGCGGAAGGGACTGGTCACCGAGGAGATGGCCCACGTGGCCGCACGGGAGCGGCTCGAACCCGAGTACATCCGGAGCGAGGTGGCGCGGGGCCGGATGATCATCCCGGCCAACATCGCACATCCGGAGCTCGACCCGATCGCCATCGGCATCGGCGCCACCTGCAAGATCAACGCGAACATCGGCAACAGCGCGGTGGTGAGCGACATCGAGGGAGAGCTCGAGAAGCTGCGGATCTGCCTCAAGTACGGGGCCGATACGGTGATGGACCTGTCCACCGGCGGCGACATCCCGCAGATCCGCGAGGCGATCCTGCGCCACAGCCCGCTGCCGGTGGGCACCGTGCCCATCTACGAGGCCATGGCCCACGTGAGCGAGGTGTCCCAGCTCACGCCGGGCCTGCTGCTCCAGGTCATCGAGTCGCAGGCCTCGCAGGGCGTGGACTACATGACGATCCACGCCGGCCTGCTCCGCGACTTCATCCCGCTCGCCGCTCGCCGCGTCACCGGGATCGTGTCCCGGGGCGGGGCCCTCATGTCCCAGTGGATGCTCTCGAACAAGGCCGAGAACCCGCTCTTCACCCACTTCGACGCCATCTGCGAGATCTTCAAGCGCTACGACGTGGCCTTCTCGCTGGGCGACGGGCTGCGCCCCGGCTGCCTGGCCGATGCCTCGGACGAGGCGCAGTTCGCGGAGCTCAGGGTCCTGGGAGATCTGACCCGGCGAGCCTGGGCGCACGACGTCCAGGTGATGGTGGAGGGCCCCGGGCACGTCCCGCTCGACCAGATCCCGATGAACATGGAGAAGGAGCGGGAGCTCTGCGACGAGGCGCCCTTCTACGTCCTCGGCCCGCTCGTCACCGACATCGCTCCGGGGTACGACCACATCACGAGCGCCATCGGCGCAACCGTGGCGGCCCAGCACGGGGCGGCGATGCTCTGCTACGTGACCCCGAGGGAGCACCTGGGTCTACCCGACGCGGACGATGTCCGGCAGGGGATCGTGGCCTACAAGATCGCAGCCCACGCGGCCGACGTGGCCCGCCATCGCCCCGGCGCCCGCGACCGGGACGACGCGCTCTCCCGGGCCCGCTACGCCTTCGACTGGAAGCAGCAGTTCGCGCTCTCGCTCGATCCGGACACCGCCCGGGCGATGCACGACGAGACCCTGCCGCACGAGGCCTTCAAGAACGCCGAGTTCTGCTCCATGTGCGGCCCCAAGTTCTGCTCCATGAAGATCCACACCCACCTGAAGGATCTCGCCTGCAAGGGCGATCCCACCAGCGTGGACGAGCAGGGGCGACCCGCCGAGCGGCCGGCCGTCACGCACTGAGGACCGGTCGGCGCCGACCGATCAGGGCTTCGACGGTCCCGTCTCGACCGGTTTGCCGGCCTTGACCCAGCCGAAGATCCCCTCCGACATCACCCACACGTCGGTGTATCCGAGCTTGGCCGCCTCACGGGCGGCCGAGTGGCTCGCGGTTCAACGTGTGTTGGAGCAATAGAAGACGAGGCGCGCCCCCTTCTCGGCCGGAAGCGTCGCCGTCCATCCCTTCCCCTCGAGGTGGCGCGCGCCGGGCACGTGGTTCTTCCGGAACAGGTCCGCATCGTTCACGTCGTAGACGATGGCCGTCTTCGCGGCGACCCACCCCTGTACCTGGTCGAGGGTGGCCTCCTGGTACGGGTCGGTGGCGAGGGCGGCGGAGGGGAGAGCCAGGGCGAGCAGCAGGGTGAGTTTCGAGAGCATCATTGCAACCTCCACTCCGGCCGGGCCGGGCTTCGCCTTACGTAACGGGTCAGCCGCCGATGTGCACCATCGAGTCGAAGGAGTCCTCCTCCATGCGGTGACGGTCGGCCTTGCGGGAGAGCCCGAGGCGGATGGCATCCTCCACCTCCTCGTCCGTCCCGGTTCCGAGGAGCGGGGCCAGCGAAACCTCGTCCCGCCCGCCCAGGCACGCTCGGAGCGCACCCGCCGCGCTCACGCGCACCCGGTTGCAATCGCCGCAGAAGTTCTCGGTGATGGCGCCGATGAAGCCGAGGAGCCCCCGGACCTCCGCGCCGCCCTCGAACGACACGCCACGCATGTGGCGCGCGGGGCCCCAGCCGCGGGTCTCGTCCGGTTCGAGCCGTACCCCCTGCTCGCCGAGGAGGCGCGCCATCTCGGCCACCGAGACCGGATCGCCACCCCCGAAGGGCATGAGCTCGATGTACCGGGCGATGGCGCCATGGCTCCAGGCGAAGCGGGCGAGGTCGCCAAGTTCCCCGTCATTGACGCCGCGAAGAACCACCGTGTTGACCTTGAGGGAGGGGAATCCAGCCTTGGCCGCGGCCGCGATGCCACTCCGGATGCGCTCCACGTCGGCGCCCCGACCGGCGATCTGCGCGAGCCGGCCTTCGTCGAAGGTGTCCAGGGAGACGTTGAGGCGCAAGAGCCCGGCGCGCCGGAGGGGCAACGCGAGCTCCTCGAGTCGGTGGCCGTTGGTGGTGAGGGCGACCTCCTCGATCCCCGGCGTGGCGTGTATGTCGGACACCACGTCCACGAGGTCCCGACGCAGGGTGGGCTCTCCGCCGGTGAGGCGCACGCGCCGGATCCCCATCCGGGCGAAGATCCGGACGAGGCGGGCCACGGCGGGGCGGTCGAGGGCGTCGCCCTGGCTGGCGGCGAGGCCGGGGCTGCAGTAGCTGCAGCTGAAGTTGCAACGGTCGGTGAGGGAGAGGCGGAGGTAGACGATCCGGCGCCCCTGGGGGTCCACGAGGTGGCTCGAAGACGGACGCGTCATGCAAGTGCCTTCATAGCCCATGCCTGGGTAGATTCGAAAGGCGCGTTGAACCCCGTGAGGTTAGCGGATAGATAGCCAAAGGTGGGAGAGAACCGGTCGAGATTCCAGGTGATCCCGGACGGCCCGGCGCTGCAAGGCGCGGGGGACGTGCTCCGGGCCATCCGCTCGGCCGGCCTCCCGATCGACGCCCGCAAGCCGCGCTGGCTCCGGGTGGGCGTTCCGGGAGGCGAGCGCTACGGTCGAGTGCGGGACACGCTCTCCGGCCTGAATCTGCACACGGTCTGCGCCGAGGCCCACTGCCCCAACGTCGCGGAGTGCTGGGGTGGGGGTACCGCCACGGTCATGCTCATGGGGGACACCTGCACCCGCGGATGCCGTTTCTGCCAGGTGAAGACGGCAGCGCACCCACCGTCCCTCGATCCCGACGAGCCGCGCCACGTGGCGGACGCGGTCCGGAAGCTGGACCTCGACTACGTGGTGGTGACGAGCGTGGATCGGGACGATCTCCCCGACGGTGGCGCGGCACACTTCGCGGAGGCCATCCGCCTGCTCCAGGAGGTCCCCGACCTCCTCGTGGAGGTGCTGACGCCGGATTTCCAGGGGGACGCCGAGGCGGTGCGAACGGTGGGACGGGCGGCGCCGGACGTCTTCGCGAACAACATCGAGACCGTTCGGCGGCTCACCCCGGCGGTCCGGGACGCCCGAGCCGGCTACGATCTCACCCTCGGGGTTCTCGAGCGGATGCATCGCGAGTTTCCGGGCGTGGCGACCAAGTCCTCCGTCATGGTGGGGCTCGGCGAGACCGCGGCCGAGGTGGAGGAGACGATGCGGGACCTCCGGAGCGTCGGCGTCGAGATTCTCACGCTGGGGCAATACCTCCGTCCGTCGGCCTGGCACCTGCCGGTGGTCGAATTCGTCCCGCCGGAAGCTTTCGCCGCCTACGAGCTGGTCGGACGGCGTCTGGGATTCCGGTACGTGGCCAGCGGTCCGCTGGTCCGCTCCAGCTACCGTGCCGGCGAGCTCTTCCTGCGCGGGATGCTGGAAGAGCGCGCCACCCCGGAGCGGCGATGACGGACCCCGTCAACGTGCCCGGGCGCTGGGAGCGTGAGTTTCCGCTCCAGACGGTCATCGAGGAGGACGGCTCCGCCGACCCGGCGCGTGTCACCCTCACGGACGCGAAGGCGCTCGACCTCTTCCGGTGGATGATCCTCTCGCGCGAGATGGACGAGCGCATGGTGCAACTGCAGCGCCAGGGCCGGATCGCCTTCTACATCGGCGCCATCGGGGAGGAGGCCACGGTCCTCGGCACCGTCGCGGGGATGGAGGAGCGGGACTGGCTCTTCCCGTCCTACCGCGAGCACGCCGGAGCCCTCTACCGGGGCATGCCGTTCGTCACCTTCGTGTGCGACCTGCTCGGCAACGCCGGCGACCGGATGCTGGGGCACCAGATGCCCTGCCACGAGGCCTGGGCGCCGGGACGCTTCGTCTCCATCAGCGCCCCCATCGCCACGCAGGTGCCCCAGGCGGTCGGCGCGGCATGGGCCGCCCGCATCCGGGGCGACGACATGGTGTCCCTCACCTGGTTCGGAGAGGGGGCGACCAGCGCCAACGACTTCCACACCGGGGCCAACTTCGCCGGGGTCCACAAGGTCCCGGTGATCATGGTGTGCCGGAACAACGGATGGGCCATCAGCGTCCCCCGCGAGCTCCAGACGGCCTCCGAGACCATCGCCCAGAAGGCCGTGGCGTACGGCATTCACGGGGAGCGCGTGGACGGGAACGACCTCCTCGCGGTCCACGCAGCCACGCAGCGGGCGCGCGTCCGGGCCGCGTCCGGCCTGGGCCCCACGCTCCTCGAGTGCGTCACCTACCGTGTGGAGGGGCACTCCACGTCCGACGACCCGCGCGCCTACCGCGGGGCGGAGGAGGTGGACGCCTGGCGGGATCGGGACCCCATCCTGCGGCTGGGGCGGTACCTCACGTGGCGGAAGCTCCTCCCTCCCGATGAGGTCGAGGCGCTGCGGGCCGAGGCGCGCGAGCGGATCCGGCGTGCCGTGGAGGACGCGGAGACCTTCGCCCCGAAGCCGTCCATCCAGACCCTCTTCCAGGGTGTCTACGCGGAGCCGCTCTGGCAGCAGCGCGAGCAGCTCGACGAGTTGCGGGCGGCGGTGGCCGAGGACCCGCGGACGTCCCACCCGCGCTGAGGGAGCCCCGTGCCCACCCTGAACATCATCCAGGCGGTGAACGACGCGCTCCGGCAGGAGATGCGCCGGGATCCCACCGTGGTCATCCTGGGGGAGGACGTCGGCAAGTTCGGTGGGGTCTTCCGGGCCAGCCAGGGGCTCCAGGAGGAGTTCGGGAAGGACCGGGTCATCGACACGCCGCTCGCGGAGAGCGGCGTGATCGGCACGGCCGTCGGCATGGCCCTCTACGGGCTGCGCCCCGTCCCCGAGATCCAGTTCGCCGACTTCATCTTCCCGGCCATGGACCAGATCGTGAGCGAGGTGGCCAAGTTCCGCTACCGCTCGGGTGGTCAGTACACCTGTCCGATGGTCATCCGGACCCCGTACGGCGGTGGGATCCGCGGAGGTCACTATCACTCTCAGTCACCGGAGGCACACTTCATCCACACGGCTGGCCTGAAGGTGGTGGTGCCCTCCAACCCGCACGACGCGAAGGGGCTGCTCACCTCCGCCATCCGGGATCCCGACCCGGTCCTCTTCTTCGAGCCGAAGCGGATGTACCGCGCGGCCAGGGGCGAGGTTCCCGACGGCGAGGTGGTCGTCCCGATCGGCAAGGCGCGCGTCACCCGCGAGGGGAGGCACGTCACCCTCATCGCCTGGGGGGCGATGTGGCACGAGGCCGACCAGGCCGCGCGGGAGGCCGCCGACCTGGGGATCGAGTGCGAGGTGCTCGACCTCCGGACGCTGCAACCGCTCGACATCGATGCCATCGTGGAGTCGGTGCAGAAGACGGGACGGGCGGTGGTGGTGCATGAGGCGCCGCGCACGTGCGGTTTCGGCGCCGAGATCTCCGCGCTGATCCAGGAGCGCTGCTTCCTGCACCTGGAGGCGCCGGTGGCCCGCGTCACCGGCTTCGACACGCCGTTCCCGTACACGCTGGAGAGCGAGTATCTTCCGCGCGCCCCGCGCATCCTGAAAGCCGTTCGTGAAGTGATGGCCTTCTAGCCACCCGTACCCGGAGCCACATGATCTACTCGTTCCTGCTGCCCGACATCGGCGAGGGGGTCGTGGAGGCGGAGGTGCTGAAGTGGCACGTGAAGCCCGGCGACGCCGTGGAGGAGGACCAGCCTCTGGCCGAGGTGATGACCGACAAGGCCACCGTCACGATCCCATCCCCGAAGCGGGGAAGGGTCACGCGCCTCCTCTGGAAGGAGGGGGAGATCGCCAGGGTCCACGAGCCGCTCGTCGAGATCGAACTCGCGGACGGCGCGCCACAGGCGGCAGAGGTGCCGATCGTGAGGATGCCCGCCCCGCCCCCCCCGCCGCGGACCGAGACACGAGCCGCGGTGGCGGAGGTGATCGAGCGGACCGCCCGCTTCGCGCCGGGGAAGGCGCTCGCCACGCCGGCGGTGCGGGCGCTCGCACGAAAGCTGGGGATCGATCTCCAGCGGGTGCACGGGACCGGCCCCGACGGCAGGGTACGGAAGGAGGACGTCGAGGCGCCCGGTTCCGCCTCCGGTACGGCTCCGGCAACTCCGGCCGACGATCGCATCGAGGTGGTCCCGGTTCGAGGGCTGCGCCGGCGCATCGCGGAGAAGATGGCCCGGTCCTCGCGGACCGCGGCCCATTTCACCTTCGTGGAGCAGCTGGACGCGACCGAACTCGTGGCCCTGAAGGCCCGGATGGCCCGGGCTGCCGCTCCGGAGGGCGCGAAGATCACCTTCCTTCCCTTCGTGCTCAAGGCGACCGTCGCGGCGCTGCGGAAGTTCCCGCAGCTGAACGCCTCCTTCGACGAATCCCGCGGGGAGATCCACCGGAAGCGCTGGTACGACATCGGGATCGCCGCCGCCACCGACCAGGGGCTCACGGTCCCGGTCGTCCGCCACGTGGACCGGCGTTCCATCGTCGACCTGGCCCGGGAGGTCGAGCGGCTCGGCGTGGAGAGCCGTGCGGGACGGCTCCGACCGGAGGACGTCGGAGATTCCACCTTCACCGTCACGAGCCTCGGCGCGCTGGGCGGCATGTTCGCCACCCCGGTTCTCAACCACCCCGAGGTGGGGATCCTGGGCATCCACCGGATCCGCCCCACGCCCGTGGTCCGGGAAGGGCAGGTGGTGATCCGGGAAGTTATGTACGTCTCGCTCACGAGCGACCACCGGGTGGTCGACGGCTCGGAGGCCGCCGCCTTCACCTACGAGTTCATCCGGCAACTCGAGGACCCTTCGCTCCTCTTCCTCCACTCGGTCTAGGGTTGATCGACACCCACTGCCACATCGACGGGCCTGCCTTCGAGGCCGATCGCCGGCAGGTGGTCGAGCGGGCCCGCGCGGCGGGCGTCACCGACATCGTGGTTCCGGGGGTCGCTCCTTCCGGGTGGGAGGGGATCGTCGAACTCTGCAGGGGTGAGGATTGCCTCCATGCGGCGCTGGGCATCCACCCGCAGGCGCTCCCGGACCTCGACCCGGGCGACGACGACAGGCACCTCGCGGATCTGGAGACCTGGCTGACCGGTTCCGGTGCGGTGGCGGTCGGCGAGTGCGGGCTGGACGGCCCCGCCGCTGCGGCGGGCGCGTCGCTCGATCGACAGCGCGCCGTCCTGCGAGGACACCTCGCCATCGCGCGACGGCTCGCCCTCCCTGTGCTGCTCCACTCGCTCCGGGCTCAGGACGCGATGCGGGAGGAACTGGAACGGGACGGCCTTCCTTCCGGAGGGGTTCTCCACTCCTTCTCCGGGAGCGCGGAGCAGGTGGCGCCGTTCGCCGCCCTGGGGCTTCACTTCTCCTTCGCCGGCCCCGTCACCTGGGGTTCGGCCCGGAAGCCGCTGGCGGCGGCACGGGCCATTCCCCTGGCGCGACTTCTGGTGGAGACCGATGCACCCGACCAGACGCCGCACCCGCACCGGGGCGGACGGAACGAGCCCGGATACCTCCCGCTCGTCGTGCGGGGGCTGTCCGACGCGCTCGGCCTTCCCGCAGACGACGTGGAGCGCGTCACCACCGCGAACGCCAGGAGACTCTTCCTGCTCCCGGAGGAGAGACCGTGACGGGTGGCAGGAGGGTCTCGCCCCGGCTCGACCGGAACGCCCGCCTGCTGGGGGAGGAGGGGGTGGATCGGCTCGCCGCGGCACGGGTGGTGGTGCTGGGGCTCGGGGGTGTCGGTTCCTTCACCGCGGAGGCCCTCGCGCGCGCCGGTGTCGGGCACCTCGTCCTGGTGGACGGCGAGCGGGTGGACGAGACAAACGCCAACCGACAGCTTCACGCCCTGGATGGCGAGTTCGGCCGTTTCAAGGCCGACGCGCTGGCGGAGCGGCTCCGACGGGCAGCGCCGGCGGCCGTCATCGAGTCCTTCCCGGAGCCCTACGACGAGGCGAGCGCGGCGCGGATCGTCCCTCCCGGAACGTCCTACGTGGTGGACGCGATGGACACCGTCGTGGCGAAGCTTCACGTCATCGCCCGATGCCTCGACCTCGGAATCCCGGTCGTCACCTCCCTCGGGGCGGCGCGCCGGGTCGATCCCACGGCCGTGCAGCTCACCGACCTCTCGGAGACCCACACGGACCAGCTGGCGAAGGACGTCCGGAAGTACCTGCGCCGCCGCCACGGCATCTCCGCGACGGCCCCGCTCGGCGTGAAGGCGGTCTGGTCGGTGGAGGAGCCACGCGCCACGCTCTCCCTCCCGGGGGACGAGGACGGCATCCCGGGCACCCGCGCCCGGCCGGCCGGGGAGCGGCGACGGGACCCGCGCTGCTACGGGAGCGTGGCCTTCGTGACCGGGGTCTTCGGGCTCGTGGCGGCCGGGGCGGTGGTCCAGGACCTCACCGGGGTCCTTCCGCGCACCCCCCGGCTTCTCGACGAAGCCGAGCAGTCAAGGCGCCGGAAGCGCGATATATCGAGGGAGACAGGAGACGGGAATGACGACCAAGACCTTTGACGCGGTGGTGATCGGTGGGGGACCCGGCGGCTACGTCGCGGCGATCCGGCTCGCCCAGCTCGGCAAGAAGACGGCGCTCGTGGAGAAGGAGTCCCTCGGCGGCGTGTGCCTCAACTGGGGGTGCATCCCTTCCAAGGCGCTCATCGCCGTGGGGAACCTCATCGACGAGATCAAGGGCGCCGCGGCACGCGGGATCCTGGTCGAGGAGCCCAGGGTCGACGTGGCGAAGCTGCGCGCCTACAAGGAGGGGGTCGTGAAGAAGCTCGTCTCGGGCATCGGTGCGCTCGAGAAGGGCAACGGGGTCGAGGTGCTGAAGGGGACGGCCACCTTCGTCGGTCCGAACGCCGTCGAGGTGGCGGGGGCGGGGGAGAAGGTCCGCGTGGAGGCCGGTGCGTTCATCCTGGCCACCGGTGCGCGCCCGCTCGCCATCCCGGGATTCGCGTACGGAAAGGACATCTGGGGAGCCCGGGAGGCGCTCGATCTCCCCGAGATCCCCGGCCGGCTCGTCGTCATCGGCGGCGGCATCATCGGCCTCGAGCTCGGAACGGTCTACGCCAAGCTGGGTTCCAAGGTCACCGTCGTCGAGGCACTCCCCGGCATCCTCACGGGTGTCGATCCCGAGGCGGTCCGGATCGTCCAGAAGCGACTTCGCCATCTCGGCATCGACGTCCATGTGAACGCCAAGGCGAAGGGCCTCGACGCGGCGAACGGCGCGAGCTCCGTCCGGATCGAGCTGGACGGCAAGGAGCAGTCGATCCCCGCCGACAAGGTCCTCGTGGCCGTGGGATTCCGGCCGAACAGCGAGGGGCTCGGGCTCGATGTCGCGGGCGTGAAGGTGGACGGGAAGGGGTTCGTGCAGGTGGACGATCAGCTCCAAACCTCCAACCCGGCGGTCTTCGCCATCGGCGACGTGGTGGGCCCGCCATTCCTGGCCCACAAGGCCTCCAAGGAGGGCGAGATCGCCGCCGAGGTGATCGCCGGGCACCGCGCGGCCCGCGACTGGGTGGCCATGCCGGGGGCCATCTTCACCGACCCGGAGGTGGCCACGGCGGGGCTCTCCGAGGAGCAGGCCCGGGCGAAGGGGCTCGATCCCCTCATCGGAAAGTTCGCCTTCGCCGCGCTCGGCCGGGCCATCGCCATCGACCACACCGAAGGATTCGTGAAGGTGGTGGTGGACCGGGAGTCGAAGGTGCTCCTCGGGGTCACCATGGTGGGGCCGGAGGCGTCGGACCTCATCGCCGAGGCCACGCTGGCCCTCGAGATGGGCGCCTACGCCGAGGACGTCGCGCTCACCATCCACGCGCACCCCACGCTCGCGGAGGCGTTCATGGAGGCCTGCAAGGCCGCCCTCGGGGAGGCGATCCACGCCATCAACCGGCCCGAGCGACCCCGCAAGGAGAAGGCCGGCGCACCCGCGCCAGGGTAGGCCGGCGTGCGTCGGATCCGTGTCCACAAGCTGGGGCGGGTGGAGTACGCCGACGGCCTCGAACTCATGCGGCGCGCCGCGGAGCAGGTGCGCGCGCGCGACCCGGACGCCGACTGGCTCTTCCTGCTCGAGCACCCCCCGGTCCTCACGCTGGGACGTGGTGCCGACGGCGCGAACGTGGTGGCCTCCCGGGACTGGCTCGAATCCCGGGGCTTCGAGGTCCACGAGACCGACCGGGGAGGGGACGTCACCTATCACGGCCCCGGCCAGCTCGTGGCCTACCCGGTCGTGGACCTCTCGTCCCGACCGGACGTCCGGCGGTTCGTGAGCTCCCTGGAGGAGGCGATGATCCGCGCTTGCGCCGACCAGGGCATCGTGGCGGGGCGCCATCCGGAGCACCGCGGAGCCTGGGTGGAAACCCGGAAGATCGGAGCCGTGGGGGTCCACCTGTCCCGCTGGATCTCCACCCACGGGCTGGCGTTCAACGTGGAGGCGGATCTCTCCCACTTCCAGGCCATCGTCCCGTGCGGGATCTCCGACCCTTCCCTCGGCGTCACCACGCTCCGCGCGGAGGTCGGGCGGGCGGGCCGGCCGGCCCCGTCGATCTCCGAGGTCGAGGAGCGGCTCGCCGTTCACCTCTGCGACACGCTCGAGCGGGAGCGGGAGGACGCGAGTTTCGACCTCCGGACCATCTCGGTGACGGCCACCCGCGCGGACGGCAGGGTCCTTCTCCTGCGCCGATCCGAGGAGCGCGGCGGGTTCTGGCAGCAGGTCACGGGTCGGATCGAGCCCTCCGAGAAGCCGGAGGAGGCGGCCGTCCGGGAACTCCGGGAGGAGACCGGTGCATCGGGTCCGGTGCGACCCCTCGGGTACGTCCACGGTTTCGCCCTCGGGAGCGGGCTCGCGGCGCGGGCGGGCGGCGGACTCCGGACGGGGCAGGAGACCGCCTATTCCGCCGTTCTTCCGGACGACTTCGAGCCGCGCCTCTCGGAGGAGCACCGGGAGTGGGGCTGGTTCACCCCGGAGGAGGCCCTCGAGCTCGTCCCCTGGGCGGGTCTCCGGCAGGCGATCCGGATGGCATCCCACTTGCTCCCGGGCGAGCTTCGTGGTTCTTTCCCCGCCGTCCAACTTCCCGGGGAATGAAGAGATGATCACCGTCGAGAAGATCGGCGGCACGTCGATGTCCAAGTTCGACGACGTGCTCGCGAACATCATGCTGCGCGACCCGAAGCAGGTGAACGGCCGGGTCTACATCGTGTCGGCGTACGCCGGCGTCACGAACGAACTGCTCGAGCACAAGAAGACCGGTCAGCCGGGCATCTACGCCCGGTTCGCCTCGGGCGACGACTACCACGGCGCCCTCGCGGCCCTCCTCGGGAAGCTGAAGTCGATCAACGCCGGGTTCGCCTCCATCGGCCTCGACGTCACGGTGGCCGACGACTTCCTCGACCGACGGATGCGGGAGTTGCGGGCTTACCTCGACTCCATGCGCCACGTGCTGGCGAGCGGCTACCTGCGCAGGGACAACGTGCTGCTCGCCGCTCGCGAGATGCTTGCCGCCATCGGCGAGGCCCACAGCGCGTTCAACAGCGTGGCCATCCTTCGCGCCAAGGGGATCCGGGCGCAGCTCCTCGACCTCTCCGGCTTCGACGACGACGATCCGCTCACCATCGATCAGCGCATCCACGCGAGCTTCCAGGGAGTGGACGTGGCAGGGCAGGTGGTCGTGGTCACCGGATACACGAAGGGGACCGAGGGCATCATGCGGGAGTTCGACCGCGGGTACTCCGAGGTGACCTTCAGCAAGGTGGCGGTGGAGCTTCGCCCCGCAGAGGCCATCATCCACAAGGAGTTCCACCTCTCGTCTGCCGACCCCGAGATCGTCGGAGCGCAGAACACCGTCCTCGTGGGGATGACCAACTACGACGTGGCGGACCAGCTCGCCGACGTGGGGATGGAGGCCATCCACCCCAAGGCCGCCAAGCCGATGGAGCTCGCCGGGATCCCCATCCGCCTCAAGAACACCTTCGAGCCCGACCACCCCGGCACCCTCATCACGAAGGAATACGTCGGCAGCAAGGCGCGCATCGAGGTGATCGCCGGCTCCCCCAAGGTGACCGCCATCGAGATCCACGATCCATCGATGGTCGGGGCGGTGGGCTTCGACGCGAAGGTGCTGGAGATCTTCGGGCGCCACTCGGTCTCGTACATCCTGAAGGCGACCAACGCGAACTCGATCACCCACGTGGTCTGGGACAAGGCGGTCACCCCGAGCTTCATCGAGGAGCTGGAGAACGCCTACGAGACCGTGACGGTCGTCCCCTCGGCCATCGTCTGCGCCATCGGGACCAACATCGCCTTCCCGGGCGTGCTGGCCCGCGCCACCGAGGCGCTCGCGACTCAGCGGATCAACGTGAATGCGGTATCCCAGTCGCTGCGACAGACCAACATCCAGTTCGTCATCGACCGGGGCGACTACAAGAGGGCGATCGCCGCCCTGAACGACGCCCTCTGCCTTCACCCGCCCACCGCCGCGTAGCGGGGGCATCGGCTACAGGTCGAGCGCGCCCTCGTCCACGAGGCGGCACACCGCGCTGATGTCCCGGTGCAGCTCCCGGTCCTCGTCGAGGTGGGGGACCACCTCGCGAACCCGGCGGTGCGCCTCGGCTACCCGGGCAGCCGGCCGCAGCGGCCGTCGAAGGTCGAGCGCCTGTGCGGCCACGAGCACTTCGATGGCGAGGCAGGTGCGCACGTTCTCCACGATGGAACGGGCCTTGAGCGCGGAGGTCATCCCCATGGAGACGTGGTCCTCCCGGCCGGCCGAGGACGGGATCGAGTCCACGCTGGCGGGATGTGCGAGCACCTTGTTCTCGGAGACCAGGGCCGCGCTCGTCACCTGCGCGATCATGTAACCGGAGTCGAGCCCCGGGTTCCGGGCCAGGAACGGGGGCAGCCCGGAGAGCATGGGATTCACGAGCTGCTCGACGCGCCGCTCGGAGATGGTGGCGAGGTGCGAGACGGCGATGCCGAGCACGTCCAGGGCAAGGGAGACCGGCTGGCCGTGGAAGTTGCCGCCGGAGACGATGTCTCCCGTCGAGGCGAAGACGAGCGGATTGTCGGTGGAGGCGTTGGCTTCCCGGGCGAGGATGCCCCGGGAGAACTCCAGCCCGTCCCGTGCCGCGCCGTGCACCTGCGGCATGCAGCGCAGCGAGTACGGGTCCTGGACCCGATGACAGCCCGGTCCCTGGTGGGAGGCGTTGAGCGGTGAGTCGGCGAGCAGCGCCCGCAGGTGGGTCGCAGCGGCCGCCTGCCCGATCTGCCCCCGGACGGCCTGGATGGCCTCCTCGAAGGGACGGTGGGATCCGAGAAGCCCTTCGAGCGTCATCGCACCGGCGACGTCGGCGAGGCCGGCGATGCGGTCCGCCCGGGCCTGGACGAGCGAGCCCACCGCCACCATGCCCTGCGTCCCGTTCACGAGCGCAAGCCCTTCCTTGGCCTGGAGCACGACCGGCTTCAACCCGACGCGGGCGAGCGCCTCACGCCCCGGCAGCCTGTGGCCGGACGCCCAGGCTTCCCCCTCACCGATGATGAGGAGCGCCAGGTGGGCGAGCGGAGCGAGGTCGCCGGAGGCGCCGACCGACCCCCGCTCCGGGACGACCGGGATGCAGTCCCGCTCGAGCAGGCCGAGGACGAGGTCGAGCGTCTCCTCCCGGATCCCGCTGTGTCCCCGGGCGAGCACGTTGGCGCGCAGGAGCAGGAGGGCGCGAGCCTCGGGCAGGGAGAGCGGCGCGCCGGTGCCCGCGGCGTGGGAGAGGATCAGGTTCCGCTGGAGCCTCTCGAGATCTCGCCGTTCGATGCGAATCTCGGCCAGGGTGCCGAAGCCGGTGTTGATCCCGTAGTGGGGCTCACCGTCGTCGAGCCGGGCCTCCACGAGGGCGCGAGCGGCGCGCACCCGCTCACGGGCCGAGGGGGCGAGCTCGACCCGCGCTCCTCCCCGGGCCACCGTCTCGATCTGCTCCAGCGACAGGTTCTCCCCGTCGATGACGACCCGTGCCATGTGCACCTCCGGCGTGGGATGCATCGCATGTTTCCGGGGCGATTCCCACCCCGCCCGGTCGTGGCGCGCCGCTTGCTATGAAGGCAGGGCATGGCCCACCGCGTGGCGATCGCCCTCCTCGTCCTGGCAGCCCTCCTCCCGACCGCCTTGCGCCGCCTCCCCTCACGCCGCGCCCGTCCATGCGAGATCGAGGGGCGCGGGACCGAGCCGTTCCACTGGCTCGGGTGCCGGGGGGATTCCGGCGCGGAGCGTCCGCTGCGCGGTCTCGAACTCGTCCTCCTCGGCCGTACGGTGGACATCGATCGGGCCACCGCGGAGGACCTGGCTGCGGTGCCCGGGATCGGTACCTCCCTCGCCGTGGATGTGGTCCGGGACCGGGAGGAGAGGGGCCCGTTCCTGCATCCGGATGAGCTGCGCAGGGTCAGGGGGATCGGTCCGGTGCGCCTCGAGCGAGCCCGCCCTTACATCCGGGCCTCGTCACCTTGAGGAGCGAATCAGAGGAAGGTGGCGACGCCGACGACCAGGCTGCCGGCGGATGCCGAGCTCTTCCCGACCTGAAGGGTGTCGTTGAGTCGCTTCCCGGTCGCCGGATCGTTCAGCCGGGACGGGTAGCCGAGGTTGACGCGCATCTTTCCCACGCCGCGGGCGAGCCGGTGCACCACGAGCGCCGTACCGTCCGGCTCCACGCGCGTCACGAGCCCCACGTGCGCAGGAGCCCCGCCCGGCCTGTCCGCGAGGAAGACCACGTCGCCGGGGGCGGAGCGGATGCCCGTCCTCAAGGCGCCGCGCCCCTTCGCGAGGTCGAGCAGTGCCACCGCGTTCTTCGCGTCGGTGGGCAATGGCTTGCCGGCGTGGTCGAAGGCGGCACGCACGACAGCCGTGCAGCCGGCGCCGTAGTTGCGTCCATCCACGACCACGTCCCGGTGGCCGACGAGCGACTGGGCGGCGTCCACCGCGAGCTGGACGTCCGGCTTCAGCGGGGGTTCAGCGGGCGAGGTCTTGGCGCCCGAAGCGAGAGCCGGGCCGGCACCGCGTGCGTCACGGGTACCGGCCCGGCCATCACCGGCGGGCGGGGGCAGGGGTCGGCGGGCCGCGGCCGCCTGGCTGGACGCGCAGGCGAGGTTTCCCATCGCCAGGGCCAGCAGGAGAACCGCTCGAGTTGCCGCCATGGGCGCCATGCTAACCGGGACCGATCCCACGTCCAGTTCCCGATCGTGCGATATCGCCCTGTCGGACGGCGATGCTAGTTGTGCCGGCTCGATGACGCGCCGCTACCAGCTCAAGTCCGCCACCGGCGCGCCGCGCCCGTTCGACTCCGGTGGGAAGCTCAACGACGAGCAGCTGGCGGTCGTCGAGGCACCCGACGGTCCGCTCCTCGTCATCGCCGGCGCTGGATCCGGAAAGACCCGCACGCTCACATGGCGCGTGGCCCGGTTGCTCCACGCCCACCTCGAGCCCGAGTCGCTCCTCCTCCTCACCTTCACCAACAAGGCGGCCCGGGAGATGCTCGGGCGGGTCGAGGAGGTGGCCCGCATCGACACCCGGCGAATCTGGGGCGGAACCTTCCATCACGTGGCGCATCGGGTCCTGCGGGAGCA
The DNA here is from genome assembly GCA_903855945.1 of uncultured Anaeromyxobacter sp. Lineage (GTDB taxonomy): Bacteria > Myxococcota > Myxococcia > Myxococcales > Anaeromyxobacteraceae > CAIOAK01. Next base: position 55,974 of record CAIOAK010000020.1, read on the forward strand.
CGCGGGGCTGCTCGGCTACGAGAAGGGCTACTCCATCCTCGACCGGGAGGACGGTCGGGACGTCATGTCGGCGGCCATCGCCGACTGCGGCCTGGCGGTGGGAGCGCGCCGCTTCCCGAAGGCCGACGTCCTCATCGACCTCGTCTCCATGGCGGTGAACACGCAGACGCCGCTCTCCGACGTGCTCATCGACCGCCGCCCCCAGTTCGCCCCGCTCCTGGAGGACGTCCTGCGGGTGGCGCGCCGCTACGCCGAGCGGAAGCACGGCATGAACGCCATGGACTTCGACGACCTGCTCCTCAACTGGAAGGTGCTCCTCGTGGAGCACGAAACGGTGCGCAGGCTCCTCGCCGAGCGTTTCCGGCACGTCCTCGTGGACGAGTACCAGGACACGAACCGCCTCCAGGGGGACGTGGTGGACCTGCTCGCCTCCCACCACCGCAACCTCTGCGTCGTCGGTGACGACGCCCAGAGCATCTACTCCTTCCGGGGTGCGCACTTCGCCAACATCCTGGAGTTCGAGAAGCGCTACCCGGATGCACGGCGGTTCCACCTCACGGTGAACTACCGCTCCACGCCCCAGATCCTCGACCTCGCCAACGCCTCCATCGAGAACAACTTCAAGCAGTTCAAGAAGGAGCTCCGCAGCGTGCGTCCCAACGGGTCCTTGCCGGGCCTCGTGCCGTGCCGCGACGTGGAGCAGCAGGCCGCCTTCGTGGCCCAGCGGGTGCTCGAGCTGCGCGACGAGGGGATCCCCCTCCCGGAGATCGCGGTCCTCTACCGGGCCCACCATCACTCCATGGAGATCCAGTTCGAGCTGGCCCGCCGCGGGATCCCCTTCGTGGTGCGCAGCGGTGTCCGATTCTTCGAGGCGGCCCACATCAAGGACGTCCTCGCCCACGTCCGGTTCGCCCACAACCCCGGGGACGAGCTGGCGCTGAAGCGGGTCCTCAAGCTCTTCCCGGGCATGGGGAGCATGACCGCCGACGCGGTCTGGAACGCGCTCGCGGCCCGTCGGCGAGGCGGGGCCGGGTCGGTGGACGAGCTCGCATCCCCCGATGTGGCGAGCCAGGTGCCGCCGAAGGCCAGGGAGGGTTACCGGCGAGCGACCGAGCTGCTCCGTGCCATCTCTCGACCGCCCACCCGGGACCTTCCGGGAGAGTCGATCGACCGGATCCTCGAGGGCGGGTACGAGGAATACCTGCGCAGCGCCTTCCTGAACTCCGACGCCCGGGTGGAGGACATCCGGCAGCTCGCCGACTACGCGAGGGGTTACGAGGACGGGGAGACCTTCCTCTCGGAGATCGCGCTCCTCACCGAGCTCACCGCGGAGACGGTGGCCGAGGGGGAGGAGCCGGACGAGAAGATGGTCCTCTCCAGCGTCCACCAGTCGAAGGGGCTGGAGTGGCGGGCCATCTTCGTGGTCTGGCTCGCCGACGGGCGCTTCCCGAGCGCCCAGGCCCTGCGCGACCCGGAAGGGGAGGAGGAGGAGCGGCGCCTCTTCTACGTGGCCTGCACCCGGGCGAAGGACGAACTCACGCTCTGCCATCCGCTGGTGACAGCGCCGCGGGACCGGGAGCGGGTGGTCCTCAAGGCCTCCCGGTTCCTGGAGGAACTGCCCGGGGAGCCGGCCGTGTACGAGCGCTGGCAGCTGGATGACGTCGCCGGTCCCCCGGCGCTCGGCCCCGGGATCCCTCCTGCCGGCACCGCGCTCCCGGCCATGGCGATGCCGCGCCTCTTCGCCTCCGGATCGGGTGAGGACGAGGGGGGCGAGGACGTTCCCTTCTAGCCGGACCGTGTTACCGTCGTCGGGCATGGCGCCGACGCTACCCCGGGACAAGCCGATCCTCGGCATCGACCTCGGGACCACCAACACCTGCGTGGCACACGTGCGCAGCCGGATCCCGCGCGTTGTGCCCACCGACAAGGGCAGCCTGATCCTGCCCAGCGTGGTGGCCCTCTCCAGCCGCGGCGATCTGCTCGTGGGGGGGGCGGCGAAGGACCAGCTCCTCACCAACCCCCGCAACACCATCTACGGAGCCAAGCGGCTCATCGGGCGCAAGTTCAGCTCCCGGGTGGTCCAGGACCTCCGCTCCTACTACTCCTACGACATCGTCGAGGGGCCCCAGGGCGAGGCGGCCGTGACGCTCGGCAACCGCGTCATCGGCCTCCCGGAGATCTCCGGGATGGTGCTCGCCCACGTGCGCAAGATCGCCGAGGCGTTCCTGGGCCGGTCCATGCCCCAGGCCATCATCTCGGTGCCGGCCTACTACAACGACAACCAGCGCCAGGCCGTGAAGGAGGCCGGACGGCTGGCCGGCTTCGAGGTGAAGCGCATCGTCAACGAGCCCACGGCGGCGGCGCTCGCCTACGGTTTCAACCGGGGGCTCGACCAGCGGATCCTGGTCTACGACCTCGGCGGCGGCACCTTCGACATCTCGGTCCTCGAGGTCCACAACAACGTCTTCGAGGTCGTGGCCACCGGCGGTGACACCTTCCTCGGTGGGGTAGACTTCGACAACCGGATCATCGACTGGGCGCTCGACCAGTTCTGGCGCGAGCACAAGGTGGACCTGGGCCAGTCCCCCATCCCCCTCCAGCGGGTGAAGGCGGCGGCCGAGGCGGCCAAGATCGACCTCTCGCTCATCCCGAACACCGCCATGGATCTCCCGTTCGTCGAGGAGCGGCGTGGCAAGCCCCTCGACCTGCGCATGCCCATCTCGCGCCAGCAGCTCGAGGAGCTGACGCGGGACCTGGTGGACCGGACCTTCGACATCTGCGACGAGGTGCTCCAGCAGAAGGGGATCTCCCCGTCCTCCATCGACGAGATCATCCTGGTAGGCGGGCAGAGCCGCATGCCGCTCGTGCAGCAGCGCATCCGGGAGCACTTCGGGAAGTCGCCGCGCAAGGGGGTCCACCCCGACGAGTGCGTGGCGCTCGGGGCCGCGCTCCTGGGAGACTCGCTCGACAGCATCGACTCGGTCACGCTGGTGGACGTGCTCTCGATGCCCATCGGCATCGCCACGCCCAACGACCGGATGCGGAAGCTGCTGGACAAGAACCAGCCCATTCCGGCGACGCGGAGCTTCCGGCTCCCGCCGCCGCGGGAACCGGGAAAGCCCATCGAGATCGACATCTACCAGGGGGACAGCGACCAGATCGTCGATGACGAGTTCCTGGGGTCGCTCCGGCTTCCCGCCGCGGCCACCGGGCGGCGCATCGACTTCAAGCTGGACGAGGACTGCCTGCTCCGGGTCTCCTTCGACGATCCGGAAAGAGGGATGGTCCAGGTTCCGTTCGCCACCCGGGACACTCCCGAGGCGCTGCGGCGTGCCATCGCCGAGAAGACGCCTCCGGCCGGCGCCGCCGGGGCCGCGCCGCGCGAGAACCGTCGCGGACTCTTCGGGTGGCTGGGCCGGGGTTGACGTTGCGCTTCGCTTCCCCCGAGTGGCTCGAGGCGGTGGTACGGGAGGTGAACGATCATCCGGACCTGTCCCGCGCGCTGGAGGGGCTCGGAGCCGATTTCGCGGCCGTGGTCGAGCGGGATCCCCGCCTGCTTCCCCGGGGCGCAGCGGCGTGGGGGCGGCAATCGGGCGGACGGATCGTGGAGCAGCGGGTCCTCGAGGACGAGGACGACATCCTGGAGCTGGACCCGGCTTACGTGGTCCGGGCGCCGCTCGCGACCTGGCGGGCGCTCCTCGACGGGCGGGAGGACCCTGTCCGGGCGGCGCTCTCCGGTCGGGTGAAGGTGAAGGGCGACCTCGACGCGCTGGTGCGGCGCGCCGGATACCGCTACATCGTGGAAGGGGCGATCGGGCGGATTCCGACCGAGTTCCCCGGAGAGGAGGGTCGATGAGCAAGGGACCGAAGGGAATCCCGGAGGCGATCCGGGAGCAGGGGGTCGCGCTCGCTTCACGCGCAGTGAAGGCCGTGCTCGAGGATCCCCGGGGGCAGGAGTTCCTCGCCGCCGCGGTCGGGGCCGCGCAGAAGGGGAAGCGGCGCGTCGAGGAGGTCCAGGGCCAGGTGCTCCGCGCCGCCGGCCTGCCGACCAAGGGCGACTACGACGACGTGGCGAAGAGCATGGCCCGGATGAAGCGGAAGCTGCGCGATCTGGCCCGGCAGGTGGACGACGAGCGGAAGCGTTGACAGGGTGGGGGTGCACCGGCATACTCCGCGGCCGTTTTCGAATTCAGGTTCAGGGCGCTTAGCTCAGCGGTAGAGCACTGCCTTCACACGGCAGGGGTCGAAGGTTCGAAACCTTCAGCGCCCACCAAAAAACAGAAGAAATCAGGGCGGTTAGCCGAGAGGCCGACCGCCTTTTTTCTTGCCTCCGGGAGGAGGGTGCTCCGGGGTACCAGCCGGGGTACCAAATTTCACCCGCTTGGGGCGTGTCGCCCCCCGGCGCCCTCCTAGCACTCGCTACCCTGGGCCGGCATGGCGTAGACGCCAAGGACGGGGCCGCGGGGGCCACAGGGGCAACAGGTCGAGGTCGGGGTGAGCCGAAGTCCTCGACACGGTCTTGTCGGGG
>CAIOAK010000021.1 GCA_903855945.1 uncultured Anaeromyxobacter sp.
CGCCGGTGATGCAGTACGCGCTCCTCCAGCAGACCCTCGGCCTCGGCCACGGCGTGATGGCCAGCGTCGGGGGAGGGCTCTTCGCCACCTCCTACGCCGGCGGCCTCGGCGAAGTGATGTGGGCGGTGGGGAACGGCGACCTCGCCTTCGGCGTCCAGGGAGCCATGCTCTGGGACCAGGACTACGCGCCGCACGGGTCCGTCACCGGCTCGATCCGCTACCGCTTCCCCCCGCTCGACCTGGTCGGTTCCATCCAGGGTGGGAAGTTCGTCGGCGACGACGTCGGCGTGAGCGTCGAGCTCTCCCGCTGGTTCGGGAACACCCAGGTCGGGTTCTTCTTCACCAAGAGTGACTTCGCCGTCGCCGGCGCGTTCATCACCATCCCGCTCACCCTGCGGCGCGACATGGACCCGGGATACGTCCAGGTTCGTGGTTCGCGGCGCTGGGCCTACCAGCTCGGCACCCGCGTGGGCGGCGGCGCAAATTACGTGGGCGGGAAGGTGATCGGCGTGTCGCCGACCGCCCCGATGAGCCTCGAATCGGAGTACTTCGACGAGAGCCGCATCTCGCTCGACGGTCTCGTCAAGAAGTTCGAGTGAAGCGATCCATCCAGTCGTTGCCGTAGATGAGGCGCGCTGCCAGGTCGTTATGAACTTTGCACAGGAGCCGACAGTTGTCGATCGTGGACGCCCCGCCGAGCCCGCGCGGCACCACGTGGTCGAGCTCGACCCGCTGCATCGATCCGCACGTCCCGCCGCTGTCGAGCGGCCACTGGCACACGCCGCGGTCCCGCTCCCAGACGGCGCGGCGGACGGCGATGGGCACGTGTCCGGGGCTGGACGCCCGGGGATTCTGCTGCGGGCGCCCCACCAACCCGCGCCGGCGCGCCTGGGCCTCGAGGAGCAGGTCGATGGCGATCTCCAGGATCTCGGCGCGGGACGCGCCGGGCCTGGCGTGTGACTGACCGGCGCGAGCGCGCTCCACCTTGTCCAGGAACTGGCTCGTCACCGTGAGGTGGAGGCGGCAGTGGGTGGCGTTCAGGTAGTCAACCGTGGGCGGCGTCGCGTTCACGACCGCCGCGGCCGCGGCCAACACCGTCTCCGGGACGGGATCCTCGGCCGATCTCGCCCGGACTTCGTCCGGACGAAATGGGAGTGACCCGGTCAATTCTGACCCACCCGGCACGGTCACTCGCTCCTGCTGCGGCACCACCTCGACCGGATCGATCCGGGCCGCCAGCGCCTTCGCCTCCCGCTTCGACAGTCCGAAGAACTGAGGAAGGACCTCCGCCCGGTTCCCCCTCGTCAGCACCCTCGCCACCTCCGTGACGACCGAGAGGCAGAGCCTCCCGTCCCGGAGCGGCTCGACCATCTCCGGAAACCGCCCTACCAGCCGCGCCGCCACCATGCGGACGTGCGCCGCTCCGAGGGACAGGTGCAGGTCGCGGTGCAGGTACATGAAGAGGCTCGCGTGGCCCAGGCTCTTCCACAGTTCCGCATCGTCGAACTCGGCCAGCTCGACCAGGAACTCACCCAGCCGGACGTGCTCCCTCCCGAGGAGCTCGGCGAGGCGCCGGGAGGACTCGCGGGCTCGGACCAACGTGGATTTCTCGGGTGCTACGGTCGCTAGCTGGGCAGGGCTCATGCCAGCATGGCTCTTGCGAGCGCCGAGCCGCCCGCAAGACGTGAAGGTCCGGGGGTTTCCCGCGCTCCACCGTCCGTCCTGCGGACCCATCGACCACAATTCGGAACCGGGTGCCGTGAGCGGCGGATCAACAGCCCGCGCGATTCGGCTCGAACTCGACCGCGACGGTTCTGCGCCCCTTGCCAGGGCGGGCGCTCATCCGGTCTCGCGTCGTGGTGTGACCTTGGATGGCGTCGTCCACGAGGTCTGCCATGGCGTTCCACACGGCCGGTTCAGCGTCCCGCCGGTCGTTCTCCCAACGGGACACCGTCTCGGGAGACACACCGAAAAGGGCAGGAGACCGGAGCGGAACGTGCGCATCACCTCGGTTCGACCCAGCTTGCGCTCGACAAATGGTGCCAGTGATGGCCCGCCCCCGAACCCTGCTCCATCTGCAGCACGGCCATGCGCCCGGCATTCGTGGCACGGGTGCTCGGCAAGTTCGACGTCCAGTACTTCTCCTGCAGCCAGTGCGGCCTCCTCCGGACCGAGAAACCCTACTGGCTCGAGGAGGCCTACCGATCGGCCATCGCCGCCACCGACACCGGACTGCTCAGCCGGAACATCTCGAATCGCGCACTTCTCGAGCCCGTCCTGCAGAGACTCTTCGCCGGGAAGGGAAAGTTCCTCGACGTCTCCGGCGGGAACGGCATCCTGACGCGGCTCCTCCGGGACATCGGATTCGACTGCTACACGACGGACCCGTACGCCGAGAACCTCTTCGCGTTCGAGGTGCTCGAGC
>CAIOAK010000022.1 GCA_903855945.1 uncultured Anaeromyxobacter sp.
CAATGGAGAAGAGGCCCCGCAGGGCCTCTTCTGTTCCTTCTCATCTGGCTGGCGCCCTCGGGTGGACGCCTGTCCGGCTCACGCCGGTGGGGACTGCGAGTCGGTCGTCTTGTGACGGTTCCGCTATCTCGTCCTCCTGTCTTCTACAGCTTCCAGGAGAATGATGTGCCTTCCCCCGGGCCGATGCAAGCCACCCCCCTCCGATGACCGTTTTGGGGCTGTCCCTTGACTGGGGGACCCCAATTCTGATTAACCCTTAGACATCACTCCTACAGGGGACCACATGCACCTACATTTCCGCCGACAGCTGTCACGCGCGATGTTGACCGTCGCAGTCATCATCATCGCTCCCAGCCTGGCCCGCGCGCAGATCGCCGGCGAGAGCGTGAACATGGTGACCGGCACGGAGTGGCCCGGCGGGGACCCCTACCTCCAGCGGCAGAACGAACCGTCCATCGCGGTCTCCTCGGCCAACCCGGAGCACCTGCTCGCCGGCGCGAACGACTACCGCACGGTGGACATCGCCAAGGCCCCCGCCGACAAGATGGCCGGCGACGCATGGGCGGGGATCTTCAAGTCGCTCGACGGCGGCAAGACCTGGAAGAGCTACCTCATGCCGGGGTACCCCCAGGACCCGGCCCGATACGACGCGGCGGGCAACAAGCTCCCGATCACCTCCCTCAAGGCGCCGCCGCTCATGTGGTGCGGCGCTCCCACGGCGGCGGTGACCGACCCCCTCACCGGCGCGCTGACGGCGCCCGCCACCGACGGGACGTGCACCTCGGCGGCCGACCCGGTGGTCCGCGCGGGCGCGGACGGGATGATGTACTTCGGCGGCATCGCCTTCCAGCGCTTCACCAACTACGGAAAGGTCTACCTCACCCGCTTCATCGACCTGAACAACAAGGAGAACGGGAACGCCGTCCAGGGCAGCGACCCCATCCGCGTCGTGGACCAGAAGGTGGTCTCCGTGGGCGGGCCGAGCGACTTCGTGGACAAGCCCTGGGTCGCGGTGGACGTGCCGCGGTCCTGGAACTCCACCTGCAACATCACCGTCACCAACCCGGATGGCACCCAGGCGAAGCGCAGCTTCCCCGGCCACACCGTCTACGTGGCCTGGCTGCGCCTCTACAACAACGAGACCCAGAGTGACGTGATGGTGCGCCACTCCGACGACTGCGGCGCCACCTGGAGCGCGCCGGTCAAGGTGAACGACGCCACCAGCCTCGCCAACGAGGGACCGTCCATCGCCATCGACCCGGCCAAGGGGCACGTGTACGTGACCTGGCGGCGCGTCGCCTCGGCCGGCCAGACCAACGCCATCCAGCTCGCCCGCTCCTTCAGCCACGGCGCCCGGTTCACGAAGCCCCGCGACGTGGCCACCGTGACCCCCTTCGACCAGCAGACCACCGGGACCGGATTCCGCGTCACCCTCTTCCCCAGCTCGGCCATCTCCGTGGACTCCACCGGCGCCCGGCGCCTGCACGTCGCCTGGGCGGAGCGGACCGATCCGGCGACGCTGGACGCGCGGGTGGTGGTGGCGACGAAGCTCCTCTCGCCGCCTCCGCCCACCGAGAAGGAGTCGGACGAGAACGACCTGACCTGCCAGAAGCTGGGCCGGCCGACGGCCGTCGACGGAAAGCCCATCACCGTGGACGCCACGCCCATCCCCGGCCGCGGCTCGGAGACCTTCATCCGCGGCCACCAGTTCATGCCCTCGATCACCTTCTCGCAGGGCAGGTTGATGATGGTCTACTACGACACGCGGCTCGACCACACGCGCGCCTACTATCGCCCCTACGACCCGTTCCTCCCCGACGGCACGGGCAGCTTCTACGACCTGGTCCGCGGCCCGCTGGGCGCGCCGACGGCCGACGCGAACAACGTCCCGGCGAGCGCCGACACCCAGCTCGACGCCTGGTCGGACGTCTTCAACCTCTTCGTGGACGACGGGAACCTGCGCCAGGTCCGGCACACCGTGGACGTGCGCCTGGCCTCCGCGCTGCCGTCCGACGCACCCGCCTTCTCCGCCCTCCCCCTCTCCAAGTTCCCCTTCGGCACCCGCGGGGACGAGGCGCTCTGGCTCGACGGGAGCGGAAACCTGAACGTCCCCGGCTTCGGCCCCGACCTCCAGATCGTGCAGGGCGGCAAGGTGGAGCTCCTCCAGCAACTCAAGGTGAACCCGCCCAACCTCCCCATGTTCAAGGGCGGCTCCAGGCCCTTCCTGGGCGACTACATCGACGTCCAGGGCCCCGCCTTCGTGAGGAAGAACGGCAAGTGGGCCTTCAACACCGACGCCACCCCCTCCCCGGTCTTCCACGCGGTGTGGACGAGCAACGAGGACGTGCGCGCCCCTCCCGACGGACGCTGGGACATCTACGCTCCCATCAACGTGCAGGGGACGAGCCGGGTGGACCCGACCCAGCAGGTGGTGGCCTGCACGCCGCAGACGGCCGCCTACGCAGCCTCCCGCAACCAGAACATCTACACGAGCCGCATCACCGACGGGCTCGTGGTCTCGACCCCGCAGAACACGAAGCCGCTCAGCTCCACCTACGTGCGCTCCTTCGTCATCGCGGCGACCAACGCGACCGACCGGAAGAAGACCGTCGCCTTCACCTTCACGGTGCCGTCCGGCACGACCGCGTCCTTCAAGGCGGCGTCCGATACGCGGCTCGCCACGCTGGCCACGGTGACGGCCGACATCGCCCCGCACTCCACCGTGTCCCGCACCCTCTTCGCCAAGTCGGGCACCGCGACCGCAACCATCACCGCGACGGTGACCGAGGTGGTGGCGGCCGGATCCCCCGCCGGCGCCTCCGGCTTCGTCCTCCTCAACCCTCCGGGCACGACGCCCGGCCTCGTCGCGCCGGACGGCTCGGGCGCGATCAGCGGCGCCGAGACCTACGCGGCGATCCAGGTGGCCGCGAACCTCTCCAACGCCAACCTGTCCAACGCCAATCTCTCGAACGCGAACCTCTCCAACGCCAACCTGTCCAACGCCAATCTCTCCAACGCGAACCTGAGCAACGCGAACCTCTCCAACGCCAACCTCTCCAACGCGGCGCTGGCGAACCTCTCCAACGCGAACTTGAGCAACGCCAACCTGTCGAACGCCAACCTCTCCAACGCGAACCTGTCCAACGCCAATCTCTCGAACGCGAACCTCTCCAACGCCAACCTGTCGAACGCGAACCTCTCCAACGCGGCCATCTCCGACCTGAACTACGAGTACCAGAACACCGGGAACACGAGCACGTCCTACTCGATCCGGGTCGTGGGCACGAAGCCGAACCCCGGTGAGGTGATCCAGCTCATCGTGGCGAAGACCTACACGACGCCCACCGCGGTCGGCTGCGACCTCAAGGAGGAGGCGCACAACCACATCCTCACCTCCATCCCGGACGTGAGCAGCGTCATCGTGCCCGCCACCGACAAGGTGGACCCGGCGTTGAACCAGGGGTCGCAGGAGTACGCGACGCTGGTGCTCGCTCCCGGCGAGAAGGCCCAGATCACGCTCCGCGGCAACGTCACGCTGCCCCGCATGGCGGCCATCGGCTCCACGCTGACCCCCGCACCCGTCCCGCAGCAGACGCCGCCCGGCGGATCGAGCGGCAGCGCGACGTACGCCCAGTTCACGCCGAAGGCCTCGACCAGCACGTCGCTCGGATACGACGCCACGCTCGGCACCTTCACCGCCACCGTGACGAGCGGCCCCACCGGCTCGAGTGGTCCTCTCCCGGTCACCACCGGATCGGTGAGCTTCGTCACGGCCGACAACGTCTTCCTCGCGACGGTGCCGCTCGACTTCGACGGGCTCGCCACCTTCGCGCCCTCGACGCTCTCCACCGGCGGGGCCATCACGGCCTACTACAGCGGCGCCAACGCCTACCTGCCCAGCCAGGGCAGCGCCACGAGCAGCGCCACCACCGTGACCGTCAACCCGACCACCGCGACGCTCGTCCCGAGCGGCACCACGAGCTTCATCGCCACGGTCGCGAACGCTCCCAACACCACCGTCACCTGGACGGTCACCGAGCCGGGCGGCGGAACCTTCACGCTGGACGGGAGCAACTACGCCGCCTACACGGCGCCGTCCACGCCCGGCACCTACCACCTCGTGGCCCGGTCGGCCTTCGATCCGTCGAGGACGGCCACGGCGACGATCACGGTCAGCGTGCCGCCGCCCGTGCCCACCGTGGCCACCCGCACGCGGCTCAACATCCTGAGCTACGTCCCGCCTGCGACGGCCGGCGGCCCCACCACCATGAACTTCCAGGCTTCCGTGCTGCCCGCCTCGTCGCCCACGACGATGGGCGGCAACGTGATCTTCACGGTCGGTGGCGTGGATCAGGCTCCGGTCGCGGTGGCGGGCGCTTCGGCGGCCTTCTCGGTCGCCTCCACCTCGCTCCCCGTGATCTCGGCGCGATACGCCGGCGACGGGACCTACCAGCCGAGCGCCTCCCTCCCCTTCGCGACGAGGACGACCTACGTCCCGGATTCGGTGGACACGGCCTGCTCCGACGGAGCGGCGGCCATCGCTTGCCCGGTGACGGCAACCGACCCGGCCTACGGCCAGGACGGTTCGTGGACCGTCAACGTCCCCACCTTCGCCATGTCGACGTCCGGCCTGTCGGCCATCGACTCGGTGACCGGCCTCACCTGGACGCCGGTGGACACGAGCAATGCGCCCCGTACCTACGCCCAGGCGGCGGCCTACTGCGCCTCCTTCGCCCAGCAGAACTACGACGGGCTGACCGACTGGCGGCTCCCCTCGGCTCGGGAGGCGCTGTCCATCGCCAACACGGGACGCGTCCTCTCGGCAGTGGGGCCGAGCAGCTTCTTCGTCGCCATCCAGAACGGCGGCATCTGGACGTCGGACGCCTATCAGCCGAACTCCGCCCTCAACTGGGTCCTGGTCCTCAACTACCCGATCCTGATTCCTTCCTCGGCCAGCGGTTCCACCTGGCCGGGAACGACCTGCGTCTCCTCGGGCGCAACGGCCGCCCTCCCCACCACGGGAGGGTCCTTCCTCGTGAACGTGCCCTCGAGACCCGGCACCGTCTCGGACATCGGGACCGGCCTGGTGTGGCAGACGAGCTCCGCCGTCGGCAACGCGGGCCAGACCACGTTCACCTGGCTGGAAGCGCTCGCCTACTGCAACTCGCTCAACAACGCCCCGAGCCTGGGAGGGATCGCCAGCTGGCGACTGCCCAGCCTGAAGGAGCTCGGGAGCATCGTGGACATCACGACCTCGAACCCGGCCATCGACCGGTCGGTGTTCCCCGACACGGTATCCACCTGGTACTGGTCGTCCTCCCCCTTCTTCAACTTCCGGAACATGGCCTACACGGTCAGCTTCGCGAACGGGAGCGCGTCCATCAACAGCCCCGAGGTCCTCATGACCACGAGCCACCCCGTTCGTTGCGTGGCAGCTGGGATTCCGACCAACCTCAACTACGCGGTCGGTGGGTAACGACTTTCGGAGGGGGGGAGGCGGCCCGGGGACCCCGTTCTCCGGGCCGCCGAGAGGAGAGGGGGCTCGGGTTGGCGAACGGAGGGGATTCCGCGCGGGGCGATGCCGCCGAGGGGCGCTCTGCGCTCTTCGAGCAGCTCGTGCACGCCGTCGGGCCGGGGGGCTCGGAGGACGAGCGAACCCGCGTCATCTCGGAGGTCGCCGCCTCCATCTCGGCCTCGGCCGGCGCCGAAGGGCGCTCTCTCCTCCTCCAGCAGTTCGCCCGCCCCGGTGCGCCAGGCGACGATGCGCAAGCCCAGGCGACCCGCCTCGCGGCCACGCTCCTCACCATGGCCGCGCCGGGTGCCGACGGCCGGTCGGCCCTCCTCGAGCAACTCGTCGGACCGGGCCGGACGGGCGGCGACCCGGACGACGGAGCCCAGCCCACGGTCGCCAACCTGCTCGCGAGCCTCCTCGCCGCGCCGGAGGGGCGCTCGGCGCTCCTGCAGCAGCTCGCCCGCGCGGGTGGCCCGGCTCCGGCCGCATCGCCATCGAAGGCGGGGCCCGATTCGACCCTGAAGGCGCTCACCCCGGGCATGGTGGTCGGCCGCTTCGAGATGGTGAAGGAGATCGGGAGCGGCGGCTTCGGCGTGGTCTTCGAGGCCCGCGACAAGGAGCTGGGCCGGTCGGTGGCCTTCAAGGCGGTCCGGCCGGGCGTGCGGACCCGCCAGCTCGACACCATGCTGCTCCAGGAGGCCGCGTCGGCGGCGCGCCTCCAGCACGAGAACATCGTCTCCATCTTCGACTACGGACAGGGCGAGGCCGGCCCCTACCTGGTCCTCGAGCTCCTCCGGGGCGAGACGCTCGGCGCCCGGCTCGGCCGCGGACCGCTCCCGCCGCTCGAGGCGGTGCACGTGGGGCTGCAGGTCTCCCGCGCGCTGGCCCACGCCCACGGCGCCGGGCTCCTGCACCGGGACCTCAAGCCCGGCAACGTCTTCCTCACCCAGTCGGGCGGCGTGAAGGTGATGGACCTGGGGCTCGCCCACTTCTTCGGCCAGCCCACCGGCCTCTCGGGCACGCCGGCCTACATGGCCCCCGAGCAGTGGAAGGGGGAGGCGCAGGACGGGCGCACCGACGTCTTCGCCCTCGGCGTCACCCTCTTCGAGGTGCTCGCGGGGCGGCGCCCCTACGAGGTCCGCAGCGACCGGAGCACGGTGCTCGACCCCGGTCCGGAACCGAAGCTCGACCACGCCCACGTCCCCCCGCGCCTGCGGAAGCTCGTCGAGCGCTGCATCGCCAAGGATCCGGCGAAGCGGCCCGCCAGCGCACGTGCGGTGCACGAGGAGCTCCTGGTCGTGGAGCGGGAGCTCGCGACCGGCCAGGTGCGCAAGGGGCAGCTCTCCATGGTGGTCGTGCTGGGCGGGATCCTCACCGCCCTCGGCATCGCCGGCGGCGCCGCCTGGAAGCTCTGGCCGCGCACCATCGCCCAGGGGGCGCCCCGCTCGGTGCTGGTGGCCGACTTCGAGAACCGGACCGGCGAGGACGTCTTCGACGGCACCCTGGAACCGGCCATCGGGATCGCGCTGGAGGGCGCGCCCTTCATCACCACCTTCCGGCGCTCGAACGCGCTCCAGACCGCCAACCGGCTCAAGCTGGAGGGGGCGGGGCTCGGGGAGGCGCGCGCACGGCTCATCGCGCAGCGGGAGGGCATCCACGTGGTGGTGGCCGGCTCGGCGGAGAAGGCCGGCTCCGGCTACAGGGTGAGCGCCCGCGCCATCGACGGTTTCACCGGCAGTTCCATCGCCGAGAAGACGCTCGCGGTGGACGGCAAGGACGGCGTCCTGGGGGCCGCCACCAAGCTCGCCGTCCACGTGCGAACGGCGCTCGGCGACACCAAGCCGGAGGCGGTGCAGCTGAAGGAGGCCGAGACCTACAGCGCCGCCTCGCTGGAGGCCGCCCACGCCTACGCACTCGGCATGAAGTCGGCCGGCGAGGGGCAGGCCGCCGAGGCGAAGAAGCACTACCAGGAGGCGCTGCGGCTCGACCCGGCCATGGGGCGCGCCCAGAGCGGGCTGGCGGTGCTCGAGTACAACGGCGGCCACGCCACCGAGGCCGACCGGTGGTTCCAGGCCGCCATGTCCAACCTGGGCCGGATGAGCGAGCGGGAGAAGCTGCGCACCCGCGGCATCTACTACGGGTTCAAGCGGGACGCCGACGCCGCCATCGCCGCCAACGAGACGCTCGTGAAGGAGTTCCCCGCCGACAACGCCGCCTGGGCCAACCTGGCGGTGGCCTACCAGCTGAAGCGCGACTTCCCGAAGGCGGTCACCGCCGGACGGCGCGCCATCGAGGTCTACCCCCGCAACGTCCCCCAGACGAACAACGTCGGGCTCTTCGAGATGTACGCCGGCAACGCCGAGGAGGCGATCCGGGTGCAGCAGCGGGCGCTCGAGGGGAACCCCCGCCACGTGAACTCCCTCGTCGGCCTGGCGCTGGCGCAGTTCCTGGCCGGGAAGCGGGACGACGCGGTGGCCACCTGGGGTCGGCTGCAGGCGGTGGACGCCTCCGCCGCCGCCGAGGGGCTGGCCGACCTGGCAGCCCACGACGGGCGCCTCTCCGAGGCCCGGGCCGGGCTGGAGAAGGCGGTGGAGGCCGATCTCGCCGCCGGCGACGCCGACGCGGCGGCCCGCAAGCTCACCGCGCTCGCCAGCCTCCACGCCCTGACCGGGCAGCCGAAGAAGGCGGTGGCCGCGGCGGAGCAGGCGCTGCAGCGGAGCAAGCAGGACCACGTGCTCTTCGCTGCGGGGCGCGTGCTCGCCGAGACCGGGGACGCGAAGCGATCGCTCGCGCTGGCCGACGAGCTCGACGGGCGTGCGGCGGCCGAGTCGCGCATGTACGCGGAACTGGTGCGGGCGGGGGTGGCCTCGAAGCGGGGCGCGACGGCCGAGGCGGTGACCCATTCCCGCAACGCGGTGAAGCAGGTCGATTCCTGGCTGGCCCGCCTGGCGCTGGCGCGGGCCCAGGTCGAGGCGGGCTCCTGGCCGGAGGCGCTCGACGAGCTCGACCGGCTGGAGAAGCGGCGGGGCGAGGCCACCGACGTGTACCTCGAGATCGCGCCCTCGGTCCGGTTCCTGCCCGCGGTCCCCTACCTCACCGCACGCGCCCGCGACGGGATGAAGGACCCCCGCGCCGTCGAGGCCTACCGGGCTTTCCTGGCGGTGAAGCAGGGGGACGAGGACCCGCTGGTGGCCGCCGCCCGGAAGCGGCTGGCCACTCCCTAGCTCTGGGCGTGCTTCCCGCGCGCCTCGTGCCGGTGGTCCCAGGGGCGGAGCACCGCGAGTGCGACGACGCCGGTGGCCACCGAGAGGATGCCCGCCGTCCAGCGCAGGACCGGCTCCTGGATGTGGGGCAGCTCGATGACGAAGAACTTCACGAGCTCGGCCGCGTAGGCCACCACGATGAAGACCTCGATCCAGACGAGGGCCATGTGGATGCGGTGGCTCGACTCCTGCGACTCGGCCGACTGCTTCGCGATGTCCCGCTGGGCCTCGGCGATCTCCACCTGCTGCTTCGCCGAGAGCTGCGCCTCCAGGTCGCCGAGCGCGCTGCGGACCTGCTCCAGGTTGCGGTCGAGGTCCACCGCCTCCTGGCACATCCGGTAGTAGCGGTGGAGCGAGTAGCGGACGCTCACCTCGGGGAGCACGCCGGCCAGCGCGAAGGCGAGCACGTCGGAGCGAAGCTGCGAGACGGCGGCGCGCTTCACGTCCTCCCGGACCACCATGTCGGTGGCCTCCTCGGCCGCCTTCTTGATGGCGCAGCGCTGCAGCAGCGCCGTGAGGTAGGGCACGAAGTAGCGGTCGCGCGCCTCGGCGACGGTCTCGTCCCCGGCGCCGTGCCCCTCGCGGGTGGTGAGCAGGTGGCCGGCGCCCTGGAGGCTGGCCGCGGCCCGGTGGTTCCAGGCGGTGTAGAGGTTGGGGACGCCGGGCTCGGGGTGGGAGGCGGACGGGCGGAACGTGGGGTCCACCTGGGCGAGCGCCGCCAGGTAGGGACCGGTCCAGGCGCGGTTCGCCTCGTCCCCCACCTCCGCGTGGTGCGGAAGCCCCACCACCGTGTAGACGCAGAGCGATTCCTGGATGGGCGCGATGGAGAGCCCGCGCAGCGGCTCGGCCAGCGCGGCGATGAGCTCCGCCAGCGAGAAGCGGGCGCCGGGCTTCCCCAGCCGCTCCCCGAGGGGGGTCGTCGAGGAGTGGTGCTCCTCCGGCGAGGCGGGAGGCGCCGCGGGGTCGGCGCCGGGCACGGAGAGCCAGGGCGCGCGCTCCCCGGGGCGGGTGAGGATCGAGAGGTGGCGGTTCACCTCGAGGATCCGGCCGAGGTCGAGGTCCTGCCCCAGCTCGAAGGTGAAGGAGAGGACGCCCGCGCCGTGCGCGGTGAGGAAGATCTCGACCCCCGGCGTGGGCGCGAGCCCCACACGGGCGGTTCGACCGCCGGGCAGTTCCACTTCGAGTGAACCCATCCAGCGCCGGATCCGCTCCCCCGAGGCGTGCAGGTACTCCCCCTCCACCTTCCCCTTTTCACCGTGGGAGAAAAGGAAGCGATCGAGTTGCCCGGTCATCTCCAGCCGGTAGCGGTAGAGCTTGCGGGGCGGCTCGCGCACCCAGAGCCCACGGGCCAGCCCGGTGGAGGCGCTCGCCAGGGCCTCGGCCGCCCGGTCGGCGGCGCGCCGCTCGAAGAGGAACGGAAGGAGAAGGCGCGTCTGCGCGGTCACGGCGCGAGGCAGCGGCTCTGCGGCCGCCGTCGATGCGGATGCGTTCATGGAGTCCCCCCGGAGGAGCAGGTATGTTAACGGGAGGAGGGCTCGCTGACATCGCCGCTCGCACCATCGCCGCCCGACGGCGCCCCCGCCGCTGCGTGGCTCTCGGCCACGGCATCCCCCCCCCGACGGGTGGGGCGCGCCGACGACCGGACCACCGCCGACGACGCCCTGCGCCGCATCCGGGCGGGGGAGTCGCTCCTCTACGGCGGCGACTTCCGCAACGCCCGCCAGCTCCTCGCCGCGCTGGGGCGAAGGCTCACCCCCCGCCCCTCCCCCGGCACGCAGCCGGCCGAGGCCTTCCGGAAGGAGCGCCACCGGAGGCGCGAGGCCCACCTGCTCCTCCAGCGGCTCCTCGTCCCGGTGGAGGCGGGCTGGCGCATTCCCCTCGCCCGCGCCCCCGACGTGGCCGAGGCGCTCACCGAGGCGCTCGGTCCGCCGCCCGAGGGAGGCGGGCTCCTGCCGCTGCGGGAGGTCCTGGGCGCGGTGGGGGCGCACGAGTGGCGGCGGCGCGGCGTCCCGGTGCCGTCGCTCGGGGCGCCGGTCCACCCGCACCACGGAGTCTTCGCCCCGATCCGGGGGGAGTACGCGGAGATCGTCGGGGTGGCGCTTTCGGAGCGGGACCTCGCCGGACGGCTGGTCTTCGACGTCGGGACCGGGACCGGCGTGCTCGCCTTCCTGGCGGCGCGCCGCGGCGCCCGGGTGGTGGCGACCGACGCGGAGCCCCGCGCGGTGGCCTGCGCGCGGGAGAACGCCGGGCGGCTCGGCCTCGAGGGGCAGGTCGAGGTGCGGGAGCAGGACCTCTTCCCCGACGGGCGCGCCGACCTCGTCCTCTGCAACCCTCCGTGGATCCCCGCCGACGCGCACACCCCGCTCGAACGGGCCGTCTACGATCCCGGCGGCCGCTTCCTCACCCGCTTCCTGGCCGGGCTGGCGGAGCACCTCCTGCCCGGAGGCGAGGGGTGGCTCGTCCTCTCCGACCTGGCCGAGCGGCTCGGGCTGCGGCAACCCGGCGAGCTCGAGGCGGCCTTCGCCGCCGCCGGACTGGTCCGGGCCTGGTCGCGATCGGCGCCAGCCGTCCACCCCCGCACGGCCGACGAGGAGGACCCGCTCCACGCCGCCCGCAAGGGGGAGATCACGACGCTTCACGCACTCCGACCTCGCCAGGACGTGTGATACGGATCCCGCATGGGTCACCTCGGAAAGCTGAAGGACGAGTACCGCGAGCTCCTCGGCCGGCTCGACCGGGGAACGGTGGCGCTCCCGGAGCCCGAGGACCCGGCCGCCTGGCAGGGCTGGCGGGAGATCCTGGAGATCCTCTACACGCCCGAGGAGGCGGCGCTGGCGGCGCGGCTCCCCTGGCGCCCCACCTCGCTCGAGAAGCTCTCCCGGCGCCTGGGAATCCCGGTCGCCGAGCTCGGCCCCCGGCTCGACGTCATGTGCGACAAGGGCGTGGTGATGGACCTCGTCCACCCGCGCACCGGCAAGGCCTCGTACCTCCTCTCGCCGCCGGTGGTGGGCTTCTTCGAGTACTCGCTCATGCGGGCGAAGGACACCATCCCGAAGAAGCGCATGGCGGAGGCGCTGCGAGCATACACTCACGGTGACGCAGCCTTCGCCCGCGAGGCCCTGGGGCGCGACACCGTGATCGGGCGCGCGCTGGTCCACGAGACCGGCCTCTCCGACGACCCGCTCCCCGACGTGCTCGACTGGGAGCGCGCCACCCACGTGGTGGGCGAGGCCCGCGCCTGGGCCGTCTCCCTCTGCTACTGCCGCCACAAGCAGGAGCACCTCGGCGAGGCCTGCGACGCCCCCATGGACGTCTGCCTGACCCTGAACGGCGGCGCCGACTTCGTCACCCGGCGCGGGTTCGGCCGGGCGGTGGAGCGGGCCGAGGCGCTCGACATCCTGCAGGCCTCCCGGGAGAAGGGGCTCGTCCAGATCGCCGACAACGTGCAGGACCGCCCCACCTTCGTCTGCAACTGCTGCGGCTGCTGCTGCGAGCAGCTCCAGGCGGCCAACCGCTGGGGGCTGCGATCGGTGAACGGGAGCGGCTTCGCGCCCCGGTCCGACGAGGAGCGATGCACCGGCTGCTCCCGCTGCGCCCGGGCCTGCCCGGTGGCCGCGGTGGAGATGGCGCCGGCGCGCCGGACCGCCGAGCGGAAGAACGCGCTCGCGCCCCGCTTCGACCTCGAGACCTGCATCGGCTGCGGCGTCTGCTCCACCGCCTGCCACAAGGGCGCACTCCGGATGGAGCGGGGCGGAGAGCGGCGCCCGGTCCCCGCGAACCCGGTGGAGAAGGCGGTGCGCCAGGCGCTCGAGCGCAACCGGCTCGCCGACCTGCTCTTCGACGGCGGGGAGGGGCTGGGAACCCGCTTCCTCCGCCAGGCCATGCGGGCCATCACGTCCTTGCCCCCGGCGCGGCAACTGCTCGCGACCGAACAGGTACGGTCCCGCTTCGTCCGGGCCGCGACCTCGGGATTCCGCGAACCCCGCTGAAGCGGAACGATCGGAAGGAGACCATGCCGTCGGAGATCGAGATAGATACCGAGAAGCTCCACGAGTCGATCCGGGAGGAGATCGAGCGGGACGGCGCCCCGTTCCTCCGCAAGATCGCGCTGTCCACCGCGCTCCTCGCCGTGCTGGCCGCCGTGGCGGCGCTCCGGGCCGGCGCCACCGTGAACCACGCGCTTCTCCTGCGGGCCGACGCGACCCGGCTCCAGTCCCTCGCCTCGGACCAGTGGGCCTACTACCAGGCCAAGGGGGTGAAGGCGGCGGTCCAGGAGTCCATCCGCTCGACCTGGCTCGCCGCCGGGAAGGAGCCCCCGCCGGAGGTGGACGTGACGGTCGATCGCTACCTGGCGCAGCAGGAGGTGATCCGGGAGAAGGCGGTCGAGCTGGAGAAGGAGCGGGACGCGAAGGTGAAGGAGTCGGAGCAGTTCCTCCACGGCCACCACGGATTCGCCCACTCCGTGGCCCTCTTCCAGGTGGCCATCGCGCTCGGAGCGGTGGCTGCGCTCACCCGGAGCCGGTTCGTGTGGGGCGGATCGCTGGTGGTCGGCCTGGGGGGCGCCGCGCTCCTCGTCTGGGCGCTGCTGTAGAAGCAGGGAGTGAAGGCGCGCCAGTCGGGCCCCTGGTAGTGGCTGTCGGCGTTCCGTTCCGGGCGCCAGGCGTCCGGGCTGCACCGTCCGTACGAGCAGCCGAGGAGCGTCTGCGGCGCGATCCGCTCCGGCGCCACGCCGGATCCCCGTCGTCTGCGTCCTGCCCCGCCTGGCGGGCGACGGCCGACGTGAATCGGGCTCCAAAGCCCCAGTTGAAGACGAACGAGGTGAAGTCGCTGCAGTCCACGCCACGGCTGAACCTGCCGCCGAATCCATTCCCCTTCTCGTGGCGCCAGCCTCGGCCGTCTCGGCGCCGGTGCCGGAGTGCTTCCAGCGGATGGGACGGCCGTCCGGCGCGGGGGCGAAGCTGCAGACCGCCGGGCGGGAGGCGTCGTTGGGCGCGGGCCAGCCGACGCCGGCCGGGTGGAGCGGCGCCCAGGTGACGAGGAGGAGGTGGCAGTAGTTGGGCTTCCGCGCCACCCAGTAGTCGGCGGCGGCGACGGCGCGCCGTTCGGCCCAGCCCGGCGTGGCGATGCAGGCGGAGAGGCCGTCGGGGTGGGCGACCGTCCGCACCCATGGGCCCCAGGTATCGCGGGGGGAGTTCCGGTAGCGCTCGGCCAGCTCCTGCCCCCTCGGCGGGGGAAAAATCCGCCGGGTCGACCGGGCACGTGCCGGTGACGAGGAGGAGGGCGAGCAGGTGCGGGGGCATTGGGGGTGATTACAGCACGGGGGATCGCCTTCGGCACAGCAGGGCGAGGTGCCGCCGGCGGGGCCGAAGGCGACTCGAGCGCGCCTGCTTCGAGGGGGGATCCGGGTGAGCGCGTCGTCGCGCGGTCTTCCGCCAGGCGGGACGGGGTTGCCCCGGCGCGGGGCGCATCTGCGCGGGCGCCGAACCGGGGACGCGCGAAGGACGCGGGGCGGCGGCGCCATACACTCTTTGTGAACTCACCCCGCGCAGGGGGCTCCACCCCGGGCCGTCGGCGGGGCCGAAGGCGACTCGGACGAGCACGCTGCGCGGGCGGATCCGGGTGAGCGCGTCGTCGCCCGCCCTTCTGGCAGGCGGGACGGGGTGGCCCCGGCGCGGGGCGCATCTGCGCGGGCGCCGAACCGAGCAGGCGCGAAGGACGCGGGGCGGCGGCGC
>CAIOAK010000023.1 GCA_903855945.1 uncultured Anaeromyxobacter sp.
CAGGTAGCGGGGGTTGCCCTGGTCGAGCCGGAGCCTGCCGTACTGCGGCGCTATATGGGGGTACGGCATGAGGAGGCCACCGCCCGACGGCGTGTAACCTAGGAACGGGGCGGCTCCCTGCGCCGTCACGGACCTCATCCCGGCCTCGACCGCGACCATCAGCGGGACGGCCCTCTTCTTCAGCACCTCTTGGTGCTCGGGTCGTAGGATCCGCGCCGCGTGAGCGGCGTACTCGTCGACGGGGTTACTAACTGCTCCGGGATCGGCCTCTGCTGCTGGGTTTTCTTGGCTCACCGGAAAATGTAGGGGGTGCGCCTCGATCAAACAAGGTGGAATCGTCTCCGTCCCTGTGGGACTGCGTGGGAACCGGTGAACTTGCTGGTCGCGCGGCCCGGGAAGCAGCATGGCCCTTCCTGCCGAGGGCTCGGAACGCCCGTCCTCCCGCCGAAAGTTGCGCCCCAAGGGCGGCTGGTTAGGATCTGTCTACCCCTTCGGAGGCGCATCGCTTTTCCGGGAGGGGCTAGTCCACCGAGAACGGGTGGGAACCGTCATCAAACGGTTCTTCCGCGACGCAAGTTGCGAGTATGGCTAGAGAAATGGCCAGACCGGGACCATAGGCCCCGGTTCGAATCACCCGACAGGAGGCGCATCGCCTCTAACGCGTCGGCCTTACCGAGCCCCCACATGGGGCGTCTCAGAAGGCCGAGCCATGTCCGTTTCACCCGCCGCCAGTCCAGCCCATCAGCCCGGCACCAGGCTATCCAGCCTCAGTCCAGCCAACGAACCCCTGGCCGGAAGACCCCCTCGGAACGAACCGATGCTCGTCTCGCTGGCGGAGGCGGCACGGCGGTTGGGGCTGTGCCGGAAGGTCACGCTCCCCCGCCTGATCGCGGAGGGTCAGATCCGCACGGCGAGGGTCGGGAAGCGGCTGAAGGTGTCTGTCGTCGAGTTAGAGCGCTTCTGCCGCGACGGGGAACAGGTCAGGCCGGTCGTGCCGGAGAAGGGGCGCAGCGGCCGCGCAGGACGGTCCAGAAGGTCATCCAGCATGATCCGGGAGCGCATCCTCGCCATCCCGCTCTAGACGGGGGTCGGGATCTTGGCCGGGGCGGCGTTGGGGGCGTAGTTCAGCGCGACCATCCTGGCCCCCTGATGACCGAGGAATCCTGCCGTGCTCTGGAGGTTTCCGGTGGCGGCGACCCCGAACGACCCGACGACGTGCCGCATGGCGCCCGGGGCGAACGGCGTCACCCCTAGATCCTTGCAGGCCTTCTTCGCTGCCCGATCAAACCACTCCCGGCTAATCGGTCCGTGCTTGAGCAGCTGCTGCGCCGCCTGGAACACGGCCTTCGACACCCTGGTGAGGTGGTAGTTCTTCGACTTGTGGGTGGTCCCGATGACACCCCACTCAGCCTTCCTCCTCTGTTCCTTCGGGAACTCCTCCGCCAGGCCATCCGCTGCGAACCGGCACACCTCGGTCGTGTGCCAACCAGTGCCCAGTCCGACAAGTAGGGCGTCCTTGTACGGGGCAGCGAGCTTCGCGATGACCGCCCGGACGTCCGCAACGGGAGGCACGTACCGCGTCCCTGCCGACTGCGCACCCTGACGTTTCGGCGCCTTGAGCTCGCCCAGAACCGGGTCCTCCCCCTTGGAGATCTCGTGCTCGACGGTCCGCAGCCAGCCGAACAGGCTCTTGACCACGGCGATACGGTGGGCCCTGGCGCTGGTCCCCTTGAGGGGCCCGATGATGTCCGTCCGCAGGTCCAGGCGCTTCAGATCCTTCCCCTCGAGTTCCTGGGCCCACCACGCGAGGTACTGCTGCTGCTTGCGCCTCCAGGCTTTCGAGTTCCCCTTGCCGCCGTCCTTCTGGCCCGCCTTGCTCCAGGCGAGGAACATCTCGATGAGGCCTTCGTCGAGGTAGAGGGCGTCGACGACGTCGGGACGGGGGCTGTAGTTGGCGGGATCGATCTCGAAGCGGCGGAACTCGGCCAGGGCAGCGGCCTCCGTCGACCGGCGCGTCGATACCTCCCACGTCTTCCCGGCGATGGTCTTGCGGATGAAGTACGTCCGGACGCCGTGGCTGCTGAGCCACTCCCGACCGTGGTCCCACCTGCCGACCCACTGCCCCTTCTTCGCCATAGCCCGCCTCCTCACCCTGGGAATGGATTGGGAATACTCCCGATCCTACTCCCTAGGTCATGGCATCAAGAAGGTTATCAGTAGGGCTATTACGGGGGGCCTGGGAATGGCGTGAGGGATTATGAGACCCTCGCTCTAGCCGACTGAGCTACCTCACCTGACATCGTCCGCCTGCTTGGAGCCCATCTCGTGGGGGCGACCGGGGGCGATTGCGGGCTGGACCGGGGGTGTATTTCACTCCCAGTGAACCCCGCCCGGCGCCGCCGGAGGCCCCTGTTCTCAGGGCGGCGGGAGACTATTCCCGCCCCCCTCCCCCGTCAAGAGCGCCTTCCGTCGCGACGCCCTCGGCCCCGTCGAAGAAGCCGACGACGAGAGTCCAGACCCACCGCTTCATCGCTCGCGGAAGACGATCACCGGCAGCGGGGTGTGGGCCAGGACCCGCTGCGTCTGGCTGCCGACGAGGAAGCGCTCCAGTCCACTCCTGCCGTGCGACGCCATGGCGATGGCATCGCAACCTCTCTCCCGGGCGGTCTCGAGGATCACCTTCCAGGGATGGTCTCCCTGCGCCGTCACGCCCTCGAACGGAACCCGGGCCTCGGCCGCGAGGCTCTCCACGAACGCCAGGTGGTTTCGCGCGTGCAGGTCCACGTCCCAGGAACTTCCCCGGGTGTCCTCGACGACCTCCGGTCGGAGGGTGAAGACGTGGAAGGCCGGCTTCACTGTAAGTGCGGTGACCCGGGCGCCCAGGCGAGCGGCCAGCGCGACGGCCTGCCGGGCGGCCGACTCGGACGACGGCGAGCCATCGGTGGGAATGAGCAGGTGCTGGAACATGGAAGAGCCTCCTCGAGGGGTGCCGGTTCGATGCCGTCCTTGATCGCGGTCAAGAATAGCACGCCCCGTGAAAAGATTGTCCTCCGAAATTCCACCCGGGGGATGGACAGATGCCCTCCGAAAGTATGAACATCCGCGCTTCCACACTCGCGGGGTGGCCCATGACCAAGAGCCTCAGCGGTCCCACGACGTACGAGGTGCTTCGCGACCACGGGGTCGATCGACGCACCTTCCTCAAGTTTGCCACCGGCATCACGGCGACGATGGGGCTGGAGGCCACCTTCGTCCCCCAGGTGGTGCACGCGCTCGAGTCGAAGCCGCGCATCCCGGTGCTCTGGATGGAGGGGCTCTCCTGCACCTGCTGCACGGAATCCTTCATCCGCTCGTCGCACCCGCTCGTGGGCGACGTCATCCTCAACATGCTCTCCCTCGACTACCACCCCACGATCCAGGTGGCGGCGGGCTTCCAGGCGGAGGAGATCGTCGACAAGCTCATCCACGACAAGCCCGGCCAGTACGTGCTCGCCGTGGAGGGGAACGCGCCACTCGCCGACGGAGGCGTCTATTGCCTGGAGGGAGGCCGCACCTTCGAGGACCGTCTCCGCGAGGCGGCCAGCAAGGCCCGCTTCGTCGTGGCCTGGGGCAACTGCGCCAGCGCCGGCTGCGTCCAGGCCGCCGCGCCCAACCCGACCCAGGCGACCCCCATCGGCAAGATGATCTCCGACAAGCCGGTCATCAACGTGTCCGGCTGCCCGCCCATCCCCATCGTGATGACGGGCATCCTCACCTACATCCTCACCTTCGACCGCCTTCCCGAGCTCGACCGTCTCGGCCGTCCCAAGATGTTCTACCAGCACCGGATTCACGACAAGTGCTACCGGCGCGCCTTCTTCGACGCCGGTCAGTACGTCCAGTCCTGGGACGACGAGGGGGCCCGCCTCGGCCACTGTCTCTACAAGATGGGGTGCCGCGGTCCGACCACCTACAACTACTGCTCCACCTTCAAGTGGAACGACGGCGTCTCCTGGCCCGTCGGGTCCGGGCACGGCTGCCTCGGCTGCAGCGAGCCGGGATTCTGGGACGACGGCCCGTTCTTCCAGCGCCTCGCCAACATCCCGCAGATCAACATCGACAGCTGGCCGGAGACGGTCGGCAAGGTGGTGGCCGGCGCGGCCGCCATCGGCGCCGGCGCCCACGCCGTCTCCGCGATCGCCAAGAACGCGGTGAAGCCCACCGAGAAGGTGCCGGTCGAGTCGAGCTCCGGCGTGAAGGGAGAGGAGTAGCCCATGAGCACGCGCGTCGTCGTCGATCCCGTCACCCGCATCGAAGGTCACCTCCGCATCGAGGCCATGCTGGACGACCGGGGCGTCATCCGGGACGCCATGTCCTCGGGCACGATGTGGCGCGGCATCGAGGTCATCCTGCAGGGGCGCGATCCTCGCGATGCCTGGGCCTTCTGCGAGCGCATCTGCGGGGTCTGCACCACCATCCACGCGCTCTGCTCGGTGCGGGCGGTGGAGAACGCGCTCGGGATCGACATCCCCCCGGCCGCCTCCTCCATCCGCAACATCATGTACCTGGCGCAGCAGGTGCAGGACCACCTGACCCACTTCTACCAGCTGCAGGCGCTCGACTGGGTGGACGTGGTCTCGGCGCTGAAGGCCGATCCGGCCGCCACCTCGGCGCTGGCCCAGAAGGTGTCGCCGGGCTGGTATCCGAACGACACGGGGTACTTCAAGGACGTCGCCGTGACGCTGAAGCGTTTCGTCGACTCCGGCCAGCTCGGCATCTTCGCCAACGCCTACTGGGGGCACCCGGCCTACAAGCTGCCGCCCGAGGCGAACCTCATGGCGGTGGCCCACTACCTGGAGGCGCTCAAGGTCCAGAAGGAGATCGTGAAGATCCACGCCGTGTTCGGGGGCAAGAACCCGCACCCGAACTACCTGGTCGGCGGCATGCCCTGCTCCATCAACATGAACGGCGACAACGCCATCGGGATGGAGCAGCTCAACCTCGTCGGCCAGATCATCCGGACCCACCGGAACATGGTGGAGAAGATGTACTACCCGGACGTCATGGCGGTGGCCTCCTTCTACCCGGAGTGGACGAAGCTCGGCGGCGGGCTCGGCAACTACCTCTGCTTCGGCGAGGTGCCGGCCCACGGCAACATCAACGACCTGAAGAGCCTCCGCATGCCGCGCGGAGCCATCCTGGGCAAGGACCTCTCCCGCGTCCTGGACGTGGATCCCACCGACCCCACGCAGGTGCTCGAGGCCGTCGATCACTCCTGGTACGAGTACCCGGCCGGCACCACCACCCTCAACCCGTGGGACGGCGTCTCCAAGCCCCGCTACACCGGGCCGAAGCCCCCCTTCAAGAACCTGGACGAGAAGAAGCCCTACTCCTTCGTGAAGGGACCCCGCTGGAAGGGCAACGCCATGGAGGTCGGTCCGCTGGCCCGCATGCTCGTCGGCTACGCGTCCGGTCGCTCGGAGTACAAGGACGTGGTGGGCGAGGCGCTGGGCGCACTGAAGCTCGGACCCGAGGCGCTCTTCTCCACCCTCGGCCGCACCGCGGCGCGGGTGCTCGAGACCCGGCTCTGCGCGGCCTGGCTGGAGGAGGAGTTCAACGGACTGCTCGCCCACGTCAAGGCGGGCCAGACCGCCACCGCCAACACCACGAAGTGGAACCCGAACACGTGGCCCGCCGAGGCCAAGGGGTTCGGCTTCGTGGAGGCGCCGCGCGGCGCGCTGGGTCACTGGATCCGCATCAAGGACGGGAAGATCGCCAACTACCAGGCGGTGGTGCCCACCACCTGGAACGGTTCGCCCCGGGACGAGAAGGGGCAGCTCGGAGCCTTCGAGTCCTCGCTGCTCGGCACCCCCATGGCGAACCCCAAGCTGCCGCTCGAGATCCTCCGGACCATCCACTCCTTCGACCCCTGCCTCGCCTGCGCCACGCACGTGCACGACGCGGAGGGCAACGAGGTGGGGAGCGCCATCGTCGTGCGGTAGGGAGGAGGACGCCATGGCCATCGAGACCCGGCCGTTCACCACAGAGGACTTCGCCCGGAACCCGGACGACTACTACCGGGCGGGCTACGTCTGGCAGGTCCCCGTGCGGGTCACCCACTGGGTGACTGCCCTCAGCATCACCGCCCTCTTCCTCACCGGGCTCTACATCGCCAACCCGGTCTTCTCTCCCGAGGGGGAGGCCTGGAAGAACTTCACCATGGGTTGGATGCGGAAGATCCACTTCGCCGCCGGATTCATCTTCGCGGTGAGCTGGCTCACCCGCGCCTACTGGTTCTTCGCGGGCAACAACTACGCCCGCTCCGGCTTCCCCATGTTCTGGCGCGCCGGATGGTGGCGCGACCTGTGGCACCAGCTCTGGGAGTACCTGAAGCTGAAGCGCGGCCCCATTCACCTGGGGCACAACGCGCTCGGCGGCCTCTCCTACACCCTGGGCGTGGTGGTCCTGGGAGCCTTCCAGATCCTGACCGGCCTCGCGCTCTTCTCGCAGGACGCGCCGACCGGGCCGATGAACAGGCTCTTCGGGTGGCTGCTGCCGTTCCTGGGCGGGCCGTTCCGCGTGACGAGCTACCACCTGCTCGCCGCCTGGTTCGTCTTCACCTTCGTCATCCTGCACGTCTACATCGTGATCTACGACTCGACCCAGTACCGGAACGGCCTCATCTCGGGCATGATCACGGGGCGCAAGTTCTACCAGCGGGGCGACAAGGTGCAGGACACCTGGCTGGGGTGATCGGCACACATGTCGCCGTCGCGAACGCTCGCCCCCATCTTCCTCGCAGCCCTCCTCGCGCTGGCCGGCTGTTCGTGCCCTCCGGCACGGGAAAGCGGATCGTGGTCTTCGGCCACACCCACGAGGTCCGGCTGGACCCGGCGGTGAACGCCGAGGGGCAGGCGTGCGTCTACGCCAACTCCGGCACCTGGATCGACGCCACCGAGGACTCGATGACCTTCGTCTCCATCGCTCCGCCGCATCCGGGGTCGGACGTCAAGGTGGTGAGCACGTGGCGGTACGTGAAGGGCGGCGAGCCGGTCAAGCTCGGCAGTTCGGCCATCCGGATCAAGGCGACGTAGGCGGCGAGGCCCCGTCCCCCTCCGCCGCGTACTGCGCCTCCTCGACCTGCAACTCCTCCCCGATCTCGGCCGGGGCCGAGAAGATCTGCGCGATCCGGATGTGCCGGGAGAAGAGGAAGAACATGCCGAGCGCGGTCGTGAAGGCGGTCTGCACGGCCCACAGGACGTTCGCGTAGGCCGTCCCCTGGGTGTCGAGCACCTCCTTCGGCACGAAGAGGGAGAGGCCGAGGACCACCGCGGCCTGGAAGGTTCCCACCATGCCCGGACCGGCCGGGATCATGACGCCCACCACCAGCACGCCGAGCGTGGTGAAGGACTGCAGCGGCGCGAGGTGCATCCCGAAGGCCCGGGCGAGCAGCCCCATGCCCAGCCCGTTCAGGCACCAGTAGGCGGCGGTGAGAACGAAGAACCAGACCACCTTCGACCGCGACGGCACGAGCCGCAGTCCGTGGATGAAGGCGTCCATCATGCCGGAGGCGCGCTCGGCGAGGCGCGGCGAGATCGGGTCGAGGAGCCGGTGGGTGATGCGCACCGCGAGCGACCGGTTCCGGTAGGCGATGACGAGGAAGACGAGGAGCCCGGCGAAGACGCCGAAGACGGCGACACCGCCCACGCGCAGGAAGTGGAGGCCCGGCGTCCCCTCGGGGACGGCGAGCAGCGTGAGGACGAGCAGCGCCGCCATGAAGAGGCCGTCGGCGACCCGCTCCACCACCACGCTGGAGAGCGCAGCCGACACCCGGAGCCGTGGACGCTCGGCGATGAGGTACGGGCGCGCGAACTCACCCACCCGGAACGGGAGCAGGATGAGGGCCATGAACCCAACCGCGGAGACGGCGTTCAACCGGGAGAAGGGAATCTTGGCCACGGGCTCGAGGAGGATGCCCCAGCGCACGGTGCGGGCCAGGTGGATGAGCACCAGGATGACGACGTAGGGTGCGAGCCACCGGTAGTCGGCGCCGCGTGCAGCGGCCCAGATGCTCCCGAGGTCCTTCCCACGCAGCGTGAGCCAGAGCGCGCCGGCGGAGATCGCCACACCGGCTACGATCTGGAGGAATCGCTTCACCGGCGCCTCATATCACGACGGGGAAGGCCGGGGGCCTGCCGGTCAGCCTGCGGAGGACCTCGTCCCAGACCATCCGCCCCATGGCGGTCCGGGTCTCCACGGTGCCGGAACCGACGTGCGGAGTCAGCACCGCGTTCTCCGCGCGGCGCAGTCGCTCCGGAACGCGCGGCTCGTCGCGGAACACGTCGAGCCCGGCGGCGAAGAGCCGCCCGTCCGCGAGGGCGTCGGCGAGCGCCTCCTCGTCCACCACCGGTCCGCGGGAGGTGTTGACGAGCACCGCTCCCGGCTTCATCCGGGAGATGCGCTCGCGGGAGAGCAGGTCCCGGGTGGCGTCGGTGAGCGGACAGTGAAGCGAGACGAAATCGCTCGTGGCGAGCAGCGCGTCGAGGTCGGTGCGCGTGGCGCCGGGGTACCCCGCGTCCCGCGGGCTCGCGTAGAGGATCCGCATCCCGAACCCCGAAGCCCTCCGCGCCACGGCCTGTCCGATGCGCCCGAACCCCACGATCCCGAGCGTCTTCCCGCTCACCTCGCGACCCAGGAGAAACTCCGGACCTGCGTCCCGCCAGCCGCCGGCGCGGATGAGCCGGTCCCCCTCGCAGACGCGGCGCGCTGCGGCGAGGAGCAGGGCCATCGCCAGGTCGGCCGTCGCATCGGTGAGGACGTCGGGGGTATTGGTGACGACGACGCCCCGGCGCGCCATGGCCGGGAGGTCCACGTGGTTCACCCCCACCCCGTAGGAGGCCACGAGCCGGACGTTGGGCAATCCGTCGAGCAGGGCGTCGTCCACCCGGTCGAGGTAGGTGACGACGAGGATCCCCGCCTCGACGCCTTCCGCGTGGATGCGCTCCCGGGGGGCTGGCTTCGCCTCCCCTCCCCGAAGCTCGGCGCGCGCCGTCACCTCCGCTGGGACTCCACCCGGCAGGGCGCGCACGGCAAAGACGGTCGGCTTCACGTCCCCTCCTCCTGCTCCTCGGCGGGGGGATCGCCCCCGCCGCCATCCCCGGCCCGTTCGCCGGCGATGCGGTAGTCCTCGTCCAGCCAGCGCCCCAGGTCGGAGAGGCGGCACTTGTCCGAGCAGAACGGCCAAACCGCGTTTTCGGGCCGCTGCGGGACCGCCCCCCGACAGGTGGGGCACTTCCGTGCGGGGCGCTTCACCCTGCCCCCGGGCAGTTCTTCGGTACGAGCGGGGCCAGCGCCGCCTCGAGCCGCTCCTGCGAAACCCGCCCGGTGAGCACCTTCCTCACCTTCCCTTCCGCGTCGATGAGGTAGGTCTGAGGGAATCCGGTGACCCCGTAGGTTCTTGCCACGGCCCCGTCGGGGTCCATGAGGATCGGGAAGGCGAGCTCGAGACGGGCGGCCTGCGAGCCCGCGTCGTCCCGCGACGAATCCTCCGTGACGGCGATGAGTTCGACGCACCGCCCGCGAGATGCCCGCCAGGCCGCGGCGAAACCGGGGAGCTCCTCCAGGCAGGGGGCACACCAGGTGGCCCAGAAGTTGAGCGCGACGGCGCGTCCGCGGAACGACGCGAGCGAGACCGGATTCCCGGCGAGGTCGCGGAGCGAGACCGGGGGCGCAGCGGATCCCAGGAGCGAGCCGTTCGACTCCGGCGCGGACGGCAGCCACAGGGCGCCGAGAGCCGCGAGGAGTACGACGAGCCCGATCTTGAGCCAGGGTTTCACGCGGGGAAGTATACCGGCGAGCCGAAGGTTACATTCGCACACGTACACGATTCTTCATCGCTTTTTTGCCAAACGCAGCCCCGACCCCGCCTAAGATTCTGCCCCCATGACCAAGCGTCGCATCTCCATCCTCGTCACGGTCGTCGTCGCGCTCGCCGCCGCAGCCTTCTGGATGTTCCGCTCCGGAGACGGCAAGAGCAAGCTCCAGTTCGAGACCGCCAAGCTCGAGAAGGGCAAGATCATCGCCAAGGTCACGGCCTCCGGGACCCTGTCCGCCATCGTGACCGTCCAGGTGGGCAGCCAGGTCTCCGGACGCATCGCAGCCCTCCACGCCGACTTCAACAGCCCGGTGAAGAAGGGGCAGCTCATCGCCAAGATCGACCCGGCCCTCTTCCAGGCCACGGTGGACCAGGCCCGCGCCAACCTCGTGGCGGCTCAGGGGAACCTGGCCAAGGCCAAGGTCCAGGCGGTGGATGCGGGGCGGCAGTACGCCCGACAGAAGGAGCTCGCGGCCCGCAAGCTGAACGCCCAGGCCGACCTCGACACCGCCCAGGCCAACGCGGACGCCACCGCGGCGGGCGTCCTCGCGGCCGAAGGGACCGTCGCCCAGGCGAAGGCGTCGCTCCAGTCGGCCGACGTGAACCTCGCCTACACGAACATCGTCTCCCCCACGAGCGGCACCGTCATCTCCCGCAACGTGGACGTCGGCCAGACCGTCGCCGCCTCCCTCCAGGCACCGGTCATCTTCGTCATCGCCGAGGACCTGGAGAAGATGCAGGTCGATACGAGCGTGGCCGAGGCCGACGTGGGGCGGCTCAAGCCCGGCATGGCCGCCTCCTTCACCGTGGACGCCTACCCCGGCGAGATCTTCCGGGGGAAGGTGCGCCAGATCCGGAACGCCGCGCAGACCGTGCAGAACGTCGTGACCTACGACGCGGTGATCGACGTCGCCAATCCGGAGCTGAAGCTCAAGCCCGGCATGACGGCCAACGTGACATTCATCTACGCCGAGAAGGAGGACGTGCTGAAGGCCCCCAACTCGGCCCTGCGCTTCCGTCCCCCGCCCCAGCTCCTGGCGGAACTGAAGGGCGTGCCCGGCGTCTCGGGACCGGCCCCCGGCGCGGCCGCCGCTCCGAGCGCCGGACCTGGCCTGGGCGGCGCCCGCCCGCCTGGCGTGGGCGGTGGGGGTGGAGGGGGTGGCGGAGGCCGCTCCGGCGCACGCGGCGGCGAACAACCCGACCGCCGCACCCTCTGGGTCCTGACGGGCGAGAAGCCCGCCCCGAAGCGGGTGAAGACCGGCATCTCCGACGGCACCTTCACCGAGATCGTCGAGGGGGACGTGACCGCGGGTGACGTCGTCGTCACCGATGCCCTCGGCGCCGGATCGCCCAACCTCCAGAACCTGCGACGCGGCCTGTAGCCCCGAGCACCATGTCTGGACGATCGCTCATCCAGTTCCAGGACGTCGCCAAGGTCTACCACATGGGGGACGTGGAGGTTCACGCGCTCCGGGGTGTCACACTCGGGATCGAGCAGGGGGAGTTCACCGCAATCATGGGGGCCTCCGGGTCGGGCAAGTCCACGATGATGAACATCGTGGGGCTACTCGACCGCCCCACGAGCGGCACCTACCTTCTCGAGGGGGAGGCCGTGTCCACCCTCTCCACCGAACGACTGGCCGAGGTCCGCAACCGGACCATCGGCTTCGTCTTCCAGAGCTTCAACCTGCTGGCCCGGACCTCCGCGCTCGAGAACGTCGAGCTGCCGATGCTCTACGCCAACGTGGCGCGCGCCGAGCGGATCCGGCGGGCCACCGCCTCGCTCGACCGCGTCGGCCTGGGAGACCGGGCCGACCACCACCCCAACCAGATGTCGGGCGGCCAGCAGCAGCGCGTCGCCATCGCCCGGGCGCTCGTCTCCGAACCCCGCGTCATCCTGGCCGACGAGCCCACCGGCAACCTCGACTCCCGGACCAGCGTCGAGGTGATGAAGCTCTTCCAGGAGCTGGGGCACAGCGGCATCACCGTGGTGCTCGTGACCCACGAGCCGGACATCGCCCAGTACGCCTCCCGCGTCATCCAGATGCGGGACGGGCGCATCCTCTCCGACCAGCGTCAGCAACCGAAGGAAGCCGTCGTGCCCCCGTGGACCGATGGAGACGAGGTGGACGCACCGTGAACCCGCTCCAGACGCTCCGCATCGCCCTCCGCGCCCTCACCCGCAACAAGATGCGCTCCTTCCTCACCACCCTGGGGGTGGTGATCGGCGTCTCGGCGGTCATCGCCATGGTGGCCATCGGCGACGGCGCCAAGGCGCGCGTCGAGGCCACCTTCGCGGCCATGGGCTCGAACATGCTCATCGTGCTCCCGGGTACCAGCACGGCCGGCGGCGCCATGGGCGGCTTCGGCTCCATGCCCACGTTGACCTGGGACGACCTCGTGGCCATCCAGACCGAGATCCCCACCGTTCGTGCCGCGGCGCCGCAACTGCGAACCAACGCCCAGGTGATGTCGGAGGAGCAGAACTGGGGCACCCAGGTCTTCGGGACCACCCCCGAGTACTTCCAGATCCGCACCTGGCCGATCGCCCAGGGTGTTCTCCTCACCCAGGGCGACGTCGATGGCGGCTCCAAGGTGGCCGTCATCGGGCAGACGGTCGCCGACAAGCTCTTCGGCGAGAACTCCAACCCCACCGGCCACGCCATCCGGATCAAGAACATCCCCTTCACCGTGGTGGGCGTGCTCTCCAAGAAGGGGCAGTCGCAGTGGGGGCAGGACTACGACGACATCGTGATCGTGCCGGTCACCACCTACCAGCAGAAGATCAAGGGCAGCCTCAAGAACTACGTCGAGGGGAGCGTGGCGGTGAGCGCCACGAGCGCCGACACCACCTCCCGCGCCGAGAGCCAGATCCGGGCGATGCTGCGGGATCGGCACCGGCTCCCGCTGGGCGCCGACGACGACTTCTCCATCCGCAACCTCTCCGAGATCGCGAGCGCCCAGCAGGAGGGGACGCGGACGCTCACCACCCTGCTCGCCGCCATCGCCGCCGTCTCGCTGCTCGTGGGCGGCATCGGCATCATGAACATCATGCTCGTCTCGGTCACCGAGCGAACCCGCGAGATCGGGCTGCGCATGGCGGTGGGCGCCAAGCCCGCCGACATCCGGCTCCAGTTCCTCGTCGAGGCCCTCGCACTCGCCGTGACCGGCGGGCTCATCGGGGTGGCGCTCGGCGTCTTCGGCGCCTGGCGGCTGGCCACCAGCTTCGGCTGGGAGGTCCTCTACCGGCCCGACGTCATCGCCATCGCCGTGGGGTTCAGCGGGCTCGTGGGAGTGGTCTTCGGCCTCTACCCGGCCCACAAGGCGTCCCGGCTCGACCCCATCACCGCACTGAGGTTCGAATGAACGCGCTCGCCCTCGTCCTGGCCCTCGCAGCGACCCAGACGCAGGCGCCACCTCCCCTCACGCTGGAGCAGGCCCTCGACCTGGCGCGTTCCAACCCGCAGCTCGCCCAGGCGCAGGCCGGGGTCATGCAGGCCCAGGGCAACCTGGGCATCGCCCGCTCCGGATTCCTGCCCACCGGGAACCTGGCTGCCAGGGCCGGCTGGACCGGGACCAACCTGGGCGCGGCGCCCACCCAGGTCCTCTACGACACCTACAGCGCCTCGGTCACCTTGAACCAGACCCTCTGGGACTTCGGCCGCACGCTCGGCGCCTACCTCGCCGCCAGGGACCTGGAGCGGGCCGCCAAGGCCGGCGTCGAGGCCGCATGGAACGGGGTGGAGTTGGCGGTGCGCACGGCCTACTACACGGTCCTCGCCACCGAGGCGCTCGTGGCCGTGGCCGACCAGACCGTCGCCTCCAACCAGCGGCAGCTCGATCTCGCCCGCGGCCAGTTCGAGGTGGGACAGCGCCCCAAG
Organism: uncultured Anaeromyxobacter sp.; assembly: GCA_903855945.1. Taxonomy (GTDB): domain Bacteria; phylum Myxococcota; class Myxococcia; order Myxococcales; family Anaeromyxobacteraceae; genus CAIOAK01. The sequence goes on from CAIOAK010000023.1 coordinate 13,735, forward strand.
TTCGACGTGACCACAGCCGACGTGAACCTCCAGCAGTCGCTCATCAACCAGATCACCGCGCACGACGCCGTGATCCTCTACCGGATCAAGCTGTCCCAGGCCGTCGGAAAGGACGTCACGAACCGCCCGCTCGCCATGCCCTCGGTTCCCCAGGACATCGACCTCGAGGTACGCAAGCTCATGGACGAGGCGCTGCGGTCCCGTCCCGACCTCCACGCCGCCGATTTCGGCATCTCGGCCGCCGAGCAGAACCTGTCGGCGGCCAGGTCGGCCTGGTACCCCGTCCTGAGCGCACAGGCGAACTACCTCTGGAACAACTCCCGCTTCCCGGTGGCCGGAGGGCTGCCCGCCCCGGACGCCAACTCCTGGAACATCCTCGGCGTCATCAGCTGGAACTTCCTGAACGGCGGCGCCGACATGGGCAGGGTCGATTTCCAGAGCGGTTCCCTCGCCTCCTCCCGTGCGAGCCGCGACCTGCTGCTGCTTCAAGTACGCACCGACGTCGAGCAGGCGGTCACCGGCGTGAAGGAGGCGCGCGCGCGCCGCGCCGTGGCCCGCACCCTCGTCGCCCAGGCCAAGGAGAACCTGGAACTGGCCGAGGGTCGCTACCAGGCCGGGATCGGGACCATCATCGACGTCACCGTGTCGCAGACCTCCTACACCTCGGCGCAGGCGCAGGAGGTGCAGGCGATCTTCGACCTGGCCGGCGCCTGGGCTTCCCTCGAGTACGCCGTCGGTCGCTAGGCTTTACTTCATCGAACCGGCCGCAGCGCCGGCCGCGGCGCCGCCGCTGCCCACCAGGAGCGCCCGGAGATCCTGATCGCTGAAGTAGACGCCCGCGCCGATGAAGTAGTCGCGCCCGGATCCGAAGTTGTAGTTGTTCATGACGTTCTCGACCCCGCCCGTCAGGTAGACGTTCGGGAGGAATCGCCAGTCGAACCAGAGCTTGGTGCGCGGCCAGGTGTCCACCGTGGGGCGGGTCCAGCCGTAGATGTTGGCGGAGAGCTTCAGCCGGTCCTGGAAGAGCAGGTAGTCGAGTCCGACGCCGCCGGAGCTCTCGATGAGCCCGACGCGCGCCACGAGGTCTCCCCAGCGCTTCCCGAACATCGCCGTGAGTGCGAGCCGCTGCTCGTTGATCGACCGGACCGTGCTGGTGGTCACCGCAGCCCCGGTGGTCTGGTTGACCGTGGTGGCGGTCTCGGAGATCACCGTGTTGTATCCGCGGGGATCGGTCATCAGCTCCAGGATGTAGTACTTGTCCGGCTTGGGCATCAGCGTGACGCCGAAGTAGGCGCGGGTTCCACCGTAGTTGACCAGGTACTCCGAGCGGATGTTCACGAAGAGCTGCCAGGCCGCGATGCGGTTCACGTAGTCGGAGACGCTCTCGGCGGCCATCCCCACCTTCTCGCCGAGCTGCTCGTCCACGAGCAGCTTCCCGGCCACGCCCTGGCCGGCGGCGACCTTGGAGGTGACCGACTGGACGTCGTCGAGGGTCTTGTTGAGCTTCTGCAGGGCCTGGCGCGCCCCCTGGACCGAATCCTTCAGCTCGGACTGGTCGGGGCCGACGACCCCCTCCACCGAGGCGAGGATGCGATTCAGCTTCTGGGCCGCCTCGTCCACGTTCTTCGCGATGGAGCTGTAGCGCGTGGCATCCTTGGCGGCCACCGCACGGAGCTCCCCCGTGAGCGCCTCGGTGTTCGAAAGGATGCCCGACACCTTCGAGGAGTTGGCGTCGAGCAGCCGATCGACCGACCGGGTCACGGAGGTGAGGTTCTCGATGATCTCCCGGACGCTCCCCTGGGTTCCACCGACGGTCTTGGCGAGATCGGCCGAGACCACCCGGATGTCCCCGGCGATGTTGGAGAGGGACTCCATCAGCTTGGCGACGTTGGCGGCCTCCCGGACGCAGGTGATCTCCCGCCGCTCGTCGGGCAGCTCGCTGAGCAGCGGGGCGGGCGCGCTGCCCACGCTGGCCTCGAGGAGCGCGTCCGGCAGGAGCGCGGACGGGAAGCGCTTGGTCAGGCAGGCGTTCGCCCGCAGGGGGATGTCGTTCTTGATGCGCATCGTCACCCGGGCCTTCTCGCCCGAGAGCTCGATGCCGGTCACCTCGCCCACCTGGATCCCGGCCACCTGGACGCGGCTCTTCCAGGAGAGCCCCGTCACGTCGTCGAACACCGCCGTGACGGCGTAGCTGTCCCGCGCGGAGAGCCCCCCCTTCCGGAAGAAGGTGAACGCCACCAGGAACACCCCGCCGGCGACGGCGACGAGGAGCCCCACGGCCAGGGCGCGGCTGACTCCGGACTTGCTCGGGGCGGTCATGGGCGTGGGGTCACTGCTTCTCGAACCAGAGGGAGAGGAATCGTTGCACGTAGGGATCGTCGCTGTGCCGGACCTCTTCCGGCGCCCCCTGGGCTGCGATCCGGCCATCGTAGAGCACCGCCAGCCGATCGGCCACCCGGAACGCGCTGGCGATGTCGTGGGAGATGACCATGCTCGTCACCCCCCGGCGCTCCTTGGCCTGGTCGATCATCGCGTCCACCGAGTTGGTGGTGATGGGGTCGAGGCCGGTGGTGGGCTCGTCGTAGAGCACGATCTTGGGGTTGGCGACGAGCGCCCGAGCCAGCGACACCCGCTTGCGCATGCCGCCGGAGAGCTGGGACGGCCAGAGATCGAGCACGTCCTCCCCCAGATCGACCACCCGGAGGCTCTCGATGACGCGGGCGAGCAGTTCGTCGTGGGGGATCCGCCGCTCCCGTTCCCGCACCGGGAAGGCCACGTTGTCGAAGACGGTCATGGAATCGAAGAGCGCCGAGCCCTGGAACACCATGCCGAACACCTGGCGCGCATCGGTGAGGTCGGGCCCTCGCAGGGAGGAGATCTCCTTGCCGTCCACCACCACGGAACCCTGATCCGGCCGCAGCAGGCCGATGACGTGCTTCAGGAGCACCGTCTTCCCGGAGCCCGATGCGCCCAGGACGACGAAGGTGGTTCCCGGCTCCACGTCGAGGGTGATGCCCCGGAGCACCTCCTTGTCGCCGAAGGACTTCCACAGGTCCCGTATCTCGATCATCGACACCCGGTCACCCGATGGAGATGAAGGTGAGGAGGTAGTCCACGACCAGGATGGCAACCGAGCTCCAGACCACCGCCCGGGTGGTCGCCTCGCCCACCCCCCTCGCTCCACCGGTGGCGCGGAAGCCCCGGTAGGTGGCGATGAGGGAGACCACCGCGCCGAAGACCAGCGCCTTGGAGAGGCCATGCTCCAGATCCCCCACCTCCAGCATGGAGCGGGTGTGGTCGAGGAAGGGGCCGGGGGCGATGCCGGAGACGTACACCCCGATGAGGTAACCGCCGAGGTAGCCGGTGGCCGTGAAGACCACGTCCAGGACCGGCATCATGAGGGTGGCCGCCAGCACACGCGGGACGACGAGGTAGTGGATCGGGTTCACCGCCATCGACTCCATGGCATCCACCTGCTCGGTCACCCGCATCGTCCCGAGCTCGGTGGTGATGGCGCTTCCGGAGCGGCCGGTGACCATGAGCGCGGTGAAGACCGGGCCGAGCTCGCGCACCAGGCTGATGGCGACGAAGCCGCCCACGTAGCCTTCGGCCCCGAACTGGCGCATCGCGTAGTTGCCCTGGAGCGCGAGCACCATCCCGGCGAAGAGTCCCGTCACCGCCACGATGAAGGTGGAGCCGACCCCGATGGCCGCGGCCTGGTGCAGGAGCAGCTCGAACCGGAACGGCGGCCGAAATGCCCAGGCCAGCGCCTCCCCGGCAAAGAGCACCTGCTCGCCGAAGTCCTCGAAGCCCGCCCGGATCCGACCCAACACTCCTCCCCCGGCCGATCGCCGGCCATCGCGAGCCCGCACGTTAGCATCGAACGCCGGACCGCGCGCCTGCGGGATGAGGCTATACTCCCCCTCCCATGGCCAAGGTCGGTGGCGAGGTCGATGCGTTCTGCACGCGGTGCCAGCTCCTGCTCGCGCATACCGTCATCGCCATGATCGGCGCGGTACCGGTGAAGGTGGAGTGCAACACCTGCCGGACCGTGCATCGATTCCGGGGCGCCTCGACGACCCCCGCGCGCACCTCCAGGCCCCGCCAGCCGGCCGTCTCCTTCGAGGAGATGCTCGCCACCCGGACCTCTCCGGCTCGCCGATACGCCATCACGGACTTCTTCGCCAAGGACGACGTGGTGGACCACCCCACGTTCGGTCGTGGCTTCGTCTCCGAGGTGAAGGTCCCCGGCAAGGTGGAGGTCACCTTCCGTGGCGGCGTGAAGACGCTGGTCCACGGCAGGCACTGACGATGCGGTCCTCTCCGGGACGTGGGATCGCCTTCCTCGTCGCGGCCCTGGCCGCCTCGGCCGTGCTGCCAGCTTGCAACCGGGACCCGAAGGCGCCCCGGCTCGTGCTCCCCCCGAGCAGCGGTCCGGTCGAGCCGGCTGCCGACCCCGCGCTGAGGCTCGTCACGGCGGTCTCCTTCCTGCGACGCGAGCCCACCGACCACGCCAAGGCGAAGGGGGACGTGGTCGCCACCCTGCACCGGGGCGAGCGGGTCACCCTCCTCGAAACCCGCGATGCGTGGTCCCGCGTCCGGACCTCCGGCGGACAGGAGGGGTGGCTGCGATCCTCGGCCCTGGCACCCGCGGCGGGAGTCCAGGAAGGAACCGTGCTCGCGGCGGCCTTCACCTTCGATCGGCCCGACCTCCTCGCCTCGAACGCGCGGCGAAAGCTCGAACCCGGCACGCTCCTCTTCGTCCGCAACGCGAAGGACCTCTTCACCGAGGTGGACGCCGGCCCCGGGGCGAGCACCTGGGTGCTGACCGACCGGATCAGCACCCAGGCCGCCGACGTGGGCGCGGCCCGGCTCGTGGAGAAGGCTCGATATCTGCAGCGCAACGACCGGAAGGACGAGGCGCGCGAGGTGCTCGTGCTCCTCCGGTCGAGCTTCCCCTCCTCTCCGCTCGTGCCGGTCGTCGCCATCGAGCTCGGCGAGCTGGCGCCGGACGGCGGCGTGGAGGCGCCCTCCGGCCCGGGGAAGGTCCCGTGACGAGAGGAGCCCTCCTCGCCGCGGCACTCCTCCTGGCCGGCAACGCCGCCGCGGCCCCGCCGGCAGGGACCATCCGGCTCTCCCCTTGCCAGCTCGCCCACCCCCTCTACTCCACGCGCGTCCCGGCTCGCTGCGGGACGCTCGACGTCCCGGAGGATCGCGCCAGGCCCGATGGGCGGAAGATCCGGCTCAAGGTCGCCGTGCTCCCGGCGGACAACCCGTCGGTCAAGCCCGACCCGATCTTCGTGCTGGCTGGCGGCCCCGGCCAGTCGATCACCGAGACCTATCCCCGCATCGCTCCCGCCTTCGACCGGCTCCACCGGGAGCGGGACATCGTCCTCGTGGACCAGCGCGGCACCGGCGGGTCCGGGCTCCTCTCCTGCCCGAACATCGGCCGGGCCGATCGCGGCGTGGAGCTCATCCCGGGCGAGGCGGGTCGCATGGCCGCGGAGTGCGCCCGCTCCCTTCCGGCGGACCTCACCCGCTACGGCACCGCCGAGTTCTCGCGCGATCTGGAGGCGGTGCGCACGGCGCTCGGCTACGGGCGGGTGAACCTCGTCGGATTCAGCTACGGGACCCGCGCCGCGCTCGCCTACGCCCGCGCCTACCCGGAGAGCGTGCGCACGCTGGTGCTCGACGGTGTGGTGCCCTTCCAGATGGTGGTGGGGAACGACTTCGACCACGACGCCCAGCGCGCCCTCTCCCAGCTCTTCGCCCGGTGCGCCGCCGATCCGGCCTGCCAGGAGCGCTACCCTCGACTCGAGAAGGAGTTCGAGGAGCTGCTGGCCAGGCTCGACAGGAAGCCGGAGAAGGTGCGGGCTCGTCACCCCATCACGGGCGAACCCGTGGACCTCACGGTGGACGGCGACGCCCTCCGGCAGGTGACGATGGGGTTCCTCTACCAGTCGGAGACCGCGGCACTCCTCCCCCCGCTCATCCGGCAGGCCCGGCAGGGGGATCTCGCCCCCATCGCGGCCCAGGGCATCCTGGCCGCCACCGACATCCAGGCGGGGATGTCGCGCCCCCTGCAGCTCTCGGTGATCTGCACGGAGGACGTCCCGCTCCTCGCCGACCCGCCCCCGGGCGCGGCTCCCACCTTCCTCGGGAACGGCGTACGCGAGTCCTTCCGCTCCCTGTGCTCCGAATGGCCCCGGTCTCCTCTCGATCCGACCTTCCACGAATCCCCTCGCGTGGAGGTCCCCACCCTGCTGCTCTCCGGCGAGTTCGATCCGGTCACCCCGCCCCGCTGGGCCGACCGGGCCGCTGCCAGCCTGCCCCATTCGCGCCACGTGGTCGCGCCCGGGCAGGGGCACGGCGTGTTCATCCGTGGATGCATGCCGCGCGTCGTCGCCGAGTTCGTGAAGCGCGGAACGGCGGACGGGCTCGACGTCTCCTGCGTGGAGCGTCTCCGGCCTTCCCCCATCTTCCTCGACCTGCAGGGAGGGGCGCCGTGATCCGGCTCGAAGGGGTGGAGAAGTCGTTCGGAAAGGTGGTCGCCCTCTCCGGGATCTCCTTCGAGGTCCCCGACGGGCAGATCACCGGCCTCCTCGGCCCGAACGGCGCCGGGAAGACCACCGCACTCCGCGTCGTCTACGGCGTCCTGCGCCCCGACTCGGGGCGCGCGCTGGTGGATGGCGTGGACCTCTCGCTCGATCGCCTCGGCGCCCAGCGCCGTCTCGGCGTCTTCCCCCACGCACAGGGGCTCTACGCCCGGCTCACGGCGCGGGAGCACATCCTCTACTTCGGCAGGATCCACGGCCTCTCCGGCGATGCGCTGCGGCGCCGCGCCGACGAGCTCATCGGCGCGCTCGGCATGGAGGACATCGCCGACCGACGGACCGAGGGGTTCTCCCAGGGGCAGCGGGTGAAGGTGGCGCTCGCCCGGGCCATGGTCCACGACCCACGGAACATCGTCCTCGACGAGCCCACGAACGGCCTCGACGTCGCCGCCACCCGCCAGGTCCGCACCCTGCTCCGGCAGCTCCGGGAGCAGGGGCGCTGCATCCTCTTCTCCTCCCACGTCATGCAGGAGGTCTCGGCCCTCTGCGACCACCTGGTGGTGATCGCCCGCGGCGCCGTCGTGGCCGAGGGTTCACCCGACGAGCTGCGCCGCCGGACTGGCAAGGAGAGCCTGGAGGACGCGCTCGTCGCCTCCATCGGCTCCGAGGAGGGGCTCGCATGAGCTGGCTCGCCTCCCTCTGGACCGTCCTCGGCAAGGAGCTCCACGAGGGGCTCCGCGACCGCAAGGCGCTCGTCACCGCCCTCTTCTTCCCGGCGCTCGGGCCGGCCCTCGTGGTCGTGATGCTCTTCCTGGTCTCCGACTCGACCCGGCAGGCCGACGAGAAGGGGGTGGAGATCCCCGTCGCCGGTCGGGAGTACGCCCCCAACCTGGTGGCGCTGCTCGAGCAGGGGGCCCGGGTGGTGGACGCGCCCGCCGATCCCGTCGAGGCGGTCCGGCGCGGCGACGTGCCGGTGGTGATCGTCATCCCCCCCGACTTCGGCGCCAGGCTCCGGGCGGGTGAGCCTGCCCCGGTGCGGCTCATCCTCGACGAGTCGCGCCACCAGGCCCGTCCTGCGGCGAGCACGGCCGAGCGGCTGCTCGCGGCATGGTCCCACCAGGTCGCGGCGCAGCGACTGATGGTCCGGGGGATCCACCCCGAGGTGATCGAGCCCTTGGCGGTCGAGCGGGAGGACGTCTCCACCCCGGCCAGCCGCGCGGCCATGCTCCTCGCCACCATCCCCTTCTTCCTCGTCATGGCGATGTTCACGGGGGGTATGCCCATCGCCATCGACGTGACCGCGGGGGAGCGGGAGCGAGAGTCGCTCGAGCCGCTCTTCGCGGCTCCCGTCCCCCGGTCGGCCATGGTGCTCGCGAAGATCGTCGCCTCGGCCCTCTTCGGGGCCGCCACGCTCGCCGAGACCTTGATCGGATTCGGGCTGGTTCCGCTCGCCGTGCCCGCCACGCGGATCGGATTCTCGGTCCAGCTCGATCCGAAGCTCCTCCTCACCACCTTCCTCCTCTGCCTGCCCATCGTCTTCGCCGCCGCGGCGCTCATGGTGCTCTTCGCGGCGCGTGCGCGAACCTTCCGCGCCGCCCAGACCTCCCTCTCCCTGCTCATGCTGGTGCCGTCGCTGCCGGGGATGGCGCTCGCGTTCCAGTCGGCGCGACCGGCGGCCTGGCTCTACTCGGTCCCCTTCCTGGGGCAGCAGATGATCGTGAACGAGCTCATCCGGGGCTCTCCGCTCGTCCCGTCCCAGGCCTTCCTGGCCACGGGAACGTCGGTCATCGCCGGGCTCGTCGTCTTCGCCCTGGCGGCCCGGATCTTCGAGCGCGGTCAGCCGCTCTTCGACGGCTGAAGCGCGACGACGGCGGCGGCCATGTCCTCGGGCATCGGCGCGTCGACCCGCACCGGTGCGCCGGTGACCGGGTGGAGGAACTCGAGCGAGCAGGCGTGGAGAGGGGTCCGGGTGAGCACGACCCCCGCCACCGGTCCCACCCAGGGAGACGGCTCCCCGTAGTCGGGATCGACGAGGAGCGGGTGGCCGGCGTGGGCCAGGTGGACCCGGACCTGGTGCGTCCGCCCCGAGGCGGGATAGGCCTCCACGAGGGAGCCCTCCCCCTCGAACACGGCCACCGATCGCACGAAGGTGGAGGACGGGCGTGCGCCGGGCAGCCCCTCCCCCGCGCGCATCCGTCCCTTCCGACCGGGGGCCACCGGGACGTCGATGCGCAGGTCCCCGGAGACCGCCCCGCGCACGAGCGCCAGGTATCGCTTCACGATCCGGTGCTCCTCGAAGAGGGCGCAGAGCGACCGGTGGGCGTCGGCCGTCCGCGCGAGCAGGAGGACGCCGCTCGTGCCCCGGTCGAGCCGGTGGACGACCCAGAGCTTGCCGAGGAGCGCCTCGGCCTCCTCCCGCACCGTGAGTTCAGGGGTTCCGCGACCCGGCACGACGATCCGCCCCGGCGGCTTCGCGACCGCCGCGAGATGCTCGTCCGCGTACAGGACGGCGAGGCTCACATCACCCTTCCCACCGGCCAGACCTCGACGGGGCCGAATCGGGCGAGCTGCCCCACGAGTTCACGCGCGGGTCCCACCGCCAGCACCACCCCGTCCTGGAGCGGGAGGTGGCGCGCCGTCGCGTCCCGCGCCTCGACCGGCCCCACGGCCCGGAGGCGATCCGGATAGTCGCAGATGTCGGCGAGATCGTACCCGTACCCCCAGGAATCGACGATCCGATCGGCCCACTGGTCGTGCGTCTCGAGCGACAGCGGGAAGAGGCCCGCCAGGTAGTTGGCGGCCCGTCCCAGCTCCTCCTCGGTGGGCCCGCCCACGGCGAACCGGGCCATCTCCTCGAGCGCCACCTCGAGCAGATCGCCGGCCGACCCGTTCTTCGTGAAGCTCGAAAGGATGAAGAGCCCCGTCTCCGCTCCGACCGCGAAGCGGGAGCGGACGCCGTAGGTGAGCCCCCGGTTCACCCGGATGGCCTCGACCAGCCGGGAGGTGAAGCCTCCCCCGAGCACGCCGTTCCCCACCATCGCCGGCAGGTAGTCCGGACTCCTCCGCGGAATCGCGACGCCGCCGATGCGGACCTGGGCCTGGGTGGCATCCGGCTTGTCCACCACCACGACCCGGCGCGCGGCGCGCCGCGCCGGACCGACCGGCGGGGGAGACGCGGGGGCGGGACGCCACCGTCCGAGCAGCCGCTCGGCCTCGTCCAGGGTTCGCTCCGGGTCCACCGGTCCGGAGAGGACGAGCATCGCGCTTCGGGGGCCGTACCAGCGTGCGTGGAACGCGACGGCGTCCTTCCGCCTCATCCGGGCGAGGTCGTGAGCCCGCCCGTCCACCGGATGGCCGTAGGGATGGTCTCCGTAGGTCGCCTGGAGGAGCGCCCGGTCGGCCAGCGTGGATGCCTCGTCGGAGTCGTGGGCCAGCTCCGCCAGCTCGCTCCGTCGCAGCCGCTCGAACTCGGCGACCGGGAAGGTGGGACGCGACCCCACCGCGGCCAGGATCTCGAGCACCCGCGGGAGGACCTCGGCCGGCGTGGAGAGCCCTTGGACGGTGACGTCCTCCTCGGCATCGCCCCCCACGCTCGCCCCCAGGGACTCGACCCGATCGTCGATGGAGCGCCCGGACAGCCGGCCCGCACCGCGCCGCGCGCTGATGGCGGTCAGGTGCGCGAGGCCGCACGCTCCCACCGGATCGAGGGCGGAGCCAGCCCGGACGCCCAGGCGCCCCGCCACGAGCGGCACCCCCGACCGGCGCGCCACGACGATGCGGAGCCCGTTCCCGAGCACCCGCTCCCGCAGTTCGGGCAGGACGATCCGGCTCACGGCTCGCCCTCCGGCTCGAGCCAGGTGACGTTCCGCCGGAGTGGATCGAGCCAGGTCCGCGCCGCCCGTCGAACGTCCTCCCGGGTGACGGCGCGATAGCGTTCGAGCGCCCGGCCAGCCTCCCGCCAGTCCCCCAGGATCGCCTCCGCCTGCCCGAGCGCGTGCGCGATGCCGTTGCGTGTGGAGAGCTCGTGGAGCACGCCGCTGCGCAGGAGCGCGCGCGCCCGGCTCATTTCACTATCAGTGATACCGCGCGACGCCACCCGGGCGATCTCCTCCCACAGGGCCGCCTCGGCCTTGCGCGGCGACTTGTCCGGTGCGAGCTCCAGCGAGAACAGGAAGACCCCTGGGTCGGCGCGCCAGGTCCACCCCACCCCGACCGAGACGGCGACCTGGAGCTCCTGCACGAGCCGGCGGCGAAGCCGCGACCCCTCCCCCATGGACAGGCAGGCCTGCAGGACGTCGAGCACGGCCGTGTCGGGCTCGCGGGCCGACGGGCCCCGGAAACCGGCCAGCATCGCGGGCGCGTGGGCCGGGTGGCGCACCGCGGCTCGACGCTCCCCCCGCTGCGCCGGCTCCCCTCCCACCGGCGGTGGAACCGGCGGCCCGGCCGGGATGTCCCCGTAGGCCGCCTCGATCCGGCGCAGGAGATCGTCCGGATCCACGTCGCCGCAGACGTAGATCGCGGCGTTCCCCGGCGCGTAGTAGGTGCGGAAGAAGGAGAGGCAGTCCTCCCGGGAGATCCGGGCGATGTCCTCCATCCAGCCGATCACCGGCCAGCGGTACGGATGGGCCTGGAAGACCAGCGTCTCGAGCTGCTCCTCGAGGAGGCCGAAGTGTGAGTTCTCGGTCCGGAGCCGTCGCTCCTCCATCACCACCGATCGCTCCTGCGTGAGCGCCTCCTCGGTGATGCGGAGCGCTCGCATCCGGTCGCTCTCCAGATCGATCACCACCGGGAGCGCCTCGCTCGCGAAGTCCTCGTGGTAGGCGGTCACGTCGTTGGACGTGTAGGCGTTGGACGCCCCGCCGTGCGATTCCAGGATGCGGTCGAACTCCTTGGGGCCGTATCGCTCCGAGCCGTTGAACATCATGTGCTCGAAGAGGTGACTGATGCCCGTGATGCCCGGCCTCTCGTTGCGGGAGCCCACCCCGAAGAAGGTGTAGTAGCTCACCGCCGGTACGTCCCGAGCCGGGAGGATCCGGATGCGCAGGCCGTTCCCCAGAACGTGCGCGACCACCGAACGGAGGTCGATGGGTTCGAGAGTCGGGACGGTCAAAGGGGCCGACCGCACCATCGGCAACGCCCGGCGCGACGCCGCAGCGGGAGCCCGCAGCCCGTGCAACGCTCGGGCGACTTGGCGACGCGGGGGACGGAACTCCGGCCGTCCCCGGGGGGCGCCTTTCCGTCCTCCAGCCGGGTCAGCCGCTCCTCCAGCGCCGCCATCCTCTCGGTGAGCTCGCCGACCGACGGTCCCGTCTTTCGGCGCCGGGGGACGGCACGTGAGGCTCGGGAGGGTTCCGCCATGGTGTGAGGGTGCCACAAGGGCGTGGTCGCGCAAGGATCCTTCACCGGCCGGATCCTTCGCCGATGGCCGGGCTCGTGCTATCTCCGCCAGATGTACGCCTACCTCGATCCCGCCGTCCGCGCCCTCCTGGGGACCGTCCGCGGCACGGGTCGGGATGCGCCGGCGTCCCGCCAGGTATTCGTCAACCGGAACCTGAGGATGGACAAGGTCGAGGTGGTCGGCTTCGACATGGACTACACGCTGGCCATCTACCAGCTGCTCCACCTGGAGGAGGTCGCCTTCGAGATGACGGCGGCCCGGCTGGTGGAGCGGCGTGGCTGGCCCGAGCGGCTCCGGGAGCTCCGCTACCTGCCCGACTTCGTCATCCGGGGGCTCGTCGTCGACAAGCTCACCGGCAACCTCTTCAAGATGGACCGGCACAACCACGTCGGGCGGGCCTACCACGGGCTCACGCCGGTGCCACGGGACGAGCGCTACCGGCTCTACCGGGACGAGCGCGTGGCCCTCTCCTCCCCCCGCTTCGCCTGGATCGACACCCTCTTCGCCCTGCCGGAGGGCTCCCTCTTCGCCCAGGTGATCCAGATGCTCGAGACGCCCGGCGATCCGCTCGACTACGAGAAGCTCTTCATCGACATCCGGGAGTCGATGGACCTCATCCACGCCGACGGCACGCTCAAGGCGCGGGTCAAGGCCGACCTCCCCCACTTCATCCTCCGGGACCCGGAGCTGGGCCCTGCGCTCCACAAGCTCCGCTCGTCCGGGAAGCGGCTCTTCCTGCTCACGAACTCCCACCTCGACTACACCGAGGCGGTGATGCACCACGTTCTCGACGGCGTGCTGCCGGAGTATCCGAGCTGGCGGAATTTCTTCGACGCGGTGATCACCGGCTCCGCCAAGCCCGGCTTCTTCTCCTCCCAGAGCCCGTTCGTCGAGCTCGACGCCGCGGGCGCAGCCGTGGCCGGGGAGGTGCACTCCCTCGAACGGGGCCACACCTACTCGGGCGGCAACCGCTCCGACCTGGAGCGGCTGCTCGGAGTGGGCGGCGACCGGGTCCTCTACGTCGGCGACCACATCTACGGCGACATCCTGCGCTCCAAGAAGAGCTCCCAGTGGCGGACCTGCCTGGTCATCGAGGAGCTCGAGCGGGAGATCGACTGGCTCGACCAGCACCGTGCCGCGCTCGAGGAGGTGGCGGGACTCGAGGATCTGCGCCTCCGCTTCGACGACGAGGCGTCGGGACACCGGGCCGCGCTGAACTCGGTGGAGCGGCGCATCGACCGGCTACCGGCCGACGACCCTTCGCGCCCTCCGCTGGAGGCGGAACGGCAGCGCATGAAGCGGGAGCTCGATTCCCTCCGCGCCGCCCTGCGGGACGCGAACGGCAGGATCCAGGCGCTCCAGGGGGAGGTGGAGATCGGCTACAACCGCTACTGGGGGCTCACCTTCAAGGAGGGGAGCGAGAACTCACGCATCAGCGAGCAGATCGAGGACTACGCTTGCGTCTACACGAGCCGCGCCTCCAACTTCGTCTTCTACTCGCCCATGCAGTACTTCCGGGTCCTCCGGCAGGCCATGCCCCACGAGCTCTCCGCGCTCCGACTCGCGCCATGGGGCGAAGACCACGCGGCCCCGGCAGCCGGAGACCGTCCCTCCAAGGCGACGCGGTAGCGGCGCGCCGTGCGTCCTTGACCCCGTCCGGACCGCCGGATACACCGGTCGGCGGCGGGACGTCCCAGGCTGGTGCCGGGCCCGGTCTTCAAAACCGGTGAGTGGTCATGAGAATGGCTGCTGGGGGGTTCGATTCCCCTGTCCCGCCGTCCTTTCGGGGTAGGCTCATCTTCCGGTGGTTCCGCGGGGTTAGCCCCATTCGCGACCATCCTCAGTCCGGTAGGGTGTACATGGGGGGTGTACACGGACTGGGAGTGCGGAACCTTGATGGCGAGCACCGCCCGGCACAAGCCTACCCGTTCTTCACCGGAACCGCGCAGGGCAGTTTCCAGGGCACCTTCTTAGGCCCACTCACCGGCAACGTCACCGGCAACGTGAGCGGGACGGCCGCGAGCCTGAGCGCCGCCTCCGCCCTTCCCAGCGGCACGACCGCCACCACCCAGGCGGCTGCGGACAGCTCCACCAAGGTGGCCACCACGGCCTACGCCGATGCAGCCGCCGCCGCCCGCGCGGCCAAGGGCGCAAACAGCGACATCACCTCCCTCTCCGGCCTCACGACGGCGCTCACGGTCGTCCAGGGCGGCACGGGATCCTCATCGCAGAACTTCGTGGACCTCTCCACCGTCCAGACCATCGACGGCGCGAAGTCGTTCAGCGCGGGGATCGTGGTCCAGGGCATGACGGTTGGATTGGGCGGGGGAGCTGGCATTACCAGCGTGGCCATCGGAGGATCCGCTCTCCAGAACAACACCGCCGCAGCCATCTACAACACCGCCGTTGGAAATTCCGCCCTCCTGAGCAACAGCACGGGCAACTACAACACGGCCCTTGGATTCATGGCTGGGTCCTCCCTCGTCTCAGGCAGTGAAAACGTCTTCATGGGTATGAATGCGAACACCACTGCACCCGGAGCGAACAACCAGATAGCCATCGGTTCCGGTGCAAAGGTGGACGGCGCGAACAAGGCCGTCATCGGGAACAGCAGCGTGACCACCGTGGGCGGTTACGGGGCCTGGACGAACTACTCCGACCTTCGGGAGAAGGAGAACATCCAGGGACTCGCCCTTGGTCTCGACTTCGTCCTGAAGCTCCGCCCGGTCATCTACAATTACCTGAGCCAGCCCGGTGCCCTCCGGGAGGGGTTGATCGCCCAGGAGGTGGAGGCGGCGGCGGCTACATCGCTGGGCGCCACGTTCCATGGCCTCGACAGACCCGCGACGCCCGACGGACGGTACAGCCTGTCCTACCCCTCGCTCGTCATGCCCCTCATCAACGCGGTCAAGGAGTTGAAGGCGGAGAACGATGCGCTGAAGGCGGAGGTCGAACTCCTCAAGAGCCAGATGGCCCAGGTTCTCGCGAGGCTTCCCCGGTAGCGGCGCCGGGGTCCAGGATCCTGGGCTCCGGCCTCCCCGTCACAGCACCGCGAGCAGCGCGAAGATGAACTGCGGATAGAGCGGCGTTCGGCTCCCCGCATCCCCCTTCACCCGGATCCCGGGGCCGGACGGCACGCCCGCCCACAGGTCGGCGGCCACCCGCTTCATGTCGTAGAACCGGTCGTCGAAGCGGGCCACGAACCCGTCGGGCTCCATGGAGAAGCGGACTCGCTTCCCGTCCACGGTTCCCTCGGCGGTCCACTCGTCACCGCTCCGGCTGACGACCACGTTGAAGCTCCCTCCGGAGATGCGCTTCTCCGTCACGGTGAAGACACCGTCGAGCTGGTTGATGTTCCCCTTCCAGCGCCCGTCGCCGGCGTCGGTGAGGTTCACCTTGGGTCCTCGGACCCGGGTGGGCCCGTAGGAGGCGCTCCGGTTGTACGGGAGCGTGATCAGCTCGCCCACGATCAGGTCGTCGTTGGAGATCGGAGCGGGGTCTTCCGCCCTCCCCGGACCAGCGACGGCGAGGGTCAGCGCAGCGAGGAGAGCGAGAGTTCGCATCGGGAAATGCCTCCGCGAGAGGTGGCCGCGATGCTAGCACACCCCAATAAGGAAGCGGCCGGCCCCGTGAGGAGCCGGCCGCCAGGAACAACTGGACCGTCAACTAGTTCGTGATGACGAAGTCAACGCGCTGGTTCTTGGCGCGGCCGGCCTTGGTGTCATTCGGGGCGATGGGCTGGTTCCAGCCGAAGCCCACGCCGTCGAGCCGCTTGGCGTCGATGCCCTTGCCGACCAGGTACGCCTTCACGGCCTTGGCGCGCTTGTCGGAGAGCTTCAGGTTGTACTCGGCGCCGGCCTTGCCGCGCTTGGCCGAGGCGGGATCCTTGGAGGCGTGACCCTCGACGCGGACGTTGATCTTCGGGTCGCCCGTCATGACCTGGGCGACGTCGTCCAGGATGGCGTTGGAGCGCGACTGGATCGTGTCCTTGTTCGTGTCGAAGTAGATCACGTCGTCGATGAGGATCTTCTTGCCCTCGATCTTGGCGTGCTTCGGCGCGGGGGGCGGAGGAGGAGGCGGAGGAGGAGGCTTGGGGGTGACCTTCACGTCGAAGGCGACCACGTCCACCACCTTGTAGTCGAGCTGCTGGCCGACCTTGACGCCGTCGAGCAGCGTGGGGTTCTCCACCTTGACCGGGAAGGTGCGGCCGCCCGGACCGGTGAAGGTCACGGTGCCCGCGCCCTTGTCGATCGCGGAGATGGTGGCCGTACCCTCTGCAGCCACCTCACCGGCCTCGACCACCTCGTTCGTCTTGGAAGCGGAGACGAAGGTCGAGACGGCCTCGGGAGCCATCGGCGCGGTGCCCGGCTTGTCCACGAAGAAGGTGGCGGACCGGTAGTACTCGGCGATGATCCTGTCCTCGACGTTGATCTTCTCGAGTCCCTGGATGTTCTTCCCAGCCTTCACGGTGCGGACCTTGCCGCTCGCGCCCTTGATGCCGATCTGGCGGCCGGCCGGATCGATCGAGGCGACGACGCCCTCGAGCTTTCCGCTCTCGACTGCGCGGAAGGCCAGGACCTTGTAGTTGTAATTCGGGTCGGGCTTGAAGCCCTGTGCGTCAGCTCGCCCGGTGGCGAGGCCGAGGGCCATGACCGCGGCGGCGAAAAGGATCCTCTTCATCGGATGGTTCTCCTTCCCAGGTAAAGCGGCTTCAGGCCGCCTCTTCGAGCGGGAAACTGTCCGTCTGTATACCTCGACTCGGGGAAAACGCAGCGAAATCCTTCGGGCCTACCCACAGAAGTCACCGAGCGTCACAAGAGGGTCACGCAACCCCGCAGGGTACTGTGACTCTTCACATGAGGGAATCACCAGAAATACCGGACCAGCTTCGCTCGTCGCGGGGCCCTCGGGCTTGACGCACCTCGACAGGGAATCCGGTCAGGTGGGCCATGCCGCTCACCCTCTCGATCCCGTCCGGGCCGTCCGCCGCGAGCAGGTTCACGTTCACCCCGCTCGTCCGGGAGGCAACGGTAAGCCCGGTTGCGTGCTGGTGCCCCCATCCATGCGGCAACGCGACCGTTCCCGGCATGAGGTCCGACAGGAATTTCACGGGAAGGCGCACGGCGGCCACCCGGGTGGAGACATCCGCGATGGCCCCGTCCGTGAGCCCGGCCCGGGCTGCGTCCTCGGGGTGGATGTAGAGCACGTTGGTCCCCGGCGACGCGAATGTCTCGATGTTGTGTGTCCAGGAGTTGTGGGTCGTCACGGCGCGCCGCGTCACGAGCTTGAGCTGATCCGGGTGGGAGCGCTCCCGCTCGAAGTCCTCCTCCAGCTTGGCGGCCTGGTCGAGGAGCCTCCGGGGCGCGAGGTCCACGAGCCGGTCGTCCGTGACCACCCTGGCCCCGAGGAAGTCACCGCCCCGATTGGGTGCCCTGAGCCGACCGTGGGGAGAACGGAGCAGCGATCGGAAGGAACCCTGTCGGGTCGCTCGAAGGATCGCCGAGAGGAGCAACCGCTGCGGAAGCGCCGGCTGCGAGCCGGGTCGAGGCGCCACCTTCTTGAGCGCGCCGAGCACCGTCTGCGCGACCCGCGACCCGAAGAGGGAGATCCCGCTCTCCCGGCAGAGGTCGAGGTAGATGGTGGCCTCGTCGCGGACGTCCCCGGGAGGCGGAAGGATCGCCTCGGTCGCCTGGAGGTACGGGTGCTCCTGCATTCCGAGCATCAGCGGGAAGACGAAGGGAAGGTCGGGACGCTCGAGCGGCGAGGTGCAGGGAAGGACGTAGTGGGCGACCGACCCGGTCTCGTTCCGGAAGATGTCGAGCGTGACGAGGAGTTCCAGCTTCTCGAAGGCCTTCCGGAGCCGGCCGGCGTTGGCCATGGTGAGGAGCGGATTCCCTCCGGTGACGAAGAGCGCCCGGACCTGCCTGTCGCCCGGAGTCAGGATCTCGTCGGCCAGGATGCCGCCCGGGAATCCGTCGTTCACGGAGAGGAAATCACCGACGCGGGATCGATCGGACCGCATCAGGGTACCGGTCTTCTTCCCGAAGGCGGCGAAGTCGATGACGCCGTTGCCGACCAGCGTGCCCCCGGGCCGATCGAGGTTCCCGGAGACCAGGTTCGCCACCTCCTGGAGCCAGAAGGCGAGCGAGCCGTTCGACCCCATGTTGACGCCGGTGGAGCTGTAGAGGGCGGCCCCGTCGGCGGCGCGGAAGGCGGCGACCATCTCCCGGAGCTTCTCCGGAGGGATGCGCGTGACCTCGGCGGTTCGCTCCGGAGTCCAGGGAGCGCAGAGCGCCCGGATCTCCTCGAGCCCCTTGGCGTGAAGGCGAACGCGCTCCTCGTCCACCCCCCCGGCGAGGAGCTCGCGCAGGAAGGAGAGGTAGAAGAAGACGTCGGTGTCCGGCCGGATGAAGACGTGCTCCCCGGCGGCACGGGCGGTCTCGGTTCGACGGGGATCGACGACGAAGACCTGCCCTCCCCGCGCCTCGATGGCCTGGAGCGCGCGGGCCGGATTCGGGACCTGCAGGAAGCTCCACTTGGAGATGATCGGGTTGGCGCCGACGATGACGAGGCAGTTCACCCGCTCCAGGTCCGGGAAGGGCTGGGAGAAGGGGAATCCGTAGATCTCTCGCGCCACCGCGAACTTGTTGGCGCAGTCCTGGGTGGAGGACGAGTACATCGACTTCGAGCCGAGGCCGGTCAGGAATCCCTGCGCGAAGGCCGGATGGAGCACGCCGAACCCGGCGGCCGTCCCGACGTACATGGCGATCGAGTCGGGGCCGTGGTCCGCCCGGATCTGCCGGACCTTGGCGCCGATCTCCCGGAGCGCGCCGTCCCAGCCGACGCGCTCCCACCGATCGCCCACCCGCTTCTCCGGGGCGAGCAGACGGTCGGGCGAGGCGTAGATCTCGTGCTGGTGGAGCCCCTTCGGGCAGGAGAAGCCGCGCGTCGCGACGTGCTCCTCGTCGGCGCGTACCCGTACGACCTTGCCGTCCTCGACGTCGACGACGAGCCCGCAGAGCGCCTCGCAGATCCGGCAGAACGTGGTGTGGGAAGGAATGGCTCTCTCCTCAGCGCTTCAGGAGCCGCTGGGCGTCCTGGATCCAGCCCGGCGCGTCGGGGTCGCTGGACCAGGGCGGCTGGCTCGCCAGGTCGATCGCCTTCCGGAGGGGCACGAGCCCCTTCACCTTCTCGTCGTTCCGGAGCAGAACCTCCCCGAGCGCGAGCTGGTTGGGAGGATAGTCGGGGCGCAGCTCGACGGCCCGGCGCACGTGGACGAGCGCCTCCTCCGAATCGCCCGGGCCGACCGGCCATCCCGGCGCACGGATCTGGAGGAGCCCGAGGACCCGCTCCGCCCCGGCATCGTCGTAGAGAGGCGCGGCGGCGGCCACCTCGCGCAGGAGCAGCGCCATGCGCTTCAGCCCGTCCTCCACCGTGGAGGGGCGGTCGCGGGCCTGCAGCCCCAGCGACACCGCGAGCCAGAACTTGCAGGCCGGCGACGACGGGGCACGTCGAAGGCACCACTGCCCGGCCTGCACCGCGCTCACCGCGAGGTCCGTTCGAACCGCGACGTTGGTCTCCCGCTCCGCCAGCCAGGACTTCGCCCGCACGGCGCAGACGAGCCCCGCCGTCCCCTCCTCGTCGGCCTGGGCGGCGGCGAGGCAAAGACCTTCCGACCTCCGGACCGCCGCCGGATCGGGGCGCCTGGCGTACTCCTCGTCCGCCTCCTGGAGGAGAGCGCTGGCCGGCACGGTCCCCTTGGGTTCCCGCTGGAGTGTGGCGATGGGCGGCGGCTCCTTCAGCGCGGACGCGCACCCCGCCCCGAGCAGGACGAGCAGCCAGCCGAGGCGAGCGGTTCTGTTCACTTCGACGCGGAGGCGAACGCCTTGCGAGCGGCGGTGAGCGCTGCGGTGTCGAGCGTTCCGAAACCCTGCAGCCGGATGGCCTCGAGCGCCGCAGCCCCCTCGGGCCGGTCCGCCAGCTGGCGCAGCCCCCTCTCCAGGGCCTTCCAGCGATCCGGCGAGATGCGCTTGCCGACCGTGACCACGATGCCGGTGGGGAGCGGCGCCGACCGGGCCACCACCTCGAGCTCCGCCGCGAACGGGAGCGAGGGGAGCGCCGCGGCCTGCGCGCCGTCGAGCAGGACGGCCACGTTCTCCCCGGCCACCGCCTTCCGGAGCGCGGAGAGCACCTGCGAACTCTGCACCACCTTCACGCTGGCGGGCATCCGGCCCCAGGCGGCGAGCGCGGTTCCGGTGACGAACGCGGGGGAGTACCCGGCGATGGAGGAGACCTGCCAGCCGTCGAGGGAGGCCGGACCGGTCACCCGCCCCTTCTTCGCCACGAGCGCCCAGGTCTCGGTGGAGCCGGTGCCCTTCTGGGAGGCTCCGAGGCGGGGTTCGAGCTTCAGCGCGGCCGCTTCCTGCAGGAAGAACGGGAGCGCCACCATTCCCAAGCCGGCGTCCGATTTCCCGAGCCGTTCCGCCCCGGCCTGCGCCTTCTCGTAGTACGCGGCCCTTACCGAACCCGCCGGCAGGCCCGCGCCCGCCGCGAGCGCCGCTGCGAACCCGTCCATGGAGGCCTGGGCCTCGGCGGTCGTTCCCGGATATCCGGGCGCGACCGCGACGAAGACGGTCGGGTCGGCCGCCAGTGCGAGGGCTGCGAGGGCGTGGACGAGGGTCATCGGTTCTCCCGCGGGGAATCTACCCCGCCCTCTGGCGCGCTCACACCTCGCTCCACCTCCATGCCGTGGAGGTAGGTGTAGCCCCGCATGACGGTCTCGTAGAACTGGGCCAGGTTGACCCCCTCCTTCGGCCGGATCGATCCGTCCTTCATCCGGGCGTCGAGCGCCGTCTTCACCCGCCGGACCAGATCGGCCGGCTCGTAGAGGAGCGCCTGGAGCACCTTGTCCACGTGGTCGCCGCGGATCACCTCGCCCAGGTAGAAATCCTCCGGGTCGTCGTCGTCCACGTAGACGTGCACCTCGTTCACCCGGCCGTACAGGTTGTGCATGTCCCCCATGACGTCCTGGTAGGCGCCGTTCATGAACATCCCGAGGAAGTAGGGCTTGCCCGGCTCGAGCGCGTGGAGCGACAGGGTCTCGTCCACCCCGTCCCCCTCGATGAACCGGTCGATCTTGCCGTCCGAGTCGCAGGTGATGTCCACGATGGTGCAGTCCTGGGTGGGCGCCTCGCCGAGCCGGTGGAGCGGCACGATGGGGAAGAGCTGATCGAAGGCCCAGTGATCCGGTGCGCTCTGGAAGAGGGAGAAGTTGGCCATGTACTGGTCGGCGATCTTGTCGCCCAGGTCGCGGGTGTCGCGCGGCAGCCGCTTCCGTCCCCGGTTGAGCGCGACGAGGCTCCGGGCGAGCTTCCAGAAGAGCGACTCGACGGTGGCCCGCTCCTCGAGCCCCAGGATGCCCAGCTTGAACATCTGCAGGGCCTCCTCCTTCTTCGCCACCGCGTCGTGGTAGACCTCGGCGCGGTTGCGCGGGGTGAGCGCCGCGACGATCTCCCGCATCTCCCGGACCACCTTGTGCTCGCCCGGCTGCACCACCGAGGCGGCCGCGATCTCGGCCCGCGACCCGATCTCGATGCTGCCGAAGACGTTCATGATGATGCAGGAGTGGTGCGCGGTGACCGCCCGCCCCGACTCCGAGACGATGTGCGGCTCGGGGACCCCCTCGCTCGCGCAGATGCGCTGCACGTTGTAGATGACGTCGGTGGCGTACTCGTCGAGCGTGTAGTTCATGGAGGAGGCGTACTCGTGGCTGCGCGAGCCCACGTAATCCACGCCCAGCCCGCCGCCCACGTCGAAGTACTCGATGCCGAGCCCCATCTTGCGGAGCTTGGCGTACAGGCGCGCCCCCTCGTTCACCGCGTCCTTCACCACGCGGATCTCGGTGAGCTGGCTGCCGACGTGGAAGTGGAAGAGCTTGCAGAGGTGCTTCTTCCCGGCCGCCTCGAGGATGCGGACCGCCTCGATCATCTCCGGGGTGGTGAGGCCGAACTTCGCGAAGTCCCCCGACGAGGACTCCCACTTGCCGGTGCTGCGCGTGGAGAGCTTCGAGCGCAGCCCGATCCAGGGCTCCACGCCGACCTCGTCGGCGGCCCGCAGCAGCGCCGGCAGCTCGGACAGCTTCTCGATCACCACCACCACCTTGCGCCCGAGCTTCCGCCCCAGCAGCGCGAGGCGCATGTACTCCGCGTCCTTGTAGCCGTTGCAGATGGTGAGCGCGTCGGGATCGGTGTTGTAGCCCAGCACCACCATGAGCTCGGCCTTCGAGCCGGCCTCCAGCCCGTAGTGGTAGGGGGCTCCGGCGTCGAGGATCTCCTCGACCACCTCCCGCATCTGGTTCACCTTGATGGGATAGACGCCGTAGTAGCCGCCACCGTACCCCTGCTCGGCGACCGCCTTGCCGAAGGTCTCGTTCAGGATCCGCACCCGCGCGCGGAGCACGTCCATGAAGCGCACCACGGCGGGGAATCCGAGCCCCCGCTCCTGGATGTCCTCCACCACGTCCATGAGGTCGATGGTGGGACCGCCGGGGCCGTGCGGGTGGACCACCATGTGCCCCTTCTCGTTCACCGAGAAGAAGCCGGCACCCCAGCCGCTCATGTTGTAGTACTGGATGGCCCGCTCGATCGACCAGTCGGACGCTGGCATCGCTGCGGTGGCGTCGCTCTTCGGCTCGGGAAGGTTCATCGGGATTCCCTGTACGACATGGCGGCGGAAAAATGTAGCGGTTATCTAGCTTGCCCCCTTGAAACACGCCCGTCCATCGCGCCCCGCGGACGCCGGTCCCGGCGACGTTCGCGCCCGCCTGACCGCTGCGGCCGGTGCCTTCGCGCAGGTGCCCGGCACCTTCCGCCTCGTGTGGGCCGCCGACCGGCGCGGCACCCTCGCCATCGCCGCCCTCTCGGTGCTGGTGGCGCTCCTCCCCGCCCCGGTCGCCTGGGTCGGAAAGCTCATCGTCGATGCCGTCCTCGCCGCCTCCCGCTCGGGCTCCCTCGCCGACCGCGACCGGGTGGCGCGCCTCGTCCTGGTCGAGCTCGGGCTCCTCGCAGCCACGCTCGTGACGGGGCGCCTCCTCGGATTGCTCCGGGAG
Organism: uncultured Anaeromyxobacter sp.; assembly: GCA_903855945.1. GTDB lineage: Bacteria > Myxococcota > Myxococcia > Myxococcales > Anaeromyxobacteraceae > CAIOAK01. Next base: position 36,794 of record CAIOAK010000023.1, read on the forward strand.
CTGCTGCGAACCCACCTCGCCAACCGTGTGAACGTCCTCATCCTCGAGAAGGCCATCACCCTCGAGCTCCGCCACTTCGAGGACCCCGACGTCCACGACAAGATGCAGAACGCACGCCGGGAGGCCTCCTCCCGCCCGCTCTCCCTCGTCATGCAGGTCTTCGGGGTGGCCCAGAACGGGGTGACGCTCGCCGCCCTGTCTGCGCTCCTCTGGCGCCTCTCCCCCTGGAGCGTGCTCGTCATCGTCGTCGCCTCCATCCCCGCCTTCGTCGCCGAGGCCCGGCTGTCGGCCGAGTCCTTCCGGGTCAACACCTGGCGCGCGCCGGAGGGGCGGCGTCTCAACTACCTGGAGTGGATCCTCACCCGCGACTTCCACGCCAAGGAGGTGAAGCTCTTCGGCCTGGGCCCCCTCGTCCTCGAGCGTTACCGCGCCTTGCACGCGAGCTTCTACGCCGAGGACCGGAGGCTGGCGCTGCGGCGGCTGGGGAGCGGCGTCGCCTTCGGCCTCCTCGCCCTGCTCGCCTTCTACGGCATGTACCTGCTCGTGGCCGGACGAGCAGCGAGCGGCGAGATCACGCTCGGCGACATGACGCTCTACCTGGTGGTCTTCCGCCAGGGGCAGTCGGCCTTCCAGGGGATCCTGACGGCGGTGGGCGCCATGTACGAGGACTCCCTCTACATGTCGAACCTCTTCGCCTTCCTCTCCATCTCCACAGACTCCGGCCGCGCCCGGTGCGAACCACCCGCCACCGTCCCGCGCGGAGCCCCGCTTCCCATCGCCTTCGAGGGGGTCTCCTTCCGGTATCCCGGCAAGGAGGACTGGGTTCTTCGCGATCTCGACCTCCGGCTCGCACCCGGCGAAACCCTCGGGCTCGTGGGGGAGAACGGCGCTGGCAAGAGCACCCTCGTGAAGCTGCTCCTGCGGCTGCACGACCCGACGGAGGGGCGCATCACCTACGGCGGGGTGGACCTGCGCGACCTCGACCCGGAAGACCTCCGGTCCCGCATCGGCGCCGTGTTCCAGGACTTCGTCCGCTACCAGTTCAGCGCCGCCGAGAACATCGGGCTCGGGAACCCGGCGTCCCTGGGGGATCGGGCCCGGATCGAGGAGGCCGCCCGGCGGGCCGGCGCCGGGCCGGTCCTCGCCTCGCTGCCGCAGGGGCTCGACACCATCCTGGGGGGCTGGTTCGAGACAGGGCACGAGCTCTCCGCGGGGCAGTGGCAGAAGCTGGCGGTCGCACGGGCCTTCATGCGGGACGCGGAGCTGCTCGTCCTCGACGAGCCCACCGCCTCGATCGACGCGGAGGCCGAGCACGATCTCTTCGTCCGCTTCCGGGAACTCGCCGCGGGGCGCACCGCCATCGTCATCTCGCACCGATTCTCCACGGTCCGGATGGCCGACCGGATCGCCGTCCTCCAGCGCGGCCGGGTGGTCGAGCTGGGGAGTCACCAGGAGCTCGTCGCCCGCGGGGGGCGCTACGCCCACCTCTTCTCGCTTCAGGCCCAGGGATACCTCGACTAGGCTCAACCCCGTGCGCGGCGCCGAGCAGATCCCCTGGCTGTACGACGCCTCCATGGCAATCCTGGAGCGGCTCGGCCTGGGCACCTGGCGAAGCTGGCTGGCAGCCGGCGCCCGGGGACGCACCCTCGACCTCGGCTGCGGGACCGGTCGAAACCTGCCGCTCTTCCCCCTCGTGGCCCGCGCGGTCGGGGTGGACCCCTGCGGGGAGAGCCTCGCCCGGGCGGGTCGGCGCTCTCCGGGGGCGATGCTCGTCCGGGCACGGGCCGAGGCGCTCCCATTCCGGGACGGCTCCTTCGACACGGTCACATCCGGACTCGTCCTCTGCTCGGTCACCGATCCGGCGGCCGCCGTCGCCGAGATGCTCCGCGTGCTCGCACCGGGAGGCACCGTCCGCGCGCTCGAGCACGTCCGCTCCCCGCTCCCGTGGAAGGCCAGGCTCCAGGACTGGTCCCAGCCGGCCTGGACCGCCCTGTCGGGAGGTTGCCATCCCAACCGGGACACCGAGCGGAACGTCGAGGCGGCCGGCCTCGTCATCGACCGGACCACGCTGCGCGCCCGCGACACGATGCGCCGCTTCGAGGCCCGGCGCCGGGGGGAGTGACCGAGGCCTACCCCGCGCCGCGCAGGATCTCGACGGCGGCGGCGAGATCGGCGGGCAGCGCGGCCTCGAACCTGCGAAGCCTCCCGGTCCGCGGATGGTGAAAGGCCAGCCGCCACGCGTGGAGCGCCTGCCGCCCCGCCGCCTCGGCGGCCCGGCGGACCGGATCGTCCGGAGGGAGGCGCGCCTCCCGTCGCACGCCCCCGTAGGTCGCGTCGGCGAGGATGGGATGGCCGGCCTCCGAGAGGTGGACCCGGATCTGGTGGGTCCGGCCGGTGTGCAGGGTCACCTCCACGAGGGCGGCCCGGTCGCCGAACCGCTCCCGGACCCGCCAGAGCGTCACCGCCCGGCGCGACCCTTCACGCGCAGTGAACTTCTTCCGGTCCCGCGGGTGGCGACCGTACGCCGTGTCGAGCTTCCCCTCGTCGGGGATCTTCCCGTGGACCAGCGCGAGGTAGGTCTTCTCCACGGTTCGCGCCTGGAACTGGGCCTGCAGCGCAGCCAGGGTCGCCTCGTTTCGCGCCACCACGAGGCACCCCGAGGTGTCCCGGTCGAGCCGGTGCACCAGCCCGGGCCGGTCGCCGCCCGGGGTCGCGCTGCCGAGTCGATGCAGGAGCGCATTCACCACCGTGGAGTGGGGGGACCCGCGGGCCGGGTGGACCACCATGCCGGCCCGCTTGTCGAGGACGATGAGGTCCCGGTCCTCGTGGAGCACCGTGAGCGGCAGGTCCTGGGGCGCGATGGTCGATGGCTCCGGGTCGGGGATGTCGAGGGAGATCCGCTCCCCGCCGCGCAGCCGAGCCGATGCCTTGGCCGGGCGATCGTCCACCCGGACCCCGCCCCCCTCGATGAGCCGCTGCACCCGCGCCCGGGAGAGGTCCGGGGCGAGCCGGGGAACCGCCACGTCGAGGCGCAGCCCCGCCTCACCCTCGCCGGCCCGGAGTTCGCGGAGTTCCGCCACCGAACCGCCGCCTCACCAGATCCGGGACTTCACGTGCCCCTTGGAGCGGAGGATGACGTCCACGATGGCGCGGTCGTAGTAGTTGGTCCTCCCGTACAGGTCGGGCGACACCCGGGATCGGTACAGGTCCCGCCCCTCCTCCAGCTCCGCGCGGAGGGAGTCGAAGAAGGTGTCCTGCTCGATGGCGCGGACGATCTTCTCCTCGTTGTAGAGGGAGACGTCGGAGCAGATGGCGCGGGCGAGCCGCATGGCCTGCTCGGGGGCCTCGATGAGGGACATGGGGGGCCTATCTCCCGCCGCGGGGGCCGGATCCGGCCCGCTCCACGAAGGAACGGGCGACCTTCTGGCCGTCGAGCCGAAGCTCGCGGGCGATGCACATCACGATGCCGCGCAGGTAGACCGCCACCGGAAGGACGTCGAAACGCTCGCCCTCCACCTGCTCGATGTGTGCGCGGGACAGCTTCGTCCGCTCGGCGAGCTGGACGATGGTGAGCCCGCGCGCCTCGCGGGCCTGACGGAGAAGATCGCCCGTCCATTCCGCCCCCTCGGGAGGGACGAAGGGTCGGGGCAATTCCGCCGGGGGGGGGGGCGGCGAGGCGGCGGGGGCGGGAGCCGGCTCGGGCGGCGGGCGGGCGGGCGGGCGCACCTCGTCGGTGGGCAGGCGCGCGTCGTAGGCGGCCCGCGTCGGAGGGTCGATCAGGACCTGGCGGGCCTCGTCGATCCGGCGCGCCAGCGAGTTGGCCACCTCCCGTGAGAGGAGCGTGTAGGCGGCGAGGGAACCGACTCCGTAGAGGCGACGGGCCCGTTCATAGGCGCGCTCGATCTCCTCGGGCGTCGCCGAGGGAGCGATCTCCAGGAGCTCGTAGAAGCTCTGATCGAGGAATTTTCGCACGGGATCTACAGGAAATGCTCGTCGAGCGCGGTCTCCACCTCGGCCCGAACCTACCACGGACAAAGGCGGTGACGAACCTATCCTGGAGGCGGGTCGGGGAGCTTCTGGGTCAGGCGAACGGGGCGCTCCCCGTCCCGCCCGTAGAGCATCCGGTAGGCGGCATAGCTCCTGAGTACCCGCTTCACGTAGCCCCGGGTCTCCTGGATGGGGATCTCCTCCACGAACTCGTCGAGCGGGAGCGTCCCGCGCGAGCGCCACCAGGCCCGGGCGTTCCCCTCCCCGGCGTTGTAGGCCGCGAGCGCCAGCGGCGCAGACCCGCCGAAGCGCTGGAGCAGGTCTCCGAGGTAGGCGGCCCCGAGCCGGATGTTGAGACGAGGGTCGGTGAGGTCCTGTGCGGACGGAGCGGGGAGGGAGAGCTTCCGGGCCGTCTGGCCCGCGGTCCGGACCATGAGCTGCGTGAGCCCCACCGCACCGGCCGACGAGACCACCCCGGGGTCGAGCGCGCTCTCCTCCCGGATGAGAGCCTGCAGGAGGTCGGGGGGCACGCCCGCCGGGGAGGCATATCGAACCACCTCCTCCCGCCACACCGGCGGGTAGGCCATCTGCCAGACCCGCAGCCCCAGCCCGGCCGGCGGCTCCCGCAGGATCTGCCGCCCCTGGGATCGGAGGAGACGGTGCGACGCCCGGGGATCGCCGCCCATCTCGAGGAGCTCGGCGAGCAGGAGGAGTGGACCCGGGTGCTCGGGGCTCGTGGCGAGGGCTTTCCGATCCACGGCCAGGAGCTCGTCCACGGCCTCCCGGTCCATTCCGAGACGCAAGAGCTCGACACCCGCCCGGAAGTGACGGTCGGTGGCGAGCGCCCCCGAACGGTAGTGGAATCCCTTCGCGCGGGCCCCTCCGGGATGTGGGTCGGCCACCTTCTTCCCCGACTCGGACAGGCGGGCCCGCGACAGCATCCCGTAGTAGTCACCGGGGTAGCGGCGGGCCACCTCCTCCCACGCGAGGCGGGCCCGATCGCGATCCCCCTTCCCGTTCCGCTGCGCCAGCGTGCGGCCGCGCCAGTACACGGCCCGTGCGTGCTCGTAGGCATCGTTCGCCTGGTAGAGGGCCTCGATCCGCGCGAACCCCTCCACGGCCCCGTCCAGGTCGCCGCGCTTCCGCTTCATCCAGGCCGTCCGGAAGAGGGCGTCGGCCCGGTAGTCCCCGTCCGGGTAGCGCTGCACCAGCTCCTCGAGCTGCGCGAGGGCCTCGTCCACCCTCCCCTCCCGGACGAGCAGATCCGCGGCGAAGTAGAGGGCATCGTCCGACTGGCTGTGCTCCGGATACTCCCGCGCGAACTGCCGGTAGGTGTCGATCCCCGAGACGTTCTGCACGTTCGAACGGGTCACCGAGAGCAGGTAGAGCGCGCGGGGGCGCAGGGCGGGATCCGGGCAATTCTCCACCACCGGCGCGAGCTCCTCGGCGGCGGCCGCGTGCTGCCGGAGCTTCCGGAGCGCCTTCCCCCGCACGAAGGCCGCACGACAGGCGAGCGGTGCGTCCGCGCCCGGCGGTGGGAGCCGCTCGCCGAGCTTGCGCGCGTCGGCGAGCGCCTGCTCGTTCCGGTTCCCGTCGAGGAGCGCCTCGGCGTGGCGGAGGAAGTCCTCGTCCCCGGGCGGGCCCCCGTCCGGAGGAGGGAGCAATTCGAGCTGGGACCGGCACTCCTTCGCGTCGCCGGAGAGGGCGTGCCCGGCCCAGCACTCGAGCAGGAGCCTTCTCGCCTCGGCTCCGCCACCGGGCTCCGCGGCCAGGATCTTCCCGGCGAGGAGCAGCGCCCGGGAGACGGGATCCCCCCGCCAGCCCTCCTTGGCCACCCGGCCGTCGAGGAGCGGGCGGAGCGCCTCCACCGCCTCCGCCCTCTTCCCCGAGCCCAGGAGGATGCGGGCCATGGCGAGCCGGGCCTGGGGCCAGAGGACCGACTCCGTGGGGATGCGACCCCAGGCTGCGATGGCGGCCTCCGGATTCGACTGGGCCTCGGCCACGGCGGCCGCGAGCGCCTCGACCCGGTCCGGGATGCTCGGGAGGAGTTCGGCCAGCCCCGGGAGGTCGCGCGCCGCTCCGTCCGCGTCCCCTGCCGCCAGCGCCGCGCGTGCCCGGAGGAAGCGAGCCTCCGCGGGGGTGCGTCGGGCCACGGAGGGTCTCACGTCGGTCTCGCTCACCACGGCCGGGAAACCGGTGGCGAGGAGGAGGGCGGCTGCTGCTGCGACGATCATCGGAGCCGAATCTGGGGGACGGACGGCCGCGGGTCAAGCGCGGGATCCCGGGAGCGATCTGGCCTAGGATTGGGACCGGTGGACATCCGCGACCAGGCAGCGCTCCTCGCAGCCATCGTCACCCTGGCGCTCGCCGGGGCGGCGTTGCTCCGCTCGGCACGACCTCGGTCCTTCACCGCCTTCGCGCTCCTCTCCTTCGACCTCTTCGTCTTCTCGGCGGCCGAGTTCCTCCACGGACTCCCCGGGATCTCCCGCTGGCACGACGTGTGGAAGCGGCTCGCCATCGGTTCCGCGTCGCTGCTCCCCGCGGCGGCCCTCGCCTTCTACCTCGAGTTCCTGGGGGTGAAGCGGCGCCCCGCGCGCCGCGCGCGCGACCTCATGCTCGCCGGCTCGGTCTTCGGCATCGTCGTGGCGGTGTCGCCGCTCGCCCGCTCCGATCTCGCATCCACCCTGGTCGCGGCCTTCGTGCTGCTCGCGCTCGCGGCGGTCCTCTCCGTGGTCTGGCGGGAGGCGGCGGCCGCACCCACCCGGGCGGACCGGGCTCGACTCACCTACGTGCTGGTGGGCGCCCTCGTGGTGGGGATCCTCGCCTTCCTCGACTTCCTCCCTCGCGTCGGCATCGGCTACCCGCTCGAGGGGCTCGGGTTCATGGCCCTCACGCTGTACATGTTCCTGCTCCTGCAGGCGCTGCTCCGCCGACGCCTGCTCGACCTGCACGAGTTCCTCGGGAAGATCGCCGTCGTCGGGCTCCTCGGGATCGTTCTCGCGACCATCTACGGCGGCCTGGTCTCCTGGGTGGGTCTCCGGCCCGGGCTCTTCTTCTTCAACACGCTCGTCGCCTCCTTCGTCATCCTGGCCCTGTTCGACCCCATCCGCTCCAAGGTCGAGGAGTGGGTGGTCGTGAACCTCTTCCGGGAGCGCTACGAGATGGTCCGGGAACTGGAGACCCTCCGCGACCGGGTGGTGAACGTCATCGAGGCGGGCGAACTGGAGCGAACGGTCCTCGACGGGCTCACCGAGACGCGTCGGGTCACGCACGCCTCGCTGTGGCTCGTGTCGGAGGACCGCCCCGGCTACCGGCGCCTCGCCTTCCGCGGACCGGAGCCGGTGACCTTCCTCGAGCCCGGGACCGCCCGTGCGCTCCTCCGGGCGGCCGGCGATGGCCGGCGCGCCGTCCTCCTCGAGAACCTGGACCGGAGGCTCGGGGAGCTGCAGGCGGAGTACCCCCCGGCCCAGGGAGACGCCGCGGCCGTCCCCATGCCGCCGGCCGTGGGCGAGGAACTGCAGCGCATCGCCGATGCCCGGGAGGCGATGGCGCTCATGAAGGCCGGCATCTGCATGCCCCTCGTCGCGGGAGAGCGGGTGGCCGGCTTCCTCGCCTGCTGGGACGAGCGGGTGCAGGAGGCCTTCGCCTCCGACGAGATCGCCGCCCTCATCGAGGTGGCCGACCGCTGCGCCGTGGTGATCGATAATTCCAAGCTCTACCAGCAGATGAAGGAGCGCGACCGGCTCGCGGCGCTGGGCGAGATGGCCGCAGGCCTGGCCCACGAGATCCGCAACCCGCTCGCGGCCATCAAGGGGGCGACCCAGTTCCTCGATCCCATGCGCCTCCCCGACGAAGACCGGGAGTTCCTTTCCATCATCGTGGAGGAGGTGGACCGTCTGAACGGGGTGGTGAGCGCCTTCCTCGACTACTCACGACCCTTGAAGCCCAGCCTCCACCCGGCCGACGTGGGGGAGATCCTTCAGCGCACCTTCAAGCTGCTCGCGCCTCAGGTACCGGCCAGCGTCGAGGTCGCTCTCGAGATCACGCCGGGTCTGCCCCTGGTCAGCTGCGATGCCGAACAGCTCCGGCAGGTATTCCTCAACCTGGCGCTCAACTCGTTCCAGGCCATGCCCGGCGGAGGACGGCTGGGGGTTTCGGCCACGCTGGGGCGGGACGACCTCGGCGGCTGGCGCGAGCCCCGCCACCGCGAGCCACGGGTGGAGATCCGCTTCCGGGACACCGGCCCGGGCATCGCGCCGGAAGCCCGCGAGAACGTCTTCGTCCCCTTCTACACCACGAAGGAGAAGGGCACCGGTCTCGGCCTCGCCATCAGCCAGCGACTCGTCAAGGCGCACCAGGGATCCCTCACCATCACGTCACCTCCGGAAGGCGGGGCCGAGTTCGTCGTTTCCCTCCCCTCCATCCCCCAGGAGCCGCAACCGGCGCCGCCGACGTCCCCTCTGACCGCTCGCCCCCCCCCTTCCACTCGTGCTAACAGGGTCCCCCGTGGCGCACGTCCTCATCGTCGATGACGAGACCAACATCCGGCGCGTCCTCGCCGCGATGCTGAAGCGGGACGGTTACGAGGTCACCGCCGCCGAGAACGGCGAGCAGGCGCTCGCCACCATGCACCGCGTGCCGGTGGACGTGGTGGTCACCGACCTCGTGATGCCCCGGATGGGGGGGCTCGACCTGCTGCGCCACGTCGCCTCCGCGCACCCGGACGTCCCGGTGATCATGATCACCGCGCACGGGACCGTGGACACGGCCGTCGAGGCCATGAAGGCGGGAGCCTTCGACTACATCTCGAAGCCCTTCGACCAGGAGGACCTCCGGAAGGTCATCGCCAAGGCGGTCCGCGCCCGTGCGCTCGAGGGGCAGCACGTCCATCCGCCGGTGGGGGACGGCGAGCGCCCGCCGCTCGTGGGGCAGTCCCCCTGCATGCGGGCGGTCTACGACGTCATCGCCCGGGTGGCCGACTCCCCCTCCACGGTCCTCATCACCGGCGAGAGCGGCACCGGCAAGGAGCTCGTGGCCCAGGCGCTGCACCGGGGAAGCTCCCGGCGCACCCAGCCCCTCATCAAGGTGAACTGCGCCGCCATCCCCAAGGATCTCGTGGAGAGCGAGCTCTTCGGGTACGAGAAGGGCGCCTTCACCGGCGCCGTGGGCTCCAAGCCGGGGCGCTTCGAGCTGGCCGACGGCGGGACCCTCTTCCTCGACGAGATCGGGGAGGTCCCCGTCGAGATGCAGGTGAAGCTCCTCCGCGCGCTCCAGGAATCGGAGTTCGAGCGGGTGGGTGGGATCAAGACCATCCGCGTGGACGTCCGGCTCATCACCGCGACGAACCGCAACCTGGAGGCCCTCATCGGCGAGGGTCGGTTCCGCGAGGACCTCTACTACCGCCTGAACGTCGTCCCCATCGCGTTGCCTCCGCTCCGCGATCGGCGCGAGGACATCCCGCTGCTCGTCCAGCACTTCATCGAGAAGTACGACCGTCGGCTCGGGAAGAGGGTCGAGCGGGTGGACGAGGGCGCGCTCGAGGTGTTGATGGGGTACGGCTGGCCGGGCAACATCCGGGAGCTGGAGAACGTGATGGAGCGCTCGGTGCTCTTCGCCGACGGTCCTGTCGTCACCGTGGCCGAGCTGCCCGAGGCGCTCCGGGAGCGCGCCACGGGTGCCGTGCGGCCGGTCGCCGCCGTCGGCGCCATCGGATCGATGGCCGCGCCCAGCGGCGCGTCGATGAAGGACATCGTCCGGCAGGCCCAGTCGGAGCTGGAGCGCACGCTCATCGCCCGCGCGCTCGAGGAGACGGGGGGCAACGTCACCCGGGCCGCCAAGATCCTGCAGATCAGCCGCAAGTCACTCCAGGTGAAGATGAAGGAGCTGGGGCTGCGCGGCACCGACGACGCGAGCGCCTGACCTACCGCTTCCCCCGCACCTGCTCGACGAGCGCGTAGGCCGCGGCCCGCGCGATCCCCCGGCCGTGCGCCACGCCCTTCGCCACCTCGCGGGGCGGTTCACCGGCACCGAGCCTCCTGCGGATCTCCTCCTCGACCGGCTCGGCCACCTCCTCGACCGGCGGCGCGTCACCCCCGGCGACGACCAGCGTCACCTCTCCCCTCAGGTCCCCCGGGAATCGCGCCACGAGCTCCGAGAGCCGGCCGCGGGCGATCTCCTCGTGCAGCTTCGTCAGCTCGCGGGCCAGCGCGGCCTGCCGGTCGCCGAAGGCCTCCCGGAGATCGGCGAGCGTCCCGGCCGCCCGGTTCCCCGCCTCGAACAGGACGACGGTCGCCGGCACCCGCGCGAGCCACCGGAGCGCCTCGGCGCGGGCCCCGCCCTTCCGCGGCAGGAAGCCCGCGAAGAGGAAGCGATCGGCCGCGAGCCCCGAGGCCGACAGCGCCGCCAGCGCCGCCGAGGGGCCGGGGACGGGGACCACCTTCACCCCGGCCACCCATGCCGCATCCACGAGACGCGCTCCGGGGTCGGAGACGCCCGGGGTTCCCGCGTCGGTGACGAGCGCGACCGACGCTCCGGCGGTGAGGCGTGCGACGATGCGCTCCACCCGCCCCTCCTCGTCGAAGGCCGGCAGGGAGAGCAGGTCGGCGGGCCGGGCTCCGGCGTGGACGAGAAGGGTGCGGGTCCGACGGGTGTCCTCGGCCACCACCGCATCCACCCCGCGGAGGATCTCCGCCGCGCGCGGAGAGAGGTCGCCCAGGTTGCCGATGGGGGTGGCCACCACGAAGAGCGTCCCGGAGAGGATCGGTTCGGTCACGGCGGTGGCTCCCCTGCGGCGTCGAAGGCACCGGCGAAGAGCTCGAATACCGGATCATCGCCCTCCCCGGTGATGGACAGCACGTCGAATCGGATCTCGTCGTCCAGCGAATCGTGACGGCGGGCCCAGTCGGTGGCGGCCGCCACGACCCGCAGCGCCTTGCGCCGGTCGATGGTCTCCTCGGGGGCGCCGTGCACGGAATCGGACCGGCTCCGCACCTCCACGAAGCAGAGCGTCCCCCCGTCCCGGCAGATGAGGTCCACCTCGCCCCTCCGCGTGGCGTGGTTCCGGTCGATCACCACGTACCCCCGCCGGGCCAGCCAGGCCTCGGCCCGCCGCTCCGCATCACTGCCCTTGTCCCGGGTGCTCGGCATGGTGGCTCAGGAGGCGTGATCCGCCGCCTCCCGGAAGAGCACGTCGCTCGAGCCATGGACGATCTGACGTCCGCGTGCGAGCTGCTTCAGCACCCGGGCGATGGCCCGGCGCGAACCCTCGGGCAGCGGCGCGAAGGCGTCCTCGAGAAGTCCGACCGCTCGTCCCGCAGCGAGCCCCTGCTCCAGGAAGGCGACCTTCAGCACCGCGAAGCAGAGATCCCGCTCCGGGCGCCCCAGGCCGACCGTAGGCTGGAGCTTGCCCGCCGCCTGGACCTGGACGTTGCCCCGCTCGTCCACGAAGAACTGGCTGAACCGTTGCGCGGAGAGGATGGGGAGCAGCTGCGTCACCCTGGACTGGAGGGCCCGGAGCGAGGCGCCGATCGAGAGACCCATCTCGGCCGAGGCCCGCTCGACGAGCATGCGGAGCGGGTCCGCTCCCGGCGCCGCTTCCCCGGAAGTGGCCACACGTTCCTCCGGGACGGTCTGGAACGGACCCGTCTCCACCTCCCGCTCCAGCCACTCGACCTCCCGCTCCAGGGTGAGTGCATCCGGGACGAAGCCCCTCGACCCGGCGGCGAGCTCCGATTCCAGCCCGCCGATCTCCTGCAGGACGGCGAGCCGCTCCGCCTCGGCGTCCCGGTTTCCCGCCTCGCCCTTCCACGCCTCCATCGCCGCGCGCGCCTCGACCAGACGGCGGCTGGCCTCGCTCACGCGTACGACGAGCGCCTCCAGCTCCCTCAGGTCCTCCACCCCCACCGCGGCCTGGGCGGCACGGACCTGGGCCGTCTCCCGGTCCCAGAGCTCGACCGCCTTCCGTTCCCGCTCGGCGAGGCGCCGTGCACGTCGGCCGGCATCCTCCGCCGCCTCGCTCCGGCGAATCCAGCCGAGGCCCGTGATCGCGGCCCACCCCGTGGCAGGGATGGCGGCGAGGGCCACGAGCCCAGGCCCCACGGCGAGCCCGACGCCCAGCGCGACCGCCCCGACGGCAAGCCCGCCCACGAAGCCCCAATGCCGGAGCAGCGGCTCCGGCCCCTCCGTCTCCGCCCCCACGAGGCCGTCCCGCTCCATCGCCACCCGGGCAACCGCCTCGTCCCGTCGCGCCAGGGACTTCGCCGCAGCAGCGATGGCCGCCGCGGGATCTCCGAGGGGGGACAACGCCGCCGCAGAGCCGCCGAGCGGCTCGACCTCCGCCTCCGCGTCCCGCAGTCGCTCCCTCCACTGCTCACCCGACCGGAGTGCCTCCTCCAGCTGGAAGAGCCGGGACTGGAGCACGTCCATCCGGCGCTGGATCTCCTCCGCGCGCTTCACCTGCTCGATCTCGGCCCGCACCTCCTCCAGCCTGCGCCGGGCCTCGGCGTGGGAGGCCGACACGCGGCGGGACTCCGGCGCTCGCGCCGTTCCTCCCAGCCCCGCGGGAGCCTGCCGGGATGGGAAGTCGGCCGCGGCGATCGTCAGGACCGCCTCCAGCCGCTCGGAAGAAGGCACGCCGGCGGTCCGGAGGGCCTCGGCGATGCGCGCCGGCTCCTGGAGGAGCGACTGGAACGCGCGCCGTTCGGCGTCGTAGCGCTGGAGCTGGCAGGGGCCGGAGAGGTCGCGGACCACCCGCCAGGTGACGCCGTCGTCCCCGGCGAGCGTGATCCCCGCCCGGACCGTGCCCGGGAGGGCGAAGTCGGCCCGGAACGAGGGATCGGCCGGGAGCTCCGGGTGGAGCACCGCGGCGATCAGACGGCGGAGAACCGCCCCGTCCACCGACACGACGTTGTAGCCAGGGCGAAGCGCGATCCGGCCTCGCTCGGGCGCGAATCCACGTACACCCTGGGCGGCGAGCTCGAGCAGGACCACGTCGACGCGGGACTCTACTCCACGTCCGCCCGACGCGGGAGCCTAGCTGGCGGCGGGCTTGTGGGAGGAGGCGCCGGGGCCATCCTCCTGCTGCACGCGGGCGGCCTTGCCTGCCAGCTGGCGCAGGTAGTACAGGCGCGAGCGGCGCACCGCGCCCCGTCCCATCACCTCGATCTTGTCGATGCGGGGGCTGTGGAGCGGGAACATGCGCTCGACCCCGACGCCGTAGCTCACCTTGCGGACGGTGAACATGGCGCGGGAACCCCCGCCCGACGAGGCGATGACCACGCCCTCGTAGAGCTGGATGCGCTCCTTGTCGCCTTCCTTGATCTTCGTGTGCACCCGCACGGTGTCACCGCCCCGGAAGGTGGGCAGGTCGTTGCGGAGATACTTGGCCTCTACGGCGGCAATTTCCTTGCGCAGCATCGTCGCTTCTCCCTTACAGCTCGTCGTCGTCGGCCTCGATGAGCCGGCGGTCCTCGTCGTTCAGATCCAGACCCGCGAACAGGTCCGGGCGCCTCTCCCGCGTGGCCCGGAGCGATTCGCGCCGCCGCCAGCGTTCCACCCTGCGATGGTCCCCCGAGAGGAGGATCTCGGGAACCTCCATTCCGCGAAACGCGGGTGGACGGGTGTAGTGAGGGTACTCCAGGATGGGCTCCGGAGCGAAGCTCTCGCTCGCGGCGGAGGACTCGTTGCCGAGCACCCCGGGGATGAGACGCGCCGCGGCATCGACGACGCAGAGCGCCGCCAGCTCACCGCCGGTGAGCACGAAGTCCCCCGCGGAGACCTCCATGTCGACTGCCGTCCTCACGCGCTCGTCCACTCCCTCGTATCGTCCGCAGGCGATGACGACCCGTCCGTGCTCCGCCAGTTCCCCCGCGAGCCGCTGCGAGAGCGGCACGCCCCGGGGGCTCGTGAGCAGCACCCGGGCCCCGGGCATCTGCGCCCGGGCGGCCTCGATGGCGGCGGTGAGCGGCTCCGGCTTCATCACCATCCCTCCGCCCCCTCCGTAGGGAGCGTCGTCGGTGACCCGGTGCTTCCCGGAGGCATGTTCGCGGATGTCGGTCACCCGCACCACGAGGAGCCCCGATTCCCTCGCCTTCCCCAGGATGCTCTCCCCGAGGTAGCCCTCGCACATGCGAGGGAAGAGGGTCAGGATCTCCACCTCCAGCCGCTTCACGTCCGTGTCCTCTCCGTCCCGCGTCCCTCCTCGTCCTCTTCCTCGAGCAGCCCCGGGGGTGCGTCCACCACCACCCGACCCTGCTCCCGATCCACCGTGACCCAGGGTGCCAGCGGCACCAGCCGCTCCCCGGCAGGGCCGCGGACGACCAGCACGTCCACGCCCCCGGTCACGTAAAGCTCCTCCACCCGCCCCAGCGACAACCCGGCGGTCGTGACCACCGCCATTCCCTGCAGGTCGGTCCAGAAGTGGCGTCCCTCGCCGGGCTCACCCATCTCCTCCCGCCTGCCCCACACCTCCCGGCCCCGCAGCGCCTCGGCTGCCGACCGGTCTCCCACACCCTCCAGGCGGACCCACCAGACCCGCCCCTGCGGACCGGCGCCGAGCACCGCCCGCTCCTCTTCCACTCCACCCGGTCCGCGGAGCGACACGCGGCTCATCCGCGCCACCGCCCCTTCCGTGCCGGCGACGCCCACGCGGCCGTCGAGGCTGACGGCCCGGACGACCGTGCCGAGCCGGACCCAGGTCATCCGTCGAGGATGTCCACCACGGCGCGGCGCCCGTCCCGGCGTGCCGCCGCGTCGATCACCGTCCGGAGGGCCTTGGCCGTCTTGCCGCCGCGGCCGATGACGCGCCCGAGATCGGAAGGATCGACGGCCAGCTCGAGCACCACCGAGCGTTCCCGCTCGATGGCTTCGACCCGAACCGCCTCCGGATGCTCGACCAGCTCCCTCGTCAACCAGAGCAAGAGGTCGCGCATGGCGGGGCGGACGGAGGTCAGGCCTTGACCGGCTCCGCCTTCGCCAGCTTGATGAGCTTGGCGACGGTGGGGCTCGGCTTGGCACCGGCCTTCAGCCAGAAATCGACGCGGTCCACCTTGAGCAGCAGGCGGATGGGGGTCTGGGTCGGGTCGTACTGCCCGACGTCCTCGAGGTAGCGACCGTCGCGCGGCTTGCGCGAGTCGGTGGCCACCACGTGATAGAACGGCGCCTTGTGGGTTCCCGCTCGGGAAAGGCGAAGGACAACGGCCATCGGGTGCTCCTCCTTACGGGCTACTCGCCCTTGGCCTTCTTGGCCTTGGCCTTCGTTTCGGCATTCTCCTCGACCGCGGGAGCGCGGTCGACGAGCTCGATGATGGACATCGACGCGTTGTCGCCGTGGCGCCGCCGGGTGTGGATGATCCGGCTGTAGCCTCCGGCGCGCTTGGCGTACCGCTCGGCGATGGGGCCGAACAGCTTCTCGATCACCTCGGGATCGCGAACGTCGCGGAAGGCGATGCGCCGCGCGTGCGCGGTGCCCTTCTTCCCGAGGGTGATGACCTTGTCGGCGATGCGCTTCAGTTCCTTCGCCTTGGGGGTGGTCGTCTCGATGCGCTCGTGGCGCAGGAGCGAGGTGACCTGATTGCGGAACATCGCAATCCTGTGCTCTGTGGTTCTGTCGAGCCGGCGGCCGGCTACGCGATGCTTCATCTCGGCATCTCCCTCGGTGCTTTCGTGGGGGGCCTAGGCCTTGGGGGCCTGCGGCGCGGACTTGGGGGGCCAGTTCTCGAGCTTCATCCCGAGGGAGAGGCCCATCTCGGCCAGGATCTCCTTGATCTCCTTCAGGGACTTCCGGCCGAAGTTCTTCGTCTTCAGCATCTCCGCCTCGGTCTTCTGCACCAGGTCGCCGATGGTCTTGATGTTGGCGTTCTGGAGGCAGTTGGCGCTGCGGACGGAGAGCTCGAGCTCGTCGACGGACCGGAAGAGGTTCTCGTTGAGGACCTGCTCGGGGACCGCGGCCACCTCGATGGCCGGCTCCTCGGTCTCGTCGAAGTTGATGAAGATGGAGAGCTGCTCCTTCAGGATCTTGGCGGCGAAGGCCACCGCATCGGCGGGAGCGACCGAGCCGTCGGTCCAGACCTCGAGGGTGAGCTTGTCGAAGTCGGTCTGCTGCCCGACGCGGGCGTTGGTGACCTGGTAGTTCACCTTGCGGATGGGGCTGAAGAGCGAGTCGATCGGGATGGTCCCGATGGGCTGCCCAGGCACCTTGTTCCGCTCGGCCGGGACGTAGCCCCGGCCGCGGCGCGCCGTCATCTCCATGCGCACCCGCCCGCCCTCGCTGAGGGTGAGCACGTGGTGGCCGGGATTCAGGAGCTCGACCTGGCCGTCGGCGACGATGTCGCCGGCCTTGATCTCGCGCGGACCCTCGGCCTCGATGCGGATGGTCTTCTGCTCGTTCGAGTGAATCTGGAGGAGGACCTCCTTCAGGTTCAGGATGATGTCGGTCACGTCCTCGGCCACCTCGGGGATGGCCATGAACTCGTGCTCGACGCCCTCGATCTTCACCGAGGTGATGGCCGCGCCCTGGAGGCTGGAGAGCAGCACGCGCCGGAGCGAGTTGCCGAGCGTGATGCCGAAGCCGCGCTCGAGAGGCTCGGCGACGAACTTCCCGTAGGTGTTGGTGAGGGACTCCTGGTCGACCACCAGCCCACGGGGCTTGATGAGGTCGCGCCAGTTCTTCGTGACGATGGCGTCCGCCATGGGCATTCTCCTTTGGCCGCCGCCCCCTCCCCTCCCTCCGCAGCCCAGCGGGGTCGGGGCGCCGTGGGGCGCACGACGCTTCGTGTGAGGTGCAGCTACTTCGAGTAGAGCTCGACGATGAGCTGTTCCTGGATGGGCATGGTGATGTCCTCGCGGGACGGCAGGGTCCTCACCGTTCCCTTGAACCCCGCCTTGTCCAGCTCCAGCCAGCCCGGAACGCCACGCCGGTCCACCGCCTCGATGGCCTCGGCGATGCGGGCCACCTTCTTGCTGCGCTCCCGGACGTCGATGACGTCGCCGGACCGCAGCTGGAAGGACGGGATGGTGACCTTGCGGCCGTTCACGCGGAAGTGGCCGTGCTGGACCATCTGGCGCGCCTCGTTCCGGCTGTCGGCGAAGCCCAGGCGGAAGACGGCGTTGTCGAGCCGGAGCTCGAGCCCGCGCAGGAGGTTCTCGCCGGTGCGCCCCTTGGCGGCGGCGGCGCTCGCGAAGGCGTGCCGGAAGCCGGACTCTAGAAGCCCGTACATCCGCTTCACCTTCTGCTTCTCGCGGAGCTGGACGCCGTACTCGCTGAACTTGATGCGCCCCTGCCCGTGCTGCCCGGGAGGGTACGGACGGCGCTCGATGGCGCACTTGTCCGTGTAGCAGCGGTCGCCCTTCAGGTACATCTTCAGATTCTCACGGCGGCAGAGCCGGCAGACGCTTTCGGTGTAGCGAGCCACGTGGTTCGTCTCCTGTCCGTCTCAGACGCGGCGGCGCTTGGGCGGCCGCGTTCCGTTGTGCGGGATGGGCGTGACGTCCTTGATGAGCG
This sequence comes from uncultured Anaeromyxobacter sp., assembly GCA_903855945.1. Taxonomy (GTDB): domain Bacteria; phylum Myxococcota; class Myxococcia; order Myxococcales; family Anaeromyxobacteraceae; genus CAIOAK01. The sequence goes on from CAIOAK010000023.1 coordinate 54,279, forward strand.
AGATCTTGAGTCCCGCCGAGGCGATGGCCCGGAGCGCCGACTCGCGCCCTGCGCCCGGCCCCTTCACCATCACCACCACCGCCTTGAGACCGTGCTCCATGGCCTTGGCGGCGGCATCCCCCGCCGCTACCTGCGCGGCGAACGGGGTCGACTTGCGCGAGCCCTTGAATCCGCGCGCGCCGGCCGACGACCAGGAGAGGACGTTCCCCACCGGGTCGGTGATCGTGATCATCGTGTTGTTGAAGGTGGAGTTGATGTGCACCACCCCGTTGGCCACGTTCTTCTTGACCCGCTTCTTCCCCTTCTTCGGGGTCACGGGGGACGCGGTCACCGGTTCGATACCGGTCAAGTTGGGGACGGAGGGAGCCGCCTCCTCGACCTTGGCGGGGGCCGCCTCGGCCTTCTTCACCGGCTTCTCGGCCTTCTCGGCCTGCTTCTCGTCAGCCACGCTGATTCTCCATTCTCTTCCGGTTCACTCGCCGTGAACTACCGGGGAGCAGGCGCCGAGGCGGCGGGCGCCTTGCGGACCAGGCCGCGCTTCGGACCCTTGCGGGTCCGCGCGTTGGTGTGGGTTCTCTGGCCCCGGACCGGCAGCCCCTTGCGGTGACGCAGGCCGCGGTAGCAGCCCAGGTCCATGAGCCGCTTGATGTTCATCGAGGTCTCGCGGCGGAGGTCACCCTCCACCTGCGTGACGGCCTCGATGGCCTCACGGATGTGACGGACCTGATCGTCGTCGAGATTCTTCGTTCGGGTCACGGGATCGATCCCGGCCTTCGCGAGGACCTTCTTCGCGGTGGCCTTGCCAATCCCGTAGATGTACTGGAGCGAGATCTCGACGCGCTTCTCTGCGGGAAGATCGACGCCGGCAATGCGAGCCATTCCTGATTCTCCGGTTCTCCGGGGCCGAGCCCTCGGGCTAGCCCTGGCGCTGCTTGTGGCGGGGGTTGGCGGCGCAGATGATCCGCACGACGCCCTTGCGCTTCACGACCTTGCACTTGTCGCAGATCTTCTTCACCGACGCGCGGACCTTCATGACCTTGTCACCCGACCGAAAAGTTCTGGCACGAGACGAAAAGCCCCGCCGTGCCTGCCGGCGGGACCATCGGGGGCCACCTGTGACCCCCTCGAGCTCCTGGTACTTCTGACGCACCCCGACCCGAGCACCCGGGCCGATGCGGAGGGCGCCCTATAACATGTGAATTTCGAGGTTGCAAGCGCTCCGTGCAACTTGCCCGTTCCCGTCATGTCGCCGTCCGGGTGAGAATCTCCGGACCCTCCTCGGTGACGGCCACGGTGTGCTCGAAATGCGCTGAAAGACTGCCGTCTTGCGTCACGGCGGTCCAGCCGTCCGGGAGCGTCCTCACGCCCGGCAGCCCGGCGTTCACCATCGGCTCGATGGCGAGGACGAGCCCGGGCCGGAGGAAGGGACCGGTCCCGGGTTCCCCGAAATTGGGCACCTGGGGAGGCTCGTGGAGCTTCCGGCCGATCCCGTGCCCCACGAACTCGCGGACCACGGAGAACCCGGCCGCCTCGGCGCTCCGCTGGACTGCGGCCCCGATATCGCCCACCCGGCCGTCGGGGCGCGCCGCCGCCACACCGGCCTGGAGGGCCGCCCGCGTGGCGGCCACCAGCCGCTCCGCCTCCGGGGTGCCCTTGCCCACCACCACCGTCTCCGCGGCGTCCCCGTGGAAGCCTGCCACGATGGCGCCGAAGTCGAGCCCCACCACGTCCCCTTCCCGGAGGATGCGCTTGCCCGAGGGGATGCCGTGGACCACCTCGTCGTTCACCGAGATGCAGATGGAGGCGGGATAGCCCAGGTAGCCCTTGAAGGCCGGTATGGCCCCCAGCTGACGTGTGCGGCTCTCGGCGAGCCGGTCGAGCTCTGCGGTGGAGACGCCGGCCACCGCGGCCGCAGCGACCTCGTCGAGGACCGTTCGCACGACCCGTCCTGCGTCGCGCATGCGCGCGAGCTCATCGCGGGTCTTGGGCTGCACCGTCAGGACCGACCGAGCGCCCGCTTCGTGGTGGCGAGCACCTCGTCGGGGCTTCCAGTACCGGCGACCTCGGTGAGGACGCCGCGCTCCTGGTAGTAGCGCTTCAGGGGAGCCGTCTTCGCCTCGTACTCCTGGAGGCGACGCCCCACCGTCTCCGCCTTGTCGTCGTCCCGCTGCACGAGCACCGCACCCTCTCGATCGCAGACGCCGCCCTTCCGGGGCGGGTTGGCGGTGACGTGGTAGACCGTCCCACAAGAAGGGCAGCTGCGCCGCCCACTCATGCGGTCCACGAGCAGCTCGTGGGCGATCTCGTAGGAGACGGCCCGGTCGGTCCGGCGGCCGAGCGACACGAGCAGCTGGTCGAGGAAATCGGCCTGCGCCGTGGTGCGCGGATAGCCGTCGAGGATGAAGCCGCCCGCCACGTCGGGCCGGGAGAGCCGGTCCTTCACCATGGAGTTGGTGACGTCGTCGGGAACGAGCCCGCCCGAGGCCATGATGGCATCCACCTGCCGGCCGAGCTCGGTCCCGCGGGCCTTGTGGTCGCGGAACATGTCGCCGGTGGAGATGTGCGGGACCTGGAGGTCGCGGGCGAGCAGCTTGGCCTGCGTCCCCTTACCGGCGCCCGGTGGTCCCAGGAGGATGAGGATCATGGCCGTCTCCCCGCGCGCCGTCCGGCGCGACTAGGCGTTGAGCCCCGCGGTGGCACGCCCGCGGATGCGGGGGCCGCGCGGCCCGGTGAAGCCCTCGTAGTGGCGCGTGATGAGGTGCCCCTCGATCTGCTGGACCGTGTCCAGGGCCACGCCGACCACGATGAGCAGCGCCGTTCCGCCGAAGTAGAAGGGCACGCCGAACTGGTTGATGAGGATGGTGGGCAGGATGCTCACGGCCGCCAGGTAGAGGGCGCCGCCGAAGGTGATGCGGGAGAGGACGTAGTCGATGTACTCGGCCGTCTTCTTGCCGGGACGGATGCCCGGGACGTAGCCGCCGTACTTCTTCAGGTTGTCGGCGACGTCCACCGGGTTGAAGGTCACCGCCGTGTAGAAGTAGGCGAAGAAGATGATGAGCACGACGTAGAGGGTGTTGTAGACCCAGCCGCCGGGGCGCATCTCGTCGGAGATGCGCTGCAGGAAGGGGAACCAGGAGGCCAGCGTGGCCGGGAAGAGCAGGACCGAGCTGGCGAAGATGGGCGGGATGACGCCCGAGGTGTTCACCTTGAGCGGCAGGTGGGTGCTCTGGCCGCCGTAGGTGCGCCGGCCCACCACGCGCTTCGCGTACTGGACGGGGATGCGCCGCTGCGCCCGTTCCACGAAGACGATGAAGGCGATCACCGCCACCATGACCGCGGTGAGGATGACGAGCCGCAGCTCGTCCATGCCCGCGCCCGGGGCCCGGTAAGCCGCGTAGAGCTGGAAGACCGCGTCGGGCATGCGGGACACGATGCCGGCGAAGATGATGAGCGAGATCCCGTTGCCGATGCCCCGCTCGGTGATCTGCTCGCCCATCCACATGATGAAGGCGGTTCCGGCGGAGAGCGTGATGATGGTGAGGAGGCGGAACGACCAGCCCGGGTTGGTGACCACCGCGAGCCCCGACGGGTCGCGGAGCGACTCGAGGTAGGTGGCGATCCCGATGCCCTGGATGCCCGCCAGGACGATCGTGCCGTAGCGGGTGTACTGCGTGATCCGCTTGCGCCCGACCTCGCCTTCCTTCTGCATCTTCTCGAGGGCCGGGACCACGACCGTGAGCAGCTGCAGGATGATGGAGGCGGAGACGTACGGCATGATGCCGAGGGCGAAGATGGAGAGCTGCTCGAGCGCGCCGCCCGAGAAGAGGTTGAAGAGCCCCAGCAGGCCGCCCTGGGAGGCAACCACCTTCCGCATGGCCACACGGTCGACGCCCGGGGTGGAGACGAAGACGCCCAGGCGGTACACCGCCAGCATCCCCACGGTGAAGGCAAGCCGCTTGCGCAGCTCGGCCACGCGGAAGATGTTGGCGAGACTGTTGGTGAGCATCCCGGTTCCCCCCGCCGCCCTACGACTTTGCCTTGGCCTTCTTCTCGGCCTTCTCTGCCTTCTGCTTCTCGCCCATGGTCCGGCGCCGAGGCAGGAGGTCGACCTTGCCGCCGGCCTTCTCGACGACCTCGCGCGCGCCGGCCGAGATCCGGTCCACCCGCACGGTGTAGGCTCCGGCGAGCTCGCCCTTGCCCAGCACCACCACGCCGTCCCCGCGGCCGCGGACCAGCCCGACCCCCTTCAGGGCCGCCGTGTCCACGACGCTTCCGGCAGGCAGCCGGGCGAGGTCGGTGACGTTCACCTCCTCGTACTCGAGCCGGAAATGGTTCTGGAAGCCGAACTTCGGAAGGCGGCGCTGCAGCGGCATCTGGCCGCCCTCGAAGCCCTCGAAGTGCATGTTGCCGGAGCGGGCCTTCTGGCCCTTCCCTCCGCGGCCGGCGGTCTTGCCGAGGCCGGAGGCCTGGCCGCGCCCCACGCGCTTCCTCACCTTGGTTGCCCCGCGGGGAGCCTTGAGCTGGTTCAGCGACGACATGAGCTTTCCTTTCTACCCTCGTTGGGGCGCGCCGCGCCAGGCGGTCAGGCGCCCTTCGACTTCCTGGTCTTGCGTCCCTGCGGCGCGGGCGCATCGACGCGCTCCCAGGCGAGCAGGTAACCGACCTTGCGGATCATCCCCATGGTGCACGGGTTGTCGGGGAGCACCTTGGTCGAGTTGCTCTTCTTCAGCCCCAGCCCCGTGACCACGGCCCGCTGGGAGGCCGGGATCCCGGCCAGTCCGTGCTTCAGAGTCACCTTGATGGCAGCCATCGTCGTCTCCCGACCTATTCCGTCATCTCGGCGAGGGTCTTGCCGCGCATCTGGCCGACCCGGTCGGCATTGCGCAGGCTCTTGAGCCCGGCCACGGTGGCCTTGAGCACGTTGTGCGGATTGCGCGAACCCTGGCTCTTCGTGAGCACGTTGCGCACCCCCGCCGCCTCCAGCACGGCGCGGACGGCGCCACCGGCGATCACGCCGGTTCCCTCGCTGGCCGGCTTGAGGAGCACCCGCCCCGCGCCGAAGTGACCCAGCACCTCGTGGGGGATGGTGGTGCCGGCGAGCGGCACCTTGAAGACGTTCTTCTTCGCCTGCTCCCCACCCTTTCGGATGGCCTCGGGGACTTCGTTGGCCTTGCCCAGGCCCACCCCGACGTGCCCCTGGCCGTCACCGACCACGATGAGGGCGGAGAAGCTGAAGCGCCGGCCGCCCTTGACCACCTTGGCGACGCGGTTGATGTGGACCACGCGGTCCGTCAGTTCGAGATCGTTCACGTTGATGGGAGCGGCCATTCGTTCCTCGTCCTGCGAAGCCTAGAACTTGAGACCGGCCTCGCGGGCCGCCTCGGCCACGGCCCGGATCCGGCCGTGGTAGTCACAACCGTTGCGATCGAAGACGACCCGGGAAACGCCCTTCTCGAGCGCTGCCTTGCCGACGGCCGTGCCCACCTTCTTGGCGGCCTCGGTCTTGTCGTCGTCCTTCACCGCGTCGCGCAGCGTCTTGGAGGTGGTGCCCACGAAGGCGATGGTGCGGCCAGCCACATCGTCCACCACCTGGGCGTAGATGTGGTTCAGGCTGCGGTACACGGAGAGGCGCGGACGCTCCGCGGTGCCGGACAGCTTCTTCCGGATGCGCGCCTTGCGCCGCTCTCTGGGGGTAGTCTTCTCTGCCATGGTGCTTCCTCCTTGCGCCGGCGCGAAAACAGCCGGCGCATGAGCGTGCGGCGGTCAGGCCGCGCCGGTCTTGCCTTCCTTGCGGCGGATGATCTCGTTGGCGTACTTGATGCCCTTGCCCTTGTAGGGCTCGGGAGGCCGAAGCTCGCGGATGCGGGCGGCGGTCATGCCCACCATGTGCTTGTCGGCGCCGCGCACGGTGACCTTGGTCTGCTTCGGGTCCACCTCGGCGGTGATGCCCTCGGGCAGCGCGAAGATCACCGGGTGCGAGAAGCCCAGCGCGAACTGGACCTCCCTGCCCTTCCCCTCGGCCTTGAAGCCCACGCCGACGATCTCGAGCGTGCGCTCGTAGCCCTTGGTCACGCCGTCGACGGCGTTGCGGACGAGCGTGCGGGTGAGGCCGTGGAGCGACCGCGCCAGCGTCGAGTCGTCGGGTCGCAGGACGGCGACCTCGCCATTGCCGACCTCGATCTTCATCTTGGCGTTGAAGACGAAGGAGGTCTTGCCCTTGGGGCCCTCGACCTTCACCGTGTTTCCGACCACGGTGACCTTGACCTTCTCCGGGATCTTCACCGGAATCTTGCCGATGCGGGACATGGATGCTCCTACCAGACGGTGCAGATGAGCTCGCCGCCCACCTTCTGCTTGCGGGCCTCCCGGTCGACCAGGATACCCTTCGAGGTCGAGAGGATGGCGATGCCCATTCCGTTCAAGACGCGGGGAATGTCGTCGGTGGCCACGTACCGCCGCAGCCCCGGCTTCGACACCCGCTTGATGTCGCTGATGGCCGGCTCGCGGTCCGAGCCATACTTGAGGAGGATGGTGATGGCCCCCTGGTGGTTGTCCTCCTTGTGAAGGACGTAATCGTGGATGAAGCCCTCGGCCTTCAGCACCTCGGCGATACGCGCCTTGAGGTTGGAGGCCGGGACCAGCACCTTCTCATGGCGCGCGGAGGATGCATTCCGCACGCGGGTGAGCATGTCGCCAATGGGATCGGTGAAGCTCATCGATCGTTCTCCCTACCAGCTCGACTTGATGACGCCCGTGACTTCGCCCCGGAGCGCGCGATTGCGGAAGCAGATTCTGCACATCTGGAACTTGCGCAGGAACGCGCGCGGTCGCCCACAGATCGGGCAGCGGTTGTACTGGCGCACCGGAAACTTCAGCTTGCGCGCCGCCTGCGCCATTTTCGAAAGCTTGGCCATCGTATCCGTCTCCTGGTCCAGCTACTGGCGGAAGGGCATGCCGAGGTGGCGGAGCAACGCCCTGCCCTCCTCGTCGTTCCGCGCCGTGGTGACCACGGTGATGTTCAATCCCTTGATCTTCTCGACCTTGTCGTAGTTGATCTCCGGGAAGATGATCTGCTCCTTGACGCCCAGGGTGTAATTGCCCTTGCCGTCGAAGGCCTTGGGCGACACGCCCTTGAAGTCGCGGACCCGGGGAAGCGCCACGTTCAGGAGCCGGTCCAGGAACTCGTAGGCCCGGGTTCCCCGCAGGGTGACCATGGCCCCGATGCTCTGACCCTGACGCAGCTTGAAGTTCGCGATGGACTTGCGGGCCTTGGTCACCACCGGCTTCTGCCCGGTGATGGCGGCCAGCTGCTCCAGCGACGCATCCAGGATCTTCCCGTTCTGGATGGCCTCACCGAGCCCCATGTTCACCACGACCTTCTCGATCCGCGGAGCCTGCATCGGGTTCTTCAGCCCGAGCTCCTTGACCAGGGTCGGCCGGATCTCCTTCTCGAACCTCTCCTTGAGACGCGCTGCCATCTATCGCTCCTTGCCTTCGTCCGGGGCCTTCGCCGCCGGGCGATGCGTGGTTGCCCTACTCAAAGCGTTCCTTGCACTTCTTGCAGGCGCGGACCCGGCGACCGTCTTCCCGGGTGGCGTGCGCCACGCGGGTCGGCTTGCCGCACTTCGGGCAGACCACCATGACGCTCGAGGCGTGGATGGAGCCGGCCCGCTCGACGATCCCGCCTTCCGGGTTCGCCTGGCTGCGCCCCTTCTTCAGGTGGCGCTTCGAGGTCATGAGCTTCTCGACCCGGACCCGGTTCTTCTCGTGGAGCACCTCGAGCACCTTGCCCGACTTGCCCTTCTCCTTGCCGGAGAGCACCTTGACGGTGTCGTTCTTGCGGACGTCCATGGCCTACAGCACCTCCGGCGCCAGGCTGATGATCTTCATGAACTTGCGGGCGCGAAGTTCACGGGCGACCGGCCCGAAGATGCGGGTGCCGACCGGCTCGAGGTCCTTGTTGATGAGGACAGCCGAGTTTCCGTCGAAGCGGATGTAGCTCCCGTCGGCGCGCGCCACCTCGCGGGCGGTGCGCACGATGACAGCCCGGGCCACCTCGCCCTTCTTCACCTTCGACTGCGGGATCGCCTCCTTCACGGAGACCACGATCACGTCGCCGATGGAGGCGTACTTCCGCCGGGTGCCACCGAGGACCTTGATGCACTGGACCTTCTTGGCGCCGGAGTTGTCGGCGACATCCAGGATGGTCTGTTGCTGGATCATGGCTAAACCTCCGCCCCCTTCACCAGGATCTCGGCCACACGCCACCGCTTGTCCTTGGACATCGGCCGCGTCTCCACGATCCGGACCTTGTCGCCGGTCTTCGCCGTCTCACCCTCGTCGTGAACCTTGTAGCGCTCGGCACGGCGAACGATCTTGCCGTACTGACGATCGGCGACGCGCCGCTCCACGCGCACGACCACCGTCTTCTGCATCTTGTCGGACACCACCAGCCCGACGCGGGATTTTGCCTTGCCGCGCTCCATGGCTACTCCTTCTTCCCCTTGCGGGTCTCGGTCGTCGCGCTGCGCACGATGCCCAGCTCCTTCTCGCGCGCCAGCGTCCTGCAGCGCGCCACGAGCCTTCGGGTCTTGGCGAGGTCGGCGGTCGAGTCCAGCACGCCGGTGTTGAGCTTGCCTCTCATCTCGAAGATCTGATGCTTGAGCTCGGCGACGCGCGCCTCGAGCTCCTCGGCGTTCAGCAGGCGAAGTTCGGTGTCGGTGGACATGTCGCCTCCTAGAGGGTCACGCCACGCTTCACGAGCTTCGTGAAGACGGGCAGCTTGTGGGAGGCCAGGGAGAACGCCTTGGCGGCCTGCTCGTCGGTGACGCCCTCGATCTCGAAGAGAACGCGACCGGGCTTGACGACGGCGACGTAGTACTCCACCGGCCCCTTGCCGGTGCCCATGCGGGTCTCGGCGGGCTTCTTGGTGATGGGCTTGTCGGGGAAGACCCGGATCCAGAGCTTCCCGCCCCGCTTCACGTAGCGGCTGATGGCAACGCGGGCAGCCTCGATCTGCCGGCTCGTGAGCCAGCCACACTCGGTGGCAGCCAGGCCGAACGAGCCCTGGTTGAGCTCGGAGCCGCGGTAGGCCTTGCCCCGCATGCGCCCCTTCTGCATCTTTCGGTACTTCGTCCTGGCCGGCTGCAGCATCTCTCTGTCTCCTCGAAGGTTTCCGGGTGCGGCGGGCTAGGCCCGGCCGCCGATGCTGGCCCGCGGCGCCTTGGCCGACTGGGGCAGGACCTCACCACGCATGATCCAGACCTTCACGCCGATCTTCCCGTAGGTGGTCTTGGCCTCGGCGAACCCGTAGTCGATGTCCGCGCGCAGCGTGTGAAGGGGAACGCGCCCCTCGCGGTACCACTCGTAGCGGGCCATCTCGGAACCGCCCAGCCGACCGGAACAGGCCACGCGGATGCCCTTGGCACCGAACTTGAGGGCCGTCTGCACGGACTTCTTCATGGCGCGGCGGAAGGCGATGCGGCGCTCCAGCTGGGTGGCGATGTTCTCGGCCACGAGCTGCGCGTCGGTCTCGGCCTTCCGGACCTCGACCACGTTCAGGTAGATCTCGTTCTGGGTGAGGGCCTGAAGGTCCTTCTTGATGGTCTCGATCCCTGCACCGCGCTTGCCGATGACGATGCCCGGCCGCGCGGTGTGGACGTTCACCTTCACCTTGTTGGCAGCACGCTCGATCTCGATCCTGGAGATGCCGGCCTGGCCGAGCTTCTCCTTCACGAACTCACGGATCTTGATGTCCTCGTGCAGCCACTTCGCGTAGTTCTTCTCTTCGTACCACTTCGAGTCCCAGGTCCGGATGACCCCCAGGCGGAACCCGATCGGATGGACTTTCTGACCCACGTGGTCCTCCTTGCGCGCGCTACGCGCGCACCGCGATGCCGAGTTCCACGTAGACGTGGCTCGTCTTCTTGTCGATCTGGGTGGCCCGGCCCATGGCGCGCGGCATGAAGCGGCGCTGCTTGGGGCCGTGATCCACGGTGAGCGTCTTCACGAACAGCGCGTCCACGTCGACGTGGCCGCCCTTGTTCTCGGCGTTGGCCACCGCCGAGCGCAGCAGCTTGGCGAGGTGCGGGGCCGCGGCCTGCGGGGTGAACTTGAGCATCGCCAGCGCGGCGCCCACCGGCATGCCGCGCACGTGGTCGGCCACGAGGCGGACCTTGCGAGGCGTGACGCGCAGCGCGCGCAGCGAGGCATGCGGACCCGGCTTGGGGCGGGCCGCCTCGGCGCGGACGCGCCGTTCCTTGCGGGTGATCAACACCCGGCGTCCCGGGGCCGCGGTCTTCGCGGTCTTCTTCTCGGTGTCGGTCATGAGGATCCTCTACCTCTTCGGAGGCGGAGCGCTGGTGGACGCGACCGCCTTCTTCTCGCCGGTGTGCCCGTGGAAGGTGCGGGTCGGGGAGAACTCGCCGAGCTTGTGCCCGACCATGTTCTCCTGGACGAACACCGGCACGAACTTCCGTCCGTTGTGCACCGCGAAGGTGTGCCCGACGAAGTCCGGCATGATGGTGCTCCGCCGGGACCAGGTCTTGATGACCGACTTCTTGCTGCCCTTGTTCGCGTCCTCCACCTTCTTGAGGAGGTGCTTGTCGGCGAACGGGCCCTTCTTGATGGAACGCGCCATTTCTATCGGTCCTCGCCGCTACGTGGCCTGGCTGCGTACGCCCCGCTTGCGGGGCGAGATGATGTACTTGTCCGTGCGGCGATTGTTGCGGGTCTTGAGACCCTTGGTCTTCTGTCCCCAGGGCGAGACCGGGTGCGGATTGCCCTGACCGGACTTGCCCTCACCGCCGCCGTGCGGGTGATCGACCGGGTTCATCGCCAGGCCGCGGACGGTGGGACGGATGCCCAGCCATCGGCTCTTGCCGGCCTTGCCCACGCGGATGCTGGCGTTCTCGATGTTGGAGAGCTGCCCCACCGTGGCACGGACGACCTGGAGCACCTTGCGAATCTCGCCCGACGGCATGCGGATCTGGGCGTACTCGCCCTCCTTCGCCATCACCTGGCCGAAGGAGCCCGCGGTGCGGATGAGCTTGGCGCCCGATCCCGGCTGGAGTTCGAGCCCGTGGATCATGGTGCCGAGCGGCATCCCGCGGATGGGAAGCGTGTTCCCGGGCCGGATGTCGACCTGTTCGCCGGAGACGAGGAGGTCGCCCACGGCCACGCCGAGCGGGGCCAGGATGTACCGCTTCTCGCCGTCCTTGTAGTGGAGCAGCGCGATGCGGGAGGTGCGGTTGGGATCGTACTCGATGGCCGCGACCTTGGCGGGAACCCCGTCCTTGTCGCGACGCCAGTCGATGACCCGGTACCGCTGCTTGTGGCCGCCACCGATGTGGCGGGTCGTGATGTGGCCGTGCACGTTGCGGCCGCCCGTGCGCTTCTTCGCGCGGGTCAGCTTCTTCTCCGGGCGGCTCTTGGTGATCTCGGCAAAATCCGAGACCGTCATGAGACGGCGGGCAGCGCTGGTCGGCTTGTAGCTCTTGACGCCCATGCTCGTTCCCCTGGCCTACTTCCCCTCGAAGAGGGCGATGGTGTCGCCTTCCTTGAGGGTGACGATGGCCTTCTTCCAGTTGGGACGGCGGCCCACGTGTCGGCCGACGCGCTTGTTCTTGCCCCGGGCGATGGAGGTGCGCACCCCGGTGACCTTCACCGAGAAGAGCTTCTCGACAGCCCCCTTGACCTGGATCTTGGTGGATTCGCGGTGAACCTGGAAGGCGTACTGCCGCCCGGTCTCCCGGCCAATTTCTGCCTTCTCGCTGATGATGGGACGGACGATGACGTCCTGCGCGGTGAGGTTCATGACAGCGCCTCCTCCACCTTGCGGGCCGAGTCGACGGTGAGCACGAGGTACTCATGGCCGAGGATGTCGTACACGTTGAGACCCTGGGTGGCGAGGAAGTCGAACCCTGCGAGGTTCCGGATCGACTTCTGCAGCGAGGCGTTCTCGGCGCCGTCCACGACGAGCGCCTTCTTCACGCCGAGCTTCCCGAACACCTGGGCGGCGGCGGCGGTCTTCGGTGCCTCCGGCGCCCAGCGGTCCACGATGAGGATCTTCTGCTCCGAGGCGCGCAGCGCCAGCGCCGACCGGAGCGCCGCCTTGCGGACCTTGCGCGGCACGTCGTAGCTGTAGTCGCGCGGCTTCGGCCCCATGGCCTTCCCGCCGCCGACGAACTGGCTGGCGCGGGTCGAGCCCTGGCGGGCGCGACCGGTTCCCTTCTGCTTCCAGGGCTTCTTGCCGCCGCCGGAGACGAGGGAGCGGTTCTTCACCGCATGGGTGCCCGAACGGTCGGAGGCGAGCTTGGCCTTCACGACCTCCCAGAAGAGGTGCTCGTTCACCGGACCGGCGAATACCTCGTCCTTGAGGTCGATCTCGGCGACCTTCGTCCTGTCCAGGCTATAGACGTCGAACTTTGCCATGGCGTCCTCGCCTACTTGATCTCCACGTCCACACCCGCCGACAGATCCAGCTTCATGAGCGCGTCGAGCGTCTGTGACGTGGGCTCCTGGATCTCGAGAAGCCGCTTGTGCGTGCGGATCTCGAACTGCTCACGCGACTTCTTGTCGACGTGCGGGCTGCGAAGAACGGTGAACTTGTTGATCCGGGTGGGAAGCGGAATCGGGCCGGCCACCTTGGCGCCGGTCCGCTTCGCGGTCTCCACGATCTCGCCGGCCGACTGGTCGAGCAGCTTGTAGTCGTAGGCCTTGAGCCGGATGCGGATCTTCTGCATTGCCATCTTCACGTCCTCGGCTTCTTCAGGCCCCGGCGCGGCGCGGCCAGACTGCACCGCCGTTCGCCGGGGCTGCCTCTTCCTTGGTTACAGGATCACTTCCGCGACGACGCCCGAGCCCACGGTGCGGCCACCCTCGCGGATGGCGAACCGCAGCTCCTTCTCCATCGCGATGGGCGTGATGAGCTCCACGTCCATCCCGATGTTGTCACCCGGCATCACCATCTCCACGCCTGCGGGGAGCTGGATGGAGCCGGTCACGTCGGTGGTGCGGAAGTAGAACTGGGGGCGGTAGCCGTTGAAGAACGGGGTGTGACGGCCACCCTCCTCCTTCGTCAGCACGTAGACCTCAGCCTTGAACTTCGTGTGCGGGGTGATGGAGCCCGGCTTGGCGAGCACCTGGCCGCGCTCGATCTCCTCGCGCTTCAGGCCGCGGAGCAGCGCGCCGATGTTGTCGCCGGCCTCGCCCTGGTCGAGGAGCTTGCGGAACATCTCCACGCCGGTGACCACCGTCTTCACGGTGGGCTTGAGACCGACCACCTCGATCTCCTCGCCGACCTTGACGATGCCGCGCTCCACACGCCCGGTGGCCACGGTGCCGCGGCCGGAGATGGAGAACACGTCCTCCACCGGCATCAGGAACGGCTTGTCCTTGGCGCGAGCCGGGGTCGGGATGTAGGTGTCGATGGCCTCCATGAGGCGGCCGATGGACAGCTCCCCGAGATCGCCCTTGTCGCCCTCGAGCGCCTTGAGCGCCGAACCGCGAACGATGGGGGTCTTGTCGCCGGGGAAATTGTACTTGATGAGGAGCTCGCGAACCTCGAGCTCGACGAGTTCGAGCAGCTCGGAGTCGTCCACCATGTCCACCTTGTTCAGGTAGACCACGATGTAGGGCACGCCGACCTGGCGGGCGAGCAGGATGTGCTCGCGGGTCTGGGGCATCGGGCCGTCGGCGGCCGAGACCACCAGGATCGCGCCGTCCATCTGCGCGGCGCCGGTGATCATGTTCTTCACGTAGTCGGCGTGGCCCGGACAGTCGACGTGGGCGTAGTGCCGGTTCTTCGTCTGGTACTCGACGTGCGCGGTGGCGATGGTGATACCGCGCTCCCGCTCCTCCGGCGCCTTGTCGATCTGGTCGTACGCCATGAAGGAGGCCAGACCCTGCTGGGCGGCGACCTTGGTGATGGCCGCGGTCAGCGTGGTCTTGCCGTGGTCCACGTGACCGATCGTTCCGACGTTCACGTGGGGCTTGCTGCGATCGAACTTTTCCTTGGCCATGTGAATTCTCCTTCGTCGTTGCGCGCCGACTACTTGGTTGGGGCGGCGGCTCCCTTGCTCTTCGTGATGATGGTCTCTGCGATGCTGTTCGGAACCTGGGCGTAATGCCCGAACTGCATGGTGTAGGTCGCACGCCCCTGCGTCTTGGAGCGAAGGTCCGTGGCGTAGCCGAACATCTGGGCCAGCGGGACCTGTGCGGTGATGGCCTGGACCCCGGACCGCGGGGTCATACCCTGGATCTTGCCGCGACGCGAGTTCAGATCGCCGATGACGTCGCCCATGAAGCTGTCGGGCGTCACCACCTCGACGTCCATGATGGGCTCGAGCAGCACCGGGGTGGCCCGGGCGGCGCCGTCCTTGAAGCCCATGGAGCCGGCGATCTTGAAGGCCATCTCGGACGAGTCGACGTCGTGGTACGAGCCGTCGAAGACCTCGACCTTGAGGTCGACCATGGGGAAGCCGGCCAGGATGCCGCCGGTCATGGCCTCCTCGATGCCCTTGCGGATGGGCTCGACGAACTCCTTGGGGATGGATCCGCCCACGGTCTCGTTCTCGAAGGTGAAGCCCTTTCCGGGCTCCTGCGGGATGAGGCGCAGCCAGCAGTGTCCGTACTGGCCACGGCCACCGGTCTGACGGATGTAGCGCCCCTCCGACTCGACCTCGCGGGTGATGGTCTCGCGGTAGGCCACCTGCGGCTTGCCGACGTTGGCCTCCACCTTGAACTCGCGGAGCATGCGGTCGACGAGGATCTCCAGGTGGAGCTCCCCCATCCCGCGCATGATGGTCTGGCCCGTCTCCTCGTCGGTGTGGACCCGGAAGCTGGGGTCCTCCATCTGGAGGCGCTGCAGGGCGATGCCCATCTTGTCCGAGTCGGCCTTGGTCTTGGGCTCCACCGCCACCGAGATCACCGGCTCGGGGAACTCCATCTTCTCGAGGATGACCTGGTGGTCCTCGTCGCAGAGCGTGTCGCCGGTGGTGGAGGAGCGCAGGCCCACCGCGGCGGCGATGTCGCCGGCGAGGACTTCCTTGATCTCCTCCCGCTTGTTGGCGTGCATCTGCAGGAGCCGCCCCACCCGCTCCTTGCGGTCGCGGGAGGCGTTGTAGACGTAGGAGCCGCTCTCCAGCTTGCCGGAGTACACGCGGAAGAAGGTGAGGTTGCCCACGAACGGATCGTTCATGAGCTTGAAGGCGAGCGCGCTGAAGGGCTCGTTGTCGCCCGTCTTGCGGATCACCTCGACGCCCTTCGGGGTGATGCCGTGGACCGGCGGCTTGTCGTCCGGGCTGGGCAGGTAGTCGACGACGGCGTCGAGGAACTGCTGCACACCCTTGTTCTTGAAGGCGGTCCCGCAGACGACCGGGAAGAAGCGCATCTCGATGGTGCCCTTGCGGAGCCCGCGCTTGAGCTCGTCGTTCGAGAGCGGGTGGCCGTCGAGGTACTTGGCCATCAGGTCGTCGTCGACCTCGGCCACGGCCTCCTCGAGCGCCTGCCGGTACTCCTTGGCCTGGTCGGCGAGCTCGGCCGGGATCTCGATCTCCTGGTAGCCGGCACCCATGGTCTCGTCGTCGAAGGTGATGCCCTTCATCTTGACGAGGTCCACCATTCCGCGGAACTTGTCCTCGGCGCCGATGGGCAGGTGGAGCGCGACCGGGCGGGCGCCCAGCTTCTCGCGGATGGAGTCGACCGAGGCGAAGAAGTCGGCACCCACGCGGTCCATCTTGTTGATGAAGCAGGCGCGGGGAACCTTGTACTTGTCCGCCTGGCGCCACACCGTCTCGGACTGGGGCTCGACGCCGCTCACCGCGTCGAAGACCGCCACGGCGCCGTCGAGGACGCGCAGCGAGCGCTCCACCTCGATGGTGAAGTCCACGTGGCCCGGGGTGTCGATGATGTTGATGCGGTGCTCGCGCCAGAAGCAGGTGGTGGCGGCAGAGGTGATGGTGATGCCGCGCTCGCGCTCCTGCTCCATCCAGTCCATGACGGCGGTGCCCTCATGGACCTCGCCGATCTTGTGGGTGACGCCGGTGTAGAAGAGGATCCGCTCGGTCGTGGTCGTCTTGCCGGCATCGATGTGCGCCATGATGCCGATGTTGCGGTAGCGCTCGAGTGGAGTAACGCGGGCCATGTTCTCTGTCCTTCAAACCTTTCACACCGTTGCGTGCGCCAACCGGACGTCGCGAAGCGACGTATCGACCTGACCGAGCTGTCAAAGAGCCTTCGGGTCCTTCCGGAACCCAGCCGACCGAGTCGGCCTCTTCGATCCTCGATTCTCCTCCCGACCTACCAGCGGTAGTGCGCGAACGCCTTGTTCGCTTCCGCCATCTTGTGGGTGTCCTCACGCTTCTTCACCGCGTTGCCGCGGTTGTTCGCAGCGTCGAGGATCTCCCCGGCCAGCTTCTCGACCATCGTCTTCTCACCGCGCGACGTGGAATACTCGATGAGCCAGCGCATCGCCAGTGCCGTGCGGCGATCCTGACGGACCTCCACCGGGACCTGGTACGTGGCGCCGCCCACACGGCGGGACTTCACCTCGACCACCGGCTTCACGTTGTCGAGGGCCTTCTTGAAGACCTTGAGGGGGTCGTCCTTGAGGCGGTTCTCCACCAGGGCGAACGCGCCGTAGATGATCTTCTCACCGGTGGACTTCTTCCCCTCCCGCATGAGGTTGTTGATGAACTTGGCAACGGTCCGATCCTGGAACTTGGGATCGGGCAGGATCTTCCGCTTCTCGACTACGCGACGACGGGGCATCTGAACCTCGGCCTAGCTCGGGCGCTTGGCGCCGTACTTCGAGCGGCTCTGCTTGCGGCCCTGGACGCCGACGGCGTCGAGGGTTCCGCGGATGATGTGGTAGCGAACGCCGGGGAGGTCCTTCACGCGCCCCCCGCGGATGAGCACCACCGAGTGCTCCTGGAGATTGTGTCCGACGCCGGGGATGTAGCTCGTCACCTCGAACCCGTTCGTGAGACGGACGCGGGCCACCTTGCGGAGAGCCGAGTTCGGCTTCTTGGGGGTGGTGGTGTAGACGCGCGTCGCCACGCCACGCTTCTGGGGCGACTCCACCAGGGCGGGGGCCTTTCGCTTCGTCTTGAGCTTCTCGCGGCCCTTGCGGACCAGCTGGCTGATCGTCGGCATTCGATCCGGTTCTTTCCCGTCAAAAAGGGCGCGAAATATACAGTTGGGCCTCGGGAAGTCAAGGCCTTCCGGTGCTCCCCGGTCTTTTCTCCGTGCCCTCGGTCCCCCTCGGGGCGGTTGTCCACCCGCCGGAGGCCTCGATGACACGGCGCATCGCCGTGGAGGCCGGCAACCTACTCGCCTCCCCCTCCGATGTAAAGGCCCACCTCGAGAGATCCTGCGGAGGCTTCCCGCGGAGGCGGCAGGCGTGAACCACCAGCTCCAGGCGGCGGTGCGTGAGCAGCCGCGTCACGGTGGCGATCTCGCGCCCCACCTCCAGCCGGACCCCCAGCTCCGGGGCGGCGCGGCGCCGGAGGTGTTCGCCCGGATCCGCCCCCGCCGGCACATTCACCCAGGGGAATCCCCACATCCCGGCGAACAGTCCGCGCGGCGGGGCCCGCAGCATCAGGAGTCGCCCGCCCCGCTCGATCCGCGCCAGGGCCATCACCCTCCGTTCCGGGGCCCGGCGTTCCCGGCGAGCCGGGATCCGGTCGGTCAGACCTTCACGCGACGCCACGCAGGCGCGGACGATCGGGCACTCCGCGCACCGGGGCCGGCGCGGCAGGCAGACGGTGGCGCCCAGCTCCATCACGGCCTGGTTCCAGTCGCCCGGGCGCCCGGCCGGGACGAGCGCTCCGGCGATCGCCTCGATCCGACGCTTCACTGTTAGTGACATTACACTGCCAGTGACCCCCTCCAGGCGGGAGAGCACGCGCATCGCATTGCCGTCCACCGCTGCGGCGGGAATCGCGAAGGCCACGCTCGCCACCGCACCGGCGGTGTAGGGACCGAATCCGGGGAGCGCGCG